>JACQDL010000054.1 GCA_016201065.1 Actinomycetota bacterium
AGTGTGAATTCGACACTCCTCTTCTACCAGGAGCCTCCTTCTTTCCCAGGGTTCAGCCGGGCCGAAGGGTGCCGGCCCCGCCACCCCCGCCCTGCGTCACTGAACGTAACCAGCTGTCGCCTAGCCAAGACACCCGGAAATCCCTTAAGTCGCTGGCATTGACCTCGCCGGGCGCCAGCGCATCGCGGCCCATCTGTGCGAGCAACTGGACGACCTGCCCGGCGTCGCGGTGCCGCGGCTGGGCCCCGCCCGCCAGTCGTCGTGGTACGGCCTGATCCTCCAGTACCGTAGTAACGAGCTGGGCGGCCTACCGGTCGAGCGCTTCTACGACGCGCTCAAGGCCGAGGGTTGCCGCGAGCTGGACCGGCCCGGCTCGACGTGCCCGCTGAACCTCCTGCCGCTGTTCCAGGAGCCCGGCCCGATCTTTCCCGACATCCAGGGCATTGTGACCTACCGGCCGGGCGACTTCCCGCACGCCGAAGCGGTCCACCGGGACACGCTCAAGCTTCCGGTGTGGCATCGGGAGGAGGACTTGCCACTGGTAGACCAATACATCGGGGCGTTCCGCAAAGTTACTGAGCGTTACCGCGACCTGATAAGGTAATGGCATGGATCACTCGTTCCTTCTCCGCCTACTCACCATCGAAGCCGAAGGCGATGGGGTGCAGCAATTCGTCGTTGGCGCGGTCGTCGAGCACGACGACAAGGTGCTGTTGCTGCAACGCCCCGAGGATGACTTCATGGGCGGCATTTTCGAGTTGCCAAGCGGAAAGGTCGAGCCAGGTGAGGCACTGGACACCGCGCTCATTCGCGAGGTCAAGGAGGAGACCGGCCTCGACGTGGACGCGCTCGGTGACTACCTCGGAAGCTTCGACTACACGTCCGGAAGCGGCAAGAAGAGCCGCCAGTTCAACTTCACCGTGGACGTGACAAGCCCGGAACCAGTCGAGCTGCAAGAGCATGACGCCTACACCTGGACGCCGATCAACAAGGAGCCGCCCGTAACGGATGCCGTGAAGGAAGTGCTCAGCAGGTACCGGGAACTTCGCGGCGCGTAGCGCGGTTCCCACATGTACAGCGCCGCAAGGTGGCGACACCCGCTGGTCAGCACCACGGCATCCGATGCCCGCTCGGAGGCGACGTCACGCCACCCCTGGCTGGTCTGCGGGTCCTGATGCACCGACGAGCCCTCCCTGGGGGACGCTGGAATGTCGTGAAGACGGTAGGGGCGACCGCCGACAACGTCGTCAGGCGCGCGGTCATGTTCCCGGCTCGGTGGCGTGGCGGCGGTGGTTCTCTTCGAGGAGCCGGTCGAGGAGCTCGAAGCGGGCGTCGCGGTCGACGGTCCAGCGGGTGCCGATCTTGGTGGGGTGGTGGCCGATCCGTGGGTCGAGGTCGTCCCAGCCGTAGGCGGCCAGTATGGCGTGGTCGATGGCCTCGTGGATCTCGCGCAGCTCGACGATCTCCGGGTCGCGGACGGCCGGGTTGTGGACCGCGTTGTACGTCGTGGTCAGCCCCCACGCCCGGCCCAGCATGACCTCCCGCCGCCCCCCATCCAGCCGCTCCCCGAGCACCGCCAGCTCCGGTGCGTGCGCCGGCCGGGCGAGCGTGAGGAACACGTCGGACGGCGTGTAGCGGATTCGCGTTTCCAGGGTTGATGCGTAGCGGACGGTCCAGACGAAGTGCGCCGAGGAGGACAGGAAGGCGAGGTCCGCGAACCCGTCGAGGGCGAACACCCCGCACACGTGCGCGAAGACGGGACCGGTGGGGACGCGGACGGGGAGAACGAGGTTGCTGACCAGCGACAGGGCGAGGACGTGGTCGAGGCCGCCGATCGCCCTGTACAGGCCAGGCCGATGCTCGCCGTATCGCCACCAGAAGTCGCGGTAGTTGGTGCGGTTGTTGTGGTCGCGTTCGGGTTTGACGAGGCGGCGGACGATGCCGATGAGGTCGGGGTAGGTCTCGGCACGGTCGAGGGGCCAGTCGCGGAAGTTGATGATCCAGCGGCTGGCGGAGTGGTCGGGGCGCTGGTTGAGGTCCTGGCCGATGACGTACGGCTGGAGCGCTTCGGCGTTGCGGGGGTCGCGGGCGACCAGAGCCTGCGCCTGCTGCGGGGTCAGGGTGAAACCGAGGCCGAGCACGTTCGAGCCCTGGAAGGCGATGTTGTCGTTCTCGGCGAGGCGGAACGGGCGGCCGGTGACCCGGCCGACGGGTTCGAGGTCGGCGCCGATGGTCGGGACCTCCTCGCCGTCGAGGACCCGCGAGCCCTTCCGGCTGACCGGGGCGTGGCTGGCCCAGACGTCCACGATCTCCAGGCTCGCGCTCGCGCTGGGCCACGGGTGGCTGGTGCGGCCGGCACGGACGGTCAGGCCCCGGGCGGTGGCCTGGGCGAGCCCCACCTGAAGGGTGTCGCCCTGCACGAGGGTGTTGGTGGTGATGAAGCCGAGCTGACCGCGCGAGTTCAGCAGCTTCTGGGCCCGCAGCACGAACCGGGCGGCGAGGTCGGCGCTGCCCTTGACGCCGTTGCCGTCCCACCGTTGCAGCCAGGCCAGGTAGTCGGGGCCCAGCGCACCGGACTGCTTCTGCCCGCCCAGGAAGGGCGGGTTGCCGATGATCGCGTCGAAGCCGGGGTCGCGGGGGTCGACGAGGACCTCGGGGAAGGTGATCGGCCAGTGCAGCGGGTGGCGCGGTTCCTTGCCGTCGGGCAGGCCGGCTTGCAGGTCACGTCGGGCCAGCTCCTGGACGGTCGTGACGGTGCCGTTGCCGATCTCCATCCGCAGGGCGGCGAACTCGGCGTTCACCTGCTTGGCGCTCCGCACCGGGGCGGTGCGCAGGCCGACCCCGGTGATCGTGTCGGCGATCGCGGACACATGTGCCGTGAGCCCGGCCGCCTCGGCGAGCAGCCGCTGCTTGTGCTCGACGTGCCGGACGGTGACGACCGGGCTGGCGGTGATCTGCCGGCGCAGGTCGGCGGCCTGCTCCAGGCGGAGCCGCCAGTCGCCGGAGAAGTCGAACTCCGCGCGCGCGGCCGCCGGGTCGACGTGGATCGACTCCAGTTGGGCGACGTCGACGAGGCCGAGCAGGGAGTCACCGGCGACGAGGCGGTCGTCGAGGAAACCGAACGGGCGCTCGGTGTCCATCGTGACCAGCCACAGCGACAGCTTCGCCATCTCCACCGCGAGCGGGTTGATGTCGGCCCCGTAGAGGCAGCGTTCGGCGATGATCCGCCGGGCGGTGAGGACGACATGCTCGACCTCGGCGTCGGCGTCCAACCGCCCACCACCCCGACCCTCGGCGGCGCGGGCGGCCCGCAGCGCGTCGTCGCGCCCCTCGGCCTGCCACGCCTCGACCATCCGGTCGGCGAGGTACCGGCAGGCGGCGACGAGGAACGCGCCGGAGCCCATCGCGATGTCGGCGACCGTCAGGGTCTCGATGAACGTCGAGGGGCGCAGGTGCCATGCCGCCCGGTCGGCGGTCTCCAGCGGCCCCGGCCGGTACACCAGCGGCTCCAGGGCCCCGGCGGCGACATCCTCGGCCAGTGATCGCGGCGTGTAGTGGGTGCCGGTGGCGGCCCGCCGGGTGCTCGGCGCGACGTACCGGCGGCCCGCCAGGGTGATCGCCGGTACGCCGCCGTCGTGCCAGTGCAGCACCGGCGCGAGGGGGAGGATCGCCGCCGCCAGCCCGCCGTCGCCGGCCGTGGCCCGGCTGACGGCGACCCGTTCGTGCTCCTCCAGGCGGCGTTGCAGGGCCCGCTCGACCACGCTCTCCGACCGTCCGAGCCGGGTCCTGAGGTGGGTGGCCAGGCGGGGCGGGACCTCGTTCAGCCAGCCGGCGACCTGGGTGATGGGGATCTCGGTGGGTTCCTTGCCGCGTGGCCAGTCCTTCGGCCGGCCGAGCCCGAGGGTGACCTCGGTGGCGGTGCGGACCTCCAGTTCGAGCAGCCCCTCGTAGACGTAGCCGATCTGCTCCACGTCCAGGGCGCGGAAGGTGAGCCGGCGCCGTTCCCCGTCCAGCTCGACGTACTGCACGGCGCGCAGCATCCGCAGCACGGTCCGGTCGTCGATCCGGTCGGCGGCCTCCAGCCACGGGTACGTGGCGGGGTCGAAGAGGCTGCCACCGTAGGCGGGCAGCCGTAGGTCCTCGTGGGCCACCCCGCCGTGTAGC
Source organism: Actinomycetota bacterium (assembly GCA_016201065.1). Classification (GTDB taxonomy): domain Bacteria; phylum Actinomycetota; class Actinomycetes; order Mycobacteriales; family JACQDL01; genus JACQDL01. Next base: position 4,165 of record JACQDL010000054.1, read on the forward strand.
GCGCGGGTGGTCGCCAGGACCCGGGGCCAGGCGCCGGTGCGGTGCTCCAGCGCCTGCTCCCCGGCGAGCTGGGCACGCTGCTCCAGCTGCTCGACGAGGGTGGAGACGCTGTAGCCGGCCAGGTACAGGTCGTCGTCGCTGGGCAGCAGCCGGCGGTCCTCGGCGAAGAGCAGGAAGACGATCCGCATCATCACGGTGACCGCGCCGGCGTACAGCTCGTCGTCGCTGACCGTGGCGAGCAGCGTGCCGTCGCTGTCCGCGTCGAGCCGGTCCAGGGTGAGGATCAGCAGCTCGACGGCCTCGCGGACCTGCCGGCCCAGGGTTTCGGTGACTTCCTCGGCCGCCGCCAGGCTTTCCGCCAGCAGCCCCGGCAGGGTGTCGGTGGCGGCGACGCCGAGGAACCGGGCCCGCCCCAGCAGGGCGACCAGGGCGCGCAGCGAGTCCGGCTCCTCGCTGAGGACCGCCGCGTCCCACACCGCGACACCGGTCGTGCCGCCGCGCGGCGCCCAGACGATGGCCCACCAGCGGCCGTCGGTGACCACCCCGATCGGGACGTCCCGGGCGCGCAGCAGGACGGCGAGGCGTTCGGCGGGGCTGGCCGTCCAGCCGCCGGTCGTGGTGCGGGCCAGCGGGTGCGCGCCCCACGGCGCGAGCATGCCGAGCAGCCGGTACGGCTCCTCGTCGTCGTCGTCGTCGGCGGCGGCGGCGGCGGCGGCGGTCGGTGGGACGTGGAAGGCGAGGTCGGGGCGCAACGTCAACCCGTGCTCCACCACCGGCTCGGCCAGCGCGGCGGGGACCTCGTCGTCGAGCAGCAGGCGCTCGCCCCAACCGAGGACGTCACGCAGCAGCGACCCGACGACCGCGTGCCGGGACGCGCCGCCGTCGTCGAGCATCCGCGCCACCAGGGCGCGCAGCTGCGCGCGCTGAACGGTCGGGACGGCCGGCAGGCCATCGGGGAACACCCGGGCCACCACCGGCAGGGTCAGGAACGGTCCGGAGGTCTGGAGCAGCTCCAGCCAGGCGTGCGCCCGGCGGGTCGCCGCACCGGCGCCGCCGCCGTGCCGGCGTGCCCCCGTCCTCACCGGGCCACCTCCGGGCCGGTGAGCTCTGGGACGATCAGCGCGACCGCGAAGGGGAAGACCAGGTCCCGCACCCCGGCGTAGCGGGCGGTGACCGCGGCCAGCTCCCGGTCGCGTTCTTCGGGCAGATCGTCGAGGCGGGCCTGCCACGCCGCGCGGTCCCGTTCCCACTGCTGCCGTTCCTCGGCGAGCAGCTCGTCCAGGCTCCGCTGCTGTACGCCGTCGCCGGCCAGCGCGCCCCGGAGCATCGCCGCAAGCTGATCGAACACGCCGTTCACCCGGCGGGTGTCCTCCTCGGCCCGCCGGGTGAGGGTGCGGGTCAGCGACGCCACCCGCTCCTCGGCGCGGACCCGCACGTCCTGGGCGAGTGGGTCTTTCAGGGTGTCCCACTCCGCGGCGAGCCGGGCCCGGGACGATTCGGGCGCGGGGTGGCAGGCGGACGGTTCGAGGGCCGCCTCGACGGCATCCCGGACCGCGGCGTTGCGGGGCGCGTCCAGTTCCAGGCGGCGGGAGCGGCCCCGGGCCCGGGACCCGTCCGGGACGGCGGCGCCGGGCGGGTCGGCGGGCAGCAGCCGGCCGGTGAGCATGACCTCCTCGTGCAGCCGGGTGCCGTCGGCCCCGATCACGACGAGGCGGGAGAACACCGCGACCAGCGGACCGTCGACGTCGGTGCCCGCCGGCAGGGTGGCCCGCACGGCGGCGACCCGGCGCAGGGCGGTCCGCCCGCCCCAGATGGCGCTGCGCAGCAGGCGGGTGCTGTGCGCGACGAGGGGATGCTCCAGGTGGGCGAGGACGATGTCGTCCCGCTCGGCGGCGACCGCGCCGTCGAAGGTCAGCGGTCGGGGCTCGCCCGACAGCGGGTCGGCCAGGTCGACGACGGTGCGTTCCCAGCCCGACCGCAGCGTCGGCGGGGCGATCTCCGCCGGCCGGAGCGGGTCGGCCTCGACCAGCGGGGGTTGCCCGGCCAGCCGCAGCGCGACGTCGACGACCCGGCGCACGTTGGGTGGGGCCACGTGCAGCCGCCGGGTGCTGATGTCGAGCTGCGCGCGCAGCCGTTGGGCCTGCTCGCGCAGGTCACGTTCGGCGCGCAGCAGTTGGGTGGTCGGTTTGGCGGTCACCGTCGTCGGGTCGACCAGCACCGGCCGGCCCAGCATCCGGGCCTCGACGGCGGTGGCCAGCACCGGGTTCACGCTGCCCAGGTCGGCGCGCTCGGTGGCGACCTTGGTCGCGACCCGGGCCAGGAACTCCAGGTCAGCCTCCTGGGACCCGGCCGCCGCGTGCTGCCACCCGGAGCCGACGAAGTGCGCGACCTCGACGGTGTGGTGCTGGCCGTGCCGGTCGACCCGGCCGATCCGCTGCTCCAGCCGGTTGGGGTTGAACGGGATGTCGTAGTGGATCACCCGGTGGCAGTGCCGTTGCAGGTCGATGCCCTCGCTGGCGGCGTCGGTGGCGAGCAGGATGCGGATCGGGTGCCGGTCCGGGGTGGCCTGGAAGGCGGCCTTGAGGTGCTCGCGGCGCCGTTCGTCCATCCCGCCGTGCAGCAGCCCGAGCCGGTCCCCGCCAAGGCCGCGCGCGTGCAGCAGCCCGGCCAGCCAGGTCTGGGTGTCGACGTACTCGGTGAAGACGATCACCCGCTCGCCCATGCTCCAGTCGCCACCGGGGCGGACCACCCGGTCGAGCTCGGCGATCAGCGCGGTGGCCTTCGCGTCGGCGGGGGCGGCGTGCCGGTCGACCCAGTCCTGGAGCTCGGTGAGCAGGGACGTTTCGTCCTCGTCGGCGCCCGGCTCCCCGGCGGCCACCTGGTCGAGGAGCGCCCGCTCGGCCTCGGTGCCGGTCTCGTCGTCCAGCAGGGCCTCGTCCCAGCCGAGCACGTCGTCGTACCAGTCGGGAAGGGTCACCGGTGCGGGCGTGCCGCTGGCGGTGCCGCCGGCCACCGACTCGGCATGCGCGGCCAGGGTGTGCGCGAACGCGGCGGGGGAGGAGAACAGCCGCTTCTTCAGCAGCAGCGCGACCAGGTCGTTGCCACGGGTGCGGTCCCCGTCGGTGCTGGCCCGGGCGGCGGCCCGCCGCCGGGACGCCAGGTAGCGGGTGAGCAGGGCATGCGCGCGGAGTTCCTGCTCGGGGTAGTCGACCTCGACGGCGCGGGTGACCCGGCCGGGGAACCGCGGCGTGCCGTCCGGCTTGCGCAGGGTGTCCTTCAGCCGGCGGACCATCACCTGGTCGACGGCCGCCCGGTCCGGTTCGACCCCGCGGGCGAACCGCTGCGGGTCGAGGATCTCCAGCAGCGCCTGCCAGGACTCGCTGTAGCCGTTGTGCGGGGTCGCGGAGAGGAACAGCCGGTGCTGGGAGTGCTCGCCGAGCCGGCGTACCGCCTGGGTCTGGAGGCTGTCGACGGCGTAGCCGTTGCCCCGGCGGGGGGCCGGTGGCGCGCAGTGGTGCGCCTCGTCCACGATCAGCAGGTCGAAGAAGCCGGGGTGGCGCGCCTGCGGGGTCAGCACCTCGTCGAGCAGCCGCTGCACCCGTGGCGTCCGCAGCCACGGCAGGCTGATGATCGTGCGGGGATGGACGGTGAACGGGTTGGCCTGCAACCCGTGGCTGCGCCGCAGCTCCCGGAGCGCGGCGGCGGACAGGACGGCGAAGTCCAGGCCGAACTTCTCCGCCATCTCCTCCCGCCACTTCAGCGTGAGCGGAGCCGGGCAGACCACGATGATCCGCCGGGCCCGGTGCCGCAGCAGCATCTCCTGCGCGACCAGCCCTGCCTCGATGGTCTTGCCCAGGCCGACGTCGTCGGCGATCAGCAGGTTGACCCGCGGCATGGCCAGGGCCCGGGCGACCGGTTCGAGCTGGTACTCCTCGATCGTGATCCCGGACCGGAACGGCGCCTGGAGGGTCGTCGTGTCGGCGCTGGCCACCGTGCCCCAGCGCACCGCGTCCAGGAACGCGCCCAGCTCCTGCGGGTCGTCCCACCCGGTCTCGGTGACCTCCGGTAGCTGGCTGGCGGGGACGACCTCCCGGCCGGGCTCGATCTCCCAGACGACCGTCAGCTCGTCGCCCAGGTCGTCGTCGCTCACGCTCGCGAGCGTCACCAGGGTCCGGCCGGGCAGGCGGTGGGCGGCGATCTCGTCCTGCGGCAGGTGGCTGTGCCGGACGTTGGTGACGACCCACTGCTGACCTCGTACCCGGACGAGGTGCCCAGCCTCCGGCAGCGTCAGCAGCGTCCCGGCCATCTGTACCGTCCCCGTCCCTCGCCGCGCAGGGTCAACTCGACGGCGTCAATCTACCGGCGTGGTGCGTCAGCAGCCGGTCGGGCGAGGGCGCTCGGCGTGGAGTCGCCCGAACGGGTACAGGGAGCTTGGCCGGGCGATGTCGGTGTCGGCCCCGCTGTTGACTCATGCGCTCAAATCGAACATGATGTGCGTAGTGAGTCAGGGGGAGTGTCATGAGTGCGCAGCCAGATCTTGACGACCGTACCTATCTTCCCGGGTCGGAGCAGGCCGACGTCTTGGACTTCCTCGCCGCGCTGCGGGCCCGCGGCCGTGACGCCGCGTCAGGCGGGACGAGGCTGGTCGCCGCTGACGGTCACGAGATCGAGTTGCCGGACGGCTTGCTCGACGTTCTGGTCCAGGTCGCTGTCGCGATGAGGGCCGGGTTGGCGGTGACGGTCGCACCGCATCACCTGACGTTGTCCACGCAGGAGGCGGCTGACCTGCTCGGTGTTTCCCGGATGACGGTGGTGCGGTTGCTGGACGCGGGGCAGATCCCGTTTGAGCAGCCCGGCCGGCACCGCCGGCTGCGGCTCGTTGACGTCCTGGAGCACCAGGACCGGCAGCGCCGCCATGCCGAGCAGGCACTGTCCGACATGGTCGCCGACTCCGAACTGCTCGGCCTCTACGACAACGATCCGCAGGCTGTGCGAGAGGCCTTGGCGCATGCGCGGGCTCACCGCGTGAGGGGCTGAGCCGTTGGCGTTCACCGCCCTGCTCGACACCTGCGTCCTCGTACCCGGCCTGCAACGCGACGTTCTGCTGCAATGCGCCGCCGCCGGGGTCTACCGGCCGCTGTGGAGCGCCGCCATCCTCGGCGAACGACGCGCACGTCGTCGCCGCTGCGATGATCGGTGGCGCACACATCATCGTCAGTGACGACCGGCGTGGATTCCCTCGGCTGCTGCCGGCTGGGCTCAGGGTGGAGACCACCGACGAGTTCCTGCTCGGTGTGCTGGACGGGCGACCAGCAGTTGTCATGCAGGCTGTGGTGGACGTCGCTGCGCGAACCGGCCGGCACGGACCCGCCCGTACTGCTGTGGAGATCGCCGAGCTGCTCGGCGGACGCAACACTCCTGTTTTCGGCGCCACCCTCGCCAAGCTCTTGGCTGCACGCTCATGACGCCTTCGGCCGCTGACCCTGCTGCCGCGTCAGCCACGTGTGGTCTGCGCGGGTTGCCGGTGGTTTCGGGCCACTGAGCGGGGCAGGCGTTCAGCGTGGACCGTGCTGGAGACGGTCGATCTCCTTGTCTGCCTTGGTCTTCAGGTCAGCGTCCAGCCCGCCCCAGCCGCCGTTCCATTCGTGTCCATGCCGATGAAGGACTGCCGTCTCGGCGAGGTCCGGCAACACCTGCCCGTCTGTGCGCATGCGGCAAGTATCGCGGGACCAGCTGGCGGCTGGGCGTACTACCTACCACTTGTAGGCCGGCGGAAACTCGGTGACACTGTTGGTTGTACGGGCTGGCTGTCATGTTGGGAGGGTTCATCACGGCATCTGGCATGCTTACGCAGCGTGAGGTTTTACGTCGGCTCGGTGTACATCAGTCCCATCATGGCTCAGAAGATCCAAAGCAAGCACGGCGTGACGCCAGACGAGGTCCGTGAAGCCTGCGCCGCGCCGATTCGTACCGGGTGGCATGAGCACCCTGTCCACGGCCGGCGGCTTCTGCTGATCGGCCTCACAGAGTCAGGTAGGACCCTTAAGGTGATCTTGCAGCCCGTCGATGAGACGGACGGCACATGGAGCCTGCGGACGGCGCTTGTGTCCAGGGGAGGGAACCGCGGATGATGACCGATTCGGATGATTCGGCCGATTCGGCCGAATTTGACGAGTTCGATGTTTCGGAGAACGAATTCGATCGGATGCTGGCCGAGGCGGAACCTGTGACGTTGGCCTCGGTACCGTCGTACCTGTCACGGCTGCTTGCCGCCGGAGGTACCTACTACGCTTTGAGCGTGTCTACTGGGGCTTCCGGGACGGCGGGATCTGGGGGTTCGGTAGCTGTGTGTGTGCATACGGTCGTGGGTGGAGTACGGTCTGCTGCGTGAGTGCGATCGCAGAGGCGGCAACGGTTTCGCTTGAACTTGCGGACTACGCGGCCACAGACGCCGCAGGCAAGATCAACCTGCTCGGTGGCGGTTTGAACGCGGTCGGGTTCGTGCCTGTGGCCGGGCTGACGGCAGCCTTCGCGTTGGTTGTGACGATTTTCGTTCCTCCCGAGTACTACGGTGAGGAATGTGCGCTAGAGATCATTCTTGAGGACGACTCTGGCCAAGTGGTCGCGTTGCCAGGTCCGGCACCCGACCAGCCTCAGAAGATGCGGGTCGGGCAGGCCGTGACGCTTGAGGAGCCGAAGTTCCCCGCCGGCACCAACATTCCGCGCCGCATGCTCCCAGCGCGCGTGAGTGTCGTGTTGGCGTTCACGAACGGCCTGCCGCTGGCCATCGGTCAGCGTTACACATGGCGGGTCCGGATTGATCACGAATCAAAGGACCAGTGGATCTATCGGTTTTTTGTCCCCGGTCCCGCGCCAGGCCCAGTCATCGGATGATCGGTGGCGTCGGGCCGTCAGCCAGCGGTGGTTTGAGTCTCGTTTCGAGCGACCGGGTACACCCGCCCGGAAGGTCCGGATTGTTGTGACAGACGCAGGTCCACTGGGTAGCGCCCGCTTTGACGGCGCGTGCCCGGTCGGATTGCGTGGCACCGAGCCCATGCTGACCGTCACGGCACCCTGCCGGCACGGTTGGCAACCGTTCTAGCCGGATGTCGTCTCCCCGGAATCGACGGCGGCCGGTCAGCCGGCGTGCTGCCAGAGCCGGGCGCCGGTCGGCTCCGGGCGATGGCCTACTACCGCGACTACGACGGCACCACCCGGCTCGTCGGCCGGGTCGGGGCAAGGGAGACGCAGGCCCGCCAAGGTCTCCATGACCCAGGACGCTACTTCGGCCGCGGCACCGCCAGCGAGGCGGCCACCGGCACCGCCAGCGGCTCCGAGAGCCATGCGCATACCATGCACGTGACCGTGAAAGATCAAGAAAATAGCGGCCAGATGGCCGCTGACCTGCGGTGTTGCTCCCCCGGCTGGACTTGAACCAGCAACCCTGCGATTAACAGTCGCATGCTCTGCCAATTGAGCTACAGGGGAATGCGCGGTCGCCTACCGCGTCGAGGGGCTAGCCTACCTCATTGTCGGGTACTGACGTCGACGGGCGGGCCCCGTCGGTGGGGCGCGTGCCGGGCGGAGCACGGGGCGCCGCGAGCCGGCTGCCCGGCGGATCGGAGGCTGACGTGGGCAAGATGGGCTTCGTGGTCGGGTTCGGCGTGGGCTACGTGCTCGGCAGCAAGGCCGGCCACCAGCGGTACGAGGAGTTGGTCCGGGTGGCCCGCCAGGTCAGGGACCATCCGGCGGTGCAGACCACGGCCGGCCTGGTCGGCGGTCAGGCCAGTGACCTGCTGGCGCGGGCCCGCGACCATGCCGGGCACGCACTGCATGTCGGGCATGTACTGCATGTCGGGCACCCGCGCAGCAGCAACGGCGCCGCGGCGAACGGGACGGCCAGCTAGCCGGGACGGCTGACGGTATGACCTGCCAGGGCACGGGGGGACCGACGGGTCAGATCGCCGGCCACGCCTGCTCCTGCTGGTCATCCAGCCATGTGTGCTCGAACATGTGATGCCGGTAGACCTTGCCGTCGATCCGGATGAAGAAGAACTCCGCGCCCCGCTCGTGCACGGTCTCGCCGGACACCGGGTGGGTGTAGGTGCTCTCCCACTCGCTGGCCAGGCAGTCGCCGGCGAATGATCGGAAGGTCTTCGTGATGCGCAGGTCGGGCGCGAAGTCGAACCACTGCTGGGGCCACTGGCGCAGCGCCTCGCCGGTCCTGGTCTGCGCGTTGCCGTAGACGAGCACCGCGTCCTCGGTGTACCCGGCAGCCGCCGCGACGCCGTCACGGCGGCGCCACGCGGCTTCGATCTCCGCGAGATAGCCGACCGGGTCGGTGACCGGGAGCAGGCCGGCACCGGCGGCCAGCCGGACATGCTCGGCGAGGACATGGCGGGGGGCGATTTCCACGGGCGTGCCGTCGTCGTGCATCGCGTCGGCCATGACCAACCCGGTGGCGGGCCACCAGGCGAGACAGCGGAGCGTGGCCGGGTCCGGGAGCGCGACGATGTAGGTCTCGTAGCGTGCGCCCGCCGGATCTGCGCCCGGCGGCATGGCGCTAACACTATTTGGCATGACCATATGATAATTTACGCGCCAGTCTTGTCAACCGGCGGGAGCGGGGACACGAAATGGACCAGGCCGGGGCTGAAGAGGCCGGGATCGATCCCGCGGGGGAGTGGGGCTTCGGGTTCGACGCGGCCGGGCTGCGCCTCGCGGTGGAGCTGCTCGGCGCCGCGGCGGCGCCGCCACCCGATCCCCGACCGGTGCCGGAGCAGACCGGTCCCGGCCTGCCGGAGCTGCTGCCGGAGGTCGGCGTCGGACCGGAGGAGGCGCTGCGCCAGCTGGCCGGTCCCGCTCTCACCGGTGCCACCCGGCTGGGTGATCCGGGCTTCTTCGCGCACATGGACCCGCCGACGCCCTGGGTGACCTGGGCCGCCGCGCTGTGGGCGGCCAGCCGGAACCAGAACCTCCTGCATCCGGACACCGCGCCGGCCGCCAGGACGCTCGAACGCCTGGTGGTGGGCTGGCTCGCGCCGTTCCTCGGGATGCGCGGCGGGCACCTCGTACCGGGTTCCTCGGTCGCCAACCTCACCGGCCTGTGGGCCGCCCGCGAGGTTGCCGGCGTCCGCGAGGTGGTGTGCTCGGAGCTGGCACACCTCTCCGTCCGCAAGGCGGCGCACATCCTCGGCCTGGGGTTCCGGACCGTGCCCGCGACCGCCGACCACCGCCTCGACGCGGACGCCGTCGGGGACGTCTCGCACGCCGCCCTGGTGCTCACCGCCGGCACGGTGGCCGCCGGCGCGATCGACCCGCTCGGCATGACCGCCGGAGCGGCCCGCGCGGGTGCGGCATGGCTGCACGTCGACGCGGCCTGGGGTGGGCCGCTGCGGCTGACCCGCACCCACGCGGCGCTGCTGGACGGGATCGAGCGGGCGGACTCGGTCAGCCTGTCCGCGCACAAGTGGCTGTTCCAGCCCAAGGAGAGCGCGGCCGTCCTGTTCGCCGACGTGGCGACGGCGCACGAGGCGATCTCCTTCGGCGGCGGCTACCTGTCGGTGCCGAACGTCGGCGTGCTCGGCTCGCACGGGGCCTCCGCCCTCCCGCTGGTGGCGACCCTGCTGGCGTGGGGACGTTCCGGGGTCGAGGCCCGGCTGGACCGGTGCATGGTCCTGGCGGAGGAGCTGGCCGACCGGATCGAGGCCGAGCCGGAGCTGGAGCTGTTCACCCGGCCGAGCACGGGCGTGGTGCTCTGGCGGCCGGCACGCTGGCCGGCGCGGTGGCCGGCGGGGACCGACCTCGGCGCGGTCCGCTCCCGGCTCACCCGCTCCTTCGTCTCGCTCACCGAGGTCCGCGGCGAGCAGTGGTTCCGGTCGGTCGCCGCCAATCCCATGGCGGATCCGGCACGGGTGGTCGACGACATGCGGGCGGCCTGCCGCTGAGGGCGGTGCAACAGCCGCGCGGCTCAGCCGAGGAAACCGGCCAGCAGGGCGGCGGTGGCCGACAGGTGCTCCTCCATCGCCGACCGGGCGGTCACCGGGTCGGCGCGGAGGATCGCGCCGACGATCCGGTGGTGCTGCTCGTTGGAGTGCGCGACGGCCTCGGACAGCAGTGGGATCGCCCTGAGCAGGTCGTTGAGGCGGACCCGGACGTCGGCGACGGCCGCGGCCAGCGAAGGCGACCCGGCCAGCTCGGCGATCGCCAGGTGCAGCCGGCTGTCGGCGAGCCGGTAGTCCTCCAGGGACGCGGCGGAGGTCTCGTCGAGCCGGGCGGCGAGCAGGGCCCGCTGCTGCGGACTGAGCGCTGCGGACGCCGCGAACGCCGAGGCAGCGGGTTCGAGCACCGAGCGGAACCGCAGGGCGTCCCGCAGGTCGTCGCCCATGCCGACGGCGATTGCCCGGGCATCCTCATCATCAGGCGGGCGGGGCTGCCAGGTGACGAAGCTGCCACCGGCCCGACCGCGCCGGGACTCGACGTAGCCGGCCTGCTGGAGGGCGCGGATCACCGAGCGGAGCGTGACCCGGCTGACCCCCAGCCGGGTGGCGAGCTCACGTTCCGGCGGAAGCCGCTCACCGGTCCGTACGGCGCCGAGCTTGATCGCCTGAACGATCCGCTCCACCGCCTCCTCGAACGGGTTCCGGCCGGTCACCGGGCGCAGCACGACATCCTCGGTTGCCGTGGCCAACTCGACCGGTTCGCCGTCTCCCATGGCATTACCGTAAGCCATTACCACGCCGGAGGGTTCCGGTGCCGAGCGTGAGGGAGGCCCATCTTGGCGCGGTAGGGCGGTCAGTCGGAGGCCTGACCTCCCCTCCGGTTGGGCTAAATGGATTTACCATATCTCGTGGCCGGCTACGTGATCTGGACACCGTAGATCTACGAAATCAGTTGCCAAAGGCCACGTCGACAACGGAATCGAAGGTAGACTGCCCCGCCAGGCCAGCACCCGTCGATCTGTCGGGGGGCCCCGGACGAGGCGGTGACGGACGTGCCAGACGCGGCAGCGACACCGCACACCGAGCCCGACACCTGGTGGGCGGTGCGGCTGGCCGGGTTGCGCAAGACCTTCGGCACCGGCGCGGGTGCGGTGCACGCGGTCGACGGGGTCGACCTCGACATCGCCGACGGTGAGTTCTTCTCGATGCTCGGCCCCTCCGGGTCGGGTAAGACCACCGTGCTCCGGATGATCGCCGGTTTCGAGCTGCCGACTGCCGGCACGGTCCGGCTCGGCGGTGCCGACGTGACGGCGCTGGCGCCGTTCCAGCGCGATGTGAACACCGTCTTCCAGGACTACGCACTCTTCCCGCACATGTCGGTCCTCGACAACGTCGGCTACGGGCTGCGGGTCAAGGGGGTCCGGCGCGCGGAGCGGCGGGTGCGGGCCGGCGAGGCGCTGGAGGCGGTCCGGCTGCCCGGCTACGGCGACCGCAAGCCGTCCCAGCTCTCCGGCGGCCAGCGGCAGCGGGTCGCCCTGGCCCGGGCACTCGTCAACCGGCCCCGGGTGCTGCTGCTGGACGAGCCGCTCGGCGCGCTCGACCTGAAGCTGCGCGAGCAGATGCAGATCGAGCTCAAGAGCATCCAGCGCGACGTCGGCATCACCTTCGTCTTCGTCACCCACGACCAGGAGGAGGCGCTGACCATGTCCGACCGGGTCGCCGTCTTCCACCAGGGACGGGTGGAGCAGGTCGGCCCGCCCGCCCAGGTGTACGAGCGCCCCCGCACCGCCTTCGTCGCCGGTTTCGTCGGCACCTCCAACCTGCTCCACCCCGACGCGGCCCGCGCCGTGCTCGGCCGGGACGGCACCTTCAGCATCCGGCCGGAGAAGCTGCGGGTCGTCGAGGCCGGCGCGGCGCTGGCCGGCGGTGAGGTCGCCGCCGACGGGGTGGTCCGGGAGGTCGTGTACGCCGGGGCGAACACCCGCCTGGTCGTGGCGCTGGACGCCGGTGACGAGCTCGTCGCCGTACAACAGAACCGACGGGAGTCCGCCGCCGACGTCGCGGCACTGCGCGGCCAGCGGGTCCGGCTGGCCTGGCGCGCCGAGCATGCCTTCGAGCTGACCCACGCCCCCACGCCCGAGAACACCGACCCGCAGGCCCCGACGTCGGGGTCAGGGTCGGAGCCGGGGCCGTCCGGGGCCACACACGCCTCACCCAGGTGAGAGAACGGGAGACACCATGCGAGCGTCCCTGCGCTGGGCCTCGGTCCTCGGTGCCGCAACGTTGGCCCTGGCCGGCTGCGGCTCGTCCGGCACGAGCGGGTCGACCACCGCCGGCAACACGCCCCCGGCGCCACCGAAGCTCGCGATGCAGAGCGCGGTCGGCGCGGGCGAGGGCACGCTGAACCTCATCGCCTGGGCCGGCTACGCCGAGAACGGCTCCACCGACAAGAAGGTCGACTGGGTCACGCCGTTCCAGGCGCAGAGCGGCTGCAAGGTCAACGTCAAGATCGGCAACACCTCCGACGAGATGGTGGCGCTGATGAAGACCGGCCAGTACGACGGCGTCTCCGCCTCCGGCGACGCCACCCTGCGCCTCATCTACGGCGGAGACGTCGCGCCGGTCAACACCAGCCTGGTGCCGAACTACGCGACCATCTCGGACTTCCTCAAGGACCGCCCGTGGAACTCCGTCGGCGGCCAGATGTACGGCATCCCGCACGGCTGGGGCGCCAACGTGCTGATGTGGAACCCGAAGGTGGTCACCACCGCGCCCACCTCGTGGGGTGCGGTCTTCGACCCCAGCAGCCCGTACCAGGGGAAGATCACGGCGTACGACTCGCCGATCTACATCGCCGACGCCGCGCTCTACCTCAAGGCCACCAGGCCCGAGCTGAAGATCACCAATCCGTACGAGCTGGACGCCACCCAGTTCCAGGCCGCGGTGGAGCTGCTCAAGGCCCAGCGGAAGCTGGTCGGCGAGTACTGGTCCTCCTACACCACCGAGGTCAGCTCCTTCGGCGCCGGCAACTCGGTGATCGGGACCGCGTGGCAGGTCAACGCCAACCTGATCAACGGTGAGGGCAAGGTCAAGGTCGAGACCGCCGTGCCGAGCGAGGGTGCCACCGGCTGGTCGGACACCTGGCTGGTCGGGGCGAAGGCCGCCCACCCCAACTGCATGTACAGGTGGCTGGACTGGATCACCTCGCCGAGCGTGAACGCCCAGGTCGCCGAGTGGTTCGGGGAGGCGCCGGCGCAGACCAAGGCCTGCGACCGCACCGCCGACGAGACCTTCTGCACCACGTTCCACGCGCTGGACCAGGACTATGCGGGGAAGATCTCGTACTGGACGACGCCGACGAAGAGCTGCGGCGACGGCCGGGGGAACGCCTGCGAGGACTACGCCGCGTGGACCCAGGCGTGGACCCAGATCAAGGGCTGACCCGGCGCCGGCGGCCGCGGGCAGTCGTCCGCGTCTCCGGGTTCCTGCACCGGCACCCCCTGGTCCGGTTGCTCGGCCTGCTCAGCGCGCCCATGCTGTGGCTGGTCGTGGCCTACCTCGGCTCGCTGGCGCTGATGTTCGCCGCGGCGCTGTGGAGCGTGGACTCCTTCACCGGCAACCTGATCCGGGTGCCGACCCTGGACAACCTGCGCACCCTCATCACCCAGGACGTCTACCGCACGGTGGCGCTGCGCAGCCTCGCCGTGGCCGCGTCGGTGACGGTCGTCGACGCCATGATCGCCCTACCGATGGCGTTCTACCTGGCCAAGGTGGCCTCCCCGGGCACCCAGCGACTGCTGGTCGCCGCGGTGCTGACCCCGCTGTGGGCCAGCTACCTGGTGAAGGCCTATGCGTGGCGGACGATGCTCGCCAACGACGGCGTGCTGAGCTGGGCGCTGCGTCCGTTCGGTACCTCCGGGCCGGACTTCGGCGTCGTCACGACCGGGATCACGCTGGGCTACCTGTGGCTGCCGTTCATGATCCTGCCGATCTTCGCCGGGTTGCAGCGGCTGCCCGACTCGCTGCTGGAGGCCTCCGCCGACCTCGGCGCCAGCGCCGGGTGGACCTTCCGTTCGGTCGTGCTGCCGCTGGTCTTCCCCTCGATCGTGGCCGGCTCCATCTTCACCTTCTCGCTGTCGCTCGGTGACTACATCGCGGTGAAGATCGTCGGAGGGAGCACCCAGCTCTTCGCCAACATCATCTACGACAGCATCGCCGGCGGGACCAACCCGCCGTTCGCGGCCGCGGCCGCGCTCTTCCCGGTGCTCGCTGTCCTGCTGTACCTGGCGCTGATCCGGCGTACCGGCGCGCTGGAGAACCTGTGACCCTCTCCCCGCGGGCGAGGCTCGCGCTGCGGCTGTTCACCGGCCTCGGTCTGGGAGCCATCTACGTCCCGCTGGTCGTGGTCCTGATCAACTCCTTCAACGTCTCCCAGACATTCGGCTGGCCGCCGACCGGTCTGACGCTGCGGTGGTGGGCGGCGGTGTGGGACAACCCCGGAGCCCGCTCGGCGGTGCTCACCAGCGCGCGGGTCGGGCTCGCCGCGACCGGGATCGCGCTGGTGCTCGGCACGATGACGGCCTTCGCGGTGCAGCGGTACCGGTGGTTCGGGCGGGAGGTGGTCGGCTTCCTGGTCGTCCTCCCGATCGCGCTGCCGGGCATCGTCACCGGGATCGCGCTGAACTCGGCGTTCGCCGCCCGCGGGATCCCGTTGGGCTACCTGTCGGTGATCGTGGGGCACGCGACGTTCTGCATCGTCGTGGTGCACAACAACGCGCTGGCGCGGCTGCGCCGGATGGGCACCTCGCTGGAGGAGGCGTCGGCGGACCTGGGCGCGGACATCTTCCAGACCTTCGCGCTGGTGACCTTCCCGCAGCTGTGGTCCGCATTGCTCGCCGGGGGGCTGCTGGCGTTCGCGTTGAGCTTCGACGAGGTCGTGGTGACGACGTTCACCACCCCGCCCGGCCTGCAGACCCTGCCGTTGTGGATCTTTGACAACCTGTTCCGGCCGAACCAGGCACCGGTGGTCAACGTCGTCGCGGCGGTGCTGATCGTCATGTCGGTCGTGCCGATCTGGGTCTCCCAGCGGCTCTCCGGCGAACCCACGACCGGTGGCCGGATGTAGGCCAGGCCGCCGGTGGTGGTCGCCCATGCGCTCCGTCGAAGCGGTGCTGGCCGTACTGCAGGTGACATGCTGAAGCCGTGCTCGTTGAACGGATCACCTGCAGACCCCCGACCTCGCAGGAGGAGCGGGGTTGGCCGTTCGGGCTCGCGCCGGTCGCCCAACTCGCACGAGACGGCGTGACCCTGACCGCCCCAGTGACGTTTCTGGTCGGCGAGAACGGTTCCGGCAAGTCGACCCTCATCGAGGCCGTCGCTGAGGCGCATGGCCTGGACGCCCACGGCGGACGCGCTGGCCGCAAGTACGGCAACGACCGGCCGAAGACCCCGTTGGGGCAGCAGCTGCGACTGGAGTACACCAGCGCCGGGTCGCGGATGGTGACCGGCCCGCGACGCGGCAGGCGCGGCTACTTCCTCCGAGCTGAGACCGCGTTCGGTCTCATGCGCACGGTCACTGGTCTCCCCGGCTACTGGCAGGACGACGTGACGATCATGAGCCACGGCGAGGGGTTCCTCGCCGTGCTGGATGCGATGTTCGCCCATCCTGGGCTGTACCTGATGGACGAACCCGAGGCGGCCCTGTCCTTCTCCTCCTGCCTGCGACTGGTCGCATTGATGCAGCAGCTGGCCGACACCGGCGGGCAGGTCATCTGCGCAACCCACTCCCCGCTGCTGACCGCGCTACCCGGTGCTCAGATCCTCGAAGTGGGCGAGCACGGCATCCGGCAGGCCGCCTGGGGCGATCTGGCCCTGATCGACCACTGGCGCCGGTACCTGGCTGACCCGAGCGCCTACCTGCGTCACCTGTTCGCCACCGACGATGCCGACCGGCGCTGACGAGGCGCACCGCGACTGGTTGCGCGGTCACCTCGACCATGCCGCGGCCTGGTTGGGCGTGAACATGGCAGCCGAACCGGTCTACGGCTGGCACGATCGGACGATCGGGACTGCGGTGACGACCGCTGACACCACGCGATGGCTGCGGGTGGTCAGCGAGCACCGACAGTGGGCGCACGGTGACCCGCACACCCTCACCTGGAGCACGGCACACGGCGATCTGCACTGGGGTAATCTCACCCACCCTGACTGCTGGCTGCTGGACTGGGAAGGCTGGGGAACCGCGCCATCGGGCTACGACGCCGCGTCGTTGTACTGCGCCAGCATCATGCAACCAGACATCGCAGCACGGGTGTACGTCACGTTCGCCGACCTTCTCGACACCAGAGACGGCGTCGTTGCCCAGCTCGCCGCCGCCGCGAGACTGCTCCGGCACGTCGATCTCGGCGAGCACGCCGACGTCGCCGGTCCACTCCACCGGCACGCCCGTCGGCTCGTCACGGTGCTCGAACGCTGACCGAGGCGGTGGCAAACGTCGTCCCGCCGCAGGCCCGGTTGGGTGAGCCCATCCAGGTACGCCGCGGAGAGACCACTCGGCGGGACGGTTTACGCCGCTAGGCTGCCGATGATGCCCGGTATTCGATGGAGGTGGCGGGATGTCGAGCGATCCGGCCAACGGCGGTGTGACCCCCGAGGTGGACTGGTCCTGGACCGAGCGTGACCCAGGGTGGGTCCCGCCGGAGATCGACCAGTCCAAGCCGAGTGTCGCCCGGATCTACGACTACATCCTCGGCGGCAAGGACAACTTCGCGGTCGACCGGGAGGCGGCGGAGAAGGCGTTCGTGATGTTCCCGGACGTGCGGGATGTGGCGGTGGCCAACCGGGGCTTCCTGGTCCGGGCGGTCCGGCTGATGGCGGAGGCGGGGATCCGGCAGTACCTCGACCTCGGCACCGGCATTCCCACCTCGCCCAACGTGCACGAGGTCGCCCGGCAGACGCATCCGGATGCCCGGGTTGTCTACGTGGACAACGACCCGATGGTCATGGCGCACAACCGGGCGCTGCGCGCGACCAGCCCCGGGGTCGCGACGGTCCACCAGGACCTGCGCGACCCGGCGGGTGTGCTGGCCGACCCGGTGGTGCGGGACCTCATCGACTTCGACGAGCCGGTCGGGCTGCTCCTGATCGGGGTGATGCACTTCGTGCCCGTCGACATCGGCGCGGCGATCGTCGCGCGGTACCGGAAGGCGTTGGTTCCCGGAAGCTACCTGGTCCTGTCGACCCAGTGCGTGGACGGCACCGTCGCGGGCGGCATCGAGCACGCTGAGTCCACCCTCGCGCCGATGCTCGGGCCTGTCGTCGCCCGATCCGCGGCGCAGATCGAGGAGCTCTTCGAGGGCTTCGACCTCCTCGAGCCGGGGCTGGTCGACGTGTCCCGGTGGCGGGCCGACGGCACGCCGGGCACGCTGGCGTTCCTTGGCGGTGTCGGTCTCAAGACGTGAACCCAGCCCGGCCCAGCCCGGGTCGGGGCAGTTCGGTCCGGTCAGGGCAGCAGCGCGGATCGGGCCAGCGCCCGCTCCAGGGTGGGTGTCAGCGCGGTCACCGCGGTGTTGGTGAGGTGCGAGTAGTCGCGGTACAGCAGCGTGCCGCCGAGCACCGCCGGGCAGTCGGGTGGTCCGGGCGGACACAGCACGGCGGTCAGGTCCACCATGGTGACTCCGGCGACCGATCCGGTGGCGATCGCGGTGGCCAGCGGGTCGGGCCACTGGGCGGCCGGGCGGCCGAAGCGGCACGCCGACCAGTCGGTGAGCGCGCCTGAGATGCAGGAGGGCACGTCGGTGCCTGGGTACGGGTTGTCCCGCAGGTACACGATCGGCACGTGCAGCTCCGCGAGCCGGCGCAGCACCGGCCGCCAGCCGGCGAGTACGTAGCGCTCGTCGGGGGAGTACCTGTCCAGCACCGACATGAAGACCAGGGCGGGCGCCGGCTCGGCGGCCAGCCGGCGCAGGGTGTTGTCCCGCCAGCTGTCGCACTCGGTAAACGGCCGCCCCAGCCGGGGGTACACGATGGTGATCGCCGGCAGCGGGCAGCCGCCTTTGACCAGCACCTCGGTGGCCCAGCCGTGCCGTTGCGCGAGGCCGTCCACCGCGCCGAACCACTGCCCTGCGTGCGAGTCACCCAGCAGCACCACATGGCCGGCACCGCGGGAGGCACCGATCACGCAGGACGGGCTCACCACGACCCGCTCGGACACGTTGCACTCCGGCGGGTAGTGCGGTACGTCGTCGCGGGCCCGATCCGGCGGCGGGGTGACTGGACCGGCGGTCGCGGTGCGCATCTCGCGGGCCGCCCCGAGGCTGCTGACCAACCCGGCACCCACCGGCAGGCACATCGCCACCGCACCGATGACCAGGCTGTGCACGGCGAGCCTGTGGGCCGGTAACCCGAGCAGTGCGGGGGAGAGCCGGATCGGCCGTTCGACCAGACGCAGGGTCAGCCAGGCCGGCAGGCCGGCGCCGAGCACGACGGCGAGCTTCACGGGCCAGCCGAGGGACCCGTAGCCGGCCTCGGCGAGCACCACGGCCGGCCAGTGCCACAGGTACCAGGTGAAGGACAGCCGACCCACCGCGCGCATCGGTCGGGTGGACAGCACCCGATCGGGACCCAGCCCCGCGTCGAGACCGGGCCGCGGGCCGTAGCGGGCGCCGGTACCGACCCCGGCCGTACCGATCCCGGCGGCGATGGTTGCGGCGGCGCCCAGCGTGGGGATCAGCGCGGCCGTGCCCGGGTAGGGCGTGCGCTCGGTCAGGGTGAGGGTCGCCCACCCGATCGCCGCGAGCCCCGACCAGCCCACCAGTGCCCGCGGCACCGGCCAGTCCCGGCGTGCCACCCGGCTGCCGGTGGTCCACCCCAGCAGGGCCAGCACCGCCCCGACCCCGAACTGCCAGGACCGGGCCGGCGAGCTGAGGTAGGCCCATGGCTGCTCGACTGTGGTGTAGTGCAGCGACACCAGGAACGACGCGACGATCCCGAGCGCCAGCGCGCCACCGGCCAGCGCCGTCGATCGCCGCCAGCGGCGCCCGCCCAGCCAGGTCGACATGACCAGCAGCACCGGCCAGGCCAGGTAGAACTGCTCCTCGACGCCGAGCGATCAGTAGTGCAGCAGCGGGCTCACGTCCAGGCCGGCGGCGGAGTAGTTCACCTGCTTGCCGATGAACCGCCAGTTCGGGACGTACAGCGCGGCGGCGAGCACGTCGCGGTCGACGTCCTGCCGGCGCAGCGGAGGCAGCAGGAACCAGCTCGCCGCCGTCACCGCCAGCAGCGTGAACCCGGCCGCCGGCAGGATCCGCCGGGCCCGCCGCGCGTAGAAGTCGCGCAGCGCCACCCGCCCGGTCCGGTGCAGCGGGCCCAGCAGCTGCCCGGTGACCAGGAAGCCGGAGAGGACGAAGAAGACATCCACGCCGACGAACCCGCCGGCCGCGCCGGGCACCGATGCGTGGAACCCCAGCACCGCAATGATCGCGACTGCGCGCAGACCCTCCAGGTCGGTCCGGAACGCAGCGACCGGCGGGTACCGCCCGGCACCCGGTGGCCGCACCGCGGGGGAACCGATCGCCACGTGCTCCATCCGCTGCCGGGGCGCGGGCCGCTCGACCCATCCCGCGCGGTGCGAAGGGACCATGGCCCCCAATGCCCGGGACTTAAGAGCTTTCGGGTGGTGCATGGGGCTGAAGGTTTTGGTTACGGTGTGTGATTCCGGGTTGGGGCATGCCTGGGACCGGGCTGTCGTGCCCGGATGACGGCCGGTTCCGGGGCCGGCTGGGAA
>JACQDL010000052.1 GCA_016201065.1 Actinomycetota bacterium
CACCACCGGACACGGTGTCGTCCCCCTGAACTGACCCCACCACCCGGGCAGAACCACCGACCAACTGGGGAACACCACTGTCCACCAGCGGGGAAGTCTGTTGTCCGCCAACGGGGAGATCGAACTGTCCCTTGACAGCGGGGGCTGTCGGCGCCATGGCTACCCGCCGAGGCGAATCCTGGCGTGGGGGGTCCACTCGTACTGCCGGTTGTCGCGGTTCAGCACGATGAGGTCAGCGTGTGTCATGGTGGCCGTGCCCGGGTTGGGTGAGATCGCCGTCGCGGCGTTGAGGACCGGCCGCATGTCTCCGTCGCGGTTGCTGTAGGCGAGACTGACGTGTGGGGTGAAGCCGGCCTCGTCCTCGGGCACGTGCCCGCGTCCCCAGACCTCTGCGATGGCGGCCCGCAGCTCGCGGCGGAGCCGGGTCACCGGCTCGACGGGGTTGACCCGCATGCGGACCACCTCGGGGTCCACGACGGCTGGCCCGAGCGTGATGGTGAAGGGTTCCACGGCGGTCAGGCGGGTGGTGGCTGCCTCGACGATCGTGTCGACGTCGGCCCTGTCCACCTCGTCGACGAAGCCGACGCCCTGCATGGTCAGGTGCAGCCACCGTTCGGGGACGAGGTCCAGGCCCGGCAGATCCAGGCGGACGTCGTACGCGCGGACGAGCCGCACAACATCGGGTACGTCCTCGAACGTCAGGTGCCAGGTGTAGAACTGGCGCCCCACCGACCAGCCGGGTCGCCACCACCAGTGGTCGATCATGCGTGGCAGCGAGTCAGCGGGTGTGCCAGCCATCGGGACAGCCTCCACGGGTCGCTCGTCGATCCGGTCCGGCGTGGTCGCGCCGGGAACATCAGGTCGCGGTTGGCAGCGTCCCATCCGCGAACTCCGCGACCTGCTCCCTCAGCGCCTTCGCAGCATGGTTCCCGACGAATCGCGGTGCCTCCAGTATCTCGCCGACCCTTGCGACACGCCGTGTGAGGGTAAAGAGCCGCCGATCCAGCGGCAGCCCGCAAACCGGTCGGAGGGCTTCGTGTGCGGCGTCGAGATCACCGAGTTCGAGGAAGACATTGACGCGGTTGAGCCGAATCTGGGCTTCGGTGGCGTAGGAGCGGACGGGTTGAGCCCGAGACAGCGCGAGTGCGTCGTCCGCAGCGGCGACGGCCTGGGGGACATCTCCAAGCTGCTGGTACACCCCGCTGAGGTAGTTGGCCTCGCGGGCGGGCGTACACGACAGCAGTCCGCCGATGGTGTCGCTGTCCACCACAGCGTTGCGGGCGACGCTGACGTCCCTCAGGGCCGCACGGGCTGGGGCGTGAGCGCCGAGCGTTGCCCAGGCGTCGGCGACTTGCGCCGCGAGCAGTACCCGAACGCCGGTGGCAGGCGCAGCCTCCAATCCGGCGGTTGCCTGCTCCACGGCACGCCGGTAGTCGCCCGACCAGAACGCGGTCTTGGACCGGACTGCCTGCACCCATGCCTGCAGCTCGGTTGAACCGGACGTTCCGGCGAACATGGTGCCGACCCGAGCGTGGGTGTCCGCGGCTCCGAGCTGGCCGAGGTCTCCGCTGAGCCATGCGAGAAGCATGCAGGCGTATCCGGCCGCCAGATGCAGGTCCCGGGCACTGCTCGGGGGCTGTGGCTGTCGCAGCAGCCTGAACACCGCGTAACGGACGTCCCGCAGTCCAAGTACCACAGGTCCGGGTGGACCATTCAGGTAGTCGGCTGCCAAACGTCTCAGTTCGCCGATGAGCGCATCGACGCTGACGGGCCCGGTACTGGCTGCCTCCCACCAAACGGCAAAGGCGGCGGTCCGTGCGGCCGAGTCAGCCACAACGGCGTGTGCTTCTGTCAGCGATTGGGTCGCTGGCAGGCCAGCCACTCGCGCTTCCGTTCCCGGGTGCGCTGTCGTCAGTCCACCGGAGCCGTCGAACTCGCCGTCGGTGTGCGTTCGGTCAAGGGCCTCAGTGAAGCGGGTCCGCTCCTCATCGCTGGCGCGGGCGAGCATGGTGTCCAGCGCCCGCTGGAGCTCCGGGCGGGGCTGAAGGGTCGCACCCCCGGCCTCCCACTTGGAGACGGTACGGGGACTCACCCCAAGGTCCTCGGCGAAGTCACGGACGGTCAGCCGCAACGCGTGACGCAACAGCCGGGTGTCCCGACCCGACCACCGATCCACCGTCGTCACCGCGTACCCCCTTGCTCATGCCGGGCACGCTACCGGAACGCCACGGTCCACAGGAGGACCACAACGGTGCCACACGAGGTCGTTTCCCCAGGTCACGCGAACGGCAAGGGTGGAGTCCGGTGCCGGGGCGGGCGCCGGACAACCGAACCCGCCCGCCCCGGCACCTACCATCCCCGGCCACCCAGAAGAGGAAGGACCCTTGATGCCTCCCATCCAGGATCACACGTTTCCTCTACCACCCGAACCGACCCGCTCAACCCCGGAACGCCGGTGAACGGTGCCGGCTGCCGGACGACCCTCGCGGTCGTGGTCACCACCGGTCCGGCCACCAGAGGAGGTGTGGGAGGAACCCGCGATGCGGGCCGCCCTGGCCCGCCACGACCTCAGCGCCGTCTACCGGATGCTGCAACAGCACGGATACGGCCAGAACACCATCGGCGCGCTCACCGGACAATCCCAACCAGAGGTCAGCGGGATCATCCACGGACGCCAGGTCCGCCACTACGACCTGCTCGCCCGCATCGCCCACGGCCTGGGCATCCCACCCGGACACCTGGGCCTGGCATGGTGCACCCACCCCGACTGCCAGCTACCACCACACCTCAACGAGCACACCCATCCCCGCTGAAATTGGGGTCGAGCATCTACCTCGCGACCTTCGACGGGGTCAGGTCTGTTCGGCACGCACTCGCGATCCTCGGCCATCGGCTACCAGCTGAACTGTGTGCCTGGCTGGGCAAGGCAGGCGGTCGTCGCACCCGCATCGGCTGCCTGCTGCAGGGCGGTCTCACCGTCCGCGTGCACTGGCAGGTGAGTCAGCACGAGACGACCCGCGTGGGCCATCGCGGCCACCATGCCAGCCTCGGTCGGGGTGCAGTGACCCGGCTGGCGTCGGGTGGCGCCGGCTTCGCAGACGAGGAGATCGGCGTTGTCGGCGAGGGTGAGCAGTGCGTCGCAGGGGCCGGTGTCGCCGGAGTAGGCGATCACTCGTCCGTCGTGTTCGGCACGCAGCCCGAAGGCTGGCACGGAGTGGTCGACAGCGACCGAGCGTAGCCGCAGATCGCCGACCTCGGTCGTGCAGCCGTCGGCGAGCTCGTGGACGGCGAACGTCTGGTGGACCAGGGAGTGCGCGTCGTCCGAAGGGAGCGCGGCGGCGACTCGGGAGGCCCAGCCGGGTGGCCCGTACACCGGGAGCCGCGGGGCGTCGGGGGTGTTCACGGCCCAGCTGAACACCGCGAAGAGGTCCGCGACGTGGTCGGGATGGAGGTGTGACACCCAGACGGCGTCGAGGCTTGCGGGGTCGATGTGCTGCTGAAGTGCCGCGAAGGTACCGGTGCCGCAGTCGACCCAGACGCGGGCGTCCACCGTGGACACCAGGTAGCCGGAGCAGGGCTCGCCGGGCCGCGGGTAGGCAGCGGCACAGCCAAGCACCGTCAGGGCGAGTCCCACACCACTAATCCTCGGCCGCCGCGAACGCCGCCACGTCGGAACGGAGCTGGTCGATCTGACCGATCATGTCGTGCGCGACCACGGCGCCCCGGTACCGGCGGTGGGCCAGCATGGCGGTGATCGGACCCGTTCGGCGGGCCACTCCGGCGAGCCGCCGCTCACGGGGCAGCCCGAAGACCGGATGGAGCGCCTCTGCGGCGCCGTCGAGGTCTCCGCCACCGAGGCACGCCTGCGCAAGGTCAGCCCGGGTGACCGCACCATGGACGTAGGCGTCAGGGGCGTCCAGCTCGTACCCGGCCAGGGCGACACCGTCGGCGTCGCCGAGCCGGCCGAGCGCACGCGCCTGGAGGACCAACGCCCGGGTAGCGCCGGTCGCGGTTCGGCTGTGCTCGCCGGCCTGCTGCGCCAGCGCGGCCGCATCGGCGTACCGGCCGACCCAGAGCGCGACACCGGACTGCAGGGTGCGGACCCAGGCCCGCAGCTCGTTGTGGTCGGCGAGCTCGGCGCAGAGCCAGGCTGTGCGGCACTGCGCGGCCGCGGCGTCGTACCGGCCGAAGAAGTCGCTCGACGCGATGGCGAGCAGGCCACACAGGTGGCCGGCGAGCGAATAGAGCTCCCGGGTCTGCTGGGGCCACTGCCGGCCCTCCAGCAGGTCGAATGCCTGATTGCGCAACGTTCTCGCCCGCAGCACGGTAGGGATGGGCTCGGCCGACAGGAAGTCCACGGCAAGCGTGCGGACATCCTCAGCGAACTGATCGAGCGTCACGTCGTGCACGTTGCTGTGCCCGTGGCGCCGACCATAGTCGGCGGACTCCCGCGCGGCCATCAGGATCAGCTCCTTACCGGTCGACAACCAGCCGGGCGCCTCCACGGTAACCGGAGAGTGCGTTGCGGGCGGAAGCTCCATGCCGCATGCGGCCCCTGGATGCTCGACACGGCGTCCGGAGGCGTCCAGGAAACGCTGGCGCTCCTCATCGCTGGCGCGGGCGAGCATGGTGTCCAGCGCCCGCTGGAGCTCCGGACGGGGCTGAAGGGTCGCACCCCCGGCCTCCCACTTGGAGACGGTACGGGGACTCACCCCAAGGTCCTCGGCGAAGTCACGGACGGTCAGCCGCAACGCATGACGCAACAGCCGGGTGTCCCGACCCGACCACCGACCCACCGTCGTCACCGCGCCCTACCTTCCCGATCCCGGTGACGCTACCGGAACGCCACGGTCCACAGGAGGACCACAACGGTGCCACACGAGGTCGTTTCCCCAGGTCACGCGAACGGCAAGGGTGGAGTCCGGTGCCGGGACGGGCGCCGGACAACCGAACCCGCCCGCCCCGGCGTCCAGCACCCACACCGCCCAACCGACCAGGGACTGCCGATGTCTGCCGACCCCCTCAGGGGATCGCTCGCCTTCGCCACCGGGTCCGCCTTCCACCACCGCGCCCTCCGGGATCACTGGTGAACGGCGAGCCAGCGTGGCGAGTGGTCACGTCGTGGGCCACCGGAGCGGCCGTATTGCACGAGCGGGTGCTGGCAGTGGTCCTCGACCGGCTGACCGCCCGGCTGGTCGTGTTGCACGCCCCCGTCGACCAGGGTGACGACCAGCCGGTATGCGGTGGCTGCGATCAGCCCGGTGTCAGTGACGAGCTGGCGATATGGCCATGCCGCACCTACACCCTCATCGCGGCCTGCCTGCTAGGTCTGGGCGCCGGTGGGGTCGAGGAGTACCTGACCGAGCTGCGGACCAACCACGGGCCTCGACGTGACGACCGGGCAGCCGGCCGGTCGACCAGCAGCGGTACCCAGACCGACACCCCCGCTGGGGGCTGGTGAACGGTGCCGGCTGTCGGACGACCCTCGCGGTCGTGGTCACCACCGGTCCGGCCACCAGAGGATCTGTGGGAGGAACCCGTGACGCGGGCCGCCCTGGCCCGCCACGACCTCAGCACCGTCTACCGGACGCTCCGACAGCACCGGTACGGCCAGAACACCATCGGCGCGCTCACCGGACAGTCCCAACCAGAGGTCAGCGGAATCATCCACGGACGCCAGGTCCGCCACTACGACCTGCTCGCCCGCATCACCCATGGCCCGGGCGTCCCACCCGGACACCTCTTGGCATGACGCTGTTTGGGACCGGGGTTGACGGTCGCGGCTAGTCGCCAATGAATGGAAGCACCTCTTCTCTGCCGATCTCCACGGCGTCCACTCCTGCACCCTCAAGAAGAGTCAGAGTTCGCCGGTCCGAGGACAGGCAGGTGTAGCTATTCAGCCTGGGTGGCTGGGGGTGTGTGAGCTGGGTCGCGGGGTTGGCGGTTCCGGTGCGGTGGGTCTGGTTTCTGGGGGTGAGTCTGCCCGGCGTGGCGCGTTGATCAGGGTTCGCCGGTTCTGGCAGTGTGCGGCGGGTGCCCGATACGCCGCCTGCGTCGCCGTCTGACCCGGTCGGGTTGCTGCGTGCGCGGGTAGCGGAGCTGGAGGCGGTGAACGCCCGGCTGCGGCAGGCGGCAGCTGACCGGGATGAGTTGGCTGCGGCGCAGCTGGCGGTGCGGGACGCGCAGATCGAGGCGCTGGCCGCGAAGGTGGCGGACCTGGAGCGTCGGCTGGCGAAGGACTCGACGACGTCGTCGAAGCCGCCGTCGTCGGACAGCCCTTATGCGAAGAAGCCGAAGGACCGGTCGCTGCGGGGCAGGTCCGGTCGCAGGCCCGGCAGGCAGCCCGGTGCGCAATCATCGACGCTGCCGCAGTCGGAGCACCCGGATCACACGGTGGAGTGCGGGCCGGCGGCGTGCGGCTGCTGCGGCCACGACTTGACGGACGTGGATGCCGCCGTGGTGCAGAAACGGCAGGTGTTCGAGGCCGTGCCGCCTCCGCCGCCGGAGGTGACCGAGTACCGGGTGTTGTCGAAGCGGTGCCCGGGGTGCGGGGAAACCAGCGTCGGGCTGGCGCCGGACGGGGTGACTGGTCGGGTGCAGTACGGGCCGCGGGTCCATGCCAGCACAGCGTTGGCGGTGTGTGCGAACTACCTGCCGGTCGCCCGCGCCGCCAGGCTGGTCGCCGCGCTGACCGGGGTGAGTGTCTCGGCCGGGTTCACGGGCGGGGTCCGTGGGAAGGCCGCCGCCCGGCTCGGGCCGTTCATGGACCGGGTCAAGGAGTTGCTCGGCGCGGTCGGGGTGCTGTATGTCGATGAGACCCCCGCCCGTACCGCCGGGAAACTGCACTACGTGCACGTGGCGTGCACCGAGTTCCTCACCGCGATGCACACCGGCAACCGGACGAAGGAAGCCATCGACTCCGGCGGCATCCTGGTGGACTTCACCGGCACGATCGTCCGCGACGGGTACGCCGGCTACGACCACCTCACCGGCGCGCTGCATGCCTGGTGCGGTGCCCACGGACTGCGTGACCTGGCCGGGCTGTACCGCTTCGACCCCGGTGGGCAGGTCTGGGCCCGCGCCATGGCCGATCTGCTCATCGACGCCAACGTCGCCGCCACCGCGGCCCGCAACGCCGGGCAGGCCAGCCTCAGCGAAACCGACCTCGCGGCGTTCAAGGCCCGTTACCTCGGCGCCGTGACCAAGGGCATCGCCGACAACCAGTGCAAACGCACCCGGATGGGGAAGGACGGGCTGCGGCTGGCCCGCCGGTTCCGCGATCACCAGGACATGATCCTGCGGTTCGCCACCGACCTGGCCGTAGGGTTCACCTCGAATCAGGCGGAACGGGACGTCCGGCCGGTCAAGGTGCAGATGCGTACCTCCGGCGGCTGCTGGCGCACCCTGCGGGGACTCGCCGACTTCGCCATCGTCCAGTCCTACCTGTCCACCGCCGGCAAATGGGGCATCGATGCCTTCGACGCACTCACCCAGCTCTTCGAAGGCCACCCCTGGCTCCCCGCCGGCACCGTACCCCCGTAAACCCCGGCCAGCACGGAGCAACACCATGCCACCTGCGGCGACATGAGGCGCCAACCCCGGCTCCCGGCGCCAGCAGCATCTCCGGCATGCCCTCACTCAGGCTGAATATGGCGAACATTAAACAAAACCGGATTCTCGAATATTCTCGGGTTGGCGTAGCATTGTCATATGGTCATCGAGGTTGAGCCTGCCGAGTGGGATTCGCTGCTGCGGTGGAAGAAGCGGTCTGATTCTTTTGTGTTGGTGCG
>JACQDL010000055.1 GCA_016201065.1 Actinomycetota bacterium
CGCGAACATCCAGCGAGAGACCGCCGACCACACCTTCAGCGCCTTCGAATTGTTCATCAAGAATGGGACGTTCAGATACGACTTCGAGCACCTCTCAATCCCGATGGGCGAGGCCGATTTTGTTTAATTGCGGCCATACGCATCGAAAACGACCCGCACCGATGAGCATCGACGCTGACCGTCGCGGCACCTGCGCCATCCGTCGTCGCAGGTGAGAGGCAACGTTGGGTAGCGTCGGGGAACAACCAGAACAGCCGATCTTGAATCGGCAGGTTCCCGGTTCGAGTCCGGGCGTCGGCTCCACTCATGACCTGCGGTTTCGGATTTGGGCACACTACCGAAGACGATCATTGTCCACGTACTTGTCCACGGGTACCGTCAGAGGATGACCAGCAGCCGGCGCTCACGGGGCAGCATCCGGCGCCGCGGGGACGCCCTACAGGTCCGTGTGCATGCCGGGACCGACCCGCTGACCGGCCAGCGGATCGACCTGACCGGCTCCGTACCGATTCCGGTCGGCAAGGATGGTCTGCGCGCGGCTCAGCGCGACGCGGAGGTCATCCGGACCCGGCTACTGGCCCAGGTTGATCAGCAGCGCGCCACCAGCACGAAGGTCCCGTTCGGTCGTGCCCTCGACGCCTGGCTGCGGGTGCATGAGGCTGCGGCAAGCACCATGCGGGACTACGAGATGTATGTACGGCTGTATGTGAAGCCGGCATTGGGGACCACGCCGATCTCGAAGGTGACCACCCGAGACCTGGAGGAGTTCTACGCCGACCTTCGTCGCTGCCGGGCTCGGTGTACGGGTCGCCCCTATGTCGTGCACCGCACCGACCGGCCACACGTGTGCGAGGACGAGGACCGGTCGACACGGAAGCTCTGCCGTCCGCACGAGTGCCGCCCGCTGTCGACGTCGATGGTCCGGCAGATCCACTTCACGATCAGCTCGACGATGGCGGCAGCGCTGCGGTGGGAGTGGATCACGAACAATCCGGCGGAGCTGGCGAAGAAGCCTCGCCAGACGAGCCCACAGCCCGACCCACCCAGCTTCGAGCAGGCCGCCCGCATCGTCGGCGCTGCGTGGGAGCAGGACGATGACTGGGGAACGTTCGTGTGGTTGGCGATGGTCACCGGCATGCGCCGTGGGGAGCTGCTCGCGCTGCACTGGCATGACGTCGACCTGGTCGCCGGGATGTTGGAGATCCGGCGCAACTACGTCTGGGTCGGCGGCCGAGGGATCGAGAAGGACACGAAGACCCACCAGATGCGGCGGAAGGGGTTGATCGACTCGCACTGATCCGGCTACGCCAAGATGCCGGCCTGCGACTGGACGAGATCGCCAGCGTTGTCCGCACACCCGCTCTGCCGTCCAGCAGCGGGTGCGCGCCGCGAAGATCACCGAGCCGACAGCCCGACCTTGAGGCCGAATCCGATCAGCACCGAGCCGGTACCGCCGTCCACCACCCGCTGTGCCGTCCGCCGACGTAGCACGCCGGCCATTCGTGCCGCACCGAAGATGATCAGCGTGAACCACAACAGCCCCTCCAGATCGTGGACGAGGGCGAGGAGAAGCCCCACGGCCAGATGAGGTGCGTGTTCGGGGATGAACTGCGGGAGCACCGCCAGATAGAAGGCGCCGAGCTTGGGGTTGAGCAGGTTGGTCAACAGGCCACGCCGCCAGGACCGCCATGCGCTCCCTGCCGCCGCCTCGGTGCGATGGCCGGGGTGGTCGCCGACTGCCGCTGGGCGTCGGATGGCTCCTGTCCAGATCAGGCGCGCACCGAGCCACACCAGGTAGGCAGCGCCGGCCACCCGCAGCACGGTGTACGCCACGGTGGAGGCCGTCAGCAGCGCGGACACTCCCGCGGCGGCACCTGCGCCCCACAGCAGCGTGCCGGTGCTGATGCCCAGCGCGGTCGAGAACGCGTGCTTCCTGCCATTCGCGATCACCGACCGCAGCACCAGGGCGGTGTCCAACCCGGGCACGATCGTGAGCAGTCCCGCAACGAGCGAGAACGAGGCCACGGCCGACAACACGCTCACGAGCGTCCTCCGAATCCCCGCCGTTCTTGCCGTACGCCGCTCCCTGCCAGCTGCGGGTCCGGGCGTTGGCTCCATTGTGACTGGGCGTGCTGGTGAATGGGCCCCTGGGTACGTCGGCGGTGGCGTGGGGTCCAGCGTCCGTGGGCAGGCGTCGAGCTGGCCAGTGGTAAGTTGGCCGGCCGGCAGTCCGGCGGCGTGTTGACTGGTACGGGGAGACGTGGCGGCAGACAGCTCCATCCTCCAGGAGGAGATCGCGGCCGAGCAGCGTCACGTCGACCGCGTGTACCGCGAGCTGGTGGTGGCCGAGCGGGAGGCCAGGTCGCTGCTGGAGGAGGGGTACGGCCGGGGCACCCTGGGCCACGGCGGCGGCCTGGTGGAGCGGGACGCGATCGTCTTCCAGGCGGCGAGGCGGCTGCACAGCATCGGTCGCGAGCACGACGGTCTGGTGTTCGGCCGGCTGGACCTGGCCGGCGGGGAGATCCGCTACATCGGCCGGCTCGGGGTCCGCGACGCCGACCATGAGCCGCTCGTGCTCGACTGGCGCGCTCCGGCCGCCGCGCCGTTCTACCAGGCGACCGCGGAGCAGCCGATGGGCGTGGTGCGGCGCCGGGTCATCCGCTGCGTCGGGCAGCAGGTGGTGGGCGTGGAGGACGACCTGCTGGACCCGGACGGCGTGCCGGCCGGGCTGCGGGTGGTCGGCGACGGCGCGTTGCTCGCCGCGCTCACCGAGGCCCGGACCGGGCGGATGCGGGACATCGTGGCGACGATCCAGCACGAGCAGGATCGGGCGATCCGAGCGCCCGGTCGGGCGGCGACCCTGATCACCGGTGGGCCCGGCACCGGTAAGACCGTGGTTGCCTTGCACCGGGCCGCCTACCTCCTCTTCACCGACCGTCGCCGGTACGAGCGCGACGGCGTGCTGATCGTGGGTCCATCGGCGGTGTTCATGCGGTACGTCGAGCAGGTCCTCCCCTCCCTGGGCGAGCACAGCGCCATCCTGCGCGCGGTGGGTGATCTCGTCGACGGGCTGGTCGCTGGGCGTCGGGACGAGCCCGCCGTCGCCGCGATCAAGGGTTCGGACCGGATGCGCGGGGTGCTCGCCCGGGCGGTCCGGCTCGGCCCACCGGACGCGCCGACCGAGTTGCGCCTCCTCTACCGCGGCGACCTGCTCCGGTTGACGTCGGCGCGGCTCACCGAGGCCCGCCGGAGCGCGCTCACCCGCACCGCCAGCTACCACCGGGCCGCTGCTCGGGCCCGCACCGTGGTGGCCGGCATGCTGTGGCACCAGGCCACGACGCTCGGTCTGGTGACCGGGATCGACCGGCCCGAGTTCGTCGAGCAGATCCAGGACCGATCCGCCTACGCCGACTTCTGGCGGGCGTGGTGGCCGCCGCTGCAGCCGCGCGCCGTACTCGACTGGCTGGCCGATCCCGACTGGCTGGCCCGCTGCGCACGAGGCAGCCTGGACCGTGCCGAGATCCCCACCCTCGCCGCGGGGTGGCCCCGCCCCGGCGGGGTGTTGTCCGGCGATGACGTGGCGCTCGCCGATGAGATCGCGGGCCTGCTCGGACCACCGCCGCGACCGCCGGCCGCGCCGACCCTGGAGGAGCTGACCGGGGTGGCGGAACTGAGCACGCTCGCCGAGCGGTCACTCACCGGTCGTGCGCCGGCAGCTCGCGCCACCACGGACGGGGGGTTTGCGCACCTCATCGTCGATGAGGCGCAGGACATGTCGCCGATGCAGTGGCGGATGCTCGGCCGGCAGGGCCGGCGTGCGGGCTGGACCGTCGTGGGCGATGCCGCGCAGAGCCTCCGACCGGACCAGACCGATGCGGTGCGGGCACGTACCGCCGCGTTCGGCGGGCAACCGGAGCGCGCCTTCCGGCTGTCCACGAACTACCGCAACCCCGCTGAGATCTTCGCGCTCGCCGCGGCCGTGATCCGGGCAGCGGTCCCCGACGCCGATCTGCCGCAGGCGGTGCGGTTCACCGGGCACCCGCCACGACACGTCGGCTCCGGTGGCCCGGCGCGGCTGCGGGAGGTGGTGGGCGAGTTGCTCGCCGAGGTGGCCGGCACGGTCGGGGTGGTCGCCGGCACCGCCCGGCGGGCCGAGGTGGCAGACGCGCTGCGCGACCTTGGCGGCGGCCGGGTACAGGTGGTGGACGGCGTGGAGGCCAAGGGGCTGGAGTACGACGGAGTGTTGATCGTCGAGCCTGCCGAGATCATCGCTGGGTCACCGCGGGGAGTGTCGACGCTGTACGTCGCGTTGACCCGGGCTACCCAGCGACTGGTCACGATCGGTACCGATCGGTCCTGGTTGCCGGCCGGCTGACCGCACGTTGTCCACAGCTGTTGTCCCCAGCTGGGGATGAGTCGAACGGATGTTCGACAGGCAGTCTTTGCGGCCGCGTGCCGTGCCGTTCACCGGCAGGTCACCTGGCCGGGTAGGGCGCGCTCATGGCGCGCGCGTCCGGTCCGCGCGCCAGCCGATGAGACGTCGGTGGCGCGTGCTCTAATGAGGCCCGGGTGACCACCGCAGGAAGGTCGCCCGTTCGATCGCGGCGGAGGGATGAGGAGCGAGATGGACGTCGTCGAAGCGCTGGTTCCGACCGAACCGGCCGGCCAGCCCGACGTCGAGGGCGGCCTGACCACGCGCGAGCGCGAGATCCTCGCGTTCGAGCGGCAGTGGTGGAAGTACGCAGGCGCGAAGGAGCAGGCCGTCCGCGACCTCTTCGCGATGTCGGGCACCCGCTACTACCAGCTCCTCAACAGCCTGATCGACCGCCCCGAGGCGATGGCTCACGATCCGATGCTGGTGAAGCGGCTACGACGGCTGCGGAGCAGCCGGCAGCGCGCCCGCTCCGCCCGGCGTCTCGGCATCGAAGTCTGACCCGCAGCCGTGACGGAGGACGCTGACGCCCGTCCCGACGGCACGCCGCCCGGACCGACTCCCGCACAACTCTCGGCCGCGTCGGCCGCGTCGGCCGCGTCGGCGGCCCGGCAGGCGCTGGCCTACCGGATCCTTGGTGCTGCTTGTGCCCTGGTTGGTGTGCTGCTCGTGGTCGGTGGCCTGATCGCGGTGCGCGGCAAGCCGACGCCGCCCTCAGCGGAGGCGGCCAAACCCGCCGGCGGCACGGCGGTGACGACCGCCGCCACAGCGGTCGGCGGGTCACCCCCGCCGACGTCCGCCGGCCCCGACTTGGCTACCGCAACGCCGCAACCGCCGGCCCCGAGCGGTACGCCCGCGTCACCCGCCGCTCCGCCCGCCACCGTGCCGGCGCGTGCGCTGCTCACCGTTCTGAACAACACCACGACGGCGCACCTGGCTGAGCGCGCGGCGACCACCTTCCGTGCCGGTGGCTGGGTCGTCGACCGGGTCGGCAACTACACCGGCAAGATCCCTGAGACGACGGTCTACTACACCCCGGGCAGCGCCACCGAAGAGGCGGCCGCGCGGGCGTTCGGCGCCCAGTTCGCGATCGCCAGGGTGCTGCCTCGGTACGCCGGCCTACCCGACTCCGTGCATGGTGTGATCGTCGTGCTGGCGCCCGACTGGACGCCCTGACCGGGGCGGGTCAGCCGGGACCGCGGGTCAGCCGGGACCGCGGGGCCCGCCGAACCCGGCCAGCAGGGCGACCTGGGCCGGGTCGAGGGAGGGGCGGACGGCGTCCCGAGCTGCCTCGACGTCCGCGGCCGTGACCTCGGGTGCGTCCAGCGAGCGGCGCATTGCGGCCAGCGCCGCCTCCCGGAGCACAGCGGCGCAGTCGGCCGAGCTGTACCCGTTGAGCGCCGCTCCGAGCACGGCCAGGTCGACGTCTCCCGCCAGCGGTATCTGCCGGGACGCCACCCGCAGGATCGCGGTGCGTGCCTCGGCGTCCGGCGGCGGCACCGAGATCAGCCGCTCCAGCCGGCCGGGTCGGAGTAGCGCGGAGTCGATCAGGTCCGGGCGGTTGGTGGCGCCGATCACCACCACGTCACGAAGCTCCTGTACCCCGTCCAGCTCGGTGAGCAGCGCCGCCACCACCCGATCGGTGACCCCACCGTCGGTGGCCTGCCCCCGGGCCGCCGCCAGGGCGTCCACCTCGTCGAAGAAGATCAGTGTCGGTGCTGCCTCGCGGGCTCGCCGGAACAGCTCGCGCACCGCCCGCTCGCTCTCGCCGACCCACTTGTTCAGCAGCTCCGCACCCTTGACGGTGAGCACGTTGAGCTGGCCGGAGCCGGCGATCGCCTTGACCAGGAACGTCTTGCCGCAACCCGGCGGGCCGTAGAGCAGCACGCCGCGTGGCGGGCGCACTCCCAGCCGGGTGAACGTGTCCGGGTACTGCAACGGCCACAGCACCGTCTCGGTGAGCGCCTGTTTGATCTCTGCCATGTCGCCGACGTCGTCGAGCGAGGAGCGGGGGATGTCCAGGGTGGACTCGCCCATCGCGGTCGGCCGGATCACCTCGGCGGCCCCGAGCAGGTCGGTGGCCGAGATCGTCGGGTTCGGTTCGTCCCGTTGCCGGACCGCGGCCCGCACCGCCGCCTCCCGGCGAAGCGCCTGGAGGTCGGCGGCCACGAAGCCCGGCGTCTGCCCGGCGACCTCGTCGAGCCGTACGTCGGCGGCGAGCGGGCTGGCGCGCAGCAGCACCTCGAGCAGAGCCCGCCGGCCGGCCCGGTCGGGTAGCGGGATCGCGAGCTCGTGGTCGAGGGTGCCCGGGAGACGCAGCTCGGGGGTCACCTCCTCGGGACGCGATGTGGTGCACACGACCGCCACGCCGGTCGTGGTGACCGCACGGCGGATGATCTCCAGCAGCACGCTGCCGGGTGCCCCGGCGCCGGTCCTGGGGGTCAGCGCCTCGACATCCTCGATCAGCAGCACACACGGGGCCTGTCCGGCCGCCTCGGCCAGCGCATCGCGGAGCTGGTCGGCTGCCTCGCCGCCCGGCGCGGCGAGGCCGGGTGCCCACCGCCGCACCACCCGTGCGCGCACCGCGGCGGCCACAGCGCGGACCAGGGTGGTCTTCCCGGACCCGGCCGCACCGGTCAGCAGGATGCCGAGCTGCGGGGTCGTGCCGAGCCTGGTCAGCACATCCCGATGGTGGAAGCCGAGGTCCAGCCACTCCCGCAGCTGGTGAGCCTGGGCGGTGACACCCGGCAGGTCCTGCAGATCGGGCGGCTCCCGCAGTTCCAGCGATGGCGTGGCCTCCGCAGCCGGCCCGCCGCCCATCCCGACCGGGCTGGGGGAGGCGCTGCTGGCGGTCGCGGCGCCACCTCGCCAGGACACCACGGTGCTCATGGTGACCAGCGCGGGTCCGGCCGGATCGCAGCCAACGACCGACAGCAGCGCCGTCGTCCACGCATACCCCATCGTGGCGGCGAGACTGTGCCGCGCCGATGCCAGCTCGGCCCGCCGGTCGGCCACGTGCGGCTGTACATCCTGCGGCATCAGCGAGACGTTGTCGCCTCCGGTCACGACCTTGCCGAGCAGCGCCAGCCGCGCCATCTCGGGGGTCACCAGCTGCATGACGTCGGCGCTGGCGGCGATCTCCACTGCACCTGCGTGAAGCAGTTCCGCCGATGCGACCAACACCGGGCCGCCCGCGACGACCCGCAGGTTACCCAGGGTGAGGTCGTCGCACAGCACCGTGCTCCGCGGCACGCCCGTGGGGGCGATCGCGGCCAGCGCCCCGGTGCGCCGTCCGCCGGTGAGCAGCACCGGATCCCACGGGCGCAGCTCAAGCGCGGCAAGCACATCGCGGTGCAGCCGGACGATGCCGCGGCGCTGGTCGAGCGGTGCCGTGGTCAGCCTGGTGTTCAGGGTCAGCCGCGTGGACTCCACGACTGGCGAGCCTAGCGACCTGCCACTCAGCGCCAGGCGCCGTACACGGTGACCGTGTGCGTGCGGTGGGCGGTGAGCTGCCACAACTCGGCGGCGTCCTCGACGTACATGTTGATGCAGCCGTGGGAATGGCCGGACAGCGGATCCATCATGGTGCCGCTGCCGTGGATCGCCTCGCCGCCGTAGAAGAACTGCGAGTAGGGCATCGGCGCGCCGTTGAACAGGGTCGACCGGTGGGTGGCGTCCTGCCAGTAGACCCGGCGGGTGCCGGGCACCGTCTCCAGGCCGGCGGCCCCACCCCGCACCAGCCAGGTGTTCCACAGGGTGCCGCTGTAGAAGGCGAACAGCTCGTTGGTCGAGCGGGAGTAGCAGGAGTGCCAGCCCGCGGAGCGGCACACCGACGGGAGCTGGAACCACCCGGGTGAGCGCAGGATCGAGAAGCCGATCAGGTGCTGCCAGGTGGGCTGGTCGACCACCCCGGTGCGCGGAAGTCGCTGCTGACCCTGGAACGCGCGCACTGCGGCGAGCGTGGCGGAGCCGAAGTAGCCGGTGATCGGACCGTGGTACACCCCGCTGCGGGTGAGCCGGATCTGGACCTCGAAGACGTGGCTGATGTCGTACGGACTGGTGTCCCGGGCCCCGAAGCGGACGGTCTCCCGGTAGAACCGGGGCCTGGTCGTTGGCGCGGCCGGTGTCGGGGCCGCCAGCACGGTCTGGGCCGTCCGCACCGGCGCCATGTACGCCGGCGCCATGTGCAGAGGTGCCGCAGAGGCAGCACTGGTCGTCGGTGTGGTGACCCCGATCATCGCCGCCGTGGCAAGCACGGATCCCACCAAGGACCCCACCGTGAACCGCTGACGTCGCATCGCCATCCCCCTCGCCGAGGACACCAGACCGCCCGGCGTCGGAGCGCCCGGGCCGGATCATTGCTGAGGAAGTTACCCCGAATCGGACGAGGATCTCCGCAATGTGCCGGCGGCGGGCGATCGTGACCGAATCGTGGCCCTGATCGGGTGAGTCCGCACCATCTCGCGCATGGGCGGCCTCTCGACCGGAGCGACCGTCACCGTGCGGGCCTGGTACCCGTCGCCGGACCGGGCAAAGCCCACCAGACCCGCGGACGGCTCGGGCAGCCACGCCCGCCCCTCCCGGGTCAGCCGGTGCAGCACTGCCTGGACGATCTCGCTGGACATCGCACCAAGCGCGGCATCGGGCTGGTGGCGGTGGCTGCGCCGCCCCAGGTCGACCTGGGCGAGGCCGTCCAGGCCGACCTCACCCAGGGCATCGATCAGCAGCCCGATGTCCACGCCGTACCCGGTGGGGAACGGTAGCCGCTCCAGCAGCTCCCGGCGCGCGGCGTACTCCCCGGCGAGCGGCTGGACGAAGCCGGCCAGGAGCGGCCAGTAGAGGTTCAGCAACGGCCGGGCCACCAGCTCGGTGACCCGGCCGCCACCGGCCGGTAGCATCCGCCGCCCGACCGACAGCGGGCGGTCGTAGGCGGCCTTGACCAGGTGCACACCACGGTCAGTGAGCAACGGTCCGAGCAGGCCGACCAGGAAGCCCGGATCGAAGTCGGTGAGGTCCGCGTCGCAGAAGACCACCAGCTGCCCGGTGGTCGCGGCCAGCGAACGCCACAGCACCTCGCCCTTGCCGGGAACCGGGGGGATCTCGGGCAGCACGTCGGCCCGACTGACCACGCGCGCCCCGGCGGCCGCCGCCACCCGGGCGGTGCGGTCGGTGGAGCCGGAGTCCATGACGACGAGCTCGTCGACGAGCGGATGCCGGTGCATGAGCCGGTCCCTGATCGCGGCCACGATCCCGCCGACCGTCCGCTGCTCGTCACGGGCCGGCAGCACGACGCTGACCCGGGTGCTGCCCTTCGCGGCCAGCAGGTCGGGCAGCGGCCAGTCCGAGCTGCGGCTGTGGCGCCGTTCGTACCAGCTCCGCGCCTGATCATGCACTGGGTGATTGTCCCGGACGGGCCACCGCGGTTTGGCAGCGGTCGTGTTTCAATGTTGTGGTCCGGCTTTCGGACCACAACAGAACAGCGAGCTCATCCAGAGGGGCAGAGGGAACGGCCCTGTGAAGCCCCGGCAACCACCGTGCGTTACCTCTACGAGCAGACGAGGCCGTCGCCCGGCAGGTGCCAAGTCCGTCCCGCAGGCGCGGGAAAGATGAGGAGAAAGGCCTCGTATGACGCTGCTTCACGACACCTCCAGGATCGTTCCGGCGCCGGCTGACCGGTTGGTCTGCCGCAACTGTGGGGCGCAGTTCCCACTGGGCCCACAGCACGCCTGCCACGACTGCTTCGGGCCGCTCGAGGTGGGGTACGACCGGGATGCGCTCGCTAGCGTGACCCGTGCGCAGATCGAGTCGGGACCGGCCAGCATCTGGCGGTACGCCGGCCTGCTGCCGGCCGGCCAGGACCCGGCGACCCGGGTCACCCTCGATCCGGGGATGACACCGTTGGTCCGCGCCGACCGGCTCGCCGCCGAGCTCGGCATGAGGGCGCTGTGGGTCAAGGACGACTCGGCGAACCCGACGCACTCGTTCAAGGACCGGGTCGTGTCGGTCGCGCTGAGCGCCGCCCGCGCACTCGGGTTCGCCCGGGTGGCCTGTGCCTCCACCGGGAACCTCGCCAACTCGGTGGCCGCCCATGCGGCCCGGGCGGGGTTGCCGTCGTTGGTGTTGGTTCCGGCCGACCTCGAGCCCAGCAAGATCGTCACGACCGCCGTGTACGGCGGCGCGCTCGTCGCCGTGGACGGCTCGTATGACGAGGTGAACCGGCTGTGCTCGGAGCTGCTGGAGTCCGACGGTTTCGAGGACACGGCGTTCGTGAACATCAACGTCCGGCCCTACTACGCGGAGGGGTCCAAGACCCTGGGGTACGAGGTGGCGGAGCAGCTGGGCTGGCGGTTGCCCGCCCAGGTGGTCGTGCCGATGGCCTCCGGGTCGTTGCTGACCAAGGTGGACAAGGCATTCCGCGAGCTGGCCTCGATCGGGCTCGTCGAGGACACGCCGTACGCGGTCTTCGGGGCGCAGTCCGCGGGGTGCAACCCGATCTCGGCGGCGTTCGCCGCGGGCACCGATGTGGTGCGGCCGGTCCGGCCGACCGGCATCGCGAAGTCGCTGAACATCGGCAACCCGGCCGACGGTCCCTACGCGCTGGACGTGGTGCGTCGCAGCAGCGGCGCGATCGCCGACGTCACCGATGAGGAGATCCGGGACGGGATCGCTCTGCTGGCCCGGACGACCGGGATCTTCGCCGAGACCGCCGGTGGTGTCACCGTCGCGGTGCTGCGGAAGTTGTTGGCCGCGGGCGCGCTCGACCCGGCGGCGGAGACGGTCATCCTCAATACCGGTGAGGGTCTCAAGACCGTGGACGCGGTGTCCGGCCGGGCGGTGCCGACACACACCATCGCGCCGTCGCTGCGCGCCGCTGAGCAGGCCGGACTGTGCTGATCGGGGGCCGTCGGGGAGCTCCGTGATCACGCTCGTTTCTGGTGCCGACCTGGCACAAAGGGTGTAGCGTCGGCTCCGGTCGTAGTTCTGTGTTCGTCTGCAGTACCACGTAGTGCGGGAGCCGGACGAAGACCCGGGTTGCGCGCGGTGCGGGACCCGAGGGCAAGTGAACAGGGAGTGCACGTGGCACAAGGCACCGTCAAGTGGTTCAACGCAGAGAAGGGCTACGGCTTTATCGCCGTTGACGACGGCCCGGACGTTTTCGTCCACTTCTCCGCCATTCAGATGGATGGCTTCAAGGCTCTCGACGAGGGCCAGCGGGTGGAGTTCGATGTCGCCCAGGGCGCCAAGGGTCCGCAGGCTGACGCCGTTCGTCCCATCGTCTGACTCGTCGTCCAGCAGACGGCCCAGCTCCTCCACGGAGCTGGGCCGTTCATCGTATCCGCGCCGGACCGCCCGGTCGACGGCCGTGGCCGGGTCGCTTGCACTCACCGACTTCGAGTGCTAAACCTAGCGTTGGCACTCTTACCTTGAGAGTGCCAGAAGGCTGGGACGGTGAGGCCCCGGCGGCACAGCCGCCGTGGTCGTCCGTCGCGGGCACCGAGTCCGGCCATACCGACTGTGTCCAACTCGTTCGGAGGACCACAACGCATGGCCAAAATGATCGCGTTCGACGAGGACGCGCGTCGCGGACTCGAGCGCGGCATGAACGTTCTTGCCGACGTCGTGAAGGTGACGCTGGGGCCGAAGGGCCGCAACGTCGTTCTTGAGAAGAAGTGGGGCGCGCCCACCATCACCAACGATGGTGTGAGCATCGCCAAGGAGATCGAGCTCGAGGACCCCTGGGAGAAGATCGGGGCAGAGCTGGTCAAGGAGGTTGCCAAGAAGACCGACGACGTCGCCGGCGACGGCACGACGACGGCGACCGTGCTCGCCCAGGCCCTGGTCCGCGAGGGGCTGCGCAACGTCGCGGCCGGCGCGAACCCGATGTCCCTCAAGCGCGGCATCGAGAAGGCCGTGGAGGCCGTCTCCGAGCACCTCCTCAACGTCGCGAAGCCGGTGGAGACCAAGGAGCAGATCGCGGCCACCGCGTCCATCTCCGCAGCTGACACCACGGTCGGCGAGATCATCGCCGAGGCGATGGACAAGGTCGGCAAGGAAGGCGTGATCACGGTCGAGGAGAGCAACACCTTCGGGCTGGAGCTGGAGCTCACCGAGGGCATGCGCTTCGACAAGGGTTACATCTCGCCCTACTTCGCCACCGACACGGAGCGGATGGAGTCCGTCCTCGACGACCCGTACATCCTCGTCACCAACTCCAAGATCTCCTCGGTGAAGGATCTGCTCCCGCTGCTGGAGAAGGTCATGCAGGCCGGCAAGCCGCTGGCCATCATCGCCGAGGACGTCGAGGGCGAGGCGCTGGCCACCCTCGTCGTCAACAAGATCCGGGGCACCTTCAAGTCGGTCGCCGTCAAGGCACCCGGCTTCGGTGACCGCCGCAAGGCGATGCTCGGCGACATGGCGATCCTCACCGGCGGTCAGGTCATCAGCGAGGACCTTGGTCTGAAGTTGGAGACCGCAACCCTCGACCTGCTCGGTCGGGCCCGCAAGGTGGTCGTCACCAAGGACGAGACCACCATCGTCGAGGGCGCTGGCGAGCCGGACCAGATCCAGGGCCGGGTGAACCAGATCCGGGCCGAGATCGACAAGAGCGACTCCGACTACGACCGGGAGAAGCTGCAGGAGCGGCTGGCCAAGCTGGCCGGTGGCGTCGCGGTGATCAAGGTCGGCGCGGCCACCGAGGTCGAGCTGAAGGAGCGTAAGCACCGGATCGAGGACGCCGTACGCAACGCCAAGGCGGCCGTCGAGGAGGGCATCGTCGCCGGTGGTGGCGTGGCCCTGCTTCAGGCCAGCACCATGGCGTTCGAGAAGCTCGAGCTGGAGGGCGACGAGGCGACCGGCGCGAACATCGTCAAGGTCGCGCTGGA
Organism: Actinomycetota bacterium; assembly: GCA_016201065.1. GTDB lineage: Bacteria > Actinomycetota > Actinomycetes > Mycobacteriales > JACQDL01 > JACQDL01. The sequence continues at coordinate 13,315 of JACQDL010000055.1, forward strand.
GGCCCCGCTCAAGCAGATCGCGGTCAACGCCGGCCTTGAGGGCGGGGTCGTTGCCGAGAAGGTCCGTGGCCTGCCGACGGGCTGGGGGCTGAACGCGGCGACCGGAGAGTACGTCGACATGCTGGCGGCCGGCGTGCCGGACCCGGCAAAGGTCGTCCGCTCCGCGCTGCAGAACGCGGCGTCGATCGCGGCCCTGTTCCTGACCACCGAGGCCGTTGTGGCCGACAAGCCGGAGAAGAACCAGGCGCCGGCGGGCGGCGGCATGCCCGGCGGCGACATGGACTTCTGATCCGGTCACCTTCCCTCTGGCGGGGGCGGCTCCCGAGCGGGAGCCGCCCCCGCTGTTGTTGGTGTGCGTGCCGACGCCGGTCCGATCAGGAGGTGCGCTCCCATTCCGGGCGCTCCGGCAGGGGCTTGAGGTCGCCGATGTCTGCCCCGGCGGGCGTCTGCGCCGGGGCGGCGTTCGCCTCGCGGGCGGTCCGCTCGACGCTTGCCGTGACGGAGTCGGCCAGCCGGGCGTCGTGGCCGGCTACCTCGGCGACCGCTGTGGTGATGCTCGCGATCACGCTTCCTGCGGCCACCCGGCCGGCCAGATCGGGCAGGTCGTAGGCGATCTCGTCCGGAACCCGGCGCCAGGCCCGCCGGTACCCGTCATGGGCGAGGCCCAGGCCGCGCCGGAACCCTTCATCGATCTCCGAACCGGACGACCTGTCGACGTCGCCCCGCTGCTCGTCGGACAGCAGCCGGCCGTCGTCGGCGCGGAACTCGGCCAGGTACGTCCTGGCCTGCGCATGGCCGTCGGCCGCGCTCCACAGTGCGTCGTGGATGGCCGTCATGGAACCGGCGAGGTCCGCCGCGGAGCCGGCGATCCGGCGCAGCGTGTCCTGGCACGCGGCGGCGGCCTCACCGTCCCAGTCGTCGGCGAGCACCTCCGCCTTCCGGCGGAGATCCCGGCACAGCCCCTCCAGGAGGTTCGCCACCGCCCCCCACCGTGCGGAGGCGTCGAACAGCGCGGTCGGATCGGCCGCGTCGAGCATCCGGACGATCTCGCGCCGACCGTACCCAGACGGGTCTTCGCCGCCGATGTCCTCCTTGTAGATCGGGATCCGCCGGCTCCCCGCATTGGAACTGGTCATCGCCGTGGCTCAGATTTCTGGTACGTCTGCGCGGTGCGCAGGAGGAGCTGCCCGGCCGCCCGGTATTCCCGAACGAGCTGGTCATACGCCGAGACCAGGCACCGCATCGCCTCCTCGCAGGCGGCCCGGGTCCGGGACGCGCTGTCCCAGCTCCCCCAGGCAGCCGGCGGTGGCGCCACCAGGGTGCGGCCGGCCGCCGCCGCGCTCGCGGCGGTATTCTGCAGCGCCCGGCCAACCTGGCGAAGCGTCGCGTGGTCGACCGTGAACGTGTGGGTCGAGGCGGTCAGCCCCGGCCAGCCGTCCAGCGGGCCCTTGATCGTCTGGGTGGGTGGTGGCGGCACCGGCGGTCCCTCTCTCCGTGAGTCCTTCGCACCGGGAGCTCATCTTGCCCCGGCGTGGCGCTGTCCGCTGGCCGGCGCCCGGTCCGGCGCCCGGTCAGCCCGCGCCGGGCAGGGCTGGGCCGAGGAGGTCGTCGGCGTCAGCGATCGTGTAGGCGTACCCCTGCTCGGCGAGGAACCGCTGCCGGTGCGCCGCGTAGTCGGCGTCCACGGTGTCCCTCGCGACGATCGTGTAGAAGTGCGCGGTCTTGCCGTCGGCCTTCGGCCGCAGGATCCGGCCGAGGCGCTGCGCCTCCTCCTGCCGCGACCCGAAGGTGCCGGACACCTGGATGGCGACCGCCGCCTCCGGCAGGTCGATGGAGAAGTTCGCCACCTTCGAGACCACCAGCACCCGGACCTGTCCGGCCCGGAACTCGTCAAAGAGCCGCTCCCGGGTGCGGGTCGTGGTCGAGCCCTGGATCACCGGGGCGCCGAGCACGGCGCCGAGCTCCTCGAGCTGCTCCAGGTACGCCCCGATCACCAGGACCTGCTCGGTTGGGTGCCGGCCGACGAGCCGGCTGACGACCGCCAGCTTGCTCCAGGCCGTGGCGCACTTCTGGTACCGCTCCTCCGGCTGCGCGGTCGCGTACTCCATCCGTTCCGCGTCGGTCAGCGTCACCCGCACCTCGGTGCAGTCGGCCGGCGCGATCCAGCCCTGGGCCTCGATGTCCTTCCACGGCGCGTCATACCGTTTCGGTCCGATCAGGCTGAACACGTCGCCCTCCCGGCCGTCCTCGCGGACCAGGGTCGCGGTGAGCCCGAGCCGGCGCCGGGACTGCAGGTCGGCGGTGAGCCGGAAGATCGGCGCCGGAAGCAGGTGCACCTCGTCGTAGACGATCATGCCCCAGTCCCGCGAGTCGAGAAGCTCAAGGTGCCGGTACTCGCCGTTGCGGCGGGTCGTCATCACCTGGTACGTCGCGATGGTGACCGGGCGGACCTCCTTGCGCTCGCCGGAGTACTCGCCGATCTCGTCGGCCGTCAGGCTGGTCCGGGCGACCAGCTCGCGTTTCCACTGCCGGCCGGCGACCGTGTTGGTGACCAGGATCAGCGTCGTGGCCTGTGCCCGTGCCATCACCGCGGCGCCCACCAGCGTCTTGCCGCTGCCGCAGGGCAGCACCACCACGCCGGAGCCGCCGGCCCAGAAGTTCTCGACGGCCTGCAGCTGGTAGCCGCGCAGCAGCCACCCGTCCTGGCGCAGCGCGATGGGGTGGGCCTCGCCGTCGACGTACCCGGCCAGGTCCTCAGCGGGCCAGCCGATCCGCAGCAGCGCCTGCTTCAGCCGCCCACGCTCGCTGGCGTGCACGATGACGCTGTCCGCGCCGATCCGCGCGCCGAGCATCGGGGCGATCTTCTTGTTGCGCAGGACCTCCTCGAGAACGGCACGATCCTGCGCGGACAGGACCAGCCCGTACGCCGGCGAGCTCAGCAAGCTGAGCCGGCCGTACCGGGCCATCGTCTCGGCCACGTCGATGAGCAGCGCGTGCGGCACCGCGTACCGGGAGTACCGGACGAGGGCGTCGACCACCTGCTCCGCGTCATGCCCGGCCGCCCTGGCGTTCCACAGGCCGAGCGGGGTCAGCCGGTAGGTGTGCACGTGCTCGGGGGAGCGTTCCAGCTCGGCGAACGGCGCGATGGCGGCCCGCGCCTCGGGCGAGGCCGGGTGGTCGACCTCCAGCAGCAGGGTCTTGTCGGACTGGACGATGAGCGGGCCGTCGGTCATCGGACGACGGTACCCGGCGGGTCGCGGCCGAGGTCCCGGCCGGGCTTGGCCGCGGTCACCCGCCGCCGCTCCCGCCGCCGCCGCTCACGCCGCGGTCGTCGTCGCCCACGACAGCGGCGGAGGTGATCCGGTGCACCGAGAAGGTGCGCATCTCGGCGCGGAGGTGATCGAAACCGCGGAAGTACCCGCCCGCCAGGCTCTCCGGGTCGACGATGCGTTCCGATCCGGCGCCCTGTGCGTTGACGTAGCTCAACCAGACCGCCTGTCCGTCGCGGACCGCGCGGCCGAGCAGCTCCAGGATGTCGGCGGCGGGCGTGCCCGGCTGGTCCGAGACCGCCCGCTGGTGGCGTTGCGTGGCGCGCTCGGTCGCGCGGAGCATCCGCACCACCTCGACCAGCCGGTCCTGGTCCGGCTCGGCGGGCGGGCCGGGGAGTGCTGGCGCCTCGGGCGCCGGGGCGCGCGGAGCCGAAGGTGCCGCGACGAGCGCCACGCCGTCGGCCGCCTCGGGCATCGGCGCGTAACCGGCCTCCCGCAGCTCGGCGACCAGGGTATGCCACGGCAGCGGGCTGACCGCCACGGTCGGGGCGAGCCGCCGCAACCGCAGGTGCGGCAGCCGCCGATCGGCCGTCACCTCGGCCAGCAGGCCGTCGTCGTCACAGCGGAGGTACGACCCGGCGGCACCGGCCCGCAGCACGCCATGCCGCCGCGCGACGTCGTCCACCAGGTAGCTCAGCGCCTGCGGAACCGGTGTCCGCGACCGGCCGGCGAGCAGCGCGTGCAGCTCACCGGCGGAGCGACCGGAATCCAGCGCACGCCGGACCGAGGTCTCGCTGAACCGGTACACCGTGGCGCCGCCGGCCGACTCCACGTCGGCGACCAGGCTCAGCTCGCCTGCCAGGTCGGCCGACAGCGGGCCCGGTGCGATCGCGGTGAGATCGGCCTGGATGAGCACGTGCTCCACCGGCTCGGGCAGCAGCCGGCGGAGCACCGGGCGGGGGTCCGCCCCCGCCCGCAGGGCACGTCCCGGCGCGCTCAACGCTCCCCGGCCCGTCACGCCGAGTTCCTCGGCCTCGATCAGGGTCCACTCGACGGTCCGGGTCCGGTCCGCGCCGCCGTGCCGGGGCGCCTGCCAGGCGAGGATCGCGGCCGCGTCGGTGCTTGTGGCGGCCTGACCTGCTGGCAGCCCGGCCAGCACAGCCAGCAGCCGGACGCGCAGGTCAGCAGCGGTGGGGCGGGCGGTGCCCGGACCGAGCGCCGCGGCAACCCGGCCCCGGTCGTCCCGCTGGCCGACCAGGCCCGGTTGCCGGGGAAGGTTCAGCCATGAGCTGACCAGCACCCACCAGCGTTGCTCCACCGGTTGCCGACGCCACTCGTCGGCCGCCCCGGTCGGCAGCCAGACCGGGTGGGACTGCTCGCTCACCGCGAGCAGGCCGCAACCGTGGGCGACCTCCAGGAACATCGCGCCGAGGTGTTCGGTGACACCGAGGCACCGGGCCGTGCGCCGGAGGTCCCGCAGTCCGATGCCGCCAGCGCGCAGCCGTGGCGCCGGGTTCTCCTGGTAGTCACCGAGCAACTGCTCGACGAGTCGGACCGCGGTGATGGCCTGGCTGGCCGCCGTGGCATCCACCACGGCTTCGTCCACGGCGCGCGTCTCGGCGACGGGTGGTTCGTGCCGGGGCGATCCGATCGGACGGTCGCCGCGGATCGCCAGCCCGACCTCGCGGGGAAGCTCCACCGTGCCATCGTCGATGGCGACCAGCAGGGCGTGCGCGAGCAGCCACCGGATCGGGTGCCGGTCCGGGTCGGCCGGACCCGGCCGGCGGGCATCCGAGAGCGTGCCGACCGGGGGACCGGCGGCCAGCCGAGCGAGCACCTGGTGCGCGGCATCCCCGCCGTGGGCCAGCAGCACCGGCAGCTGCCGCTCGACGTGCTCGGCCACGACCGCCGCGGCGCCGGGTTGGCCGACCGGCCGCAGCCCGAGCGTCGCCAGGATCGGCTGGATGAGCGGGTCCGGGAGGTCGGCCAGCAGCACTCCGAGGGGTCGGCCGAGCCCGGCGGGCCGGGTCGCGGCGACCTCGCGTGCCACCCGCACGAGCCGGAGCGCGTCGTCGTCGCCGAGGACCAGCGCCCGCTCCCGGAGCCGGTTCACCGCCCGACGGATCGCCTGCTCCGGCACGCCCGGCCCGAGCAGTCCACGCAGCTCCGCGATCGACATCGGCCGGTCCCCGGGCAGGGTGAGCCCGTCGAGGATCTGGAGCGTGAACGCGTCCAGCCGCTCCAGCGCGCGGAGCACCGATGTCCGGATCGACGCCCGGGTGGCCAGCGCGCTGAGGTTGGCGGGCGGCGGCACCGTCAGGTCAGGGCGGGCGCGCAACAGTTCCACCAACACGTCGTCGGGCTGCTCGCGTAGCCAGTCAGCCAGTCCCGCAGTCATTGACTGCGAGCGTACGTCGGGTACGACGACCGGTGGTGCACCCGGCCAGCATATGGCGGCCGCGACCGGGGACCTTCGGTACCTGACATCCGGCCGACGACGGCTCACACTGCGGGGAGAGAACGAGTCGGAGGTATCCATGGCTGGCAAGTCCGTCAACGCGAAGACACACGAGACCTCGATGCTGGTCAGCGAGCTGGCCAGCGATCATCAGGGATCGCTGTCACCGTTCGGGGACGTCACGTTCCCGCTGCCGGCGGACCGCGTGCGCTACGAGCATCCGCGCGAGCAGGACCGGCCGCACCTGGCGGCCCTCGACGCTGCTGGCGAGGCCGAGGGACACCCGGGCGGGCCCGGGGGTAGGTCGGACCGGGATTGACCGGTCGCACCGAGGCGCGGCTCGCCGCTCTCGACGGGCAGCTCACGCGCCTCGGCAGCGTGCTCGTCGCCTTCTCCGGTGGTGCCGACTCGGCGTTCCTGCTCGCTGCAGCCGTGCGGGCGCTGGGAACGGAACGGGTCGTGGCCGGCACCGCCGTCTCGCCGGCACTCCCGGCGGCGGAACGCGCCGCGGCGGTGCGTTTCGCCGCCGGGCTCGGCGTTCCCCATGAGCTGGTCCGCAGCGACGAGCTGGCCCGGCCGGGCTACGCGGCGAATGGTGGCGACCGGTGCTACTTCTGCAAGGCCGAGCTGCTCGATGTGCTGTGGCCGCTGGCGGAGCGGCGTGGTGTCCGGTCCGTGGCGACCGGCACCAACGCCGACGACGGGGTTGCCGGGTTCCGTCCCGGGATCCGCGCCGCCGCCGAACGCGGGGCGGTCTCGCCGCTGCGCGACGCCGGGCTGACGAAGGCCGAGATCCGGGAGATCTCCCGGAGGTGGGGGCTGTCGACCTGGGACAAGCCGGCGGCGGCGTGCCTGTCCAGCCGGGTCGGGTACGGGCTGCGGATCACGCCGTCCCGGCTGGCGGCGGTGGAGCGGGCCGAGGAGGAGCTGCGGGCGGAGTTGCTCGGCGCCGGACATGCCGTGCGGGACCTACGGGTCCGTGACCTGGGTCCGGCCGGCGTACGGGTGGAGGTCGACCGCGAGCTGGTACCGGTGCTTGCCGGCCGGCCGGAGCTGCTCGCCGCACTCGGCGGCTTCCCCCGGGTGCTGGTGGACCCCCGCGGATTCCGGTCGGGGTCGATGAACGAGCTGCTCACCGACCCCGACCGGTACCGGTAGCGCGGACTACCCGACGACCACCCGAAGGTGCATGGTGGCGACGTTGCCGGCGGCCGACATCGTGACGCCGACGGCCTGGACCGGCTCCGCGCCCGGTGGCAGCGCCTCGCCGACGAGCGTGGTGAGCTTCGGGACGTCGACGAACGCGGCGAACTGCGCTGACGAGAGGTCCGGTAGCGCCGAGCGGAACCGCTCGGTGCCGCCCAACCCACCGTTGCCGGTGAGCTTCGTCGCGTACTCCGGCGAGCTGGCCAGCACGATCCCGTCGGCCGTCTTGAGCAGCCCGATCTCGCTCGGCAGGCCGATCTGGCTCGCCAGCTTCTGGGCGACCGCGTGGGCCCGGGTCACCTCGCTGGTCTTGGTGACCATGCCGAAGGCGGGCTGGGCGGCCGTACCACCCATCGCCACCGCCGTCTCCGATCCCACCAACGCGGCCAGGTCATCGGGGAGCGCCAGGCCGAGGCCGTCCTGGGCCTGGGCCAGGATCGAGTCCAGACCGGCCGTGTGGAGCTGCTCGATCGCGGTCCGGACCATCTCGTCGCCGCCGGTGAGGCCCACTGCCAGGGCGGTGTCGTCGGGGAGGTTGGCCAGCCGAGAGCCGACCGGCGCGGCCGGCTTGGCCACCCCCTCACCGAAGACCTTGAGGACCAGGTCCACGGTGGTGTCGGTGAACCGGAGGCTGGCGGCGAGCCGGCCGTGAGCCAGCGCCGGGATCTTGGTGTCGCTGGGTACCGGAAGGTACTTCGCTGCCTTGGCGATGTCGGCCCACGCCGTGACGATGCCGCCGTCACCACCGACCGCCTGGACGTCATCGTGGTAGGCCTTGCTGTCGGCCAGCGAGCCCGCCGCGGCGTCGTCGACCGTCCGCTGCGCGATCTGCTGCGTTTCCGCGATCACCGCCGTCTTGCCGCTGATGACGAAACCGAAGTCCTCGTCCTTCGCGAGAGTGGACAGCCCGGTCTTGGCCTTGCCGGCGTCGGTCGCCTCGATCAGGACCACCGGCCGCACCTTGCCGTCCTGCGGGTCGCCGATCACGGCCGCGTGATCGCCCAGCCACGGCCGGACGTTCTCGACGAAGCGCTGCCGGTCCTTGGGGTCGCTGAACAGCGGTTCGATCAGGCCGTCGACGATGTTCTTGGCGTTCGTGTCGACCTTCAGGTCAGGGAAGTGCTTGAGGTAGCGGAGCGCCGCGACCTTCTGGCCGGCCGGCGGGTCGAGGTTCACCTCGGCGTAGGCCACCGCGTCCACCGGGGCCAGCTTGTCCAGCGTGGTACCGCTCCCCGACAGCAGCGAGTACGCCGTGACACCGCCGGCGGCCAGGACGACGACCGTCCCGACCGCAACACCGGCCCACACCATGCGCCGGCGCCGCCGGCGGGGCGTGGCGTCGGGCGGGAAGCCAGGTCCGGCGCCGAGGTACTCGCCACCCGCGCCGTACTGGGGTGCCCCGCCGTACTGGGGTGCGCCGCCGTACTGGGGTGCGCCGCCGTACTGGGGTGGTGGGCCGCCGTACTGGGGTGGGCCGCCGTACGGCGGTGTGCCGGGGCCGGGGCCGCCCGCGAACGGCGGTGGGTCCGCTGGTCGATCCTCTGACATGACTCTCTCGTTTCTCAGCCGGCCGTGGCTGTCGTGGTGATCATTGCTTGGCCGGCCGTAGTAGTGTCTATCGTGACGATTGGGCCGCCTCATGAGTGCCTTTTTGCCCCGGTACTTACGTGACGGTCGGGCGCTAACCTTAACGACTGGTGCCGTCAACCGCAGCGACAGCTTTCAAGGAGTCACGTGCCCACCGGCAAGGTCAAGTGGTTCAGCGCGGAAAAGGGGTTCGGCTTCCTGGCCCGGGACGGCGGTGACGATGTCTTCGTCCACCGGGATGCGCTGCCGGATGGCGTCGGAGAGCTCAAGCCGGGGCAGCGGGTGGAGTTCGGCATCGTCGCCGGGCGGCGCGGCGACCAGGCCCTGAGCGTCCGGGTCTTGGAACCGTTGCCCAGCGTGGCCAAGGCGCTGCGCAAGAAGCCCGACGAGATGGTGCCGATCGTCGAGGATCTGATCAAGTTGCTTGACGGGCTGGAGGCGATGTACCGCCGTGGCCGCCACCCGGACACCAGGATGGTCCGGCAGGTCGCGACCGTGCTCCGCCGGATGGCCGACGACCTGGAAGGTTAGGCCGTCCCGGGCGACGCCGTGCGGCGCGCTGCCGGCCAACCCGTCCGGATCACCGTTCCGGCCGGGTGAGCGCGCGTGCCAGCTCGGCCGGATCGAGGGCGAGGTAGGTCGGTGACTCCGCGGTGAGCGTGGCTCTGTCGTGGTGCCCCCACACCACGCCACAGGTGTCCGTGCCGGCGGCTCGCCCCATCGCCAGGTCGTAGCTGGTGTCACCGACCATGACCAGGTCCCGCGGGATGACCCCGCACCGCTGCGCGATGTGCCACAACATCGCCGGGTCCGGCTTCGTCGGCAGCCCGTCGTCATGGCAGACCACGACCTCGAACATCCCGGCCAGGCCGAGCCGGCCCAGGATGGCCGCGGTACCCTCCCGCCCCTTGCTGGTGGCGATGGCCAGCCGGGTGCCGGAGCCGGCCAGCTGGGCGAGCAGCTCCCGCAGCCCGGGAAACAGAGCGATGCCCTCCCAGCCGTCGGCCCGGGACGCGGCGAGGTACTCCGCCCGCAGCCGGCCGAGCAGCTCCGGCGCCGGGGCATGGCCGCTGACCGCGGCGTACCCGGCGACGAGGCAGTCGGCCAGCGGGAGGCCGACCCGGGACAGCAGCGCGGCCGGGTCAGGCGGGGGAAGACCGCAGGCCGTGAAGGCGGCCCGTGAGTTGGCGAGGATGTGCGCGCGGCTATCGATCAGCGTGCCATCCAGGTCGAAGACGGTCATCCGGTAGCGGGCCGTCATCGCAGCTCCGGTCGTCGCAGTGCCGGTCATCGCAGTGCCGGGCAGGTCGGGGTGAGCCCGGCGTCGGCGGCCCGACGCAGCAGCGTCTCGGCGGCGGCGTATCCGGTCGGTCCGAGGTCCCGGGTGAACTCGTTGACGTACAACGCGATGTGCGAGTGCTGGACGTCCGGCGACATCTCCTGGGCGTGCTCGCCGACATACGCGCCACTGGCCTCCGGGTGCGCCCAGGCGTGTTCCACCGACTGCCGAACCACCGCGCCGAGCCGTTCCACGTCCAGCGACCGGCGGGCCAGGATCGCGCCGAGCGGGATCGGCAGACCGGTCTCCTCCTCCCACCACCCGCCAAGGTCGGCGACGCAGGTCAGGCCGTACTGCGGGTAGGTGAAGCGGGCTTCATGGATCACCAGGCCGGCCTCGTACCGGCCGGCGGCGACCGCTGGCATGATCGCGTGGAACGGCACGACCTCGACCTGCTCCGGCTGGAGCTCGCCGGCCCAGAGCCGGAGCAGCAGGTACGCGGTGGTCCGCTCGCCCGGCACGGCGATCCGCCCTCCGCGCAGGGCGGCCGGGCTGGTGCTGCCCGCGGTCAGCACCAGCGGGCCGCAGCCGTGGCCGAGCGCCCCACCCGCCGGCAGCAGCGCGTAGTCGTCGAGCAACCACGGCAGTGCCGCGTAGGAGACCTTGACGACATCGAAGTCCCCGCGCTCGGCCGCGACGTTGGTCTCGTCCACGTCGGCGAAGGTCACCGCGACCGGTGGTGCGGCCGACAGCAGGCCATGTGACCAGGCATGGAACACGAACGTGTCGTTCGGGCACGGCGAATGCGCCAGTGACAGGGGCGCGGTCACGGCAGGACCTCCTCGGGAAAGGGATCGGCCAGCAGGTCGGCGAACGCGACGGACAGCGCCCGCAGCGCGACCGGGACGTCCCAGCGAGCGGGATCGCGCGGGCCGACCAGGTTCGAGACTCCCCGCACCTCCAGCACCGGCACACCGTAGGCGTCGCCGGCCGCGTAGACCCCGGCGCCTTCCATCGCCTCCGCCATCGCGTGGTGCCGGGCCGCCAGCGCCGCGGCACGTTCGGCGGTGCCGGTCGCCGTGCTCACGGTCAGGACCGGACCCACGGCTCCGCCGGTGCGCGCGGCGGCCATCGCGACGAGGTCCGCCGGGAGCGGGTGTTCCGATCGGCCGAAGCCGAGCTCGGAGAGTCCCAGGAACCCGTTCGGTGAGTCCGCGCCGAGGTCGGCCGAGATGATCTGGTCGGCGATCACGATCCGGCCGACCTCGGCCCGTCCGGGGAACCCACCCGCGATGCCGGCACTGATGATCAGGTCGTGGTTGCCTGCGGCGCTCAGGACCGCGGTGCCCGCGGCAGCCGCCGCCGGTCCCACACCGCAGCGGGCGACGGTGACCTCCCCGGCGGCGGTGCCGCAGACCCGGGTGCCGTACCGCCCGGGTCCAGCCGGCCGGGACGGGCCGAGCCGCGCGAGCACCGCGTCCCGCTCCGCGTCGACCGCCGTGATCACCAGCACCCGGGTCACGGTGCGCCGCTCACGCCGGCCCGCCGCTGACCTGGGGCACCGGCCGGCGACCCGCCCGGCGGGACACGACCGTCAGCGCCAGCGCGGCCACCAGCAACGTGGCCGCGACGGAGAACCCGATCGTCCCGTTGGAGGGCAGCGCGATGCCGAGCCCGCCGCCGAAGACCCAGCTCAGCTGCAGCACGGTCTCCGAGCGGGCGAACGCCGAGGCGGCGATCGGCTCCGGTGCCGCGCGCTGGATGATCGCGTCGAGCGCCAGCTTGGCGAGGCTGTTCGCGGCGCCCACGACGAGGGCGACCAGCACCGCCGTCTGCACGCTGTAGGCGACCGCGGCGAGCACGCAGGCGCAGGCCGAGGCGCCGATCGCGGTCAGCACCACGGCGTCCGGGCGGCTCAGCGGCAGCCGGGCGCCGGCGGCGGTGCCGACCAGGCTGCCCATGCCGGCCGCGGTGACCACCGCTCCGACCTCGAACGCCGCGGTGCCGCCGGTCAACCGCGACTGGATCAGGAACGCCATGAACAGGGTGAGGAAGCCGGACAGGCCGCGGACCGCGGCGGTGGCCCGCAGCGCGACCACCGCGGGCCGGCCGAGAAGCTGCCGGCCCGCCCGGCCGAAGCGGGGCAGCGGCTCCGCCGCGTGAGCCGTCGAGGTGGGGGAGTCCACGTGCCGTGGCAGCCGGGCCGCGACCACCGCACCCGCGACGAACGCGAGCCCGGTGACCCGCAGTGCCCACGGATAGCTTCCGGTGAGCGTGAGCAGCCCGCCCACCAGGCTGGCCGCGAGCGCCGCGCCCACCAGCCCGAAGATGGACATCCGGGCGTTCGCCGAGACGAGGGTCAGCTGCGCGGGCATCACCCGCGGCAGCGCGGCGGCACGTAGCACGCCGTACCCCTTGGCCAGGACCAGCGCACCGAAGGCGGCCGGGTACAACGCGACGCTGTGGAAGTTCTGCGCCATCACGAAGGCCAGTACCGCGCGGCCGAGCATCGTGCCGGCGAGGGCGAGCCGCCGGCCGTGCCGCAGCCGGTCCAGCAACGGCCCGAGCACCGGGGCGACCAGGACGAACGGCGCCATCGTGATCAGCAGGTAGAGCGCCACGTTGCTGCGCTGCTGGCTGGAGGCGGCGGAGAAGAAGATCGTGCCGGCGAGGCAGACGGCGAGCATCGCGTCGGCGGCCATGTTCGCGACGTTCAACCAGATCATCCGGTGCAGGCCGGTGTCACCCGCGCCGTCCGCGCGGCTCGCCGCACCGATCCTCCGGACCAGCTGTCCGGACAGGTAGACGGTGCGGGCGGCAGCGACCCGGGTCACCGTGAGCTTCTTCGGCACCCGAGTCACCCGTCCATCCTGCCCTAGCAGGGGGTGGGCGGCGCCGGGAGTTCCGCGATGGTGGTGCGATGATGTGACCGTGAGTACAGCCGTCTCCTCGGGAGCCCTCCGGACCCCGTCAGCGCGCGCCGCCCGTCCCGACTCCGTCTGCTCGGCTGCGGTCGAGCTGGCCCGGGCCACCGCCGTCGACGTCGCCGGTGACGTGGTCGGCGAGCACGTCGGGGTGCTCGCCGAGGGTGAGCGGCTGGTGACCCATCTGTTCGAGTCGCGGCAGGCCGGATACCGCGGCTGGCGCTGGGCGGTCACCGTGGCGAGGGTGCCGCGGGCCAAGGTGGTGACGGTCTGCGAGGTGTGCCTGCTGCCAGGTCCCGACGCCCTGCTCGCGCCCGAATGGGTGCCGTGGAGCGAGCGGCTGCGCCCCGGTGACCTCGGGGTGGGTGACCTCCTGCCGGCTGCCGCGGATGACGAGCGCCTGGTCCCGGCGTACGTCCTGGCCGACGACCCGGCGGTGGAGCAGGTCGCCGGTGAGATCGGTCTGGGCCGGCCGAGGGTCATGTCCCGGGTGGGCCGTCTCGATCTTGCCGAGCGGTGGTACGTCGGTGATGGCGGCCCGGACACCCCGATGGCCCGGCAGGCCCCGGGCGTGTGTGGTGGCTGCGCGTTCTGGCTCCCGCTGGCTGGGGCGCTGGCTGCGATGTTCGGCGTGTGCGGGAACGAGTTCGCGCCGCGGGACGGGATGGTCGTGGCGGCGGACTACGGCTGCGGTGCACACTCCGAGGGCGTGGCGGCTGAGTTGCTCGCGGTGGCAGGGGCGGAGCCGGCAGCCGACCGTGACTGACCCGGCGGACCCGTTCGGCACCGCCGGGATCAGGGAGCGGGTGCTGGCCACCTGGGCGGCCTCGCCAGCGAGGTTCCGGGAGGACGCGAACGCCGAGGAGGATCTCGCCCTGGGCGCCTACCGGGACCGTTTGGTCGTCGAGCTCGCTCAGAACGCCTCAGATGCCGCCGAGCGAGCCGGCGTCCCAGGGACCCTTCGGCTGTCCATCGCCGAGTCCGATGGTGGGCCCGGAAGGTTCGCGCTGGTGGCGGCGAACACGGGCGCGCCGCTGGACGCTACCGGTGTGCTCGCCCTCGCCACGCTGCGCGCCTCGGCCAAGCGGGACGGCTCGTCGGTGGGCCGGTTCGGGATCGGGTTCGCCGCGGTGCTGGCCGTCAGCGAGGAGCCGGAGGTGGTCTCCGCCGGTGGTGGTGTGCGGTTCTCCCGGGCCGGTACCGCCCTGGTGGTGGCCGCCGTGCCGGCACTCGCTGAGGAGGTTGCCCGGCGGGATGGTCGGGTGCCGGTGCTCCGGATGCCGTGGCCGACCGGCAGCCCGCCGCCCGCGGGTTTCGACACGGCCGTGCGGCTACCGCTGTCTGCCGAGACCCTGCCGGTCGTCCGGGCAGCCCTGGAGCAGGTCACGCCTGAGCTGCTGCTCGCGCTGCCCGGACTGGCCCGGATCGAGGTCGGGCACCGGGTGCTCACCCGGCTTGACGTCGGTCGCGACGTCTTGCTCCGGGAGGACACCGGACCGGCTCCGCTGGTAGTTCGTTGGCGCCGGGTGACCCGGTCCGGCCAGATCCCCCCGGCCCTGCTGCGGGACCGACCGGTGGAGGAGCGGTCGCGGTCGCGGTGGACGGTTACCTGGGCGGTGCCGGTGGCCGCCGACGGCACGCCCCGCCCGCTGGCCGGCCGGCAGGTCGTGCACGCCCCGACCCCGTCGGACGAGCCGCTGTCGCTGCCGGCCCGGCTGATCGCGAGCTTCCCGCTGGACCCGGCACGCCGGCATGTCGCCGCCGGTCCGCTGGCCGACTTCCTGATCGAACAGGCGGCCGCCGGGTATGTCGAGCTGCTCGCCGAGCTCCGCCCGACCCCCACCGTGCTCGCGCTGGTGCCCAGGCCCGGGCTGGTCATGGCGGTGCTGGACGCCACGCTGTGCCAGGTCGTGGTGCGCGCGCTGCGGGAGCGACCATGGCTGCCGGGCGGCAGGCCGCCGCACGGTCTCGTGCCGACCAGCGCCACCGTGCTGGACGCGGCCGGAGCCGAACTTGTGACCGCGGTCGACGACGTGCTCCCCGGCCTGCTACCGGCCGACTGGTCGGGCCGCGCGCTGGCTGGCCCGCTCGGCGTGCTCGGCGTACGCCGGCTGTCCACGGCTGACCTCATCGGCGCGGTGTCCGGGGTGCACCGGACACCGTCCTGGTGGCGCCGGCTCTACCAGGCGCTGGACCGGCAGCCGGAGCTCGCCGCCGATCGGGACGCTCTTGCCGGCTTACCGGTGCCGCTCGCCGACGGCCAGCTGGTCACCGGGCCGCGCGGTTTGTTGCTGCCCGCCGAGGGTCTGCCGGTCGACGGGCTGGACGTGCTCGGCCTGCGGTTGGTGCACCCCGACGCGGCGCATCCGTTGCTGGAGCGGCTGTCCGCCGCGCCGGCAACCCCGCGTGGAGTGCTGGCCGACGGTCGGGTCCGGGCCGCGGTGGAGGCATCGTTTGAGGACTCTGACCCGGAGCCGGTGGCGGCGGCCGTGCTCTCGCTGGTGGCGGCGGCCGGGCTCGGCCCGGATGAGGTGCCATGGCTGGCTGAGCTCGCACTCCCCACCTCGGGCGGTGAGTGGGCGCCCGCGGGCGAGCTGCTGCTGCCCGGCAGCCCGTTGGCGGTCGTCGTCGACCCGGACTCGCCGTTGGGTGAGCTCGATCCCGGCTGGGTGGAGCGCTACGGGCCGGCGGCGTTGCGGGCGGTGGGCGTGCTGGACTCCTTCGCGGTGCTCCGGGCCGCCGACGTGGACCTGGCCGACGGTGACCATGAGCTGGACGCTGAGCCGGAGTACTACGACGCGATCATGGATCGGGCGCCCGACCAGGAGGTGCCACCCAGGCTGGAAGAGCTGGTGGCGGTCCGTGACCTGGAGCTCGTCCGCTCCTCGGCGTGGCCCGACGCGCTGGCGATGCTCGCCCGCGAGCCGCTGCGGGACGCGGTGGAGCGGCCGGCGACCGTCCTGCTCTCCGGCGGCGGGAGCGTCCTGGTGCCCTCCTACACCCGGTGGTGGTTGTCCCACCATCCGGTGTTGGGCGGCCGGCGACCATGCCAGCTGCGGTTGCCCACGGCCAGCGATCTGACCGGGCTCTACGACGAGGCGGCCGGCGATCCCGAGGTGCTGAGCCTCGCCGGCTGCCTGTCCGGGGTGGATGAGGTGCTCGCCGACCCGGCGCTCGCCGCCGATCTGCTCGGCCTGCTGGGTGATCCGGATCGCCGGGCCGACCCGGTGCTGCTGCGCGACGTGTACGCGCGGCTGGCCGACGCGCTCGGCACCGACCCGCCCGACTTCCCGGACGCAGTGCGGGTCGCGCCCGACCGGGTGGCCGGGCGCGAGGCGTGCGTCGTGCTCGACGCGCCGTACCTGTTACCGCTGCTGTCCGGGCTCCGGGTGGTCCCTGCCGGGGGGCGTCCGGGGCCGGTCGCCGACCTGCTGGGGGTGCCCTTCGCCTCCGATCGGGTGGCCGGGCATGTGGACTCGTCGCCGGTCCGGGTTGCGACCTGGTCGACCGTGCCGGGGGTGAGTCTGGCGGTCGAGCGGTGCGGCGCCGTCGTCCCGCCCGCCGAGGTGGCCTGGCACGAGGAGCTGCGGGTGGATGGCCGGCCGGTCGGCTGGTGGCCCAGTGGCGGGGTGGATCACGTGGATACCGGCGCCGGGTCCGCCGGGCTCGGGCGGGCGCTGGCCTGGCGGCTGGACCGGTGGGCGCTGCGGGCCGCCGTCGCGGAGGCGCTGGCCGAACCCGAGGCATCCGGCGCGTTGCGGGCCGAGGACGGCGCCGGCTGACGTGCCGGCCGGCCCGCGCGGCGACCAGCATCGCGGGTTCGTCCGGACGCGCGGTCCGTCAGCCGCGGTGCCGGGCCCGGGCGGCCATGAAGATTCCGAGTAACCCGAGGGTCCAGCCGGCCAGGCTGGTCCACAACCACGACCGATGCCCGGCCTCGGCCGCAGGCCCCCGGACGAGCAGCAAGGCCACCAGTACGCCGAAGGCCAGGAACCAGGCCACCGTCCCGATCAGCACCACACGCACGGCGTTGACCTGGAGCGGTTCGGGTGTGGGGTGGCGGCGCGGCACGCCGGCCAGGCTACCGGCCGGCCGGCGGACCGGTCTATCCGAGTGAGTCCCGCCATGCCTGGTGCAGCTCCGCGAACCGCCCGGTCCCGCTGAGCAGTACCGACGGCCGTCCTCCAGGACGAGCACCCGGTCGGCGATCTCGACGGTGGACAGCCGATGCGCGATGATCACTGCGGTCCGGCTGGCCAGGACGGTGCGAAGCGCCCGCTGCACCAGCCGCTCGCTGGGCACGTCGAGCGAGCTGGTGGCCTCGTCGAGGATCAGCACCGCCGGGTCGGCGAGGAACGCCCGGGCGAACGCGACGAGCTGTCGCTGCCCCGCCGAGAGTCGGGCACCCCGCCTGCGCACGTCGGTGTCGTAGCCGTCGGGCAGGGCACGGATGAACTCGTCGGCGCCGATCGCCCGGGCCGCCCGCTCGATGGCCGCGCGGGGGGCGTCCGGTCGGCCGAAGCCGATGTTGTCGGCGATGGTGCCGGCGAACAGGAAGTTCTCCTGGGTGACCACGACCACCGCCCGCCGCAGGTCGGCATCGGACAGCTCGCGCAGATCCACCCCGTCGATCCGGACGCTGCCATGCTGCGGGTCGTAGAAGCGGGCCAGCAGCCGCGCCACGGTCGACTTGCCCGCGCCGGTCGCGCCGACCAGGGCGAGAGTCTGCCCGGCCGGGACGGTGAGATCCAACCCGGGTAGCACCACCGTGCCGTCCCGGTAGCAGAAGGAGACGTTGCTGAGCTGCACGGCGCCGCAGGGTTCCCGAAGGGGAGTGGCGGTCACCGGTTCGGGCACCGCGGGCACCTCCTGCAACACGCCGGAGAGCTTCTCCAGGGCCGCCGTGGCGGACTGGTAGGAGTTGTAGAACATCGAGAGGTCCTGCAGCGGTTCGAAGAACCGCCTCAGGTACAGCAGGAACGCGGCGAGCACGCCGAGCGGGATCGCGCCGTCCATCACCCGGTAGGCGCCGTAGACCAGCACGACGGCGGTCGTGAGGTTGCCGAGCAGCTTCACCGCCGGCACGAAGAGCGCGATGAGCCGCCACGCCCGCTCGTTGGCCCGCCGATAGTTGGTGTTGAGCTCGGCGAAGAGCTCGTCGTTCCGCTGCTCGCGGCGAAACGCCTGCACGGCCCGGAGACCGCCGAGGGTCTCGACGAGCTGCACGATCACCAGGGCGACCGCCTCCCGGGTCCATCGGTACGCCGACGTCGACTCGCGCCGGAACCACCGCGACAACCACAGCAGCGGCGGCAGGCTCAGCAGGGTCACGGCGGCGAGCGGCAGGTCCAGCCACAGCAGGATCGCGCCGATGGTGACCACCGAGAGCAATGCGGTGATCAAGCCGTCCAGGCCGGCTTCGAGGAGCTCGTGCAGGGAGTCCAGGTCGGAGGTCAGTCGGGAGATCACCCGCCCTGAGGTGTAGGTCTCGTGGAAGGCCAGCGACAGCCGCTGGAAGTGCGCGAACATCCGTCGCCGCAGCTCCAGGAGGACGTCCTGGCCGATCGTTCCGACGCGGACGAGGAACTGCTGGCGCAGCACGCCGTCGAGCAGCGCGCTGACCGCCATCGCGGCCACCACGAGGAGCAGCGGCACGGCGTCGTGCCGGACGAGCGCCGGGACGGCCCGGTCGATGCCGACCCCGACCAGCAGCGGCCCGGCCAACGAGGTCACGTTCTGGGCGAGCACCAGCACGACGGCCAGCCAGAGCTGGCGGCGATAGGGTCGGAGCAGCTGTCGCAGCAGCGCCCGGGACCGGGCTCGCAGCAGCAGGCCGACTCGGCCGGGTACGTCGTCCAGCTGCTCGGCGGCAACCCCGCGCCATCCCGCAGTGACCGGCGTGCCCCCCGGGCCGGAAGGGCCGGCCGAGGTGCCGGCCGGGGCCGGGGCGCTGGGCCGGGGCGTGGTCATGATGCCGCCCCCAGCTCCGCCTCCGCCGAGAGGAGATTGCGGTACACCGGATCGCCGGCGAGCAGATCGTGGTGGCTGCCCACCGCCGCGATCGTGCCGTCCACCAGCAGCGCGACCCGGTCCGCCAGCAGCACGGTGGACGCGCGGTGCGCCACGACCAGTCCGGTCGTGCCGGCGAGCACCGCACGCAGGGCGCGCTCCACCCGAGCCTCGGTGTGCACGTCCAGGGCGGAGAGCGGGTCGTCCAGCACCACGAGCGGTGGCCTGCCGAGCACCGCGCGAGCCAGCGCGAGCCGCTGCCGCTGCCCGCCGGAGAGGGTCAGCCCCTGCTCGCCCACCCGGGTGGCCAGGCCCCACGGCAGTTCGTGCACGAACCCCGCCTGGGCCACCTCCAGCGCCTCTGCCACCTGGTCGTCGGTTGCCCCGGCGAGCCCGAAGGTCAGGTTTTCCCGGACGCTCGCGGAGAACAGCGTGGGCTCCTCGAAGGCCATCCCGACCTGCCGGCGCAGGTCGGTGAGGCGGATGTCGCGGATGTCGTGCCGATCCAGTGTGATGCGGCCGCTCGTCACGTCGTACAGCCGAGGCACCAGCATGGCGAGGCTGGTCTTGCCCGCCCCGGTCGAGCCCACCAGGGCGAGTGTCTCGCCCGGCTCGATGGTGAGGTTGATCCCGTGCAGCACCGGTCGAGCGGCACCCGGGTAGGTGAACCCGACGTTGTGGAACCGCAGCAGACCGGTGCTGCGCACGAGTGGCATGGGGTGCGGTCGGTCGACGATCGCCGGCTCGGCGTCGAGCACCTCGAAGACCCGGTCCGTGGCCGTGCTGGCCTCCTGGGCGGTGGCGAGCAGCCAGCCCATGGACTCGATCGGCCAGACCAGCAGCAGGAAGAGCGCCACGAACGCGACGAGCGTGCCCAGCGTGATCGTCCCGTGCACGACCGGGTAGGACCCGGCCAGCATGATCGCGGCGAGCAACAGCTGTGGCTGGCTCTCGACGATGGCCCAGATCATCGCGAGCAGCCGGACCTTGCCCAGCTCAAGGTCGCGGAGCCGGGTCGCCTGGTCATGGAACCGGTCCTGGACGAGATCGCGACGCCCGAACGCCTTGATCGTGCGCATCCCCCCGCTGGACTCCTCGACGAGCGTGGCGAGGTCTCCCTGCTTCTCCTGCACCCGCCGGGAGCGGCTCCGGTAGCCTGTCTCGAATCGGTACATTATCCAGGCGAGTGGTGCCGAGCAGGCCAGCACCAGCAGGCCGAGTGGTGGATCGGTGATGATCAGCATTGTGCCGACAATGACGAATGTCGCCGAGTTCACCACCATGAAGATCAGTCCAAACCCGATGAAGCGCCGGATCTGGGAAAGATCGCTGATCGTGCGGGCCACGACCTGACCGGATTGCCAGTGGTCGTGAAAGGAGATCGGCATCCGCTGGAGGTGCCGGTACAGCGCCTGGCGCAGGTCCGACTCGAGCCGGAGCGCCGAGGCGGACATCGTCCAGCGGCGGAGGAAGACCAGCACCGCCTCGACCAGGCCGAAGCCCAGCGCGAGCAGGCCGAGCGGGATCACGGCACCGCGATCGTGGTGCCGGATCGGACCGTCGATCACCTGTCTGGTGACCAGTGGCAGCACGGCGCCGGCGAGTGTGGCGAGCAGCGCCGCCGTGGTCATCAAGGTCAGATGCCCGAGGTACGGCTGGACGAAGGGACGCAGGCGCCACAGCGAGAGCGCCCGGTGAGCCGGAGCGAGCCCCGCTGGTGATGAGTCGGCGCTATTCATTGCTCGCCAGGCTAACCGGAGCGAAGGACGTTTTTCACCCCAATTTCGCTTTGAGGTGCATCGCGGCGTGGAGTCAGTCCCGTACCCGGCGCGGTCCGCCCAGCAAGATCTCATCCCAGGACGGCACCCGGACCCGGCGATGGTCGGAGTCGCCCTCGTCGTCGCGGTCCACCCGGGCCGGCTTGGGCAGCGACGCCGCGGCGCCCCGCCCGGGCGCAAGTTCGGCGAGGGACGGGATCGGCTCGGTGGCGTGCTCGCCGTTCGCGGCGGCCTGTGCCGCCGCCGCCAAGGGGGTCACCGGTGTGAGCCGTCCGGCGAAGGGCCGGTCGTCCTCGACGGACAGGTGCATGGCCATGTCGTCCTCGGCGGCCGGGATCTTGCCGGCGAGGTCGAACATCCAGGTCGCGTGCCGATCGGCGTCCGCCGACCGCCAGCGCGCGATCACCATCCAGGTGCCGTCGTCCCGCCGCCACGAGTCCCAGCTCACCGACTCCGGGTCCACTCCGCGGGCGGTCAGTCGGGCATCCACCACCTCGCCGAGAGGGGGCGCGGAGGACTCCCGCCGTACCGGCGCGCGTCGGGCCTCGGCCACCACGCGTCCGCGCTCGGCCAGCACGGGGTAGGCGAACCGCATCACCCGTTCCACGGACTGACCGGATTCGGCGGCCACCTGCTCCGGGCTCTGCCCCGCCCGGATCCGGGCCTGGATGTCCTTCGGGCGCAGCGGCGCGTCAAGCGACAGCGTGAGCTGTCCCTGCGTGCGTTCACCGCGAAGCGCGGCGCGCACTCTGTCATCGATCGGGAGCAGGAAGCAGTCGCCGCCGCCCTCGATCTGGGTGACCAAGTGCGCGCCGTCCTCGGTTAGTCCTACGAACCGGAGCCGGCGCATCCGCCCTCCCGCGAGCAGCCTGATGGGCCCAGCCTACGTGGGCTGCCGGCTGCCATGCCCCAGGACACGCCCGCCAGATGGGTCGCCCCGAGCGAGGTGACGTCGAGCGAGGTGACGCTCCGGTACCAGACGATGCCCGGTGTCATCCAACATGTTGTTTCCAATGCTCTGAACGGGTGAATCGGCCGTTTTGGGCGACTTCTCGATGGCGGACGTGGCGCGGTCCGGCCAGGATTGCCTCGTCGAGGTGTGGTGAGGCGGTGGCCGGCTGCCACCGCCGAGCGAGGACCGGATTTCGGAAGCCGGTGTCCGGAGAGGATGGCCGATGGGCTGGACCGTCGCTGAGGCGGAATCTTTCGTCCGGTTCCTGCACGGCGGAACGGTGGATGACGTGGGGCACCGTCTGGTGGAGCACCTGGAGGCGGTGCGGGAACGGGTCGAGGAGATGGGCGGCGAGGAGGTCGACCAGGTCGCCGCGCTCCTGCATCACATCGTCGAGGACGGGCAGGTATCGCCCGCGCGGTTGGCGTCGCTGGGGGTGCCGAGCCGGGCGACCGCGATCGTCGACGCGCTGACCCGCCGATGCGGGGAGGCCGAGCGGGACCAGCTGCGCAGGGTCATGGCGACTCCCGGCGCCGTGCGCGTGCTGCGCGCCGACCTCGCCCATCAGCTGCATCCGGACCAGCTGCTCCGCGTCCCGGGCGACGAGCGCGAGAGGACGCTCCACCGGTGCTGCCGCATCCTCGATGAGCTGGACAAGGAGCCGGAACTCACCTTCTGGTAGTCCTCCGGCGCAATCGGGCCCTTGCCAGCGCGACCGGCGCCGAGGGGGTCAGAGCCGTTCGACCACGTAGTCGATGGACGCGGTGAGGGCGTCGATGTCGGCCGGATCGACCGCCGGGAACATGCCGATCCGGAGCTGGTTGCGCCCCAGCTTGCGGTACGGCTCGGTGTCCACGATGCCGTTCGCGCGCAGCGTGCCGGCCAGGGCCACGGCGTCCACCGACTCCGCGAAGTCGATCGTGCCCACGACCGCGGATCGATCCATCGACGCGGCGACGAACGGCGTCGCGAAAGCCGACTTCTCCGCCCAGGTGTACAGCCGGGTCGAGGAGTCCGTGGTGCGGGCGACCGCCCAGGCCAGCCCGCCGCGCGCCGCGATCCAGTCGAGCTGGTCGGCGAGCAGGGCCAGGGTGACCACGGCCGGCGTGTTGTAGGTCTGGTCCTTGCGCGAGTTGTCGATCGCGGTCGGCAGGTCGAGGAAGCCCGGCACCCAGCGGCCGGAGGCGGTGATCTCCGCGGCGCGGGCCAGTGCGGCCGGCGACATGACCGCCAGCCACAGCCCGCCATCGGCGGCGAAGGACTTCTGCGGCGCGAAGTAGTACACGTCGACCTCGGCCATGTCGACCGGTAGCCCGCCCGCTGCGGAGGTCGCGTCGATGAGCACCAGCGCGCCGTCATCGGCGCCGGCGACCCGCCGCACCGGGGCCATCACCCCGGTGGAGGTCTCGTTGTGCGTCCAGGCGTAGGCGTCGACGCCCGGCTCTGCCCGCGGGTCGGGCCGGGTGCCCGGCTCGGACCTGATCACGGTGGGCGCGCCGAGGAACGGTGCCGCCGTGCTGACCTGGGCGAACTTCGCACCGAACTCGCCGAAGGCCAGGTGCTGCGCGCGGTCGCGGATCAGGCCGAAGGCGGCGATGTCCCAGAACGCCGTCGTGCCGCCGTTGCCGAGGACCACCTCGTACCCGTCCGGCAGGCCGAACAGGTCGGCCAGCCCCGACCGGACGCGATGGACCAGCTGGCGGACCGGCTCCTGCCGGTGCGACGTGCCGAGCACCGAGGTCGCGATCCCGCTGAGCGCGGCCACCGCTTCGGGACGAATCTTCGACGGACCGCAGCCGAAGCGACCGTCTGCCGGCTTGAGGTGGTCGGGGATGCGGATGCGCGCAGTGGTCACGATCGGCCTCTCGACGAACGAACGGCGGTGGTCTG
This sequence comes from Actinomycetota bacterium, assembly GCA_016201065.1. Classification (GTDB taxonomy): domain Bacteria; phylum Actinomycetota; class Actinomycetes; order Mycobacteriales; family JACQDL01; genus JACQDL01. Next base: position 36,667 of record JACQDL010000055.1, read on the forward strand.
GCTGGCCGACCACCAGTCTGGCAAACGGCTGCCCGGCGCCGGCGAGTGGTCCACCTCCGGCCGGCCCCGGACCGCCGTGATCCTCGCTAGCCCAGCTTCTCCACCGAGGCGTAGCTGCGTACCCCGTCGAAGTGCCGGATGGAGTCCCAGCCCTCGACCGCATCGGGCGTGCGGGGCCCGGGGCCGATGTACCTCGCGGAGGGTCGGACCAGCTTGCCCAGCCGCTTCTGCTCCATGATGTGCGCACCCCAGCCGGCGGTGCGGGCGCAGGTGAACATCGCGGGCATCATGTGCGCGGGCACCTCGGCGTAGTCGAGCAGGACCGCTGCCCAGAACTCGACGTTGGTCTCGATCGCCCGCTCGGGGCGCCGGATGCGGAGCTCCTCCAGCGCGGCCTTCTCCAGCTCCACCGCCGCGTCGTACCGCTCCACGCCAAGATCCCGGCAGGTCCTGCGGAGCACCCGGGCCCGCGGGTCCTCCGCCCGGTAGACCCGGTGCCCGAAGCCCATCAGCCGGTCGTGCCGGTCGAGGATCTCCGAGACGACCTTGGCGGCGTTCCCGGTCCGCTCGACCGCCTCCAGCATCGGCAGCACCCGGGCCGGCGCGCCACCGTGCAGCGGGCCCGACATCGCCCCGATCGCACCGGACAGCGACGCCGCGACGTCAGCACCGGTCGACGCGATCACCCGGGCGGTGAAGGTCGAGGCGTTCATGCCGTGCTCCGCGGCCGACACCCAGTAGGCGTCGACAGCGGCGATGTGCTTGGGGTCGGGCTCACCGCGCCATCGGGTCATGAACCGCTCGACCACCGTCTTGCACTGGTCGATCCGGGACTGCGGCACGGCCGGCCGGCCGATGCCGCGGGCGGACTGTGCGACATAGGACAGCGCCATCACCGAGGCGCGCGCGAGCTGGTCCCGGGCCTCGTCGTCGGTGATGTCCAGCAGGGGCTGATAGCCCCAGATGGGGGACAGCATGGCCAGTGCTGCCTGGACGTCGACCCGGACGTCGCCGGTGTGCACCGGGATGGGGAACGGGTCGGCGGGCGGAAGCCCGGGCCCGAACTTCCCGTCGACCAGCAGCGCCCAGACGTTGCCGAAGCTGACGCTGCCGACAAGGTCTTCGATGTCCACACCCCGGTAGCGGAGTGCTCCGCCGTTCTTGTCCGGCTCCGCGATCTCGGTCTCGAAGGCGACCACGCCCTCAAGGCCCGTCTTGAACTCGTCGGACATCGATACTCCGATCTCGATCATGTTGGGATCTCCCGCCATTCTGCCTCCGCGGGTCCCCGCTCTGCTGCGGCCAGTGGTCCCGACTCGGCATGGGACTTCTCCGCGTGTGAAACGATCGTGTCACGGTGTGGTGATCCCGGTTGCCCTACACCGGGTGGTCGATGACAGGAGGTGTGGTGGATCACAGTGACGCTGACCTCGCCTCGATGCGGAGGCGGTACGGCGGGCCACCGCTCACCGAGGACGTCGTCGCTGGGGACTGGTTCACCCAGTTCGAGCACTGGTTCGCGGATGCGGCCAGGTCGCCCGTGGTGCGCGAGCCGAACGCGATGCTGCTGGCCACCGCGACGCCGGATGGCCGCCCGTCCGCCCGCACCGTCCTGCTGAAGGGGTACAGCGAGCGTGGACTCGTCTTCTTCACCAACTACGGGTCGCGCAAGGGGCGGGAGTTGGCCGCCAACCCGGTCGCGTGCTGCGTGCTGCCGTGGATCGAGCTGGAGCGTCAGGTCGTCGTCGACGGTGTCGCGGAGCGGCTGCCCAGGGAGGAGTCGGCGGCCTACTTCGTCAGCCGTCCGAGGGGGGCCCAGCTCGGCGCGTGGGCGAGCCGGCAGTCCAGCGTGATCCCGTCCCGGGAGCCGCTGGAGGCGGCCGTCGCCGAGGTCCGGGAACGGTTCGGTGACGGGCCGGTGCCGGTCCCGGAGCACTGGGGCGGGTTCCGGATCGTGCCGGAGACGGTCGAGTTCTGGCAGGGCCGGCCGGACCGGTTGCATGATCGGTTGCGTTTCCGCAGGACCGCCGAGGGGACCTGGGTGGTCGAGCGGCTCGCGCCGTGACGGTGGGCCGGCCTGTCCGGGGGCCGGCTCGGTGGCGGCGGATGACCGTGGACGCGGCGCCGTTGCGGATCCCGGCGTTCCGCCGGCTCTTCCTCGGCTACGGGTTGTCCTTCGTCGGGTTCCAGCTGACCGCCGTGGCGGTCCCGGTGCAGCTGTTCGCCATCACCGGTTCATCGGTGTATGTCGGCCTCCTCGGGCTGGTCCAGATCGGCCCGCTCGTTGGCTTCGGGTTGTGGGGCGGTGCGATCGCCGATGCGGCCGACCGGCGGGTCGTGGCACTCGTCGCCTCGGGGGTGGCGTGGGCGACGACCGTCGGGCTGCTGATCCAGGCCGTGCTCGCGGTGGCGAGCGTCGGGCTGATCATGGTGTTGATGGCGGTGCAGGCGGCGGCGTTCGCGATCATCCAGCCCACCCGCGGCGCGATCATCCCGCGGCTGGTCCCGACCTCGCTGGTACCGGCCGCGAACACGCTCACCTTCACGATGGGCAATGTCGCCACGGTGGCTGGTCCGCTGCTCGCCGGTGTCCTGCTCGGACGGTCGTCCGGGTACGTCTGGGCGTACGCGCTGGACGCCACGCTCTTCGCCGTCTCCATGTACGCGACGGTGCGGCTGCCGAAACTGCCACCGCAGGGCCCGGTTGCCCGCCCCGGGCCCCGGTCGGTGGTGGTCGGGTTGCGGTTCATCGCCGGCCGACCGGTCCTGCTGCTGTCGTTCGTCGTGGACATCATCGCGATGGTGCTGGCTGCTCCCCGGGCGCTGTTTCCCGAGGTGGCGGCGAGGCGGTTCGGCGGCGCGGAGGCCGCTGGCGCCCTCTACGCCGCCGTCGCCGTGGGCGCGGTCCTCGGCGGGGTGTCGTCGGGGTGGATCGGGCGGGTCCACCGGCAGGGCCTTGCCCTGATCGGGGCGGTCTTCGGCTGGGGGCTCGCCGTGGCCGCGGCCGGCCTGACCCATGCGCGCTGGCAGGCCCTGCTGCTGCTCGCGCTCGCCGGCGGCTTCGACCTGGTCTCGGCGGTCTTCCGGCAGACGATCATGCAGGTGTACGCGCCCGACGAGCTGCGTGGCCGACTCCAGGGTGTCTTCATCGTCGTCGTGACCGGCGGCCCGCGCCTGGGTGACCTGCGGGCTGGTCTGGTGGCCGGAACGACCGGCGCCACGGTGTCCTGGGTGTCCGGCGGCCTGGCCTGCGCCGTCGCCGTGCTCGCGCTCGGCGTGGCGTTCCCGGCGCTGCGCCGCTACGACGGCCGTACCACCACCCCGACCCGGCCAGCCGACGACCGCGCCGCGTAGCCGGGCTGCCGGGGCACCCGCGTCGTCACCCGATCGGCGGCGTACTCACTCCGGGACGCGCTCCGGCCCCCACGCCCATTCCAGGCTCCGGGCAATCGCGTCGAACAGCTCGTCCAGCGCGGGCCGTACCGAGAGGTTCGGGGTGGAGAACGTCATCGCCAGCACCTTGTCGGTGCCCGGCACGGGCACGAAGTACTGCGACTCCGCGGTCGCCACGCTGGTCCCGTCGGTACCGGTGAACCCCGAGTTCGTCGTCCTCCGCACCCGCGCGGCGCGGCCGGCAAGGGTGTCGATGGCGCCCGGCTCCGGGGGCTCGCCGGTCTCGGCGGGATCGTCCTCCGTGACCATCGCGCGGCCGAGCAGCGCGGCGTCGAGGATGGGCTCGCCGTCGTCACCCCGCGGTGCATCGCCGACGGCGATGACCAGGGACGCGGACAGCGCGATCCCCTGCACCACCTGGTCCATCAGCGCCGCGTAGATCGCGCCATGGCTGGCCGCCTGCCGGGCGTAGCTGCGCAGCATGCCGGTCAGGTCCCGCCGGAGCTGACGTAGCTGCGGCGAGTCGTCGGTGCCGATCCGGTCCTCGACCAGGCGCGCGATCGTGCTGGTGCGGGTTCGCGGATCCAGATCGAGGGCGTACCAGTTCTTGGGGACCGTGATGGTGAACTCCGGCAAGGTTGTGCCGGGTGCCTCTGTGGCGTTGGGCATGGAACCTCGAACTGTTGGCAGGTCGGTGGGTCCGTCCGACCTTAGTCCATTTGTCGAGTCGGACCGCACCCTTACGCGTCGCTCGGCGCGACCGGGAGGGTGATCCGGCGTACCGCGGCGGCAAGCTCCGGGTCCTGGGTCGCGAAGCCCCCGGTGGCGCGTGCCCGCGCGGCGGCGACCGCGGCCAGGACGGGAACGCCGACCGCCGCCGTGACCGCCCCCGGCGAGCTGGGTGTCCGGCTCGCCGGCCCGCCCCCCGGAACCCCGGCAAGAGCGAGCGCCAGGAGACTCAACCAGCCGCTCACAGCCCGGAGCAGGGGAGCCAGCCGGGTCAGGGCGCCGACCAGCGGAGCGGTGAGAGCGGGGATCGCCTGCCGCAGCCAGACGTCGTTGGCCAGGTCGTCGTGCACGGCCTGGTGGATCCGGACCGCCGCGACGTGGGCGGCCCGGTCGCGGTTCTCGATGGCGGTGGCCATCAGCCGCACCGCGGCCTGTACCTGCTCGCTTGCCAACGCCTGCTGCTGGACGGGGTCCGGCCCGGTCCAGTGGACGTGCCGCGCCCCGAGGTGGACCCGACTCTCAGCCTCGACGCGGCGCCGGGCGTGGTCGTCGGCGATCCGGAGCTGATGGGTCGCCATCCGGTAGTCAGCCAGCGCCTTGGCGGCGAGGTGCCTGGCCTCGCGGAGCTGCGGATGGTAGGTCGCCAACGTCCTGCCGACCGCGGTGTAGCGCTCGATGACCTGGTCGAGCATCGGTGGCAGCGCCGCCTTCGTCGTGGTGAACCTCGTGGCCGCGGCGCCCTGCCAGAACTGGTCGGCGGTGATGCCACGCAGGCGCTGGTTCTGGGTACGCAGGGTTTCTGCGGTGCTGGACAGCTGCGCGGCCAGTGCCGCGATCCGGTCCGGGTCGCCGACGATGGGATTCTGGTCGCGCTCCAGCGCCTGCTGTGCGAGCAGCCTCTCGAACCAGTACACCGTGCCTCCCAGCCAGACGAGATGATTCCGCCATCCACCCGTGCCGCCCGATCGGCCTACTCGCCGTCGTCGGGCAACTCGGGCTCGACGTCCTGCTTCCGTCGCGTGATGGCCCATGCCGTGGCACCGGCCGCACCGAGCACCCCAACCGGGGCGGCCATGGCCGCCACACCCAGCGTGGAGTGACCGCCCGCCGCGCCGGCGGCGGCCGGCTGCGCCGTCGCCGTGCCGCCCACCCCGACCGATCCGCCGCCGGAGATCGCCCCGTGGCCGCCGGAACCGGAGGCACCGCTGCCGAGCCCACCTCCGGCATCAGCGAGCCCACCTCCGGCATCGGACGGGCCGACCTGCGTGGCCGAGCCCGGGTCGGACCCGCCAGCCGGCGATCCGCCACCCGTCCCCGTACCGGGATCGCCGTCACCGGGGAGCAGGCCGTCCGGGACGAACGGCCCGCCGTCACCCCCCGCGGACGGCGTCCCGAGCCCTTGCCCGGCGTTCGCGATACCTTCCTCGATCCGCTGGTATTCCAGTGCCGCCAACCCGGCGGAGTCGGCCACCTGCTGCAGGAGCAGGGAGATCTGCTGCCGGGCGAGGGACCAGTTGGTGCCGAACACCTCAACGCCCGTCGAGACCTCGGCCGAGCCCAGATACTCCCCCGCCGCCTTGGTCACGCCCGCGATCCCGTCGAAGCCGGCCTTCACATCCAGCAGCGCCCGGGACAGGTCGGTGAGCGCGGTGTAGTCGACGATGATCTGGCTCATCGCACGCGTCCTTCGTCGGAGGCAGGGACCGCGGACTACTCTACGTTGATGCGACCTGATTTGTCCAGCAAGCGCATATTGAGACGAGTGTCTGTTTCTCTGGGCGCGTCGATCCGGCGCGATGATCGGTGGTCAGGTCTGGCCGATCAGCTGGCCGCTGCCGGGCGCCCACCGGGGCGACCCGCCGGCGGGGTCGGCGTGCCGGTACCACCGGAGCTGGCCGGCTGCGGTGGTCACGTAGACCACGCCGTCTCCGGCGGCCACGATCTGCCGGAACGATCCCCACCCGGTCGCGATGACCCGGCCGGCTGACGACCCCCAGATCGCAGCGCCACCCGTCGGGTCGTCGTGCCGGTACCACCGGAGCTGGCCGGCGGTGGTGGTCGCGTAGATCACCCCGTCCCGACCCGAGGTGACCTGGGCCACGGAGCCCCATCCGGACGTGACGACCTGACCTGCCCCGCCGCCCCACCACGGTGCACCGCCGGCCGGGTCCAGGTGCCGGTACCAGTGCAGGTCGCCCTTGGCGTCGAGCCCGTAGATCGCGCCGGCCGCGCCGGCGAAGATCTGGCGGTAGCCGCTCCAGCCGGAGCCGATGACCGCACCGGAGCCGGGCGCCCAGGTCGCCGAGCCGCCGGCCGGGTCCAGGTGCCGGTACCAGTGCAGGTTGCCGCCCGCGTCGACGGCGTACAGCACGCCGTCGCCGGCCGCGGCGACCCTGGTGTAGGCGTTCCAGCCCGAGCCGATGGGCAGGTTGGTCGCGGCGGCCCAGGTGGCCGCCCCACTCGCGGGGTCGAGCTGACGGTTCCAGCTCAGCGTCCCGTCAGCGAGGGCGCGGTAGACCACCCCGGACCCGGCGGAGAGCAGCCGGGTGCCGGACGCCGCCGGCTGGTCCCTGGCCCCACCGACGTCGAGGTAGTCGCTGTCGATGTTGATCGTGACGTTGCCGTACCGCTCGTCGTGCCCGCCGAGGTACTGCTTGATCCGCTGGTGGCTGGACCACATCGAGTCCGGTAGCACCGGCTCAACCGTCGACGCGACACCGTTCCAGCGGGCGAAGAAGATGTGGTCCGGTCCCTGGTAGGCGGCCGACGCGGTGACCGCGGCGAGTACGGCGACGCCCGAGCTCGCGCTGCTGTAGGCCCCGGAGAGGTAGCCGCGCTCATGCAGCCGCGCGGTCCAGCCGGACAGGTACTGCAGCACCGCCGTGGAGCATTCCGGCGCGCTGGTCGGGAAGGCTTCCATGTCGTCGTAGACCGTGCTTCCGGGTGCCAGCCCGAGAGCCGCCGCCTTGTTCGCCGCGTCGTCGGCCGCCAGCCGGCCCTGGGCGGTCGCCGTGGGTGGGTTGATCCGGTAGGAGTACGCCGTGCACGGCGCCTGGAGACCCACGTAGATCGGCACCAGGTGCCAGCCGCGGGACGACTGCCGGCTGACCCAGGCTGCGGTGAGGTTGGGTTGCGCGCAGGCCCGGGCGCCGCCACCGAGATAGACCCCGACGGCCCGGTACGGTGCGCCGAGCCAGGCGTCCATCGCACCGGACGACGGTGCCGCGCAGGCATCGAAGCCGCCACCGGTGAAGGTCCCTGGCGCGATCACCGTCTGCCCGGCCGGCGGCGGCGCCAGCAGCGGGGCGGCGGTGCTGACCTCGGCCGTCTTGCCGGCGGGAGCCGCCGTCGAGGTCACGCTCGCACCAGCCACGATCCGCCCGACCAGGGAGGGGTCGGCGCCGTAGGTCACGTGCACCAGCACCGAGGCGCCCTGCACCGCGATCGTCGCCTCGCGGTCCATCGTGACCGGCACCGAGGCCGGCATCCTTCCGCCAGCGGGCACCGTGATGGTGCCGGCCCGTGCCTGCGGCCCGGACCCCGCCCGGAGCGGCTCGATCAGCACCGTGTCGGTCCTGCCGACCAGCCCGGCCGGGCAGTCCTGGTCCGGGCCGGGCTGGCCGAGGTACACCGCGGCGCGGTCGAGGCGGACGCACGCCGTCGGGTTGGCCGTCAGGTCGATGACCGGCCATGAGGCGGGCACCGTGAGGCGTACGCCGTGGTAGGTCACCGTCCGGGTCGGCTCGCCCGACCGCCCCGGACTGGCTCCCGCGGCCACGCCGAGGCCCGCGACCAGGACGGTGGCCACTCCGGTGCCGATCAGACGTTGGACCGAGCTCCTGCGCACGCCGTGCCCCTTCCGGTCTGCTGGAACCGCGCCCGTCGGCGCGGGCGGAGACCTCCCCTGTGATGGAAACGATCGGCGGGAGCTGGAGTCGCATCTGCCGGGGACCGGCGGAAGTCGCACCTGCCGGAACCGGCTGGGCGGGTGAGGCGTCGAAGCGGCATGGCCGCCGTTCAGCGAAGGTTGAAGACCGCCCTCCGGGTTTTCCGGCTCGGGTTCGTCCTGCCGGGGTTCGTCGTGGCGCTTGCCGCCATGGGTTGCGCCCCGCAGGGGAGCACCGGCTCGGGTGACAGCGGCGGGAGCGCGTCGACCGGACCGACCACGCCGGTCCCGGCCCAGACGTCGGAGCCGTCCGGCGGGACCGGGTCGGCCGTTCCGCCGGCCGGGCGGGCAGTGATCGTGAACGGCGTGATCGAGCGGGGCGTCGAGCCTGGATGCTTCATCCTCACGCCGGACCGCGGCGGACCTGTCTACCTCGTGCTCGGCGTGCGCGGGCTCCCGGTGGGGGTGCCGGTGACCGTGCGGGGCACCATCTCGTCGGTGCTGTCCTACTGCCAGCAGGGGATCCCGTTGCAGGCCAGCTCGGTCCAGCAACGGTGAGCTGCGGCCGTCATCGCCGGTCGGGAGATGCCCCGTCTGGGTGACAGGCGGCCCGTCCCGTGGTGCCACCGACCGGGTAGGCACGCCCCTGGCGCGGCGGTGGATCTCCTGGACCGAGCCCGTGCGGCCGCCGAGAACGCACAGGTCGCACTGCGCCAGGGATCACGGCCCGGCGGGGAGCCGTGGCAGCTCCACGCGGAGCACCGCGCCGCCACCGGCCCGGTTGGCCGCCGTCGCCTCGCCGCCGTGGGTGCGTGCCACCGATCGGACGATGGCCAGACCCAGGCCGGTCCCGCCATCACCCCGGGCACGCGCCGGGTCGCCGCGCCGGAACCGCTCGAACGCATGCGGAAGGAAGTCGGGCCGGAAGCCGGGGCCCTGGTCCCGGACCTCGATGCTGAGCCACCCGGTCGGGCCGGACGCCGCGACGACGACGTCGACCACCGCACCGTCCGGGCTGTACCGGAGCGCATTGTCAAGGAGGTTGTCGAGGGCCTGCCGGAGCCGGTCCGGGTCGACATCGATCAGGGTGCTCACCACGCCGGCCACATGGACGCTCACCCCGCGCGGTGCGCCGCGCAGCCCGGCGGCGCGCACGGCCGGATCCACGACGTCCCCCACCGGCATGACCACCCGGCGCAGGGACGCTGCGCTGTGGTCGGACTTCGCCAGCAGCAACAGGTCCTCGGCGAGCCTGATCAGCCGGTCGGTCTCCTCGCCAGCGGCGGCGATCGCGGCGGTCAGCTCCTCGCGGGACCGGCCGGGCCGGGCCGCCAGCTCCAACTCGGTGCGGAGGATCGTCAGGGGGGTGCGCAGCTCGTGCCCGGCGTCGGCGACGAAGCCACGCTCCCTGGTCAACGCCTCCTGCAACCTGCTCAGCAGCGCGTTCATCGTTCCGGCGAGTGCGGCCACCTCGTCATGGGTGTTCGGTACGGCGAGCCGGGCGCTCGGGTCGCGGCCGCCGATGGCGTCGGCCTGGCGGCGCATCCGTTCCACCGGTCGCAGCGCGGCGCGGGCCAGCGTCCATGCGCCGAGGCCGGCCAGCACCGCCGCGAGCGGGCCGCCGACCAGAGCGGCCAGCCGCACGCGGTGCTCCGCCGCATCCACCAGCGAGGTGGTGGAGCCCACCACAATGATCATCGATTTACTCGGGTCCTCCCCCTGTGGGGCGCTGCGCACGGCGACCAGCCTGGTCTCCTGGCCGCCGAGCACGACGGTGGTGGCCAGCGGACCCGACTCGACGCGGAGGATCTGGCCGGCCGACAGCAGGGGGCGCGCACCGGCCGCGGGCGAGGACTCCAGCACCCGCCCGTCGGCGGTGAGAACCTGCGCGACGTCCTCCGACTCGGTGATCACCGTCGGCCGGGCGTTCTCGTCCGACTCGCCGTCGAGCCGGGTCGCGAGCGAGTCGGCGCGCAGGTGCAGCGCGGAGTCGAGGCTGCCGATCAGGCCATCCTGGAACTGCTGGTAGAAGACGAAAGCCACGCCGGCCACCAGAGCCGACGTCACGACCGCGACCAGCAGGGCGAGCCGCAGCCGCAGCGACACCGGGCTCAGCCGCCGGTTGCGGCGTCACGCAGCCGGTAGCCCGCGCCGCGGACGGTTTCCAGGTACCGGGTCCCGAACCGGCGGTCGATCTTCATCCGCAGGTACCGGATGTACTGGTCGACCACGTTGGAGTCGCCGTCGTAGGCGGTGTCCCAGACGTGCTGCAAGATCCGGGTGCGGGTGAGCAACTCGCCCGGGTGCCGCAGGAAGAGCTCGAGCAGCGCGAACTCCTTGGGGGAGAGTGCCAGCTCGGCCTCGTCATGCCAGGCGCGGCGGGTTGCCGGGTCCAGGCTGAGCCCGTCCACCACCAGCCTGCTGGGGCGCTCACGGGTGCCGCGCCGGATCAGCGCCCGCAGCCGCGCGGCGAGCTCGGCGAAACTGAACGGCTTGGCCAGGTAGTCGTCGGCCCCCGCGTCGAGGCCGCGCACCCGGTCGTCCACGTCGTCGCGGGCCGTCAGGATCAGCACCGGGGCCCACCGGTCGACGGACCGCAGGCTGTGGCACAGCTCGATGCCGTCCATGCCCGGGAGCATCACGTCGAGCACCAGCGCGTCGAAGTCCTCCTCGGTGGCCAGCCAGAGCGCCTCCCGCCCGTCATGCAGCACATCGACGACGTACCCCTCCTCCTCCAGGCCACGGCGGAGCAGCGCGGCCATTCGCGGCTCATCCTCGACGACCAGGATCCTCATGGGGCCATTGTCGGCGCTCTTGATGTGAAAGTGATGAGAACGGCGGGTCACCCGGCGGGCCGCCGTCGGCAGGTCCGGGCGACCGCGGGGGGCGCGGTCGCCCGGACCTCGTCGTAGCCGAGCCGGTTGCCCGGGCGTCAGCTCTTCGTGGAGTCGTCCGGACCCGGGTGCCGCTCGGCGGCATCGTCGGAGTCCGAACCCGAGCGGTGTTCGGTGGCCTCGTCAGAGTCGTCCCCGGTGGCATCGTCCGAGCGGGACCCGGTGCTCGGTGCGGAAGTGGTGGGGGAGCGGTCGCTGGCAGAGTCATCGGAGCGGTTGCTGTCGGCGTCGTTGGTCACCTGGGTGACCTTGTCCTGCGAGGGCCGCGAGCCGCCCGAGGCAAGTGAGCTGGCGGCACCGACGACGCCGGCGGTGAGCAGTGCGGCGGTCACGATCGCCCCGGCGGTAACGGCCACGGTGCGAATGTTCATCAAGGGTCCTTCCGACTTGGCGGAGCGTGCTGGTTCGAGAATCACCGCCGGGCGCTGAGGTGATCGTGTGTGTTCGGTGTGGATGTTCACATCTGCCGGGGCCGGGCCGGGCCGGGCCGGCGTCTACGGAGTCGTGCGGCCGGAGGAGGAGTCGCGCGATAGGTCAGGGATTCGGCGCCGCGGTGCCGAAGTGGAGGGGGCGCCGTGGCGGTCCGAGCCGGCACGAGGCGCGGGGAGGCGACATGACAGTGGTTCCGCTCGGCACCATCCTGGTGTTCAAGGGAGACGACGGCAGCCGGATCGACCTGCTGAGCATGTCGACGGTGACCGTCGAGCCGGAGTTCGTGGTCGACGTCCTGGTGCCGCCGGATGCGGGGAAGCTCGAACGGGGCACCGTCGAGGTGCCCACGGCGGCGGGCCTGCTGCACCTTCCCGCCCGGCTACACCGCGAGGACGGCCGGCTGCACGTCCGGCTCCCGCACTCGATCCAGGCCATCCAGCGGCGCCTCACGCCGCGCTACGGGTTGAGCCTGCCGCTGCGCGGTTCGGCGACGTTCGGATCGTCGCCGGGTGGCGTGCCGGACGCCGCCAACCGGATCACCTTCCAGGGCTACACCGTCGATGTCGGGGCCGGCGGCCTGCAGGCACGCCTGACCGGCGACGTCGGGATCCGGCTGCCGCAACACCTGCACGGGGTCTTCGTGGAGCTCGACCCGGGCGACCCGCATTCGGTCGCCGTCGTGCTGACCGTGGTCACCCTCCGGTCGGACATGCTCCGGGCGCAGTTCTCCTTCATCTCCATGGCCGACTGGGTCCGGCTGCGGGATCGGGTCCGCAACCAGGCGTGACCAGCCGCCTGCCGGACACCCGGTTGTGACCAGCCCATGTACCTACTAGTCTGTACGGTGCTCGTGTGGCGCTGGGCGTGCCCACCCTCGCGGGCACCGTCGGGCAGGGACAAGGGACAAGGGGACATCGTGGGCGCGCGGGAGGCACTGATCGAGGCCACGAAGCGGCTGCTGGCAACGAAGGGCTACGAGGCGACCAGCCCGCGCCAGATCCAGGCCGCGAGCGGGGCCGGGCAGGGCAGCTTCTACCACCATTTCGCCGGCAAGGCGGACCTCGCCTCAGTGGCCCTGGACGAGCTGAGCCGGGAGATGCGGGGTGATTTCGATCGTCTCGCCACCGGTGCCGCGCTGGACCCGGTCCGCCGCTACCTGGGTGCCGAGCGGAACCCGCTTGCCGGCTGCCGGATCGGGCGGATCGCGATGGAGCAGTCGATCGAGATGCCCGAGCTGCGCCGGCCGGTGTCGGCGTACTTCCGGCACGCGCACGACGAGCTGTCCACCGCCTTCAACCAGGCCGGCGTGGCCGGTGACCCCGAGGCGCTCGCCGACCTCGCCATCGCCGCGGTGCAGGGCGGCTACGTGCTGGCCCGTGCCACCGGTGACGCCGGCGCCATGCACCGGGCGCTCGCCGCCCTCACGGCATTGATCGACGCCCTCGGTACCGGCGCCGCAGGACCAGCCACGACCGGCGCCGATGACACGACCAGCGGCGACAACACCACCGATCGGGGAGACGGATGACGCTCGCCACACGCCCGGCTGCGACGTACGGTCGCCAGGCCCGCAACCGGCTCGCCGAGGCGACCGATCCCGGGCCAGCCGGCGCCCACGCTGCGTTGGAAACCTTCTACCACGCCTTCAACACCCGCTCCGCCGACGTGCTGACCAAGGTCTGGCTGCCCGACGACCTGATCCGGTTGAGCAACCCCTTGGGTGGCATCGTTGAGGGGATCGCCGGGATCGTCCGCCTCTACGACGGCATCTTCACCGGGCCGGCGCGGGTCTGGGTCGAGTTCTACGACATCGTGGCGTACGGGCTCGGCCCGACCGGGGTGGTGTTCGCCGGTCGGGAGCGCGGTGAGTTCCGCAAGGCGGACGCGACCGTCGAGCTGGAGATCCGGACCTCACGGGTCTTCGCCTACCACGACGGGCGCTGGGGCCAGCTGCACCACCACGGCTCGATCACCGACCCGGCCCTGCTGGAGCGGTACCGGGCTGCCGTCGCCGGCTGATCTGCCGCGTACCACAGCGGGACCGGCGAGCTGCGGGTCGAGCGGGCGCTCGGGTGTTCCGGCAGGGGACTGCCCAGCGATCACCACCAGATCAAATCACCCGTAGGGACATGGATCACGAGATCGGCGTATCGCTTGGGGCCGGCGGGATGGATGCTGGGGACATGTCGATCGCCGAACACACAAACCTGCTCCCGCTCGCGGAGCTGCCGGACGACGCACGGCTGGCCGCTGCGCGGGCCGAGTTCGAGCCGCAGGTCGTCTACCTCAACACCGCCGCACTCGGTCTGCCGCCCCGCCGTGCGCTGACCGCTTTGGAGGTCGCGCTGCGGGACTGGAGGACCGGCCGGGTGGACCCGCTGGAGTACGACGAGCCACTGAACGCGGCGCGCGCCTCCTACGCCCGGCTGGTCGGGGTCGACCCGGCCACGGTGGCGGTCGGCAACCAGGTCAGCGTGTTCGTGGGCCTGGTCGCAGCGGCGCTGCCGGACGGGGCCGAAGTGCTCACCGCGCACGGGGAGTTCACCAGCGTCCTCTTCCCCTTCCTGGCCCAGGCCGGGCGCGGCGTGCGGGTCCGGGAGGTCCCGCTGGAGGGGATCGCCGCCGCGGTCACGCCCGAGACGACCCTGGTCGCCGTCGCGGCTGTGCAGTCCGCCGACGGGCGGCTGGCCGACCTCGACGCGATCGCCGAGGCGTGTGCCCTGACCGGCACCCGGGTGCTGGTGGACACCACCCAGGCGGTTGGCTGGCTGCCCGTTGACGCCAGCCGATACGCCTACACGGTCACCGGCGGCTACAAGTGGCTGCTCGCGCCACGGGGCACCGCGTTCTTCACCGTGCGACCCGAGCTGACCGACGGGCTGGTGCCGCACGCGGCCGGCTGGTACGCCGGGTCCGAACCGTGGCAGAGCATCTACGGTGGGCCGCTGCGGCTGGCGGCGGACGCCCGCCGGTTCGACATCTCGCCCGCCTGGCATTCCTGGATCGCCCAGGCGCCCGCACTGGAGGTGCTCGCGGAGGTCGGCGTCGCGGCGCTGCACGCGCACGCGCTCGGCCTGGCCAACCGCTTCCGGGCCGGCGTCGACCTGTCACCCGGTGACTCGGCCATCGTCAGCCTCGACCCGGCCCCGGAGGCCGCCGGCCGCCTCGATCGGGCCGGCGTCGTGGGCAGCGTGCGGGCCGGGCGGCTCCGGCTCAGCTTCCACCTCAACAACGGGCCGACCGACGCGGACGCGGCAGCCGACGCACTCCGCGGCCACCTGCTCGGTTGAACGCCTCGGGCCACCAGCCACCCGCCACCGTTCGGTGCGGCGCCGCCGCTAGAGCCAGTTCCGGCGCCGGAACAGGAAGTACAGGATGACCGACAGGGCGAGGGTGATCTCGATGGAGGCCCAGAACCCGGCGCGCTCGCCGAAACCGGGGTAGGGCACGTTCTGGCCGTAGAAGCCGGTGACGGCGGTCGGTACGGCGATGATCGCCGCCCAGCTCGTGACCTGTTTCATGATCGTGTTGAGCCGGTTGCCCTGGATGGTGAGGTTGGTCTCCATGACCGTCGCGACGAGGTCGCGGAGGGACTCGGTCCACTCGCTGACCCGCAGGACGTGGTCGTAGACGTCCTGGAAGTAGGGGAGCATCGCCTCGTCGAGGACGTGCAGGTCGCGGCGCATCAACGCGTTGACGACCTCGCGGGTGGGCAGCACCACGCGCCGCAGCAGGACCAGGCCACGGCGGAGCGTGAACGACCGTTCCTGGATCAGGCGGTCCGTGCGGCCGTCCGCGAAGAGCACCTCCTGAAGGTCCTCGATCTCCTCGTCCAGCGCGCTGACGGCAGTGAAGTGGCTGTCCACGACGTGGTCGAGCAGGCCGTGCAGGAGGAACGCCACGCCGTGTTCGGCAAGGTCCGTCGAGGCGTCCCAGCGCGCGACGACCTCGTCGATCGCGAAGTCGGCCGACGCCCGCACCGTCACCAGAGCGTTGTGGGTGACGAACACGGCCACCTCCGCCGCGAGCGGTCGGTGCGTGCTCCGGTCCAGGGTCACCTCGTAGGCGGACAGGAACAGGTGGGTGTCGTAGCGATCGAGCTTGGGGCGCTGGTGCTTGTGGACGGCGTCCTCGACGGCCAGCTGGTGCAGGTCGAGCTCCTCGCTGATCGCGGCGAGGTCGTGCTCGTCGGGAGCGCACATGTCGAGCCAGACGGTCGCCGCCGGGTCGGTCAGGTACTCGGAGATGTCCTCGACCGGGAAGTTCTCCAGCTCCAGTACACCGTTCCGGTACAGCCGTGTGCGCGCCATGCCCGACAGAGTAGGCAAAGGCACAGGTCCCGGCGGTCCGGGCCGCGCGGCAACCTACCGCAGGTCGTCGATGAGCACGTCGAGCAGGCGTTCCTCCATCACCGCCCGGCCGGCCTCGCGCATCGCATCCGCCAGCGGCGGGTCCCACGGCGTGTCCGTCGGAGCACCGACCAGGGCGGGCCCGGACGCGGCCGCCGGCCGGTAGTGCGCGCCGGTCATCCGCCACGGCACGGCGTTCGGGTAGCGCCTCAGCGCCGCGGTGGTCAGCCGCACGCCGGTCCAGTCGAAGTCGTTGCGCCACCGGATCTCGGCCCCGGGCGCGCACCGGAGCAGCGCGTGGACGGCGGCGGAGGACACCCCTTCGGTGCAGACCAGCGGGCGTGAGCTCGCGCCCAGGATGGCGGCGGCGGCGCGGAGCACCGCGGGGTTCTCGCAGACGAAGACTGCCGGGCAGGACACCACCAGCGGCGCCAGCCGGAGCTGGTGCAGCGTGACCCGCATCGGTACGCCGGCCAGCCGGGCCTGATCGAGCCAGGAGCCGACCAGGCCGCCGGAGGCGGGTACGTTCAGCACGAGCACCTGGCTGGCGAGGTCGTCGGGCACGACGCCGACCGCCTCCCACAGGGCCCGCTCCTGCTCGGTGTTCGTTGGGGCCGGCGTGCCCTGCCAGACCGCGAGCGCCCGGAGCACCAGCCCGCGCAGGGCTCCGTCGGTGAGCGCCTTCGTGTCGTGCAGCACCCGGTCGGCGAAGACCGGCATGGGCTCGTCGCCGGCGGGCAGTGCGTCCAGCACCCGGACCACCGCGGCGAAGTCCAGCCCGGTGCGGACAACGCGGGTGAGCCCGCCGTCGCGGCGTAGCCCGTCGAGCCAGTCGGCGTACCAGGCGGCGCTGGCATGCCGGCACTCGCGGGCCACCGACACGACCGCGTCGCGGGCCACCGCCTCGCGCTTGGCCTCGCCGGGCCGGTCGCGCAGTGGCCCGCCGGTCGCGACGACCTCGGCCAGCCCGGCACCGAAGGCACCCCGGAGGTATGCGTCGAGGTCGCCCAACCGGACGGTGAGCCGGTCCGACGTGGCGGAACGGTGCGCTCCGGTGACCCCGATGACGACCAGCCGCTCGGCGTCCGTCGGTCCGGCGAGCGACACCGCGCCGTCGAGCGAACCACCGGTGCGTTCCAGGCTCCGGCGGGCCGCGGCCAGCAGCCGCGACCAGCCGGGGTCGTCCGCGCGCGGTGTCACTCGTCGGCCAGGTAGGGCGTGAGCTCGTCCTCCGCGAGCGTCACCGACCCGTTGCGCCCGGCCGTGGCGGCGGCGGTCGAGGTGCGGGGCACCCGCCGGGTCTCCGGGGAGCCGAGCGCTCGGGCGAGGGTGCCGTCGAAGTCGGCGACCGTGGCGGCGCCGTCCCAGACCAGCAGCACCGTGGAGACCGCGTGCTCCACCGCCGAGTGGCACAGGTCGTAGTGCGCGACCCCGCTGACCGACGGGTGGGTGGCCCACAGGTCGTAGCCGGTCATGAAGAGGTCGAGATCGAACTGCGTGGCCAGCGACATCAGCTCACCCCGACCGTTGTCGTCGACGCCGGCGAACGCCTCGTCCAGCCCGAGCAGTCGCGGCGCGTGCTGGCGGGCCGAGCTGAACAGGGCGTTCGCGGCCGCGAACAGCGGCAGGTGCAGGGAGACCGACTGTTCGCCGCCGGAGAGCTGGCTGTGCCGGGCGCGGGTCAGCGCCTCGGTCCCGCCACCGGGGCGGTGCAGCGTGAAGGCGAACACCCGCCACTGCCGGTAGTCCAGCACCTGGGCCAGCAGGTCCCGGTAGGGCAGTTCGGGGGCGCTGGCCCGAGCCGCCTTGATCCGTCCCGCGAAGTGCCGCCGCAGCGTGGTGAGCTGGCCCGGGCCGAGCCGCGCAGGGTCCCGCTCCAGCAGCTTGCACGCCTCGCGCTGGTCGGCGTCCAGGTCGTCGGACAACCGCCAGCCGACGCCCACGGTCAGCCCCGACGACATCCGTCGGGCCCGCATCTGGGTGTCCATGCTCTCGACCAGGTCCCGAGCCTCGATGGTGCGGTGGTGGATCTGCCGGGCGAGCTGTCCCAGCAGGGCGTCCTCCAGGACCCGCTGCTCGGCCTCGGTGAGTAGCTGTTCCTGGTCGCGGCGCTCCCGCCCGATCCGCTCGGCGAAGTGCGCCACCGGGGTGAGGCCCCCCTCGTCGGCCACCCGCACGACGATCACACCGTCGTCGGTGTCCCACTCGGGTCGATGATCGAGCCCGGCCGCGGGCAGTTGCGCCTGCAGGTCGGTCAGCGCGGTGGTCAGCCGGGTCGCGCTCTGCTTGAGCGAGACCTCGGTCGGGTTGAGCTCCCTGGTCGCCGCGAGGATCGCCTCGTGTACGGCGACGACCTGCCGATCCAGGGTGCCGTCCGCGGCGACCCCGTCCTCTCCGGCTACCCCGGCGACCCCGGCGACCATGGGGTGCGCCGGCCAGCGCAGGTCGGTCGGGCAGCGCAGCAGGCTGAGCAGGTCCGGATGTGCGTACGGGCGCAGCCGCAGCGAGTCGTGGTGCGCCTCGGCGACCGCGCCGGCCAGCGCCCGTTCACCCAGCTCGACGCGGGTCCTCGCCGAGGCGTGCGCCCGCTGCGCGGTGGACAGTGCGCCCCGCAAGCGGGTCAACGTCGACTCGGCGGCGGTGATCTGCTCCTGCACCCGGGCGGCCTCGGCCAGGACCTGGTCGGCCTCCGCGCCGATGGTGGACTTCAGGGTCTGGTATGCCTCGTCCTTCTCCTGGTGTCGCAGGGTGGCGTCGTGTGCGGCCGCCTCCGCGGCGGCGAGCCGGTCGACCGCCTCGTCGTGGCGGGCCTGAGCCGCCTCCCCTGCTTCGGCGGCCCGCGCCGCGGCCGTTCGGGCGCCATCGAGCCGTTCCCCCAGCCTCTCGAACCGCACCACCGCCTCGGCGACCTCATCAACGCGATCGGCCAGCAGCGCCCGCTCCGCCGCGACCCGGCGCAGGGCCGCGCCAGCGGCCGCCTGCTCGGCCACCGCCTGGTCGAGTCGCTGGGCGGCGACCTCGGCGGACTCCCGGCGGGCGTGCAGCAGCGCGGCGGCGCGGTCCGCCTCCCGCAGCGTGGTGTGGATGGCGGCCAGCGTGGGTAGCGCCTCGGCACCGGCTGTCACATCAGCCAGCGCCTGGGTGAGTGCGGCCCGTCCGCGGTCGACCGCGTCGATCTCCGTGTCGAGCTGGTCCAGCAGCCGCTCGCACTCGGCGATCCGGGCCGCCCGGCGCGCGGACCGTGCGGTCGTGCCGATGTACTCCGGGGCAGGCTTGGCGTAGGCGCCCACACCCACGCCGTGGGCGTACTGGCCGCCCAGCCCGATCGTGGTCCGCGCCGCCACCTCCGGGGTCGCCGCCACCTCCGGGGTCACGACGTCCGCCAGCGCGATCGAGGCCAGCACGGCGGTGATCTGGTCCGCCGGCACGCACTCCTGCTGCTCGGGTTGGAGCACGTCGGCGAGGGTGCGCCCACCGGGTCGCCGTCCGACCGGCAGCGGCACGAGGTAGCCGTCCGCCGTACCGTCGGCCATGGCGGTCGTGGTGGCGGAGGCGTCCGGGTGCACCCAGGCGTCGAGCAGGCCGGCGGCGTGCAGCCCCGCCTCGATGCCGGCGGCGTCGGTCTCGGCGACGTCCTCGACGAAGCGGACCAGCTGCCACAGGGCGGCACCGGAGCGTCCCGCACGCGGTGCGGGGCGGGTGGCGGGCACCGGCGGGGCGTCGTCCTGCTCCGCCGCGATGCGGTCGCGTTCCTCCGCCACCTCCGCACGGCGGGCAACCAGCCCGGTGCGTCGCGCGCCCAGCGCGGCCAGCTCGTCCCGGCGGCTGGCGACGGCGGTCGCCGTCACCTCGGCGTACACCTCCCGCAGCGTGACCGCGCCGGCCTCGCCGGCCCGGTCCACGGCCTCGCCGAGCCGGGAGACGAGAGCCGGGACGCCGAGGTCGGTGATCAGCTCACTGCGGTGCTGTGACCACCGCCCGACCGCCTCGTGCGCCGCGTGGCGGGCGTCGCCGACCGCGGCCTCGGCCTGTTGGGTGGCCTGCTCGGCGTCGGTGACCGCGGTGACCGCGGCGGCCAGCTCATCGGTGGCCCGGGTGTGGTTCTGTTCGGCCTGGACGAGCCGGTTCGCGTGTTCGCGCACCACCCGGACGTCGTCGCGGCGGGCGGTCACCCGCGCGCTGATCCGGGCGCCCAGCGCGTCGCCGTCGGTGTCGGCGGCGCTCCAGGGGATCCCCGCCACCTCGGCGTCGGCCGTGAGGTCGGCGGCCAGGCGGGCAACGGTCGCCCGCGCGGTGCGCCCCTCGGTGGCGGCCCGCTCCCACTCACCGCGCCGCCGGTCCGCGGTCTCCCGTTCGGTGACGACGGTCTCGCCGGACCTGGCCGACGCGGCGGCCAGGTCGTGCACGTGCCGCTCGAGGTCGGCCAGCTGCTCGTGCGACTGGTAGGCCGCCGAGCTCTTCAGGCTGTCGAGGTGCGCGCGCAGCCGGCCCGGTTCGCCGTCGGCGGCACGCAGCTCGGCGTCCGCGGCCGCTTCCGCGGTCCCCGCCGTGTCCAGCTCGCCCTGCGCGTCATGCACGGCGTTGCGCTGCTCCTCCACCACGGCGCGACGTTCGGTCAGCGCGTCGGCGGCCCACCTCGCGTGGGTGCGCAGATAGGTGGAGTAGACCGCGAGGAAGCTGGCCGTGGTCGTGTCCGCGACGATCAGCCCTTCGAGGGTGCGGGCCACCGCCTCCATGTCGTCGAACGAGCCGGCGGCCTCGACCAGCAGGTGGTCGTCGACCGGGCGCAGCCCCCGCTGCAGGGTGCGGGACAGCTCCACCGGGTTGAGGTCCTTGGCCAGCTGCGGCTTGCGCAGGGTCAGCACCAGGTCGAGGAGTTGCTCGTAGCGGGCGGCGCCGAGCCCGTACATGCGCGCGTCGACCAACCGGCGGTACTCCTCAGCGGAGTCGCGTACCGAGTCCACGCCGATCTCGGCCAGCAGATCCCGACGGTTGAGCGGCCGGTCATCGGCGTCGAGGAGGGAGAAGTCGACGCCGACCCGCCCGTCGACGACGAAGTGCCAGCGGGTCACCCGGTCGACGTGCCGGTGCGCCCGCAGCCCGATGCCGATCGTCACCGACGTCTCGCCGTCGCTGAACTCCATCCACACATACCCGTGGGACACCTCCTGCCCCCGGTAGAGCAGGTTGGACTTCATGGTCCGGTCCTCGCTGGCGAACGGGTTGAGCCGGCGCGGCTCGATCCGCCCGTCCAGCACGAACGGGAACAGCACCTCCAGCGCCTTGGTCTTGCCGGAACCGTTCGGCCCACGCAGCACGAGCCAGCCGTCGACGAAGGAGAACTCCTCGTCCCGGTAGTCCCACAGGTTGATGATCCCGGCCCGGGTGGGCGCGAACCGGCGGACCGCCCGCTGCTCGATCATGGGTTCCCTCTTCGTCAGAAAAGCGTCGACGCCGCGCCGCGCTTCTTCACCGCGGCGACGGTGTTGCGGTAGCGGCCCGCCAGGGGGCGGACCAGCACGCCGCCCGGCACCCGGGTCACCGCGTCGAACCGCTCCAGCAGGTCGACCGCCTCGACCCGTAGCCGGTCCGGGTCGGCGTGCCACTGCGCACCGAAGGTCGATGCGTAGCGTTGCAGGATCTCGCCCACGGCCGTGCGCAGGAAGCTCTCGGCGATGAACGGCAGTCGGGTCGGTCCGTCATCGTCCCCCTCGCCCGCCGCACCCGCGCCATACCTCGGGTCGGAACTCGGGTCGTCGTCCACCGCCGGGTCCCGGTACCCGGCGTCCGGAACGACCTGGGTCGCGGTCGGCAGCCCCGCATCGATCGCCGCGGTGAGCCGCTCCTGCCGCTCCCGGGGTTCCGGCGGGGTCATCCGCTTGACCCGGCGCCCGTCCGGGTCACTCACCCGGTCGGAGATCTCCACGACCAGCAGCACCGCCGCCTGGGCCACCGACCCGGTGCCGGGGAACCGCTCGACGGAGAAGTGGGCGGTGTCGACCAGCAGCACACCCTCGGCGCGGCGCTCCAGCCGCAGCCCGGTCAGCCGCTGCACGTCCTCCGCCAGCGCCGAGCCGCGCAGGTGGTTGGCGACCGGGTCCTCGACGTCGACGAAGTACACCACCGGGCGCTCCACCACCGCCCGGCGGGCGGCCTGCGCGGCGGCCCGCCGTTCCGCGTTGCCGCTGCTGGCCATCGAGCGGTCCAGCAGCACGGACACCGACTCGACGGCCTGCAACACTCGCGTCGGGCGGTACAGCGCGAACACCACATCCCGGGCGACGTCGTAGAGCGCCTCGCCGGAGCCGGGGTCGGTCGCCCACGCCGCGCTGGAACCGTCGGCCACCCGCAGCGCACCGCGCTCCTCCAGCCAGCCGACGGCGTCGACGAAGGCCCGCCGGTCGCCGCCGCGATCCGGGTCGAGCCCCAGTCCGGTGATCCGGCTGGCGTCAGAGGCCACCGACTCGGCCAGCTCGCCGAGGGTGATCTGGACGCCGGCCCGGCCGAGCACGGCCAGGCACAGCGCCAGGTAGGCGTACCGCTGCCGGTCGAAGGTGCGGCCGGTGCGGGACACGGCCGGTGCCGTGGCGTCCAGGAGGTCCCTGGTGCGGACCAGCCTCGCCGTCGACCCGTTCATCTCCAGGCGGTAGCCGAACGCCTCGGTGAGGTCCTGGCGCAGCGCGGCGCCGAACCGGCGGACCCGCCGCAGCGCCCGGTCATCCGGCCAGGTCGCGGTGATCAGGGGATGCCGCAGCACCAGCCGGACCACCCGCTGGTAGTCGGCGAGCTCCAGGTCGGTGATGTCGCGGGCCACCCTGTTCACGCGCTCACCCCGCTCGCCCCACTCACACCGACACCAGCTCCCGGCGGACCGCGGTGTGGCCGGAAACGGTCACCGACAGGGTGTAGCCGTCGATGTGCAGCCGCCCACCGGTGCTCTGTACGGTCGTGAACCGCCCCGGCGCGGGGGTCAGCGTCAGGCGAATCCCGTGCGCCCCCGCCACCAGCGGCACCCGACGGGCACCGGCGGTACGGGCGGCCAGGGCGATGTCCAGGAGCCGGCGCAGCACGCCCACCTGGACGTCGTCGAGCCGATGCGTGTCGAGATCCGCGACGACCAGACCGTCGGCCGCGTCGGTGAACCGCCGTTCCTGGGCGAGCTGGACCTCGCGCAGCCGGATCCGGCCACCGTCGGCCCGGTCGAGGCGGGCCGGCCGGCCCTTCCCCTGACCGGGCGCCCGGCCGGTCTCGACCAGCGTGCGGGAGAGCTCGACCGCCGGCGCCTCCCACCACGACCGTCGGGTCGGGATCGCCTCCGGGTCGGCGTACCCGACGCCGACGTGACGCGGGCCGCTGAGCTGCAATGTGGCGTCGAAGAGGGCGTGCGCCGCGTCCAGCGTGCCGACCGCGGTGAACCAGGCGGCGAGGTGCCGGAGCTGGGACTCCCGGCTGACCCCGCCACGGCGGGCCTCGGTGACCCGGCGCAGCAGCGCCAGCACGTCCCCGATCGCGTCGATCGTGGCGTCGGCCAGCCGGTCGGCCTCGCTGAGCTGCTCGGCCCCCGGCGGCGCCAGCCACGAACGCAGCCCGCCCCAGCGGCGCCGCCAGTCCTCCAGCCGTTCGACCGGGGTGCGGAAGATCCGCTCGTCGGCCTCGGCGGCGGCCTCGACCATCCGTTCCAACCCGGTGTCCTCCACCGCGTGCACCGCCTCGCGGAGCCGCGGCGAGTAGCGCTGCAGCTCGTCGTGGAAGTCGCGCAGGTGGGTCAGCAGGGCATCCTTGTGCGCGAGGAAGGTCTCCGGGCGCAGGTCGTTGCCGCGGCTGAGATCGCCGAGCATGTGGTAGAAGCGGGCGGCACGCTCAGCGATGTCGGCCAGCGCGCGGTCGAGCCGGTTGAGCTTGCGGTAGACCTCCTCCGCGTCGCCCGCCGCGTTCGCGGCGGCCAGGGCCACCAGGTCGGCCAGCAGATCGGCGAACACCAGCCGGGACAGCGTCGTGTCGTCCATCGTCGCCGAGAGCACGCTCTCCACCGCGCGGTGGGCGCGGTAGCCGGCCTCGGTGAACTGGTAGACCGAATGCCGGTTGCGGTACTCGGCCAGCGTCGTGGCCCGGGTGCCGTCCTGGCTGCGGTCGAGGACGCCCCAGTCGACCAGCGCGTCCAGCAGCCGGGGAAGCTCCAGCTCCGCCGGGTCCGGGCAGTCCCGCTGGTCGGCGTGCACCGCGGCCATTGCGGCCGACACCTCGGAGGTGTGCAGCAGCACCCGGTAGTCGGATCGGGCCGCGTCGAAGGCGCGCAGCACCCAGAGGTAGGCCAACCTGTTGTCTGCCGTGACGTAGCCGAAGAGCCGCATCCGGTCGTCCAGGCCGAAGATGTCAAGACCGAACGTCGGCTTCAACCGCTGGCTCACCATCCAATCCCCTCCGTGCCTAAGCGGCCACCCTACCGAGCGTCCGCGTGGCGGCAAGTCGATACGTGGCCGCTCCGCTACGCGGCGGCGTGCGGGTGGGGCTCGGCGACGGAGGTGTCGGGTGGTACGGGCGGCCGGGTCAGGCGTTCTCGACGAGGCTCTGGAGGTTGGCCAGGACCATCGGCAGGTACGGCTCCCACATCTGCGCCAGCTGTGACTCCGTGGCGGGGTCGAGGGCGGTGAAGCTGGACTCCCACACCACCCGGGCCTGCCCGGCCCGGTCCTGGACGGCGAAGGTGCCGGTGTTGTCGCGGACGGGCAGCGGCGCGCCGTCGATGATGTACCGGAAGGACCGGGTCTGTGGGGAGTAGTCGAGGATCTCCTCCTGTTGGGTGTGCCCGTCGTCGAAGGTGCAGGTCCGCCCGGTGTCGGTGCGTTCCACGGCGGTGACTCCGGGGATCCACCGCCCGACCGAGGTCAGGTCGCCCAGCACCTGCCAGACCTGGTCGGGGGTGGCGGAGATGTCGATCGTGTGGCGGAAGGACGGCATGCTGGCTCCCTGGGTGGTCGGGGTGTGGCACGGCGGAGCCTATATACAAGTGAACGATTGTGCAATGGATGACTTGTTTAAGGACGGGCGGTGGGGGAGACTGGGCGGCGATGTCGACGGACGCTGCGCTGAAGGCCCTCGCCGAACCCCACCGGCGGGCGATCCTGCGTCTGGTTCGTGACCGGCCGCGCTCGGTGAACGAGATCGCCGAGCATTTCGACATCACCCAGCAGGCGGTGTCCCTGCATCTGAAGGTGCTCCGCGAAGCCGGGCTGGTCGGGGTCAGCCGCGCCGGCCAGCGGCGCCTGTATCTCGTGAATCCGGACGGGATGGCGTCTCTTCAGGATTTCTTCGCGGGGTTGTGGCCAGCGGGGCTGGACCGGCTCAAGCACGTGGTCGAGTCGCAGCCTCCGGCCGGTCCGGACACGGCGACGCCATCGTGAGCGCCACCGCCGTACCGGACCTCGGTCGACATCGCCGCCGCACCCGAGGCCGTCTACCCCTACTTCACCCGGGCTGAGGTCATCGTGTCCTGGATGGGGGACTACGCGGTCCTGGACGCCGTACCGGGCGGGGTGTTTCACCTCGACATCAACGGCGTTCCCGTCCGCGGCTCCTACCTCGAGCTGGATCCGCCCCGGCGGCTGGTGATCTCCTGGGGACACGCCGGCTCCAGCCGGCTCCCGCCGGGCGTCAGCACGGTCGAGGTGATCCTCACCGCGATCCCGCAGGGGACCCGGGTCAGCCTCGAACACCGGGGTCTCCCACCCGAGGAGGCTGCCATGCATGCGGTCGGCTGGCCCCACTTCCTGGCCCGGCTCGCCGCGATCGCGGCCGGCCACGACCCGGGTCCGGATCCCTTCGCCCGGTAGAGCTCTAGGATGCGGGTCAGGTTCGCCCCAGCCGCGCCGGACGTCGCGGCGATGTGGCCGATGTGGTCGATGTGTGAGACGAGAGTCGCTGGTCATGCGCTGGTCCCAGATGTACGTACCGACCCTGCGGGACGATCCGGCGGAGGCGGACGCGCCGAGTCACCGGCTGCTGCTGCGGGCCGGATACGTCCGGCAGCTGATGGCCGGGCACTACAGCCTGCTGCCGTTGGCCGTCCGGGTGCGGGCGAAGGTCATGGGGATCATCCGGGAGGAGATGACCAGGATCGGCGCCCAGGAGTTCCTCCTGCCCGCGCTACATCCGGCCGAAATTTGGCAGCGGACGGGCCGCTGGGAGGCGATGGGTGCGGAGATGTTCCGGCTCCGGGACCGTAAGGGCGTTGATCTTGCCCTCGGGATGACCCACGAGGAGATCTTTACGACGCTGGGGACGGAGCTGAGCTCCTACCGGCAGCTGCCGCAGATGTGGTACCAGTTCCAGACGAAGTTCCGTGACGAGCCACGGCCGAAGGCTGGGTTGATGCGGACCCGGGAGTTCACGATGAAGGACTCCTACAGCTTCGACCTCAGCGCTGAGGGATTGGACCGCTCCTACGACCTGCACCATGAGGCGTATACCCGGATCTTCGCCCGGCTCGGGATTCCGGCGATCCCGGTCGAGGCGTCCAGCGGAAGCATGGGCGGGTCGGCATCGGTGGAGTTCATGTGCCCGGCCCCGGCCGGTGAGGATGACGTGGTGCACTGCCCGGCCTGCGGGTGGGCAGCCAACGCGGAGAAGGCGACGTCCCGGCTGGCCGAGGTCACCGACGGCCGGGGCCTGCCCACACCGCAGCGGTTCGACACGCCGGGTGCCCGCACCATCGACGACCTCGTGCGGCGGTTCGACGCGCCCGCGGACCGGCAGATCAAGACGCTGGTGTACCTGCTTGACGGTCAGGTCACCCTGGTGCTGCTGCGCGGCGATCACACCCTGGTCGAACAGAAGCTCGCCGACGTCACCGGGGCGGTGGCGCTGCGTCCGGCGCGCCCCGAGGAGATCCGTGCCGCGCTGGGTGCCTCGCCGGGCAGCCTCGGCGCGGTTGGCGTGCGCGAGCTGCCGATTGTCGCCGACGACGCGCTGCGTGGCCGCCGCGACATGGTCACCGGTGCCAACACCGACGACGTACACCTGCGTGGCGTCGACGTCGACCGCGACCTCGCCGTCGGCCATTGGGCCGACCTGCGGGAGGCCACCGCCGGGGAGCCGTGCGCCCGGTGCGACCAGCCGCTCCGGGTGCAGCGCGCGATCGAGGTGGGCCACATCTTCAAGCTGGGCCACAGGTACTCCGAGGCCCTCGGCGCCAGCGTGCTCGACGCCGGCGGCGCGCGCACCACCGTCATCATGGGCAGCTACGGCATCGGCGTGGAACGGGCCATCGCGGCGATCGTGGAGTGCCACCACGACGATCGGGGCATCGTCTGGCCGCTCGCCGTCGCCCCGTTCGAGGTCGCGGTGGTCGTCGCCCAGGCCGACCACGCGGAGTCCGCAGCCGCCGCCGAGGGGATCTACCAGCGGTTGTGCGCGGCTGGTGTGGAGACCGTCCTCGACGACCGGGCCGAGCGGGCCGGGGTGAAGTTTCGCGACGTCGAGCTGGTCGGCATCCCGCTGCGGGTCACCGTCGGGACGCGGGGTCTCACGGACGGGGTGGTCGAGCTGACCGACCGGGCCACCGGGCACACCGAGCGGGTACCGCTGGCGGAGATCGACGACCGGTTGACCACTACCTGCCGGGCATCGCCACCTCGATGGCGCTGAGCGACCTGACCCGACACGGCATCATCGTGCCCGCATGGGCAGCCCGACTCGGACACGCCACCGCCGGCCGCGCCTGGCGCTACCGCGACGTGTTCGGCGACCAGGAGCTCGTGCTGGTGTCGTTTCGCTACGACAGCACCGAGCACGCGATCCTGGTGGAGACCGCAGCCTGCCCCTCCGCCCAGGTCCGCCGGGCCCACCTGTCCGTCACGGTCGAGGAACTGCGCCGCAGGATCGAGGCAGCGACCGATGCCGACGGGAACCCCATGTCGCTGGAGGAGATCCCGCTTCAGCGGGCGCACGCGGTACTGGATGGCGCCCTGGGCCGGCCGCACCCGGACTGCGAGCCGGAGACTCTGACCTGGCTGCCGATCGTCCGGGACCGGATGAGTGCCCTGCCGGAAGCCCAGCCCCACGAACGGATGGCGTTCACCGACGCGGACCGGGAGGCGGCAGTTCAGGCGTTCCTCGCGGACACCGAACCATCCGCCGGGACCCGGCCGGATGTGCTGGCATTCTGGGCGCGCGTCCTCACCGGGTACACGGCGATCACCGATTCACCCCCCACCCGGGTCGGGCCGGTGTGGCTCGGACCGGCCGTCATCGCGTGGACGGCGTGGGCGGCGCAGCAGGAACGCCTGCCGCCGGGTGCCGCCGCTCGGCTCGCCGCCCGGGTCGCGGAGATCGAGCCGACGTTCGACCGGACGTACGACGATCCCGACGCCGCCGCTGCCCGCAGCTACCTCACCGACGTCGCGGCCGCCGTCGCCAACGCCCGGGACCTGGAGCGGACCCGATCCTTGCGGGCTCACGCCGTCCCGACCCCGGACCAACGACCCCCGGAAACCAGGACGTTGCACGCCGGCGACCCCGAACACCGCCGCCGGATACTCTCCGAGGAACTGCGCAGGTGGCAACTGGGTCCGGACCTGTCCGAGCACGCCTGGTCCGACGCCCTCACCCGGGTCAGCGACCAGCTGTGGCACCAGGACCCACCCGACCTCGGCGAGGCAGCCCGACGCTACCTCGACCGCGAGGGAGCAGATCCTGACCTCCTCGGTGACCTGACCGAGCTCGCCGTCGACCACCACGATGACGAGGCCGAGAGGTTCCTCCCCCGCCCAGTGCCAGGGAGTCGCACACCCAAAGACTACGAACGCCCAGGCCAGAGACCTGGGCGTTCGGCTGTGGAGGCGCTGAGCGCCTACTCGAACACCGCTCAGCTCTGACGTATGGGTGCTGATGGGAGCCCGGTCGGCCACGTTGCGCCGACGTGCCAGTCGCCCCAGAGCAACCAGCGCGGTACCGTAAACCAGTACGACTGGAGGTGGAAGGGATGGCGATGTCAGCCAGCGAGGCCCGCAAGCGGCTGTTCCCGCTGATCGAGCAGGTCAACGAGGACCAAGAGCCGGTGGAGATCGTGTCCAAGGCCGGCACCGCGTACCTGGTCTCGGCCGACCAGTGGCGCTCGCTCATGGAGACCGCTCACCTGCTCCGTTCACCCGCCAACGCCGAGCGGCTGATGCGCAGCATCGCCGACGCCGAGGCCGGGCGCACCGAAGCGCAGGAGCTGATCGATCCGCAGCACGACGTCGCGTGAAGATCAGTTTCACCCCCGACGGCTGGGCGGACTACGTCTCCTGGGCTGCCGAACGAGCCATTCTCAAACGGATCAACCGCATGATCGAGGAAGCCACACGCGACCCCGGGACCGGAATCGGCAAGCCCGAGCGCCTCTCCCACAACCTGTCCGGATACTGGTCCCGCCGCATCACCGACGAGCACCGCCTGGTCTACACGCTCCGCGACGACGAACTCGTCATCGTTCAGGCCCGGTACCACTACTGACACCTCCGGCACAAGGTCATGGAACGCATGTCAAGGGCCATGGGGTTCTGCCCAGGCGCGGTCGTGGGGCCCGACCGCACGGACTACGACCGGCTCTGCTCTGGGCGGGCGACCCCGGCCAGCCCACGCGCTTGGTGGTAGGCGCCGAGGAAGAGGGTGCAGATGACGACCTGCACGACGAACACGGGCACCATGTAGCCTGCCCGGACGAGGCCGCTGGTCACCGCGTAGGCGCATGCAGCGATCAGTCCCGCCACCGACGGGAGCACCGTCAGCAGCAGCACGGTGCGGCGTGCCACCGGTTCGTTGACTCCCCAGACCAGCAGCGCCGTCCAACCGGTCATCAGCGCTGCGGCGAGGTACGCGGCGTAGCGGTACTCCGGGCCGAGCGTGGACCGATCCAGGCCCAGCATCGCGCTCGCGACGGTGGGAAAGAGCAGCGGCACGACCATCGCGCCGTCGACGACGGCGCCGAACCAGTACGTGAAGCGCACGAGGCGCGGCGGCTGTTCCATGGTTCAGATGCCTCCAGGTTCTGGGCTCTCCGGGCCGGTTTCCGGGACTGGTGCGGTGAGTGGAGCGGACAGGAGCGTCGTGACGAAGGTGTGTAGGTCGCCGAGGAAACGGGCGACGGTCGCCAGCTCCGCCGGGGTGTAGTCGGCGAGGCGGGCATCCAGTGCTGCCGCCAGGTGAGCCCGCAGGGCCTCGGTGCGCGCGCGGAGCGCCTCCCCGAGTGGCGTCAGCGTGATCCTGGCAGCGTTCTTGCGCGCCGGGTCTTTCTCGGTGACGACGACCCCCTTGGCGGCCAACCGGGCGAAGACCTGGGACACCGCGCCCTTGGAGACGGCGAACTGCCGGGCGATCTGGGTGAACGACATGCCCTGGACGGCGCGCATGAGCATGTGTGACTCCGACGGGTGCAGCCGCACCCCGCCTGCGGCGACGACCTGCTTCTTGTCGAAGTAGAGGATCGAGTCCAGCACGTCGATCAGGAGGGCGCCAACGGGCACTTCTGGCGTGGTCACAATCATGAGTTTAGATACTTAACTCGATGGGGTCAAGGTGGGTGACCTGGAGCCAAAGAGGTGCCGTGATCGGCACGGCGCGTTCCAGGCGACCGTCACGCAGTGGGCCACCAGCGCAGGATGACGAACGGGAGGCGTCCCGGCCCAACCACCACCACCGCAACGAGGCCATCCCCTGAGGTGCGGGGGGTCAGGCGTGGTCGGGAAACAAGCAGAACGGATTCCCGGCCGGGTCGAGCATGACGCGGATGCCCTCCTGCGGCTGGAATTCGGCGACGGTCGCGCCAGCTCCGATCGCCCATGCGACTCCCGCATCCAGGTCCTCCACTGCGATGTCGAGGTGCATCAGCATCTGCTGCTCGCCCTCGACGGGCGGCCATGTCGGCGGGGTGAAGTATGGTTCGTACCGAAATTCGAGCTTCTGGCCACCGGATGGGCAACGGATTCTGGCCCAGTCCTGAGCGGCCCCTTCGACGCCTGCGTGTTCCCTGTCGGTGAGCGGCCAGTCGAGCAACGTGGCGTAGAACTCGGCCAACCGCAGCGGGTCGGCGCTGCCGATGACGGGCCCGGCGACCCGCATGGCTGGCCGGCGCATGATCCCTCCGGTGCGTGCTGGCGGTGACGCTGATCAGCTTCACGGCGTGGTCATCATAGGCACACCATCCGGTCGCACCGCGGTTGCCAACGAGCGTTACGGGGTGAGCAGCACGCTCCGCGGGGGTAGCGTGAAGCGCGGGAAGACCCGGGTCTCGTGCCCTCCTTGGTCATCGACCAGTGTGCCGACGGTGCTGGGTGCGTCCGGCAACGGGACCGGGCTGTCTCCCGCGTTCACGGAAGTGCGCCACGACGTCCCGCAGCGCAGCCTCGTCGCTGATCCCCGCCACGACGGAAGGCGATTCGCCATCGTCGAGGTGCCGTACCGCGTCCAGCCGCAGGCCGTCGAGGTGGAAGTACGGCCCGAGGTGCTTGTGCGGCGCGCCGCGCGGACCCAGGTGGTTGTACACCACGTCGAGGACGACTCCCAGACACCGTTGCTGTACTTTGCTGCTGTACGGAGCCACAGAGGCCAGTCTCCCAGACGGGAAACCGGCCTCTGACCTGCGGTGGAGCTGAGGGGATTCGAACCCCTGACCCCCTCGATGCGAACGAGGTGCGCTACCGGACTGCGCTACAGCCCCACGGACCCATACACGGTATCAGGCCCCCCGGGGGTCGCTCCGGTCAGCCGTTGGCCGCGCGCGGGTAGCGCTCCTCGATGTCCACGAACGACAGGTCGTCGTCGTCGAGCGGGACTACCTGGGCCGCGATCGTGCTGCGGGCCGCCGGGCGTGGGACGACCGGTGTGGCCGGCCGCGCGTCCGCCCCACTGACCGTGACCGTGCGTCCTGCGTGCATCAGGGCCTCCCTCGCCCGGCGGTGTTCCGCCGCTCGCCTCGCCTCGGCCCGCAGCCAGACCAGGTATCCGGTCAGCATCAGGTCAAGGCCCGTCTGTACCGCCCACCACGCCGGGGCGAGTGTTGTCGCCGCCAGCAGCGACAGTGCCGCCAGGCTCGCGAGAGCCGCGAGGGTCCGGCGACGCCGGATGAGCATCTCGACCCGGCTCGCGCGGCGCGTCGACCGGCCGTACCCGCGGTCAGCGCACCCCGGGTCGTCCGGCGGCACGGCCTCGGCCCTCCGCGGGTCCAGCCGCAGGGACCTGGACAGCAGCCGTGCCGGCAGAGGGGTCGAGATGTCGGGTTGGTGCATTTCCTCGTCGTCCAGCATGTCCCGCCGAACCATCATCGGTACCAGTACGACGACCCACATGACGACAAGGACGATGACGGTGAGGATGGTCGAACTCACGGCCGTCCCTCCCGTCACAGCAATCACAACCGTTCTCCCGAGACGCTAGACAGGCGCGGAGCGGGAGGGCGACAAGAGCCCCGGTGTGTCGCGGAGAAAGCCCGAGACCGCCCGAACGGGCAACCTCACCGGGAGCGCATCGTGGTGAGTCGGCTGACCACACCGTGCGGGCAGTCCTCGACCGTCAGCGCGTACCCGATATGCTCTCGCCAGGCGCCCGCTATATCAAGATATTTCAAAAAGTGTGCCTCTTCGCGAAATCCGAGCTTCGCCACGACCCGGCGGCTGGCCGCGTTCTCGGGCCTGATGTCCACCTGGATGCGGTGCAGGCCGGCCGGCCCGAAGCAGTGATCGACCGCCAGCGCCAGGGCGGTCGGGATCACCCCCCGCCCGGCGTGGTCCCGGTCGATCCAGTAGCCGACCTGGGCCGACTGGGAGGCGCCACGGACGACGTTCACCACGGAGAGCTGGCCGACCAGCAGATCGCGGTAGGTGACGCCCCAGGGCAGGGCCAGGCCCACGCGGGCCCACCGGCGCATCCGGGACAGCATGGGCGGGTACGCCGAGACCGAGTGCCGCACGGCCCAGCTCAACTCGGAGGTCGGCTCCCAGGGTGCCAGCCACTGCTCGTTGCGCATCCGTAACGCGCTCCAGGCCCGGGCGTCGCGCATCCGCATCGGTCGCAGCCCGACCGGTCCGTACTCCAACCGGGCCGGCCATCCGGGATGCACCGAGGTCGCCACGGCCGGGTGACCTTAGCCGCCGGACAGCAGCAGCGGGAGCACCGTGACCGGCTCACCCGCGGGGACCTCCGTCACCGCCTCGTCCACGACGATCAGGCAGTTCGCCTGCGCCAGGTTGGCCAGCAGGTGCGAGCCGGGTCCACCCACCGGGGCGACGCTGTACCCGTCCTCGTCCCGGTGCAGCAGGCCACGTCGGTACTGCCGGCGCCCGGCAGGGCTCTCGATCCCCTGCGAGAGCACGGCGGCCACCGTCCGGCGGAACAGCCGCCGCTTGCCGAGCATCATCCGGATCGCCGGCCGTACGAAGACCTCGAAGGACACCAGCGAGCTCACCGGATTGCCGGGCAGGCAGTAGACCGGGGTGTCGCGGTCACCGAGCGTGCCGAAACCCTGCGGCATACCCGGCTGCATCGCGACCCGCACGAACTCCATCGTCCCGAACTCGCGCAGGGCCTCCTTGACCACGTCGAAGGCGCCCATGCTCACCCCACCGCTGGTGATCAGGATGTCGGCCCGACCGAGCTGTGCCTGGAGCATGTCGAGCAGCCGACGCTTGTCGTCGGGCACGATGCCGGCCCGGTAGACCTCCGCCCCGGCGTCGCGGGCCGCGGCCGCGAGCATGTAGCTGTTGGAGTCGGTGATCTGGCCGTACGCGGGCGGCTGCCCCACCTCGACCAGCTCGCTCCCGGTGGAGATGACGACCACCCGGGGCCGCGGCCGTACCAGCACGCGCTCCCTGCCGACCGCGGCCAGCAGGCCGACCTGGGCGGGGCCGATCGGCGTGCCCACCGTCACCGCCACGTCACCGGTGCGGGCATCCTCACCGATCCGCCGGATGTAGTTGCCCTTCGTCGCCGAGCGGGTGATGCTCACCCGGGCGACCCCACCGTCGGTCCACTCGACCGGTACCACGGCGTCCGCCCCGGACGGCATCGGGCCCCCGGTCATGATCCGTACGCATACGCCGTGCGCCACGCTCTGCGCCGTGCGCGAACCGGCCGCGACATCACCAACCACCGGCAGCACCACCGGGTTGTCCTCGGCGGCGTCCGCGACGTCGAGGGCGCGCACGGCATACCCGTCCATCGAGGAGTTGGCGAAGCTGGGCATCGGCTCGGTGACCAGCACCTCCTCCGCGCACAGCAGCCCCTGGGCGTCCAGCAGCGCCAGCTCGATCGGTTCGGGCGGCGCGATCCGGCCGAGCACCAGCTGCACGTGTTCCTCGACCGTGCGGATGGGGGTCGCCGACGTCACGATCGGCCCGCCACGAACTCGGTCAACCAGGCTCGGAAGTCGGCTCCGAGATCGGCCCGCTCGCAGGCCAGCCGGACGACGGCCCGCAGGTAGTCGAGCCGGTCACCGGTGTCGTACCGGCGACCGCGGAAGACCACGCCGTGCACCGGCTCGCCCGACCGCGCCAGGGCTCGCAGCGCGTCGGTGAGCTGGATCTCGCCACCCCGGCCGGGTGGCGTCTCCCGCAGCGCGTCGAAGATCGATGGCGCCAGCAGGTACCGTCCGATGATCGCGAGGTTGCTCGGGGCCTCGGCCGGGTCGGGCTTCTCGACCAGGTCGGTGATCCGCACCAGCTCCTCGGAGACCGGCGTGCTGGCCACCGCGCCGTAGAGCGCGATCTGGTCTGGCGGCACCTCAAGCAGCGCCACCACGGAACCGCCCTGGTCGGACTGCACCTTCAGCATGGTGGCCAGCAACGGGTCCCGGGAGTCGATCAGGTCGTCGCCGAGCATGACGGCGAAGGTCTCGTCGCCGACGTACGGAGCCGCGCACAGCACCGCGTGCCCGAGCCCGAGCGGGTTGCCCTGCCGGACGAAGTGCATGCTCGCCAGCTCACCGGAGCGGCGTACCGCAGCCAGCCGGCCGAGGTCACCCTTCTGCTCCAGGGCGGCCTCGAGCTCGGGCGAGCGGTCGAAGTGGTCCGCGATCGCGTCCTTGCCGCGTCCGGTGATCACCAGGATCTCGTCCAGCCCTGCGCTGACCGCCTCCTCGACGATGTACTGCATCGCCGGGGTGTCCACGACCGGCAACAGCTCCTTGGGCACGGCCTTGGTCGCCGGGAGGAACCTGGTGCCCAGCCCGGCGGCAGGGATCACCGCCTTGCGGGGCGCGCGGACAGTAGCCTGAGCCATGGTGGCGAGACTAGACGACCGGGGCCGGCCGGCCGGCGAGGACGGCCCGATGGGCACCCGCAAGGCGGACTGGCGGAGGCTGATCCTCGCGGCCCGTGCCGCCCTGCCGGTGGAGGTCCGGGCGCAGGCCTGCGCCGACCTGACCGAACACCTGCGAGGTGCGCTGGCCGGCGCGCGGAGGGTCGCCGGGTACGCCCCGGTGGGCACCGAGCCGGGCGCACCAGGACTGCTCGACGCGCTCGTCGGCCTGGGCTTGTCGGTGCTGCTGCCGGTCGCCCGACCGGACCGCGTGCTGGACTGGTCCTGGTACGTCGGTGATCTGGTGCCGGCCCGGTACGGGCTGCGCGAGCCGCCCGGCGCCCGGCTCGGCCCGGACGCGCTGGCGGAGGTCGACGTGGTGCTGGCGCCGGGCCTCGCAGTGGACCGGCATGGCGTGCGGCTCGGCAAGGGCGGCGGGTACTACGACCGTGCGCTGAGTCGGGTGGGCGCCCCTCCACCGGTGGCGGTGCTGCTCTACGACGGCGAGCTGATCGACGGCGCACTGCCCGTGCAGCCGCACGATGTCGCGGTCAGCGCCGTGGTGACTCCGCTGCTCGGCTGGGTGAGCGTGGGCTAGTCTGTTAGCAGTCGCCAGGTGAGAGTGCTAGGAGGTCGGTCTTGCCGACGTACCAATATGCCTGCACCGTGTCGGGGTGCGGGCACGAGTTCGAGGCGGTGCAGGGGTTCGCCGAGGATGCGCTGACGAGCTGCCCCGCCTGCACCGGCCGGTTGCGCAAGGTCTACTCGGCCGTGGGTGTGGTCTTCAAGGGACCAGGTTTCTACCGCACCGACAGCCGGAGCGACGGGTCATCCGGGTCGGGTGGATCGTCCGGCGGCACCGGACCGGGATCCGCTGGTTCAGGATCGGGCGGTTCCGGGGCCGCCGTCACCGCGGGTGCGCCAGCGTCGTCGAGTCCCGGTCCATCGTCGAGCTCGTCGAACTCGGCAGGGTCGTCGGGGTCGGGGTCGGGGTCGGCAGGTTCGGTCAAGGCCGCGAGCTGACACGATGACGGCCGGCTACCGCTCGGCCGTCATCGTGTCCACTCGTTGTCCACAGGTCGGTTCGGCGTCCACAGCCGCAAACCCCTCGCAGCCAGACTGTGCGCATCGCCATACCGTGCAGTTATGGCATTCACCGGACCCGCCCAGAGCGAACCACGCCCATCTCGGGGCAGTTGGATCGCGAGGCGGCTGCCCGCCTGGCGGCGGACAAGGCTGGTCGGGCGGCTACGCCTCGCGCTCGCCGTGCTCCTGATCGTGCTGGCCGGCGTGTCGGCGGCCGCTGACCGCACCCAACCCGAGGCTGCCGGCGCGGTGCCCGTGCTGGTCACCGCTCGGGACATCCCGGCCGGTGCCGTGCTGGCCGCCGCGGACGTGAGGACCGCCCTGCTGCCGGCACGGGCCGTCCCGGACGGCGCGATGCGCACCGCTGCCGCGGTCATCGGTCGCGCACTGTCCGGTCCGCAGCGGCGCGGCGTGCCGCTGACCGATGTGGCGCTGCTCGGTCCCGAGCAGGCGGAGCTGTCCGGTGGAGCGGGCACGGTGGCGGTCCCGATTCGGGTGAACCAGCCCGGGATTGCCGTGCTCGCAAGACCTGGCGTTCGGGTTGATGTCGTCGCGGTGGACGAGGCGGGCCAGACGACAGTGGTCGCGTACGGCGCGCCCGTCCTCGCCGTGGAGGCAGACCCCGACGGCGCCGAGCACGGGGGGACGACGCTTGTCGTGGCAGTGTCCGAAGATCTCTCGATGAAACTGGTCGCGGCAACGCTGCGCGACCGTCTAGCCGCTACGGTTCGTGGTCAATAGATGCACTCGCCGTAGCTGGATCGTCGATCCAGGAGCTGGACGTGCTGATGGGCTTCACGGAGGTTGTCTGGCGTGCTACTGGCCGAGATCCGTGACCTGCCGGCGCGACAGGGCCGGACGCGAAAGCTAGCCCACGTGATGAGGAGGGATCTCGCGAAGAATGCGCTCGTCGTCGGCGGCGCGGTCGCGCCAGTCGCCGTCACCAGCGTCGGTCTCGTCGACCGTGACGTCCGGCAGCACGGGGTTGTCCAGGTCCATGCTCTGGATCCGTCGGTCAGGGCGGGGGAGATTGCTCAGTCGAGGTCACCCGCCTCAATACGGGCCGACCGCCGGACATCCCGCTCGGTGATGATGCCGGCGAGCTCGCCGTGCGCCATCACGAGTGGGGATTCGGAAACGAGCACTGCGACCTCCTGTGACAGCATTGAACCCCAGGCGGCGTGCACCCGTCACGCGGCCCGAACCGGAAGGAACACGATGGGCTTTCTCGACAAGGCCAAGGAACTGGCTGAGCAGGCAAAGGACAAGGCCGGGGACGCCATGGAGAAGGCTGGCGACCTGGCGGCCAAGGGTGTCGACGTGGCGGCGAGCGGGGTGGACAAGGCAACGGGAGGCAAGTTCACTGACAAGATCGAGACCGTGAGCGGGAAGCTTGAGGGCGTCCTCGACCCTGACGACAGCACCGGACTCCGGTCGGCCGCGGGTGAGGACGCCACGGGTGAGGACGCCACGGGCGAGGACGGGCCCAAGGCCGACGATTCAGGCAAGTCCACCGAATAGCGGTGCCGGAGCGGGCGCTCGGCCGGATCCTGCCTGCCGCGCGCCTCTGCCGGCTGCCTCGGACAGGTGCCGCGTGGCGACCGTGGAGCGGGCAGGGCAGGATGGGGCAACATGGTCACCGTTCGGTACTGGGCCGGGGCGAAGGAAGCCGCCGGCCGATCGGAGGAGCAGGTCGCCGCCGGCACGATCCCGGAGCTCGTCGCGATGCTGACCTCCCGGGGTCGGCTGGCGGAGGTACTCCCCGCGTGCAGCCTGCTGATGGACGGCCAGGCTGTTCGGCCTACTGATGGTGCGCCGATCCCGGCTGCCGCCGTCGTCGACGTGCTACCGCCGTTCGCCGGAGGTTGAGCCTGACGACCGGGCGCCTGCATCCAACGGTTCGGGGATCCGGCTGGTCGGGGCCCGCCAGTTGGTGCGGACCGGTCAGGGACAGTTGACCCACTCGTGGGCGCCGTCGGCGAACAGTTGCCGCTTCCAGATCGGCAACCGCTGCTTGACCCGCTCGACCAGTACCCGGCAGATCTCGAAGGCGTCGGCCCGGTGTGCCGTGCTGACGGCTGCCACCAGCGCGACGTCCCCGATCTTCAGCTCGCCGACCCGGTGACTGACGGCCAGCGCACCAACCCGGTACTCGGCGGCCACCTCCTCGACGATCTCACGCAGGAGCATGGCCGCCGACGGGTGCCCGACGTACTCCAGCTCGACGACCTCACGGCCGTGGTCGTGGTCCCGCACCTCGCCGGTGAAGACCACGCAGGCGCCCGAGCCTGGCCGTTCCACGGCGGTCAGGTGCTGCGCGGCCGACAGCGGTTCGCCGCTCACCTCCGCGATGGCGATGATCACTGAACACCATCCTCGACGGCCTCGCGCGCCCATGACCCCGAGCGGCCGCCGGCCTTCGCCTCCACCCGAACGTCGGTGAGCACGGCCGACCGATCCACGGCCTTGATCATGTCGAACAGCGCGAGGCCGGCGGTGGCGACGGCGGTCAGGGCCTCCATCTCCACCCCGGTGCGGTCCGCGGTCTGGGTCGTCGCCTCGATGCGGACGAGGTCGGCCTCCAGGTTGAAGGCGACGGTGACCGAGTGCAGCGCGATCGGATGACACAGCGGGATCAGGTCCGACGTGCGCTTGGCCCCCATGACGCCCGCGATACGGGCCACCGCCAGCGCGTCCCCCTTGGGCAGCCCGTCCCGCCGCAGCTGCTCCATCACCTCGGCCGTCGTCCGCAGCACGGCTGATGCACGGGCGGTGCGGACGGTGACGGCCTTGCCGGACACGTCCACCATCCGTGCCGCACCACTTGCGTCGAGATGCGTCAACTCGTTGCTCACGCTATGAGGCTAGGGCACGGTCATCCGACCGGCAGCCGCACCACGAATCGGCATCCCGGCGCGACGTTCTGAACGGCGATCTGACCTCGGTGCGCCTCCACCAGCCCGCGCGCGATGGCGAGCCCCAGCCCGGCGCCCCCGTCCTTGGACCGCGCGGCCTCGCCACGGAAGGCGACCTCGAAGACCCTCGGTAGGTCCCCGGTCGGGATTCCGCCGCACGCATCCTGGACGGACAGCCAGGCGCCCTCTTGATCCCGTCCCGCCGCGACCCGCACCGTCCCGTCCACCGGAGTGTGCCGGACGGCGTTGGCGAGCAGGTTGCGGACCACTCGACCGAGTTCGGTGTCGCTGCCCAGGACGGTGGGCCAGTGGCTTGGCTCCGCACGAAGTTGGACCCGCTTGGCGGCGGCCGACGGTGCCACCGAGGCGACGGCGTCGGAGATCAGGTCGCCGAGGCTCACCTGGTCCAGGTGCAGCTCAAGGGCACCAGCGTGGATGCGGGACAGTTCGAACAGATCATCGACCATCCCGGCAAGCCGGTCGGTCTCCCGGCGGATCCGGCGGTGGTACTCGGCCACCGGGACGGGGTGGTCGACCACACCATCCTCAAGCGCCTCGGCCATTGCCCGCAGCCCCGCCAGCGGCGTACGCAGATCGTGGGACACCCATGCCACCAACTCCCGCCGGCTGGCCTCGACGGCGCGTTCGCGGGCCAGCGCCTCCCGCTCCCACACGCTCTGCCGGGCCAACCGCCGGCCCAGCAGCAACGCGGCGCAGAGCCCGACCAGGCCGGCGACCGCGACCACGACGATGACCACGCCGAGGTCGTGCTCGGACAGGAACATCGCCTCCGCGGCGCCGAGCACGCCGGCGACCACGGAGAGAACGGCGACGCCCACGACGACCGAGATGTTCGCGGCGATGGATCGCCGCCGGAGCAGCCGCAGTGCGGCCACGCCGGCCGCCGCGACAGGAAGTGAGCACGCCACCGCGATCGCGACGACCTCGAGTTCCACCGCGGTCATGAAGCCACCGGGTCGAACCGGTATCCGACTCCCCAGACAGTCACGAGGCGGCGCGGTTGTGCTGGGGACCGCTCGACCTTCTCGCGTAGCCGCCGCACATGCACGGTGACGGTGGACTGGTCCCCGAAGGTCCAGCCCCACACCTTCTCCAGCAGTTCGGCGCGGGAGTACGCCCGGCCCGGGTTGCTCATGAGGAAGGTCAGCAGCTCGAACTCACGTACCGTCAACGCCAGCTCAACCCCGTCCAGCCGGGCGATCCGGGCGACCGGGTCCACCTCGAGGCCACCGTCCCGCCGGATCTCGGGCGCGGCCGGTGCGGCGTGCGTCCGGCGCAGGACTGACTTCACCCGCAGGGTCAGCTCCCGTGGCGAGAAGGGTTTGGTGACGTAGTCGTCGGCCCCCAGCTCCAGACCGAGCACCCGGTCGGACTCCTCGCCGAGGGCGGTGAGCATCACGATGGGCGCGGTGGCGTGCACAGCCCGGAGCTGGCGGCAGACGTCGAGGCCGGACATGCCGGGCAGCATGAGATCCAGCACGACGAGGTCGGGCGGGTCGGCGAGCGCGCGGCTGAGCGCCGACTCGCCGTCGGCGACAACCTCGACCGTCATCCCGGCGCGCTCCAGATATCGGCGCGTGACGTCACTGACCGTCGGATCGTCGTCGACGATCAGCACCCGTGCGTGCCGTTCCATGCCCGAAGCCTAGGCCGGTGGACGGCCATGCACGGTGGATGTTCTCGGGCCGTAAGAACTGTGGCGAGCACGCCATATGGGCGAGCCGGCTTTGCGCGGTGCGCACCCGGGCGGACACTCGGTGTCATGGCCTTCGACTGGATCTCGCTCACGACGGACTACGGCACCCACGATGGGTACGCGGCGGTCTGCAGGGGAGTTATCGCGCGGATCGCGCCACAAGCCCGCGTGATCGACGTGACTCACAACGTGCCGCCCCAGGACGTCGCCCGAGGCGCGCGCGTGCTCGCCCAGACCGTGCCGTACCTGCCACCCGCCGTCCATCTCGCGGTGGTCGATCCGACTGTCGGTACGGCCCGCCGCGGTCTGGCCATCGTCGCTCGGGACGGTGTGCTGGTCGGTCCCGACAACGGTCTGCTGATGCCGGCGGCCGATGCGCTCGGTGGGGTCGTCAGTGTCGTGGAGTTGAGCGAGCCGACGTACTGGCTGCCGGTCGTGTCGGCGACCTTCCACGGCCGGGATGTCTTCGCTCCGGTCGCCGCGCATCTGGCCGCGGGGCTTCCTGCTGATCGGTTGGGACGGGTGCTGGACACCGGCACCCTGGTCCGGCTGCACACGTCGGACACCACCATCGGAGCCGGGCGGATGGAGGCGGAGGTGATGTCGGTCGACCGGTTCGGCAATGTCCAGCTCGCCGCGACGGCCGACGACCTAGAGGCGGTCGGGTTGGAGCACGACTCGCGGGTCCGGCTGAGGATGGACACGGTGACGGTGGAGGCGACGTTGGGGAGCACCTTCGCGGATGTGCCCTCCGGCGCGCTCCTTGCCTACGTCGACTCCTCCGGCTTGGTGGCGTTGGCGGTCAACGGTGGGTCGGCGGCGAGCAGGCTCGGGATCAGCCCAGGTGTCCGGCTCGGCCTGGAATCCACGAACTGACGGTCCGTCACGACCAGACCGGTACCGCACGCCACCTGCCGAGACGTCGCGAGATGCCCGGGGTGCGACACCGGGGTGACCGGACGAGGATAGAAAGCGATTTATCGACTTAGTTCGCCTCGCGTGGTGGTGCGGCCCAGCGGTCCGTATTGTCCCCGTGGTGACGGATGATCCCTTCGCCCTGGTCCGGCTGGCCAGTGATCGGCGCGTCTTTCTGGGTGTGATGGCGGCCGGCGTGCTCGGCGTTCTGGCTGGTTGCGGGGGTGACAGCAAGCTACAGCCGGTTTCCGGTGGTCTGGCTGCGTCCGGCACACCACCTCGTCGGCCGGTTGTGGACCAGACCACGCCGCCGCGGGCGTCATTGCCGCCGATCCCGAAGCCACGTCCCGGTCCGGCCAAGCTGGTGTTCGCTGCTCCGGGTGGTCCGGGCAGCACCACTCAGGTGGCGCTGACCATTGACGACGGCTACGACCCGGAGACGGTCGCAGGCTACGTGGCCTTCGCGGCGCACACCCGGATCCCCATCACGTTCTCGCCCAACGGGGCCTATCAGCACGTCTGGAACGCCCACGCGCACCAGCTTCGACCGCTCATCGAGGCCGGCCAGGTGCAGATAGGCAACCACACCTACACCCACCTGGACCTGTTGACCCGCACCGACGGCCAGATCAGCGCGGACATCGAGCGAAACGAGGGCTGGATCCAGCGCACCTTCGGGACCACGTCGCGCCCGTGGTTCCGGCCGCCGTTCGGGCGGCACAGTGCGCGTACCGACGCGGTGGCCGGAGAGTTGGGCTTCACCAGGATTCTGATGTGGGAGGGCTCCTTCGGCGATTCCAGGCTGCTGACGCCGCAGGTCCTGCTCGGCGAGGCCCGCAAGTGGCTCACGGGCGGCCGGATCGTGCTCGGACACGCCAACCACCCCACCGTCATCCACCTCTTCGACCAACTCCTCGGGTTGATCCATCAACGTCGGTTGGACCCGGTGACCCTGGACACCATGTTCGGCACATCTCGCGCTGTCGGGTGACTCGTTGGTCGGTCGGGTCGGCGTACGCCGGCGGGGGTCTTGGATGCTGGGGCGGGCGGCCGGAGCCGCGCCGTCTGCGACGACCCACGGGGCCATCCTCGCCGCTGGGCGAGGTAGGCTCCGGGCGCGGCAAACCCGCACATCAGCCCTCGTAGCTCAGGGGATAGAGCATCGGTTTCCTAAACCGTGTGTCGCAGGTTCGAATCCTGCCGGGGGCACGCAAAGCATCACACCCAGGACCACCGGGGACCGAACGTGTCGTTTCGGTCGCCGGTGGTTGTGTGTGGGGGTGGTCGCTGGTGAGCGTGTTGATGGTGGGTGCGGTGTCGCGGGTGATGGTGGCTCGGATGCGTAGTTCCCGGGTGTGGGCGTTGTAGCGCAGGTCGAGGTGGAAGGCGTCGTAGAGGCGCCGTTGGTGGTCCTCGGGTAGCCGGGTGGGATCGATCTGGTCGGTGGGGAGCAGGTCGAGCAGGTCGAGGTCGACCGGTGTGGCCGAGCCCCGCTGCTGGGTGAGCGTGGCGAGCTGTTGTTGTGTCGTGCGCTGGGTGGTCACGGCGGTGGTGAAGCGGGTCTGGATGCCGGTCCGCCAGGCAGTGTCGACATCCTGGTCGCCGGTGGGTGTGAGGTTGGCCAGTTCGCCGATGAGGTTGTCCTGTTCCTGTTGCAGGGTGGTGATCTGGGTTGCGAGGGCCGCGATGCGGGTGTCGAGGTCGGCGCGGGCGGCGGTGGTGTCGTGTTCCCGGCCCGGTCGCACCCCGCAAGGTCCACAGGGGCCACCCGTCGGGGGGTGGAGACGACCTGGATGTTGCCACCGTCGTGCTTGTGTTTGCCGCTCCACCACGCCTCCAATCCCGCGGTGGGGCCGGGGGTGCGGATACGATCGGTGTGGATCAGCGTGCCGTCGACGATCACGTGGGTGTGCCGGCGGCCTTGGCGGACCGCCCCGGTCGGTGTAGGCGCACATGGTCGACGGGGAGATCGCGTTGTCCCTGGCCAGGGCCGTGATACGGGTGTCGTCAAGGAACCACCGCAGCACCAGGACCGCCTGCTTGTCGGTGCCCAGCGACCGGGTGCCCTTCCGGGTCACCCGGCGCAGCCGTTCCGCGTACAGCAGGCATGATGAGGAACTGGACGGTGTCTTCGGACACGGCAAGCTCAACGGTGTCCGTGACACTCATGGCGCGCCGGACTCCCGGTGGAGATGATTCTTGATAGGACCACCTTCATACCAGGGGTTCCGCGTCTTTTGTCGCACCCGCCCCGGCGTGTCGCACCACCACCCCAACTATCACACACAGTAGCAACCGGTTACGCGGAATGCCTCAGTGGATGGAGGGGAGGTCATCAGGCTTCTCACCTATCCATTGCCAGTCCGGGCACCTTGGCCGCCGATCGGTCCACAGTGGAGGCCGCCTGCCGGGTCGCTCGCTCCGTGATCACGCAGACCTCACCCTGCCGGTTCCGACCGCCGCAGACCGGGAACAGCCTCGTCGCGACGGCGTCGCGGGTCAGCCGTCCCCGTACTCGGTGTGCATCAGGTGCTTGACGTCGGCAAGGGTCGCGTCGGCGATCCCGCTAGCCCGCTCGTTGCCAGCCCGCAGGATCCGACGCAGCTGGGCACGGTCGCCGATCAGATCGGCCCGCCGCTTGCGGACCTCGCGGAAGCTTTCGTTCACAGCCTCGGTGACCAGGCGCTTGAGTGCCGCCGCGCCGTCGGCGCCGACCTCCTCGGCCACCGACTCGGGTTCGCGGTCCATGCACAGCGCAGCCAGCAGGACCAGGTTCGACACGTCCGGCCGGTTCACCGGGTCGTAGGTGATGTGCCGCTCCGAGTCGGTCTTGGCGCGGGAAATCAGGCACGCGG
Organism: Actinomycetota bacterium; assembly: GCA_016201065.1. Taxonomy (GTDB): domain Bacteria; phylum Actinomycetota; class Actinomycetes; order Mycobacteriales; family JACQDL01; genus JACQDL01. Next base: position 81,104 of record JACQDL010000055.1, read on the forward strand.
TGTCGTCGGCGGTCGCACTGAGCGCGATCGCGTTATTGCGACTCTTGCTCATCTTCTGGCCGTCGGTACCGAGCAGCACGGGCGCCTCACTGAGCAGGGCGGCGGGCTCGGGGAAGTAACGGCGCCTCGGGCTGTAACGGCGGTTGAACCGGCGGGCGACGACCCGCGCGACCTCCAGGTGCGGAAGCTGGTCCTTGCCGACCGGCACCACGGTTCCCTTGCAGAACAGGATGTCCGCGGCCTGGTGGACGGGATAGGTGAACATCAGCCCGGACATCGCAGCCTGCCCTGCGGCGGCCGTTTCGTCCTTGACCGTCGGGTTGCGTTTCAGCTCGGCGACGCTGACCAGGCTCAGGAACGGCAGCAGCAGCTGGTTGAGCGCCGCGACCTGGGAGTGCGCGAAGACAGTGGTGTGTGCTGGATCGATGCCCACCGCGAGGTAGTCGGCGAGCAGCGCGTCCACGTCCTCCGGCAGGGACTGAGGACTGTCCCGGTCGGTGATCGTCTGGTAGTCCGCGACCAACACGAACATCTGCACGCCCAGGTTCTGCAGCCGGACCCGGTTGCGCAGGGTCCCGAAGTAGTGCCCGAGGTGCAGCGGACCGGTCGGCCGGTCACCGGTCAGCATCCGGTGGGCAGCCGGGCTCGTGCGCAACTCCTCCTCCAGCCGCGCGCTGCGCGCCTCGGCGTCGGCGAAGGACAGGTCGGTCACCCCGTCGTCCACGGAATCACTCTCGGGTCGCTCCATGACGGGAGAGTCTACGGGGATGCCGAATCGACGGTGCCGGGTGCCGGTCACCGCGACGCCGTTACGTTGCGGTGACCGGCACTGCGCCGAACAAGTGAAGACAACCGCTGGCGCGTGCGTGACTCGTCGCCGACCGTGCACACGCGTATCCCTTCGTAAGCCGGATGAGTGATTTTTCCCCGAGCACGACGGTTTCTCTGACATCTCCGGATATGGTGTGACTGACGCCTCGCCGAGAAAGCGCGTCCAAACCGCGTACGAAGTGAAGGATCGAGAGGCCTATGCGAAACCCCAGTCGCCGGCAGGGCCGTCAGCGCATCGCTGCAGGTCAGCGCCTTGATTGGCCCGGACAATGCGCGCATCCGGTGGGGTTTCGCATAAGCCTCCGAGTTCACGGATCCGCCGAGTGCCGGACTCGGCCGGTTCGCACTCAAGGCGACGACACATGCGCTGGGGGCACTCTGTGAAAATCCTGATGGTCGCCATGCCGTGGCAAGGGCTTGACACGCCGTCCAGCGCACTGGGAATCCTCGGCCCGTGCGTGCGCCAAAACGCCGTCGACTGGACAGTCGACGAGTTGTACGCCAACCTGCGGTGGGCCGAACACCTGATGCTGGAGACCAACGGATCCGTCACGTCGGCCGATTACCAGAACGTCGCGAGTCAGGTCTTCCACGGTGTCGGCGACTGGGTGTTCACCCCGGCGCTGTACGATGTCGACGGATATCGTGTCGACGAATTCTCTGCGTTCCTCACGCAGCGGTCCATAGACCCATTGATTCCGGTAGAGATGCAGAAGCACGCCCGGGGGTTCATCCGGAATCTTGCCGCCGACATCGCCGCCGCCGCGCCCGACGTGGTCGGATTCACCAGCACGTTCATGCAGAACGTGCCCTCGCTCGCGTTGGCTAGGGAACTGAAACGAATCGCACCAGAGATCCGGACGGTGCTCGGCGGCAGTAACTGCGACGGGCCGCAGGGCCCCGCCCTGCACCGGAACTTCGTGCAACTCGACTTCGTCATCAGCGGTGAGGGCGAGCGGGCGTTGCCCGCCCTACTCAACCGCATCGCCGGCGGCGCGGGTGTCGTCGACATCCCCGGACTCAGCTGGCGGGACGACGGGAGAACGGTGACGAACCCACCGGCCAAGGCGGCGCTGCCCTTCGCTGTGGTACCCGCCCCCGATTACGACACCTACTTCCACGCTCTCGAGAACTCGGCGGTCCGGCACCACATCCGGCCCATGACCGTGCTGGAGACGTCCCGCGGCTGCTGGTGGGGAGAGCGTCACCAGTGTACGTTCTGCGGCCTGAACGGATCGAACATCGATTTTCGCAGCAAGGCCCCCGAACGTATCGCCAACGAAGTCAGGAGTCTCGCGGAGCGGTACCAGGTGCTCGACCTGATCATGGTCGACAACATTCTCGACATGAATTATCTCAACACGGCGATGCCACAACTTGCGGCGCTGGACTGCGACCTGAGAATTCACTACGAAATCAAGTCAAACATGACGCGGGACCAGTTGAGCAGTCTCCGTGCCGCCAAGGTTCTCTTCGTTCAACCCGGTATCGAGAGTCTCAGCAGCCACGTTCTTCGACTCATGGACAAGGGCGTCAGCGCCGCCCACAACGTGCGAATGCTGCGCGACTCCGAGGACCTCGGTCTGAATGTGACCTGGAACATACTATACGGATTTCCGGGGGAGACCGAGGAGGACTATCGGACCCTCCTGCGCAAATTCGCCACGCTTGAGCACCTGCAACCGCCGACGGGAGCATGGCGAATCGCGTTGGAACGGTTCAGTCCGCACTTCGAGGACCCGCAACAAGGATTCATGTTCCGCCGGCCCGCCGAGATATACGACTTCATCTACCAGGTTCCGCACGACGAGCTGTACGACCTGGTCTACCTTTCGACACCAGCGCGGCTGGAATCTCGGGGCCGATAGAGGACGACCTGAAGCACGCGGTCGACCGATGGTCCGAGGCGTACAAGCGCAGCAGCCTCTCCTACTGGATCGACGACCGTGGTCAGGTGGTCATCGAGGATCGCCGGGCCAGTTGGCCGGAGGAGGTGATCGAGCTGGACGACGCCCAGAGCAACATATATCTCGGCATGTTCCAGGGTGCCGGCCGCGAAGGTGTGCGCCTACGGCTGGCCGACAGCGGTCACCCACTGACCGAGACCGAAATCGACGAGTCGCTGCGTCACTTCGTCGACCGCGGCCTGGCTTTCGAGGACGAGGGACGTTTCGTGAGCGTCGCTCTCGAAATCGACCCGTACCGCCGGAAGTTGGTCGACGGTCGAGAGGTGGCGACGTCGCGATGACCGGGTCGATCGACATCCTGGAACTCCGATCGCGGGCAGCGGACAACGGTCGCCATCCGACCGGCGGTCGGCCGGCGACAGCCACGTTGACCCTGGGGCTCGATTGGGCGGATCTCCCCGCAGTCAGCGAACTGGCCGCACTGCTGCCCCGAGTTCCGGTCGCCGAGGTGCGGCTGGCCGAATCCGCCGACTTCACGGTGCTGCCCGCTCGCACGGTCGTGCGGATCATCGCGCTGATCCGCGAATGCTCCTCCATCGGCGCCCGCGTCTCCTGGTCGGTGACCGTCGGCACGGAGCAACTGGAGCTGATCCGGCAGCTCGACCACCTGCCCGCCCCGGACGAGACGACGGTGCTCGGTGACGGTATTCCACTTGAGTGGCGGCCCGCCGGCGGTTTCGGCCGCTTCTACTTCCGCAAGGGCCCGAACTTCCTGTCCGTGGTCGATCGCCGATCCGCCCCCACCGACTGGATCGTGCTGGATGATCCGGTCGCGATCGACGTCTTCTCCTGCGCGCTGGCGGGCTGTGCCTTGGCCGAGGTGACGGGCGAGGAGCGGCACGCCACCGCCGTGGGCGACTTGCTGGGCCGCGGCCTGCTCATGCGCGTCGGGGATCACTGCGTGACCCTCCCGGTCCACATGCGTTCTTGGCCCCTGGGCACGGTTCTCCTGGGCGGCACCCTGGCCTCGGCCGGGACCAAGGACGCGCCGGAGCGACTCTGAATGGACCGATCGGTGGGGAGGACAAGTGAGTGAGACGACGGGAACCGAACGAGCCACGACGGATGGCCGCGCCGACGACGCGGGACTGTTCGGCGACCTGCCGGCATCCGTCCGCTTCGAGTTCGACGCGGCCAGCCGCTTCGCGCGCGACGCCGCGCGGCAGTACCAGATGTGCCTGGACAGCCGGGACTCCGACGGACTGCCCGCGCACCGGCCGAACGCTTGGGCGCTCCTGTTCGGACAACCCGGCCACACCGAGCTGACGATCAGCGGGATCGAGTTCGTGCCGAACGTCCGCGGCAGCGACAAGACCGTCATCGCCGAGTTCGAGGCTGCGATCGTGCCCCGGTTCGGTGAGGCCTACCGGAATCCGGAGCGAGGGTTCTGGTGCGACGAACGGGCGGTGCTGGCGGCGATCATGCGCCAGGCCGAGAACGGCCTGGAGTTGCTGGGATCCGTCCATTCGCATCCGGACTGGCACGAGGTCGGGCCGCCGCACGAACGGCACTTGCGCCTGAGTGAGCACCCGACGCGGATGGACGAGTACCTCTTCCAGCAGTCGCGCTGGCCGGTGAACGTCATCTGGTACGTGAGCGGCGGCGACGCCGGTGCGATCCATCGGGTGGCGGCCTGGCGAGCCGGTCCGCGCCAGTGCGAGCGCCTGGATCTGGCGATGCCGGCGGCGCTCCACGACGAATTCGACATGGCATCGGCCCGCTCCTAGCGACGCGCCGACGAAGGTGAGATCGAGCTGACCCCGCTGAGGAAGGACAAGACATGCCCGACGACTCACACGGCGTGGTAACCGTCAGGCTGCCCGCGGCCTTTCACGGACTGTCCGGTGGAAGGCGGCAGTTGCCGATCGAGGGTGGCACGGTCGGGGAGGTGCTCGCCGGTCTCGGCCAGGCCTGCCCCGGCCTGCTCGAGCGGCTGGTGGACCAAGAGGGCGCCATGAAGCGCTACGTCAACATCTATCGGAACGATAACGACATCAGGGTCCTCGACGGGCTCGAGACGAAGGTCGAACAGCAGGACGTGATTTGGATAGTGCCGGCGGTCGCGGGTGGCAGCCGGCCGGACCCGGTATGGGAGTCGTGATGTCGGACGTGTTGCCTTCGGAGTTCTTCACCCATCCTGGTCCGTCTCCCCACGCGGCGACCGCAGAGCTTAGGGCGAAATGTCCGGTCCACCGTATCGACTATCCACCGGGCACGCAGGCCTACGCGGTCCTCGGCCAGCAGGTGGTCGAGGAGGCTCTCGGCGACTCGCGCCTGTCCAAGGAGGTCGAGAACCTGCCGCCCCGCTACCGGGACAAGGCCCTGGCCACCAGCCTGCTCATGGTCCGCAACCTCGGTTTCGCCGACCCGCCCGCGCACGCCCGGTTGCGCCGGCCGATCAGTCGCGCGTTCCAGCCGGCCCGCATCGCCGCGCTCCGGCCGCGCGTCCAGGAGGTCGTTGACGATCTCATCGACGACTTCCCGGAGTCCGGTCGCATCGAGCTGCTGAGCGCCTTCGCCCTGCCGCTGCCGCTCATCGTGATCTGCGAGTACCTCGGGATACCGACCGAGGACCGGACGCTGTTCCAGAAGTGGGGCTACGTCCTCAGCCAGGACCCGTTCCACATCCCGGAGGCGACGCTCAAGGAGTCGACCGACGAGTTCGTCGACTACTTCACCGAGCTGACCGCGCGGCGCCGCGGGAACCTGACCGACGACCTGATGAGCGAGCTGGTCCGGGCCAGGGACGAGGGCGTGTTCAGCGAGCGGGAGATGCTGTCCACGACCCTGCTGCTGATCATCGCCGGACACAAGACGGTCGCCAACATGATCGGCAACGGCGCGGCGCTGCTGCTCACCCACCCCGAGCAGCTCGACCGGCTCCGCGCCAACCCCGAGCTCGTCCCGTCGGCGGTCGAGGAGATCCTTCGCTACGAGGGGTCCGCCTCCTGGGCCTCGCTGCGGGTCGCGGCCGAGGACATGGAACTTGGCCAGGTGAACATCCCCAAGGGAAGCTTCGTGCACCTGTCGCTGTCCGCCGCGGGTCACGATGCGGAGGTGTACGACGACCCGGAGCGCTTCGACGTGACCCGGTCGCCGAACCGTCACCTGGGTTTCGGCCACGGCGCCCACTTTTGCCTGGGCGCTCCGCTGGGTCGGCTCCAGGGCGAGGTCGCCTTCACCACGCTGCTGCGCCGGCTGCCCGGCCTCGAACTGGCGGTGGCTCCGGAGGAGATCACCTGGCTCGCCGACAGCTCGCTCAGTCGCGGCCTGGAGGCCCTCCCCCTACGGGTGCGGGAACGGTTGCCCCGATGAGGGGTGGTCGTCACGGCGTCGCACCTGAGCGGGAAGCACTGGAGAGCGAGGAACGATGACCAGACAGTCGGGCAGCCCGCGCATCGCCGTGGTCGGAGCCGGCGGGGTGGGCGGCTATCTCGGCGGGCGGCTCGCCGCCGCCGGGCACGACGTGCGGTTCCTGGTCCGCGGCGCGGGCCTCGCCGCGCTCCGGCGAACCGGGTTGCGGGTCACGACCGACACGATCGGATGGTCCGTGCCGGAGCTGCGGGCGTCGGACGCCCCGTCGCACATCGGCGAGGTCGACTTCGTGCTGCTCTGCGTCAAGACGCCGCAGCTGCCGGTGGCCGTGGAGGCGCTGGGCCCGATGATCGGCGCGGACACCGCCGTGATCACCATCCAGAACGGGGTCGAGGCGCCGGAGCAGGTCGCCGCCGGGATCGGCCGTGACCGGGTGCTCCCCGGCATGGTCCGGGTGGTCGCCACGAAGGTCGGGCCGGGCGATGTGCGGCATGTGGGCGCTCCCGGAGCGGTCGGCTTCGCGGAGTGGGACGGCAGGGAGTCCGAACGGGTCGTACGACTCCGCGACGCGCTGCGAGACGCACAGGTGACGGCGTTGGAACCGACCGACATCTGGGTCGCGCTGTGGATGAAGTTCCTGCTGCTCGCCCCGGTCGGCAGTCTGGGGGCGGCCACGGGCGGGGCGACCATCGGTGAGCTCCGGTCGCGGGCCGGCACCCGGCGGCTGCTGATCACCGGCATGCGGGAGGTGCACGAAACCGGCACCGCGCTCGGGATCGCGCTGCCGGCGGATGCGGTGGACAACGCCATCACGGTCATGGACCAGCAGCAACCTGAGGTCACCACCTCGCTGCAACAGGACATCCTCGCGGGCCGGCCGTCCGAACTCGATGCGTGGACCGGGGCCGTTGTTCGCCTCGCCGACCGGGCGGGCCGGGCCGCACCAGTGCACGAGATGCTCTACGAGCTGCTGGCCGCGCGCGTCAGCCACGTTTCCAGCAGCAACTGAATTGGCAGGTCTTGGTGCACGTCAACGTTTCCGCGTCCGCTGCGACGATGGCCCGCCGCCCGACAATGACACTGGTCGCCGTCGGTACGGCGGTGCTGTCGTACGCGTTGATGCAGACCATGGTCGTGCCGGCGCTGCACGTGCTCCAGCAGGACATGCGCACCACCGCGACATGGTCGGCATGGATCCTGAGCGTGTTCCTCCTGACCAGCGCGGCAACCACGCCCTTGCTGAGCCGGCTCGCCGACCGGTACGGCCGGCGCCGGATGCTGTTGGTCGTCCTCGGTATCTACCTGGTGGGCACGGTCGGTGCCGCGGCGGTGAACAGCATCGGCCTGTTGATCGCCTGCCGGGCCGTGCAGGGCGTCAGCCTGGCCGCCCTGCCGATCTCATTCGGCGTCGTGGGTGATGCCCTGCCGGCCGCGCGCCAACGTGCCGGGCACGGCCTGGTGTCCGGGGCGATCGGCGTCGGCGCGGGCATCGGCCTGGTCGTAGGCGGCGGCGTCACCGACCACGCCTCCTGGCGTTGGCTGTTCGTGCTGACCGCGGTGCTCGTGGTGGTCGCGATCGGCCTGGTGGCCCGCTACGTGCCGACCGACCGGCCAGGGGGTGCCGGGTCGGTAGACCTGGCCGGTGCAGCGCTGCTCGCGCTGCTGCTGGTCGCGGTGCTGCTTATCCTGACCGAAGGGCCGGCGTGGGGCTGGACCGACCCGGGCACCTTCGCGCTGTTCGGGGCCGCGCTGGTTCTGCTGGTCGTGCTGGTCGCGGTGGAGCGACGGGCCAATGCCCCGCTGATCGACCCCGCCGTTGTCGCGGGCGGAGCACTCCGGGCGGTCCACGTCGCTGCATTCATCTTCGGCCTCGTCTCGTTCGTGTTCTACGTCTCGCTGCCGGCCTTCGCGCAGACCGCGCCGGGGCAACCGCTGCCGGGCGGCGGGACCGTCGGCTACGGACTGGGGGCGGGAGTCACCATCGCGGGCCTGATCCTGCTGCCGGGTTCGGTCGTCCTGCTGCCGGCGGGTCCGCTGGGCAGCTACCTGTACCGGCACTTCTCGGCCCGGGTCGTGCTGCTCGCCAGCTTCCTGGTCATGGCCGCAGGCGCCGTGGCGCTGGCGGTGTGGAATGCGACCGGCTGGGAGCTGACGGCCGGCTATCTGGTCGTGGGCGCCGGTTCGGGCGTGGTGCTCGGTAGTCTGCCCGCCCTGATCAGCTCGCTGACCGAGGCCCGCCGCGCGGCGACGGCCAACGGCGTGAACACCGTGCTCCGCACGGTGGGCGGTGTGGTGGGCAGCCAGCTGACCGTCGCGCTGCTCGCTGCCCAGCACGCCGCGGGTTCGGCGGTGCCGGCGCGCGCGGGGTTCACCACGGCGTTCCTGGTCGCCGCGGGCTTCGCCATGGTCGGCGGACTGGCCTGCTGGGCGGTGACCGTCCGGTTCGACGGCGGCAAGTGAGGTCGGATCACACCGGCCACGCGCCGCACGCGATCGTCGGCGGAGCGCTCCGACTTGAAGTGCCCGTTCCTGCAGGACTCCGGACCCGCCCTGCGGCTTGACCCCGACGATCTGTTTGATGGGCGCTGCCATGCGACATGCCAACCAGAAGACGCCCGCCGTGTTCGACGCCAATACCGACAAACGACGCGCCAAGGGCACGTGCCTCACCCTCGTCACCGGCGCGACCCCAGAGACACCGAGGGCACGTGCGCCAAGATCTGACGCCTGCTCACCCGTCAGATCCTCGCCGAACACCAGCCAGGCCCTCACCCGCGCCCCAGCGATACCGCGCGCATAGCGTCGAAACGACCACCAATTTCCGAACCAAACTAGTATCGGCGTGAGATCATGAAACACCCTCTCAGGTAGTCCGTCTGGCCGGCCTGCTAGCTGGGACCCCGCCGGGGCGCCCAGCCGAGTCAGTCGCGACCCGCCCGTTGATCGACGGTGAACCCCACGAACCACCACCGGCCCCAGGCCGGGACCACAGCCAACAGGCGCAGTGCCCACCCAGGCCGGTCCGGTCAATAGCCAGGCAAAGCAGGCTTCCTACCGCCGGGCGACCTCCCTGGCGAGGGATTACTGCCGGGGCGGTGGATTACGGCGCTGCTCCAAGGCCAGGAGCCTCACTACACCGGTACAACGGCGCGGTAGGTGATCACAACCTCACTGTGCTTCCGCAGCTCAGGCACTGTCGCGGATGCTTCGCGGGCCCTGCCGGGGGCACCCACTCTGATGCGATGAAGGAGCGGAGGCCACGCTCCTTCATCGCATCAGATCCCGGGCAGACCGCGGCGGCGTACCAGCCACTCGGCAACGACGATGTTGGGTACCCAACACAGGAACGGAACGGCCCAGTAGGCGTTGGCGAACATGTGGCTGGACACCTCGGGGGTGACCGTGCCGTGCAGGAACGGCACCTGGACCACGATGAGCAAGCCGGTCCACGCGCGCAACGTCACCGCCGCGTAGGTCAGCGCGAAGTTGCGGATCATCCACGCCTGGTGCGAGGCGAAGTCGCGGCCTCGTGCGGCGCGGTAGGCCCGTAGTGCGGTGTACAGCCACAGCACGGCCAGGGTGCCGAATCCGAAGAAGCCGTCGAAGCCCGCACGGTTGACCGGGGCGATACCCAGCCCGGCGATGCCGGCCACCGCGACCGCGATCAGGTAGACCCGCCCGGTCGCCTGGTGCAGTGCGGGTCGGCGTTGGCGCAGCCGGGCCAGGAACTGTACTGGGCCCACCATCAGCGCGATACCGCCGAACAGCACGTGCACGTAGAACGCGACCTGTACCGGCACCGGCCGGTGCGCGTAGTTGTCGGCCAGGCCCCCCCTCGAACTGGCGAGCTGGGCCAGGCTGCTGGTCAGGTAGGGGCCCACGGCGAAGGCGACGATCGCTAGCGAGCTCAGGGTGATCCAGAGCCAGCCGCCCCGGGCCCGGGGCGCCGAGGTCCGGGAAGGCGCTGCGGCGGGCGAGGTGGTGGTCGTCATGATCCAGCTCCATCTGATCAACGTTAAGATGTGGCTCACCATGACAGCTAGTCTGATCAGTGTCAAGATTGCGCCATGGCGTCGACCGGCCGGTACCACCACGGCAACCTGCGCGCGGCGCTGCTGGAGGCTGCCTTCGCGGCGGGGGCCAAGGGTGGACCGGAGGCGCTGGTGGTACGCGACCTGGCCCGGGTGGTCGGGGTCAGCCCTGCTGCCGCCTACCACCACTTCCAGGACCGTGGCCACCTTGTCGCGGTCGTGTCGCAGCGGGCCCGGGAGGCGCTGGCGGAGCATATGGCCGCGGCCCGGCTGGCGGTGCCCACTCGGCTCCCGGTCAAAGTACGGGCGGTGCGGCGGCTGGCCGCGGTGAGCCTGGCCTACCTCGACTTCGCCGAGCGCGAACCCGAGCTGCTGCGGATGGCGTTCGCACCGTGTGTGGCACCAGTGGGCCGCCCGGATGACCCGACCGCCTGGGGCATCCTGGTGGCGACTCTGGACGAGGTGGAGCACACCGGTGCCATGGACCCGGCCCGGCGTTCGGGCGCGGAGCTGGTGATCTGGTCCGCCCTGCATGGGTTGTCGGTCCTGCGCGGTGACGGCGCGTTCCCACCGCAGATCTCCACCGACGGCGTGGACGCGAAGGTCGTCGACGACCTACTGGCCGCGCTGGGCTGCTCACCGGGGACGGGAACCGTCACCCGGGTCAGGTCGCCCAGCACTCGTCGGGCCCGGCCACGAACACCTGGAAACGCGGTCGTCCCGGCGTCGCCTTCGCAACCGCCACGGGTCTGATGCTGCCGACCGGCTCAGCCAGCGACACGGACACGCCCGCACCCACGCCCGCAGGACCGGGTCCTTGCTCGCCGACCCGGACCGTGAGTTGGACGACAACGCGCGGGCCGACATCGCCAAAGCCCACCAGCCGGTCACCACGAAACACGAGCCTCGCAACGACGGTCAGGTGATCAGCGAGCTACCGTTCGGGGGGCCGATCTCGCCGCTGCGTTCCCGTATGCCCCCCACCCGCGCCCGCATCACCTGACGTCAGAACCTCAAGACAGGCTGCGGGACGGCGTCCGCCAGTGGCCAGACGACCTCGGTGCGCAGCCCCTCGGGTCCGGCTCGATCGGGGCCGACGAGGTAGACCTCGCGGGGCTGCGCACCGAGGTCGCAGCCGTGCTCGGCCGCCCACGCGGCGAGCGTCTGGTAGGCGGTCCCGATTCGGTCGTAGGGGCCGGCGTGCACGGTGGTGAGGGCGTCCACCGCGGGCAGCACCCGGACGTTGACGCCCTCAGCGGCCCGAATCCAGCCGGCGACCGGGACCGCGACCTCGACGTCCACCGCATCCGGGTCGAACCCCTCGCCGTTGTAGATCGCCAACGTCGGCCCGGTGCGCCGCCCGAGCTGCTCGTGCAGCAGCCGCTCCAGCCGCCCCAGCGCAGCCCCGAACGCCGCGGGCAGCCCGGCCAGCGGGGTGACTGCCCGGGTGCTGACGACGAGCTGCTCGGGCAGCCGGCGGCGGGCGACCTCGGAACGAGTCACCGGGTCGGTGTCGCCGAGCAACACGTCCAGCTCGCCCAGCACGACCTGCTGGTGGGCCAGCTGGTCGGCCAGCCGCGCCCGGTGGGCCGCCAGGGCCTGCCGGACGGTGCCGGGGTCGTGCTCGCCCAGCAGGCTCCGGACCTCCGCGAGCGGGACTTCGAGGTCGCGCAGCAGCCGGATCAGCCGGGCCTCGCCGAGCTGCGCAGGGCTGTAGTACCGCCGGCCGGTCACGGGGTCGACCAGGGCGGGGACCAGCAGCTCGTCCGCGTCGTACCGGCGCAGGGTCCGCACCGACAGCCGGCACGCCTGGGAGAACGCACCGATCGACAGCAGTCCCTTCACCTGCTCGAACCTACCCGGCAGGTGAAGGGTTGATCCTCTCCCCGGGGGAGGTCGCAGGCTGGTGGCGAGGAGGAAGCCATGTCCAGCACCAGGACGACCAGCACGACCAGCACCAGAGCGCCCGCCACCGGCACCGCTCCCGTTAAGGTTGATCATCGGAAGGCCCTCAAGCCGCTGTACTCCGCGACCGCCCGGCCGGCGTTGGTCGACGTCCCGCCCCTGCAGTACCTGATGGTCGACGGGCACGGGGACCCGAACACCGCACCCGAGTACGGCGAGGCGGTGCAGGCGCTGTACGCCGTCGCCTACTCGGTGAAGTTCGCCGGCCGTCGCGGCGGCGGCCAGGACTTCGCGGTGATGCCGCTGGAAGGCCTGTGGTGGGTCCCGGACATGTCGATGTTCAGCGTCGCGGACAGGTCCGCCTGGAACTGGACGATGATGATCATGCAGTCGGACGGCGTGACCCCGCAGCTGGTCGAGCAGGCCCACGTAGCGGCGGCGTCAAAGGCCCCGGCCGCGGCACTGGAGCGGCTTCGTCTGGACCGGGTCAACGAGGGCCGCGCCGCGCAGGTGCTGCACGTCGGGCCCTACGCCACCGAGGGACCGACGATCGAGCGGCTGCACGCGTTCATCGCCGAGCAGGGGCTGCGGCTGGTGGGCAAGCACCATGAGATCTACCTCGGCGACCCGCGTCGGACCGTGCCGGAGAGGCTGCGCACGGTGATCCGTCAGCCGGTCGCCTCGGCGGAGGAGACCTGGTCAGCGGTCAGGCGTCAAGGGGACCCGCTCGGCGTGTCCGGCGCCGCACGCGCCGTAGCAGGACCAACGACGCGACGACGGGGGTGATGAGCAGACCGAGGTAGAGGACGAACCCGACGGTCCCGGGGAGCACGCCTCCGGTGCACTGCTCCGCGGCTGGGGTGGCCGGTTGACCGGCGACCCCAGACTGGCTGGCTGTGCAGCTCTGCGGGGAGAGCGCGCCGACCAGGACCGCCAGACCGACCGCCCCGAACACGCTTGCGGTCCCGACGGTCTTCTCGGGCCTGCGCCACTGACGTGAGGTCCACAGCAGAACGACACCGACGATCCAACCGAGCAGGCCGACCGTCGGGATGGCGAGACCGGCGAGGGAACCCACCGCGAACATCCCGACCGTGGCGATCTCCAGGCCGGTCCCGACCGGTGGGTGGTCGGTGGGCGGCCCGGGCGCACCGTCCCGCAGGGCGGCGGCGACGATCTCCGCGGGTTCCCCGAGCCGGCCGAGCACCCCACGGACCGACGTCTCCTCGGCGGTGCCCGCCGCGCGGGCCGAGGCGATGTGTTGGCTGATCTCCTGGACGAGTTCCACCCGCCGGTATTTCGGCAACTGGTGGGCCATGCGGTCCAGCCGGGCGAGGTAGTCCCGCACGAGCTGGTCGCCGATGTCGGTGGTCATGAGGTCCCCTCAGCGAGCAGAGTGTCGACAGCGTCACGGAAGCGGCGCCATTCCGCCGCGAAAGTCCTCACCGCGTGCCGGCCGGCGGCGGTGGTCTGGTAGTAGCGGCGGGGCGGCCCGGTCTCGCTCTCCACCCACCGCGTGGAGACCAACCCGTCCCGGCGCAGCCGGGACAGCAGCGGGTAGATCGTCCCTTCGCTGGTGACCATCCCGTCGACCTCACTGAGCCGGCGCACCAGGTCGAAGCCGTAGAGCTCGTCGGTGTTGAGCAGCGAGAGCACGCAGTACTCGATCACCCCGCGCCGCAACTGCGAGAAGGGGTTACGTGCACTGCCAGGTTCAATGCAACACAAGGTACCTGGTAGATCGACGTTGCGCCAGGATCGGGTTCCCGGGTCGGTCCGTGTCCGGAGCTTCTGCTGCGACCGGACCCCGGCCGCAGCCACGCTCAACCAGGACGGCGTACGGGTCGAGCGTCTGTGCTCGCCGCCGCATTCGGTGTGGATGGTCGTCACCGGGCAATTCGTATGACCATGGCCAGTCGATGAGCCAGTCACCCGTCGCGGTCGGTCCCCGAGGTGGTCTGACCCGCTGCCCGGTCCGGTGTCGCGACGCGGGTCCGGTGGCGTCGGCGGCTCCGCCACGCGAGTAGCCCGATCACGGCGAGCATGGCGGCCGCGGCGGCAGTGGTGCTCCCGAACGTGCGTGCGGCGGCCGTGCAGGAATTGCCGGACAGATAGCCCAGCCGGACCACGCCGGCCCCCAACCAAGGCCGCCGAGGGTGTTGTAGGCCAGGAACCGGCGCTACGGCATCCGTGAGGTGCCGGCGAGAAACGGGATGGTCGCGCGCAGGAACGCCACGAACCGGCCGGCGAGGACCGCAAGCACGGCGACGAGGTAGAGTGCGGCGCCGCGCAGGCCGAGCACGTGATCGACGACCCCGGTCACGGCGCCGCTGGCGCGGCTGCTCCGGACATCGCAAAGAGGGGGCGCAGCCGCGTGCGGCCCGCGGCGGCGACGAGTCGGGCCAGCACGCGGACCGCGAGCGCGTAGAGGGCCAGCGCGACCAGCCCGCCAAGAAGCAGACCGGCCAGCACGTCGCTCGGGTAGTGGGCGGCGATGTAGACCCGGGACGCCGCCATCAGGACCGCCGCTGCTGTGGCGATCGCACCCAGGCGCCGGGAGACCAGGAGCAGACCGAGCGCTGCGGCACCGGCTGCGGTGGCGTGGTCGGAGGGGAACGAGAAGTCGGCGCTGCGGTGAGCGAGCACCAGGAGATGCGGATCGGTGGTGTACGGCCGGGGCCGGGCCACGGCCGCAACGATCGGCTGGTTGGCCGCGACCGCGAGCAGTGTGGCCGCGCCCGCGCAGATCGCGGCCGCCATCGTGCGCGGGTCGTCCGCTCGCCGGGCCACCCACCAGCCGGCCAGGAGCAGCAGGCCGGAGAGCGCGATTCCATAGCTGGCGTACGTGACGACGACATGGTGCAGCCACCCGGTCGCGCGCGCGAAGCGGTTGACCGCATCCAGCAGTCCCTCGTCCATCGACCGCCTCCGTTCCGAGCCCTCCAGTCCACTACTACATTTCAATGTAGTCGTAGAATGTTACGACGATCAAATGTAGTAGATGCGGTGAGGGTGCGTGGCGGATGGTGAGCAGCGCCGCGGCTACGGTGACCTGGCGCAGGCGATCCTGGAGCTGGTCGGTCGGGCCGGCAGGCCGGTGAGTCCGGCGTACGTGCGGGACGCCCTGGGGGCTGAGCTGGCCTACACCACGGTGACAACGGTGATGACCCGACTGCACGACCGGGGTCTGCTCGCCCGGCAGCGCTCCGGGCGGGCGTTCGTGTACACGGCCGTCGGCGACCCGGCGCAGGTCACCGCCAGACGGATGCACCGGCTGCTCGACGTCGACGACGATCGAGCGGGCGTCCTGGCCCGTTTCGTGGGTGGCCTGAACCCGACCGACGAGCAGCTGCTGCGGAGCCTGCTCGCCGAACTCGACGACGAGGATGCGTCACCTGGGGATGAGCGGCGATGAACACGGCCGTCGTCATGGCCCTCGCGGCGTGCCTCGCGTTCACCGTGGC
The DNA here is from genome assembly GCA_016201065.1 of Actinomycetota bacterium. Lineage (GTDB taxonomy): Bacteria > Actinomycetota > Actinomycetes > Mycobacteriales > JACQDL01 > JACQDL01. The sequence continues at coordinate 96,617 of JACQDL010000055.1, forward strand.
CGGCCCGTGGCTGGCCCGCGCATTGCCACCGGCGGCGGCGGTGCGGATGCTGGTGCCGGCATCGCTGCTCTCGGCCGGCTCCGCCGTGTTCGTTCTGGGCGTTGTCACCTTCACCTGGCTGGGCCAGGTTGCCGAAGTCGCCCGATGGGGGAGCTGGTCACCACAGACACTGCACGCCTTGACGCCGATTCCGTCGATGGTCGGCGTCGCCACCGGGACGTTGCTGGTGCCGATTGGTGCGTGGACGCTGGTGAGCGGATGGCTGACAGCGCGCGCCTTGGTCGCGGTTCACCGGGAGGGTCAGCGTTTCGCCCCAGAAACGGACTCGCCGGTCGTGATCGTGGAGAGCGGCGATCTGGAGGCGTTCACACTCCCCGGCCGGTGGGGGAAGATCGTGATCACCACCGGGATGCTGGCGGCCCTCGACGCGGACTACCGACCGGAGGAAGGTCGCGGCCACCGTCGCCAGGGTTGCGCTGCTGTGCACCGCCCCGCGCTCTCCGGCAGGGGTTGCGGCGGCCAGCGGTGGCCGGGTGCCGCAACGGGTGCACGCCTTGCTGCGTCCCGCGCCACCGTTGCGGGCGCGTCATGTGGTCGCACTCACCGCCCTGACGCTCGCGGTGCTGGCCGGCGCTGTTGCGGTGGAACGCACCGGCGAGTCACTCTTCGAGCGGGCAAGGGGACCGTCCGCCGAAGTTGTGGGGACAGTCCCTACTTGACGACACAGCGATTGGGATACCGGCCTGGGGGTGCTACGTGCGAACGTCCACGATCACGACCCGGTCGTGCATCGGTGGTGACGAGCCGGACGTGGTGGCACTGGTTGACGCGGACCGGTTGGTGGGTCAGCCGCCGGTGACGGCGGTCATGGTGGGCCAGGCCCTGCACGAGCTGCACCAGCATGGTGGGCGCGAGGTGATCCTGTTCGTCGATGACGATGAACCCACCGGTGGGGAGTGGGACCGGTCGGGATCACCGCACCCGCGACACGCGCCCCCTGCAGCCACTGCTCCACCGCCACGACCGTCAACGCGGTCGCACCCCGCCCGCGCCGATCGTGGCCAGGGCGTGGGTGTAGTACTGCTTGCGGCCCGGCAGCACCGGTCTGGCCCGTGGTGGGAGCAGCCCGACGACGGTGGCCTTGCACCGCAGATGCGGTGAGCGCAGGTGTGGGTCGTGGCGGTCGGCGACCCGCAACCCGAGCGCGACCGGTAGGAATGCCTCGTGCAGGAACGGCGACGCCTCAGCGACCGATCCTGTTGGGGGGGATCGGGTCGTGGGGCCACCACGCGTCGTGCGCATCGGCCGCCGCCGAGGACCGGCCCGCCCTGGTGTGCCCGGTGACCTGCTCGTAGCACCGTGCCCCCACCGGTGGGCAGCACCCGGCACGCGAGCGCGGCCACCTCACCGGGTGTGCCCGGTCCGGTGTCGGACACGTCCCGGGCGTACCGCATCGCATCACGAGGACCCCACCGTCGGGTGACCTGCGCCGTGGCGAAGCGGTGCACTTCACGCCGACGGGTGGTGCCGAAGTCGAAGGTCGAGGTAGGGGAGGGTCGGTACAGTCGGTGCCGCGGTAGGTGTCAAGGGTTTGAGGCCGGTGGGTGTTAGGCGATTTTCTGGTCTTGCTGGTTGGGTTCGGGTGGCTTGTTGATCCACACGGTGTCGGGCAGGTCGAGGATCTTGGGGAGGACGCGGGGTGTGGTGAACCGCTCGGGGTGAGCGGCACGTGCGGCGGTCATGGTCTGTTCCCGTGCGGCGCGCACGGTGCGGGCGCGGCCGTGGTGGACCTCGGCCTGCCTCGCCGGCCTCCCGGGGCGGACGGTCATCGTCCCCATGGGCAGGGTCTGCGGTCATCACTGGCGCACCGAGTCCGGTTCGCTCGTTCCGGTCTGGGTACCGTGCCACGAGCGACCCGGCACCCGCCTACGCCGCCGTTGATCTCGCCACCGCCGTTGGCCTCGATGATCTGAGATGTGGCGCACGACGTGGAACTGTTCGTGGGGTGACATGGTGGCTACGAATGGTGCCCTGAGCGTGCGCCGGGCCTCGTTCTGAGGCTAGATGTGGCTAGTTTGGTCCACTTTGGGTGGTGCGCTGTCTACTTATAGCCCACCGGTTGCGGGTCGCGTCGCTGGCGGACGCTGCTCAAGCAGGGGGCTGGCGTCGGGGTTTCTTCGTCGGCGTCTTGCCCTGAGCGCGTCAACCAGCCACACGAGCAATACCACCAGGAATGCTCCGGCAGAGATGAAATCGAGGGGCGCTTCGTCGACGGCGGTGTTCCAGCGGGCATGGGTGGGGTGTTGCGGGTCGTACACGATGTCGAGTTTGTCGCCGACCTTCGTGGTGTCACGTCCTCTCCGGGTTGTTCGCACCGACGCGTTGTGCGCGTCAGTGAACACCACCGTGACGTCCGTCCACTCAATCAGGGCGCCGTAGGGGGGGCTGAAGCTCTCGTGCTCGACGGTCACGACCGTCGCCATGGTGGGCACTCCCCGGCGGTCCAGGTCTGCGGAGACCCCCATCTCCTGGGCCCCGCGGACTCCCAGAAAGATTGGGATGCCCAGCATCAGAAAGAGGAACCAACCAATGGAGGCCGCATCCCATCTCGTCGGTGCGGCCGCCGCGGTGGCCGGGCGTTGACGGGATTTCCGAAATGATCGATTGGGCAGCTTGTCGATCGCCCTGACCGTTTCGGCGGCGTCGGTGATTGGGTGTTGGTGGGGTGGCGGCGAGGGCTGGGTGCGTCGCCGGTACCCCTTGGTAGCGGCTGTGACGGCGAGGGCGAAGGACTGCAACCCACCGCCGACCATGGTGATGATCAAGCAGGTGATGAAGATCGCGCCGGGTGCGGTGTCGACCGTGGCGAACTCGACGACGAGGACCGCCGCGTAGAACGCTGCCGAGACCCACAAGACGACCGCGTGTGTCTTGCTCCGGTAGCCGACCACGACCGCGGCAAGCACGAACGCGACCGGGGTGGCGAACCCAAAGGTCACCCACGGTGTCAGCGCGAACGCGACACCACCCACCATCCGGGCAACCCGGCGCGCATTGCGATAACGCGGGCCATCCTGTGTGACCGTCTCATGCACCGACTCACCACCCGCCAGCCAGACCGCACGGCAGGAAGGCCGCATCACCAACCTGTCGTACAAATCGTAACGGTAGAGTTGCTGATCGTAACTTGCCCGGAGTGGTGACGGGCCTTGTCGGCCGGAACCGGGGCAGGATGGGATCTACCGGCCGCCGTCATACCCCGTTGTGGCGGCCCCAGTGAGGGCCGCGTGCCGCGTAGGGGTCCGTGGTGCTTTGCGCCATCCACCTCCGAAGCCATCTTGGCGTGGCTGGGTGCACCTGGCACCAACCGTCCTGAACATCCGATATCCCGACGGCAACGGCAACGGCATCGGCTACGCGCTGTCCGGTGGCCCGTGACGTCACGCGGTTGACTGACTGTCGGTCAGTCACTTACGGTGGGGCAACTCCGGGCCGGGCGCCCATCTGACCGCATCGGGTGGGCGCGCAGCCGGCATTGCTGGTGAGAGGACCCGAGGATGAACGAGGGGAAGCCGTCCCGCCGGCGGGCGCTGATGCTGGTCTTCCTGTGCGCCGGGATCTTCATGGTCTACCTGGACAGCACGATCGTGAACGTGGCGCTCCCCGAGATCCAGGCCGGCCTCGGCGGTGGGGTGACCCAGCTGCAGTGGGTGGTCGACAGCTACGCGCTGGCGTTCGCCTCGCTGCTGCTCACCTCCGGGGTTGCCGGCGACATCGTGGGCCGGCGCCGGCTGTTCCTCCTCGGCCTTGGCGGCTTCACCGCGGCCTCCGTCCTCTGCGCCCTGTCCGGATCGATCGGGATGCTGCTGGCCGCACGGACGATCCAGGGTGCGGTCGGCTCGGGACTCATCCCGGTCTCGTTGGCGCTGGTGACCCAGCTCTACGCCGACCCGGCGACCCGCGCGAAGATGATCGGGCTGTGGGCCGGTGTGGGTGGCCTCGCACTCGCCGCCGGGCCGGTGCTCGGCGGCGCGTTGCTGGCCCACCTCGGCTGGCAGAGCATCTTCTGGGTCAACCTTCCGATCGGTGTGGTCTCGGTATTCGCGCTGCTCCGGTTGTTGCCGGACACCCAGCACCGGATCGAGCAGCACATCGACCCGCTCGGTCAGCTCCTGCTCATCCTGACCACCGGATCGCTGACCTACGCGCTGATCGAGGGCAACGCGCGGGGCTGGAGCTCGCCGGTCATCGTGACGGTGCTGGCGGTGGCCGCGGTCGCCCTGACCGGGTTCGTCGGTTGGGAGGTACGCACCGCCCGCCCACTGTTGCCGCTGGCCTTCTTCCGCAACCCCACCTTCGCCGCGGCGTGCGCGGTGAACTTCTTCGGTCTGTTCGGGCTCTTCGGCGCCATCTTCCTGATGACGCTGTACCTGCAGACCATCAACGGGCTGTCCGCGATCCAGACCGGTGTCCGCTTTCTCGCCCTCACCGTCGCGATCATGGTGGCGTCGGCGGTCGCGCCCGGCCTGGCGAAGCGGTTCGGCGCCCGCGCCACCATCGTGGCCGGGTCGCTGTTCACCACGGTGGGGCTGCTGGGCCTGACCGGGTTGGCCGTGGGCAGCGAGTTCGATCGGTACGGGTGGTCCCTCGCCCTGCTTGGCGTCGGCGTCTCGCTGGCGGGTGCGCCCGCCACGATCGCGCTGCTGGCCACGGTGCCGGATGGCCGGGCCGGCACGGCCTCGGGGGTGTCCAACACCTTCCGGCAGGTCGGTGGCGTGTTCGGGGTGGCGATGGCCGGCGCGGTGGTGCTGCGCCACCTGCGGGTCGGCCTCGCACCGGCCGTGCAGGCCCTGCCGATCTCCGGCGCGGCCAAGGAGCAGACGCTCGCCGCGCTCGGTCGCGGTGATGCCTCGGTGCTCCGCGGCCTGCCGGCCGGGGTGCGGGAGGAGGTGACGGCGCGGGCGGCCCAGGAGTTCGTCGCCGGCATGCACGGTGCCTTCGCGGTAGCGGCAGCCGGTGGCCTGCTCTCCGGGGTGGTCGCGCTGGCCTATATCCGGGCCGGCCGGGAGTCTGCCGTTGCCGATCCGGCTGACCTTCGCCAGCCCGCCGGGTCAGACCGGTGACGCTCAGCGAGCGGCTGTCGGCGTGGGCGAGCGGTCTCGTCCTCGCCGACGTGCCCGAGCGGGTGGTCGGCGCGGCCCGCACCCAGCTGCTCAGCCAGCTCGGCAGCATCCGGGCCGGTTCGGGGCACCCGCTCGGCATGCGGGTCACCGGCGCGTTCGGCCCGCCGCTGCAGGCCGACCCGAAGCGGTCGGCGTACGTGCTCGCCGCGCTGTCCATCGGGCTCGACTTCGATGACACGGCGTACGCCGGCCACCTGTCGCACTCGACCGTCAACGTGCCGCTGGCCTACGCCAGGCCGCTCACGCTGACCGGAGCGGATCTGCTCACAGCCGTGATCGCGGCCAACGAGTGCGCCGGTCGGGTCACCGCGGCGGCCACGATCGGCCCGTTCCGGGGTCAGACCGCGACACATGCCCACCTCACCGGCGCGGTCGCCGCCCGGCTGCGGGCCGAGGCGGCACCGGCGCCGGTATGGGTGTCGGCACTGGGTCTCGCGCTGGCCCTCCCGATGTGGCCGATCGGGCGGGGTTTCTACGGCAGCGACGCCAAGCTCCTGGCCGCCGCGACACCCGTGCTGGCTGGCCTGGACGCCTGCGACGCCGGCCGGCACGGCCTCGTCGGCGCGCCCGACATCCTCGAGCACCCCGACGGCTTCCTCGCCCGGTACGCCGAGGTCCCGTTGCCCGACGCCGTGGTTGCCGGCCTGGGCGAGCGCTGGCACACCGAGACGTTCTCGTTCAAGGTCTACCCGGGCAGCGCGTACACCAGCGCTGCCGTGGACTGCGCCGTCGACCTGCACCAGCAACTCGGCCGGGTCGATCCGGCGGACGTGGCGGAGATTGAGGTGGCGGCGTCGCTCTTCACCACGTTGCTGGAACGCGGCACCACCGAGCTGGTCGACGGCGCCGGATCGACCGTGCCCGCGCTGAACTTCTCCGTCGGCTACAACGTGGCGACCGCGCTGCTTACCGGCTGGCTCGGGCCGGCCGACCTCGCCGAGCCGCGGGTCGGCGACCCGGCGCGGTGGAGCCTCGCCGGCAAGGTGCGGGTGGTGCACGATCCGGCGCTCAGCGAGCAGGCGCTGCTCGCCACCGCCCCGATCGGCGAGGCGCTCCGGCAGGCGGGCCCGCGGGCCCGGGAGTGGGTCGGAGCGCGGGCGGGTGGCGCGCTCGTCGAGCGGCTGGCCGCGCTGGGTCCGCCCGCCGACACCTTCGAGACGGCGACCAAGCGGCTGGGCGCCAGGGTCACCGTGCGGTTCGCGGACGGGCGGGAGACCACGGTGGCCCGGGCCGAGGCCCGCGGTGCGGTCGGCTGGCGTGGTCCGGCGGAGCGGCACGCGCTGGTGCGGCAGAAGTTCCTCGCAACCGGCGGCGATCCTGACGTGGCCGACGCCGTGGAGCGGCTGGAGACGCTGTCCGGTGCCGAGCTAGCCGGCCTGCTCGACGTGGCCGTCGGCACCACGGCCGGCGGCACCGTGACCGGCGGCACCGTGACCGGCGGCACCGTGACCGGCGGCTGACCGGGCCGGCGCGAGGACCCGGAAGGCGAACTCGGTCGCTGCGGCGACGAGCCGGTCGGCGTCGGGGGAGCGATCCCGACCGATGACGTCGTCAAGCAGGCCATCGACGCCGTGGTAGATCATCCGAACGGCGAGGTCGGGATCGTCGGCGGCGAGCTGACCATCTCGAATCGCCCGCCGGACCGCGCCGACAAGCATCTCGATCACCGTCTCGTTGGCCTGCCGGCACAGCTCCAGGGCCTTGGCGTTCGCCGAGTGGTAGATCACCCGGTGCAGATCCGCGTTGGCGAGCGCGTGCCGGACCAGATCGTCCAGCAGCGCGCCGAGCAGCGCGGGCCAGTCGCGGTCCACGTCGGGACCGGCGAGCAGGTCGCCCGCCCGGACCCGGAAGCCCGCCAGGTACCGGTCCCAGAGCTGCCCCAGCACATGGTCCTTGGACTCGAAGTACAGGTAGAAGGTGCCCTTCGCGACACCGGCCCGCTCGGTGATGTCGGCGACCGTCGACGTCTCCACACCGACCCGGCCGAAGGTGTGCAGGGCAGCGGCGAGCAGCTCCTCGCGCCGATCTTCCGGACGCTTCGTGACCCGGGTGCGCCTGGCTGCGGTCGGCGCCGTACCGGCCATCAGGTCCCCTTCCGCACCGTTTCGGCACCAGCCTACGGTATCGCTGACCGCTCGTCAGTGAGTCTGAGCGCCGGTTCGTGGTTGAGGATCTGGGTCAGGCGCCGCTGCAACCCGGGCCCGGGCTGCAAACCGAGCTCCTCGTCGAGGAGGCGGCGGATGCGGTGGTAACGCTGGATCGCCTCGGCGTGCCGGCCGCACCGGTACAGCGCGAGCATGAGCTGCTCCCACAACCCCTCCCGCAGGGGGTTCTGGGCGATCAGCTGCTCGAGCTCCGCGATCGCGGCCCGCTCCTCCCCGCTGGCCATCTGGAGGTCGACGAGGTCCTCCTGCGCGGTCACCCGCAGCTCGTGCAGGGTGTGCGTGGCGAGCCGGCAGATGGCGCCGTCGCCGACGTCGGCGAGCGCCGGCCCGCGCCAGCAGGCCAGCGCGGCCGCCAACGCCCCGGCGAGTGCGCCGGGGTCGCCTGGGTGCCTCGATCTGGCGTCGTCGACCGCCCGTACGAATCGGCTTGCGTCAACCCGCCCGGGCGCGAGGTCGAGAAGGTATCCGGACTCGCAGGTGACCAGGAGGTGGCGCGCGTCGAAGTGCAGGTGCAGCCAGTTCCGCAACCGGACAATATGAGCCTGCAGGGTGTTCGTCGCGTTCTGGCTTGATTCGGCCAGGCCGAGCTCGTCGACGAGCTGGTCGCGAAGTACCACATCTCCTGGTGAGAGAGCCAGTACCGCGAGAATGGCCCGCAGCTTCGCACCAGAAGGCCGCTGCGCGTGTGTTCTGGATCTGACCACAAGTGGCCCAAGGACGTTGACGTCCAGCACGGTTCCCCCTCTGGCCGGCCGAGCGTCGATGTGATGCGGAACGGCGAGTTCCGGCACCGACGGCTCCATTCTCCCAGCTCGTGATGGCACCCGCGAGCAGAGGCGAGACATGAAGGGGGATCGGGAAAGGTTGCTGCCCGGATGGGCAACGCCCAGCGCTGGACAACCTCGCGACCCGTCCGATATCGATGCGCCCACCGGTCAGCTGGGCCGACCGGACGGGGACAGCCCAGCCGGCGGGGGCGTCGGCACCACCATCGGTACCGAGTGTGCGAGCACCTCCACGGTGAACCGCTCCACGGTGATCGCGGCGAGGTCGCCGTCGTGCTCGAAGACCAGCGGCGCGCCGTCGGTGCGCTCCACGGCGACCAGGGTCCCCCGGCCGTAGCGCACGGCGGGATGGGCGACGTGCCGACCGTCGACCGCGAGCGCGGCCAGCTCCGCCGCACTCGCTGAGTCACCGCAGACGCACACGTCGAGCAGCCCGTCGTCGAGCAGCGAGTCCGGCAGGAGCCGGTACCCGCCGCCGCGGTAGCGGCCGCCGCCGATGTTGACCAGCAGCGTGCCGCCTTCGGCTAGGACCTCCCCGTCAACCGTCACCCGGCCCGGGTAGGGCCGCCAGCGGGCCACGGTCTCGTGCAGGGCGCGCTGGTAACGGTCCCGCCCGGACCGGCCGGGGAGGTCACGCGCCGTGACCAGTGCCTCGGCAATCAACCCGGAGCCGGCGCCGAGCAGGACGATCCGGCCGGTCTCGACCACCCTCGCCAGGTCCAGCCAACGAACCTCGGTACCCACGTCACCCAGCACCCGGTCGAGCACCTCGGTCCAGGGCCGGTCCTGCCAGATCCCGAGGTAGGAGGAGTTGCCGGTGCCGCCCGGCGCCACCAGCAGGGCCGGTACCGGCCTCGACCTCTCGGCCCCGGCGCGGTACAGGCCCGCCGCGACGTCGCGGGCAGTGCCGTCGCCCCCCACGGCGATCACGAGATCCGGCATGGTGCCACTGCCGCCGCCGGCGAGCTCGGCGGCGATCTCCTCGGCTTGGCCGGGGTGTTCGGTGTGCCGCACCTCGACCTTCGCCGCGGCGCGGACGCCCCGCTCCAACGCGGTCTGGGCCAGCCCGAGCGGGTCACCTCCGGCGGCCGGGTTGGTGATCACCACGACATGTGGATTGTCCTGACTCAACGTGACCCCCGGATACGTCGACCCCGTGCTGCGGAAACCTCTCCCGGCTGGTGTTCAGATCGATCGCGTCACCCGCAGCACCGTCCAGATCGCACCTGGGGACGGTCTGCCATGGAATGCCAGGTACTCCGGGAGCACGACCCGGGGCCCCCATTTCTCCTTGTAGGCAACCTGCGTGCGGGCCGGGTAGACCTTGTCACCGTGGGTCGCGAGGAAACGGACGAACCGCTCCACGGTCGGGCTCGCGGTGGGAGTCGCCAGATCGCGGTCGAGCGCGGTGAACGGCGTGAACCCGAAATGCAGCCAGGCCGCCCCGGATTCCTGGAACGCGGTGATGGCGTGCACGTTGATGGCTTCCATGACACCCGGTGGCACGCCGGGCCGCCGCCGGCTCAGGTCGTGCAGCCACCCGGGGCGGGAACCGAAGGCCGGGGAGTAGGAGATGTAGGCGACCGGCTCCTCGCCGAGCAGGCCGACGAACAGCCGGCGGTGCTCCTGGGCCCGGCCGCCGAGCTGCCCGATCAGGAAGTCCAGCTCCTTGACGTGCCAGCCCTTGCTGCGCAACCACTGGCGGTCGATGGCCGCGATCTGGTCGGCGTACGCGGCGGGGGTGGTCTCCACGACGCGGAGCCCGCTGCGCTCCGCCCGCGAGATCTTGTTGCGCAGCCGCATGAACCTGCTTCCACGCAGCGTGAACGTGGACAGGTCCAGGGCGTAGCTGGCGCCGAGCTGGTTCACCGCGAAACCGTGTCCGGCGTAGAGCATGGCGTCCGCGGCCTGGAGCTGGAGCGCGACGACCCGGCGGCGCTGCCCGGCCGCGTGGTCGACGAACCTGCGGAGCAGCTCGGGTCGATCGCCGGAGGTGGCGAACGGACCGCCGAACTGGAGCAGGTATCGACCGGCTGCACGGTAGGCGATCACACCGTCGATCCCGGGCGTCGAGAAGTGCCGGTTGCCCTCGTTCAGCGCGAGAAAGGCGCTCGGGTTGTCGCCGTGCGCGCGCAGTACGGCGAGTGTGGTGCCGTACTCGCCGATATCCGCTGCGGTGGCCATCGATACCCCGTCCGTTGTCGACCGGCGCGGCCAGGGCCGGTGCCAGATCATTCAGATGGTTGCCGCTGGCGCTGAAATCCTGCTGAAATCATTGGCCGCTGAAATTCCGCTGAAACGGCCGGGAAGACTTGCGGCAACGCGTATCTGCTGGGGCCACGGTGGCTCATGAATATCGGTCCGAGCTGGCGGCCGTAGGTTGGCGTCCGGCCCCGATGGGACGGGTCGTACTGCAGGACGCCGCGTCCCCGATCTTTGCGTGTTGAGGAGTGGAGCCACTGTGACCGAGCTTTCCCTGGCCACGAACCGAGCCGCCGACATTCGTACGTACCGGTCCTATGTCGCCGGCAAGGAGGTGGACGGTGACGGATGGGTCTACGTATTGTCGCCGCGTGCTCTGCTCGACGACGCATTTGCCAGCCTGACCATCAAGAGAAAATTGGAGCAGGGCCGGATCGAGCTGTCCGAGGTGCCTCCCGGAGTGGTGGTCGGAAGGGTCGCCAAGGCGGACCCGCGGTCGGTTGCGGAGGCGCTGGAGGGCGCCGCAGCAGCCGCACCGGAGTGGGGTGCCTTCCCGCTCGACGTCCGGGTGGAGGCGTTCTCCGCCGGGATCTACGACCGGCTGGTCGAGCACGCCGAGACGGTCGTGGAGATGCTCGTCGCCGAGGGGCACCCGCTGGAGCTGGCCCGGTGGGAGGTCTCCGGCATGCTGGACGGGCTCGGCCCGGCCTCGCGCGAGTTCTACCGGTCCCAGATGCAGTGGGAGTACCACGACGCGGCCGGACGGCGGCTCCTGGTACGCCGGCAGCCCGACGGCGTGGTCTGCGTGAACCCACCGGCGAACGCGCCGCTGTCCAGCGCCCTGCTGGCGACCATGGCGATCGCCGCGGGGAACGCCATGGTGGTCCGCGCGCCGCGCAGCGTGCCGCTGGGCGTCATGTACGCGATGCGCGAGCTGGTCGCCCCGGTGCTCGCCGAGCTCGGCGCGCCGCCGGGTGTGCTGTCGGTGCTGTGCGGCGATCCCGCGCCGATGCTGACCGCCTGGGTGGCCAGCCCGCACGTCGACGACATCATGTACTTCGGCAGCAGCGAGAACGGTATCCGGTTCCAGAGCAGCTGCGTCGAGGCAGGCAAGAAGCCCATCCTGGAGCTCGCCGGCAACGATGTCGTGGTGGTCTGGAAGGACGCCGACCTGGACTGCGCCGCGGAGGCGCTTACGGAGAGCTTCTACGGCTCCGGGCAGCTGTGCATGATCCCGAACCAGGCCCTGGTGCACCCCGACATCGCCGACGAGCTCATCAGGCTCCTGGTGGGCAAGGCGGAGCGGATCAGGCCGGGCTACCCGGACGAGGAAGGGGTCCTGCTCACCCCGGTCCTGCGCAACGACCGGTTCCACGCCTGCCTGCGGGACGCGCTCGACAAGGGCGCGACGCTCGTCTGCGGTGGGCACGGCATCCAGATCGACGGCAGCCGGTCCAGCTCGGGCATGTTCCTGGAGCCGACCGTGGTCCGGTTCGACGGCCTGCAGCGCGCCCGGGAGCTCGACGCGGTCCGTCGCGAGACCTTCTTCCCGCTGCTACCGGTCGTGGTCCCGGCTCCGGCCGACGACGACCTGCTGCTCGCCGAGCTCGTCGCGTTCATCAACTCCAACGCCTACGGCCTGCGCAACTCGGTCTGGGCGGCGGACGGCGCCGTCATCGACCGGTTCGTGGCGGAGATCACCAACGGAGGTCTTCTGAAGATCAACGACTCGCACATCGGCTTCCTGCCGCGGCTGCCCACGCACGGCGGCACCGGGCTGACCGGCGGGGTCTTCGGTGAGGCCAACTACCCGATCCTGCGTACCTCCCATGTCCAGGGTGTCGCGATCTCGGCAACCGGGCAGCGGCCCCGGGACGCGGTCTTCGGCGGTTGGCGGGCACTCCAGGCGACCGGCCGATCCCTCACTGCCCGCTCCGAGGGACTGGACGGCTGATGCGAACCCTGGATGACGCCCGCAGCGCATGCGAGACCTACCTGCCGGGTCTGGCGGCAAGCCTGGCCGGCATCCCGCTGGAGACCCTGGAGGCACCCGGCAGCCCGGCGATCGGGCTGTTCCGCAGCCACGGCGGGCCGGCTCTGGTGATCCCGAAGGCATACAGCGGCCTGGCGGCGAGCCCGTTGGACGCGGTCCGGGTGATGCGGGCCCTCGCCTCCTACTCGCCGTCGCTGGCGGTGGCCAGCGCGATGCACCACTTCTCGGTGGCCACCCTGTTCACCCTGGCCGAGTCGATCAAGAACAGCGGCATGGAGTGGGCGCTCCTCGAGGGCATCGCCAGCCAGGGCCTGCTGGTCGCCTCCGGGTTCGCCGAGGGGCAGCCCGGGCGGGGCATCCTCGCGCCGGCCATGGCCGGTGAGCCGGCCGAGGGCGGGTACCGGGTCAACGGCGCGAAGAAGCCGTGCAGCCTCTCCCGGTCGATGGACCTGCTCACCGCGAGCGTGGCGCTGGGCCTGCCGGACGGCGGCTCGCAGCTCGCGGTGCTGCTCATCCCGGCCGCCACCGAGGGTGTCACGGTGCATCCGTTCTGGGTCAGCCCCGTGCTCGCGGGCGCGGAGAGCGACGAGATCCGCCTCACCGACGTGTTCGTCCACGACCAGCTGATCATGCGCACCGAACCCGGCGACGCCGGGCAGCTCGACGAGCTGCAGACGGTGGGGTTCATCTGGTTCGAGATGCTGATCTCCTCCGCCTACCTCGGCATGGCCAGCGGCCTGGTCGAGCGGGTGTTCGCCCGCCGGCGTGGTGGTGCCGGCGAGGTGGCGGCGATGGCCGTCCGGCTGGAGACCGCCGCCCTGCTGCTGGAGGGCGTGGCCCGGATGCTCATGGACGGTGAGGTGGACGACGGCGCGCTCGCCCGGGCGCTGATGGCGCGCTACGGCGCGCAGGACGCCATCACCGACGCGGTGCGGCAGGCCGTCGAGCTGCTCGGCGGCATGGCGTTCATCGGCTCCGCGGACGTGGCCTACCTCGCGGCGGCCTGCCACTGCCTCGGCTTCCACCCGCCGTCCCGGTCGTCGGCGGCGCAACCGCTCGCCGACTTCCTCGGCGGCCACGTGCTGAGGATCAGCTAGTGGCCCGCCTGATCGAGGACGCCCACGGGTGGGTGCCCGGGCTGTACCGGCGGCACCTCTCCACCGGCCGGGCCACCCTCGGCGAGATGTTCGGCGGGCAGGTGGAGGTGGAGTCCGCCGGTTGCTGGTTGCGGACCAGCGACGGTCGGCGGTTCCTCAACGTCGGCGGGTACGGGGTCTTCCTGATGGGGGCCCGGCATCCGACGGTGGTGGCCGCGGTGCAGCGGCAGCTGCACACCCACCCCACGGCCAGCCGGCTCTTCCTGGAGCCGCGGGTGGCGCTCGCCGCGGAGGCGCTGCTCGGGGTCTGCCCGCCCGGGCTGGAGCGGGTGCACTTCTCCGGCTCCGGTGCCGAGGCGGTGGAGGCGGCGATCAAGATGGCCCGCACCCACGGCAGGCGGCGGCTGATCTCGATGGAGAACGGCTACCACGGCAAGACCCTCGGCGCGCTGTCGGTGACCGCCAGGGAGGTGTTCCAGGCACCGTTCCGGCCGCTCCTGCCGGACGTCACCCACGTCCCGTTCGGGGACGTCACGGCGCTGGCCGCGGTCCTGGCCTACCTCGGCGAGGAGGCGTGCGTGCTCGCCGAGCCGGTGCAGGGTGAGGCCGGCGTGATCATCCCACCGGAGGGGTACCTGCGGGATGTCGCGGCGCTGTGCCGCGCCCACGGCGCGTTCTTCGTGCTCGACGAGGTGCAGACCGGACTGGGGCGGCTCGGCAGCTGGTGGGGTGCCGACCGGGAAGGGGTCACCCCGGACGTCCTGCTCGCCGGCAAGGGCCTGTCCGGCGGCGTGGTCCCGGTCGCGGCGACCATCGCGACCAGCCAGGCGTTCGGTGTCTTCGACCGGGACCCGTTCCTGCACACCTCCACGTTCTCCGGATCTCCGCTGGCGATGGCCGCGGTCACCGGCGCGATCCAGGCCATCACCGAGGACGACCTGGTACGCCGGTCCGCCGCGCTGGGCGACCGGTTGCTCCCGGAACTGGACCGGATCGTGCGCGCGCACCTCGGTGACCTGGTCAGCGCCGTGCGCGGGGTCGGCCTGCTGATCGGCGTGGAGTTCGCCGAGCCCGGGGTCGCCGGGGAGCTGCTCATCGAGCTCGTGCAGCACGGGGTGATCGCCAACCACTCGCTGAACGCCGGGTCGGTGCTCCGGCTCACCCCGCCGGCCCTGCTCACCGACTCCGACCTGGAGTTCCTGCTCGACGCGGTGGACCGGGCCAGCGCATCGACCGCCCGCTGCTACCCGGCCGCCTTGAGAGGACCAGCACATGCGTAGTGTCCAGCTCCGCGTCCGGGCGCCGTACGTCGCGCCCGCGGTTGCCTTCGACCGGATCAGCGACTTCGCGGCGTACCCGGATCTGGTGGACGTCGTGCGCTCGGTCACCGTGCATCCGGTCCGCCCCGATGGGCTGGTCCCCAGCGACTGGGCGGTCCACTTCCGCAGCGGCATCCTGCGCTGGTCCGAGGTGGACCGCTTCGACCGCGGCGTGCTGACCATCGCCTTCGACCAGACCTCCGGCGACTTCGAGGAGTTCTCCGGGCTCTGGCAGGTGCAGCCGGCCGGCTCCGGCTGCGAGGTCCGCTTCGACGCCGGTTTCGACTTCGGCATCCCGAGCCTGGCCGGGATCCTCGACCCGATCGCGGCACGGGTGCTCACCGAGACCATCGCCGCCGTCCTCACCGGCCTGCTCGGCGAGATCGAGATCGTCGAGGACACCGCCGCGGTGGCGGCAGCGGGAGCGGCGTGATGGACCACGTGAACACCTTCGAGAGCCGCACCACCTACCGGTTGCTGCGGGCGGAGTACGGCGTCGCGCTCGCCGTGTGCGGCACGCTCCTGCTCCGGCACCTCGGTGAGATCCGGTGGGTGCCGGCCGTCGTCCTGTTCGGCTACATCGACCTGATCGGCTATCTGCCCGGGGCGATCGCGTACCGCCGCTCCCGGGGCGCCCCGATCGGCCGGCGCTACTACGTGCTCTACAACCTCATGCACAGCGTCGTCACCCAGGCGGTCGTCGCCGGGCTGTGGGCGTGGTGGGTTCGGCCGGAGTGGGCGCTGCTGGTCATCCCGATTCACCTGTGCGGTGACCGGGCGATCTTCGGCAACTTCCTCAAGCCGTTCAGCGTGCCGTTCGAGCCGGGTCCGGCTGACCACCCGCGTGCCGGAGGTGCCTGCCATGCGTGCCTGTGCTCCGCCGGCGCGCCCCGTCGATGAGGTGGGGCCCCGGGACGCGCCGTTCGGGACGGTGGCCCGGCAGCTCGCGGCCGGCGTGGCCGTGCTCACCGCCGGGCCGGCGCCGACCGCCTGCGGGGTCACCGTCAGCACGCTGACCCTGGTCTCCTACACCCCTCCGCTGGTCTCGGTGGTGCTCCGCCGCGGCAGCGGGTCGGTTGCCCACCTCAAGCGGGTGGGGGGCTTCGCGGCGAACGTGCTCGCCGCGGACCAGGAGCGGCTGGCCCGCTACTTCGCCGATCCGTGCCGCCCCCCGGGGATGGGGCAGCTCGCCGAGGACAGCTGGCGCCCGGGTGACCGCGGTCCGCTCCTGTGCGGCGCGATCGGCTGGCTGGAGTGCCGGCTGGAGCAGGTCATCCCGGCCGGTGACCACGAGCTGCTCCTCGGCCGGGTGCAGGCCGCCCGGCTGTGCCGCGGCCTCCCCCTGGTGAGTTTTGCCGGCCGGCTGCACCCGGGCGGGCCGGAGCTGATGGACGTACATCCGCCTGACCGAGGAGGTCGCCACGATGACGCACCCGATTCCTGACGAAGCCGGCTGGGACAGCGCCCCGTCCCTGCTGGACGGCGCGATGACGCTGGAGCTGACCGCCCAGACCTGCGACCTGCGGTACTGGCTGGCCGCGGTGCCCCAGGGCACGCTGCGCGGGCAGGTGCTGGGGCACGCGCCCGAGGTCCAGGCCCCGGACTTCATGCGCGAGCCGGGACCGCTGCGCGACGCCCTCAGCCAGGAGCTGGCGTTCCGCTCGATCGCCGAGGAGAAGGCGACCCGGGCGATCTCCTACCTGGTGGCGGCCGCCCCCGACAACGACACGATGGAGTTCTTCGCCACCCAGCTGCTGGACGAGGCGCGGCACGCCATGGTCTTCCGCAGCCACCTGCTCCAGCTCGGCGTCCCCGAGGACGAGCTGTGGGACACGATCGAGAAGCTCGCCGGGGACGACCGCGACCGCATCCTCACGCCGCTGGAGCAGCTCGGCCTGGAGGTGCTCCGGGACAACGGCGACTTCCTCGGCGGCGTGGTGGTGCTGACCATTCTCGTCGAGGGGGTGCTCGCGCCGGCCGCGGAGCTGTCGGAACGCAAGTGGCGACCGCTGGACCCGGCGGTCGCGGACATCGAGCGGGGTGCCGGGATCGACGAGATCCGGCACCTGACCGTCGGCAGCTCGATCGCCCGCGAGCACCTGCTGCGCCACCCCGGTGACAAGGCCGCGGTGGGTGCCCTGCTGGAGCGCGGGAGCGCGCTGTGGGCGACGCTGCCCACCCAGGAGCAGATCTACCGCCGGGAGCTGTTGTTCCAGGAGGGCCTGCGACAGCACGCGGACGTGGTCGGCGACTACGAGATCTGGCCGGGGCGGCGGATGGTGGACACCACCCCGGAGGAGCGGATGCAGACCGCGTTCGAGTGGTCCCGCACCATGCAGCGGAGCCGGCTGGAGTACATGGGGCTCGCCGAGGTGGTGGGATGAGTGCCGGCACCGGGGCGGCCCCCCGGATGGGCGCGCCGGGGCTGGACTACGTTCGGCTGTTCGACCAACTCTCCGGTCAGGTCAAGGCCGCCGGGCTGATGGCGCCCCGGCCGGGCTTCTACGTCGCATGGATGGCCGGCAACGGGATGATGCTCGCGGCCGGGTGGGTGGCCTTCGGGGTGGCCGGCGACACCTGGTGGCAGCTCGCGGTGGCGCTGTACCTGGCGTTCTGGTACGGCCAGACCGGTCTGGTCGGTCACGACACCGGGCACCGCCAGGTGTTCCGCACCCGCGCCGCCACCGAGGTGGCCGGGTTCCTGCACGGCAACCTGCTGACCGGGGTCAGCTACGGCTGGTGGGTCAACCACCACAACCGGCACCACAGCCACCCCAACCACCTGGAGCGCGATCCGGACATCCTCCGCCGGCAGGTCATCTTCTCCACCAGCCAGCTCGCGACCCGGACCGGGGCGGCCGCCCGCCTCATCATCCGGCACCAGTCGTGGTTGTTCTTCCTGCTGATCCTGCTGGAGGGGTTCCGGCTGCACCTGGCCGGCTACCTGGCGGCGGCCAGGGGCGCGATCAGGCGGAACCGGGCGCTGGACATCGGCGTGCTCACCGGCCACCTCCTCGGCTACGGCGCCGCGGTCTGCTGGGTGCTCTCGCCGGTCCGCGCGGTGGTGTTCGTCCTGCTCCACCAGATGGTCTTCGGCCTGTACATGGGGCTGCTGTTCGCCCCCAACCACAAGGGGCTGCCGGTACGCGGCGGCGCGGAGGAGGAGCTGGACTGGGCCCGTCGCCAGATCGTCACCTCCCGCAACCTGGTCTCCAACCGGCTCGTCGACTACCTCTACGGGGGGCTGAACTACCAGATCGAGCACCACCTGTTCCCGACCATGCCGTCGGTCAACCTCCGTCGGGCCCGGCCGCTGGTGCGGGAGTTCTGTGCGCGCCACGACCTGCCCTACGTCGAGGTGACCGTCGGCCAGTCCTACCGGATGGTGTCGGAGTACCTCGGTGAGGTGAGCCAGCAGAGCAGCCGGCTCATCGCGCGGGGGGCCACCGGGCCGGGGACGGGGCGCGCCGGGTAGGTGCCGCCGGGGAGCCGGCCGTCACGCCCAGACGACGGCCGGCTCATCCGCGTCCACGAGCGCGGCGTTCACGGCGCTGAAGGGCCGGCTACCGAGGAAGCCCCGGGGGTTCATCGGGCTCGGGTGACCGGCCTCCAGCACGACGTGCCGGGGGTGCCGGACCAGCACCGCCTTGCGGCGGGCGTAGCTGCCCCACAGCACGAACACGACCCGGTGGTCGAACCCATCCAGCGCGGTGATGACCGCGTCGCTGAACCGTTCCCAGCCGTGCCCGGCGTGCGAGGCGGGGCTGCCGGCGCGCACCGTGAGCACCGCGTTGAGCAGCAGCACACCCTGGCGGGCCCAGCCGGACAGGTCCCCGTGGGCCGGCGGCTCGACGCCGAGGTCGTCGCGGAGCTCCCGGTAGACGTTGCGCAGCGAGGGTGGCACCGGCACGCCCGGGGGAACGCTGAAGCTCAGCCCGTGGGCCTGGCCGGCCCGGTGGTACGGGTCCTGGCCGAGGATCAGCACCCGGGTCGCCTCGGGCGGGCACAGCCGGAACGCCGCGAACAGCTCCGCCAGCGGCGGGTAGACCACCCGCGTCGCGTACTCGCCGAGGACGAACTCCGCCAGCGCGCCCATCACCGCCGGGTCGAGGTGCCCCGTGAGGAGCGCGCGCCACCGCTCCGGCAACCGGGCCATCAGCTCCTCGCCCACGCACCTGCTCCTCACTCGGGGCCGCCTGGGCCGCCTGGGCCGGCACCGTAGCACGGGCGTTCGGGGATGGAGTTTTCCGCCACATCCCGGGCATAATGCTGCACACGGGTCGTCCCTATATGCGGTCAGGAATCCGAGGTGCCCCAGATGTCTCGTCGCCGCCTGTCTGTCGCGCTAGCCGCTGTGCTCCTGTCACTGCTGGCCCTCGTCGGTACGGCCGTTCCGGCGCAGGCCGTCACCCTGGACGAGAAGTTGCAGGTGATGTCCGCCTGGACGCAGCCCACCCAGGTCTCCACCGGTGCCTGGAACGCCGGCCGGCTCACCCAGCCGGCCTGGTCCGCCTACACGTTCGACTGGTCGACCGACTACTGCTCGGTCAGCCCCGACCAGCCGCTCGGGTTCGACTTCCGGCTGCCGTGCTGGCACCACGACTGGGGGTACCGCAACTACAAGACGGTCGGGCAGTTCCCGGCGAACAAGCCGCGCGTGGACGACATGTTCTACTTCCACCTCCGGCAGGTCTGCGCCAGCTACCCGTCGTGGAAGCGGCCGACCTGCGACGGTCTCGCCTGGAGCTACTACCAGGCGGTCCGGACATTCGGGTCGCTGTCCGCGGTGAGCCAGCTCGATCTGGACCGGGCCGCGATCAGGCTGGCGCTGGCCCGGCGCTGGGTCGTCCAGCCCAGCGTGCGGCCCGTTCCGGTGAGCTGATCGGGGACCGCCGGCCGGACCGACCGTCGTGCCAGACTGGGCGGGTGCCCGAGCTCCCTGAGGTCGAGGCGCTGGCGGCGTTCCTCCGCGAGCGCGCGGTCGGGCGTGCGGTGGCCCGCGTGGACGTGGTCGCGATCAGCGCGCTGAAGACCTTCACCCCACCGGTGGACGGGCTACCGGGGTTGACGGTGACGTCGGCCGGCCGGTACGGGAAGTTCCTCGATCTCGACTGCGACGGCGTGCACCTGGTCGTCCACCTGGCCCGCGCCGGCTGGTTGCACTGGCGGGACGCGCTGCCGGCGGCCCCACCGAAGCCGGGCAAGGGGCCGATCGCGCTGCGGGTGCACCTCGACGACGGGTCGGGGTTCGACCTGACGGAGCAGGGCACGAAGAAGGGGCTCGCGGTCTACCTGGCCCGTGACCTGACCGAGGTACCTGGCGTCGCCCGACTCGGTCCGGACGCGCTCGCCGTCGACCTGGCCACCTTCCGCGCGTTGCTCGCCGACCAGCGGGCGCAGGTCAAGGGGGTGCTGCGGGACCAGTCGGTGCTGGCCGGGATCGGCAACGCCTACTCCGACGAGATGCTGCACGCCGCCCGGCTGTCGCCGTTCGCGATCGCCGCCCGGTTGTCGGCGGAGGAGGCGGAGCGGTTGTACGAGGCGATGCGGCAGACCCTCGTCGACGCCGTGCGGCGCTCCATCGGCCAGCAGGCCGCCACCCTGAAGGCGGAGAAGCGGTCCGGGCTGCGGGTGCACGCCCGCGCCGGCCTGCCCTGCCCGGTCTGCGGTGACCTGGTCCGTGAGGTGTCCTTCGCGGACCGGTCGTTGCAGTACTGCGCGACCTGCCAGACCGGCGGCAAGCCGCTGGCGGACCGCAGGCTGTCGAAGCTGCTGCGCTGAGCTGACCGCTGGCGGGGCCGGGGCGGGGCGGGGCGGGTTCAGCGCAGGGCGGCCGTACCGAGGTCCAGGCCCGGCACCACGAACGCGGGCTTGCCGGGCACGCCCCGGTACACCAGCGGCCACAGGTGCTCCGGCCAGTGCCCGGACCCGGCCGCGGCTGCGGCCACGGCGGCCTGCGCGGCGTGGATGCCCAGCCCCAGCGCCACCTCGGTGGGTCCGACCATGCCCAGCAGCACGACCTCGGCCGCACGGTTGCCGGCGACACTCCGGCAGATCCACTCGGCCACCGAGCTGACCAGCGCCGGGTATGCCGCCCATGGGATCGGCGCGTCACCCGGCATCGCACAGCGGAACTCGACGAGCTGCGCCCGGCCGTATTCGGCAAGTCCCAGCCCGGCAGCATCGTCGAACTGCAGCGTGACCGGTTCCACGGCCTGATCCGGCTCGATCGGCGGGAGCGGGCCCCACTTCTGGGCACTCAGCCGCACCAGCAGCACCAGGGCGGTGCGGCCGTGCTCGTCGAGCGGTTCCTCCTCCGACCAGGTGTCGGCGACCTCCGTCACCAGCAGACTGGCCAGGCGGCTGTGCTCGCTGACGCGGGCCCCCGGGAGCGCCTCGGCGAGGGTGGGACCCGGCGTGCCGCGCAGGAAGAGGTGCGGTTCCCGGGACCATCGGCGTGCCTTCAGCCCACCCAGCCGGCCGAACTGGGGCCGCTGCCGGACCTCCAGGGTGAGCCCGCGCCGGCCGCCGGCCACCCGCCCGGCCGCCGCCCGGGCACCGAAGGCCAGCGCGACCGGCCACGGCGCCCAGATGAAGACGGAGTTCGGGGTGGTCTGATCGTCGTTGTGCCGCGCCACCCGGAAGGCCCGCACGAGCTCGTCGACCTTGCGGCCCCACCCGGTCGCCGACTCGTCCAGCGGCCAGCCCCACGGCTCACCGAGGACGTCCGGTCCCGGCACCCAGATCGTGCGGGCGAACTCGCGCCGCAGCTTGGCCAGGAACGACTCCCGCTCCTCGTGGGCCCAGTAGGTCGGTTCCTCCTTGAGGAGGTACGCCGTACCGCGGTTGCGCAGCCAGCGGCTGCGCTGCCGCCACCGCAGCACCGTCCAGCCGAGCGTGGCGCCACCGACGGCGAGCAGGATCGCCGTGACGACCAGCCGTCGCGGTGTCTGGGGCGCGGTCCAGTCACCGGTCACGGCGTCCGGCACCGCGCTCAGGGCAGCGGCGAGGAAAGCGGTGGCGGTGGCAAGCCCGACCCCAATCGGCCAGTCGGCGCGGGTGAGGTTCCGCCGCCGGAGCCGGGGGGTGCGCAGCCACCGCAGGGCCCGCCGCCACCGTGGAGCCTGGAACCGGCCGAGAGCCGAGGCCACCACCGTCGCGCCCGAGGGGTCGCGCCGTTCGCGCACCGGAAAGAGCAGGTCGTCCCGCCTGCGGGCGGACTGCGCGGTGGTCCGGGAGACCAGGTAGACCGTGCCGCGGCGGCGCGGCGGCAGGCCGCTGACCCGGCGTCCGCGGTGCAGCAGGACCTCCCGGACGATGCCGGCCGCGGTGGCGAGGTCGCGTTCGGACAGCGCCGGCTGGTCGATCCGGGTGGGGTGCGCGGTCGGCTCGAACAGCGCCCGGCCCGATGGCTGGAGGTCCACCTGCACCGGATGTGTGGTGAGGGCCTCGATCCGCACCATCCGGGCACGATGAGGGCGCCCGCGGTCAGCCATCGCTGTGCTCCCGGTTCGGTATGGCGCCGCGGCACGCTCTGCCCATGCGCGCGGTTGCGCACCAGACGGCAGGACTGGGCATGCGGGACCTCCCCGATCCGGCGCAGTGGTCCCGACTGCTGGTCGTTGCTCACTGTAATCGAAAGGTCACCAGGAAGTGTGAATCGGGTACCGGTTGGGGTGCGGTTCCGCCGACCCGGTGGGCGCTCTACGCTTGCCCGTCGGGCAACGACCGTGAGGATGCGTGGTGGACGAGACGGCGGGTGGGTTTGTCGCGTTGCTGGGGCTGGTCTTCGACGAGCTGAGCGGCGAACGGGTCACCGCGCGCTGGACGGTCCGTCCCGAGCTCCTCCAGCCCTACGGCGTCCTGCACGGCGGCGTGCACTGCGCGGTGGTCGAGACGCTCGCGAGCGTCGGAGCCGCCCTGTGGCTGGGCGAGTCCGGGCAGGTCGTGGGCGTGTCCAACCACACTGATTTCCTGCGCGCCGTCCGGGAGGGTGAGCTGGTCGCCGAGGCGTCGCCGATCCACCGTGGTCGGTCACAGCAGCTCTGGCTGGTCGAGATCGTTGACGCCGGCCGGCGGCTGGTGGCGCGTGGCCAGGTCCGGTTGCAGAACCTTCCCGTCGGGTCAGGCGTGGGGCGCCCCGCCGTCGGCTGACCCATCGATCTGCTGTGTTCCGTCTAGGCCGGATCTGCTTCCGCAGATCCGGCCGGCCCGGGACGCCCATGGTCCGGGCAGGCGCACCACGCGACGCCCAGGTGTCCGGGTGGGATGCCTAGCCCGGAGCCGATCCGGGCCAGCACCGCGTAGGAGCGGACCCGGCGACCGTGGAGGATCGACGACACCTCGGGTTGGGACAGCCCGATCAGCGTGCCGATCGCGTTCTGCGAGTACCCCAGGCCCTGGATCAGCCGGAACACGGTGGCGATGTCGTGGCCGGCCAACGCCGCGCGCATCACCGGCTCGTCCCACACCGTGGCGGGTGGTCGAACAGGTGCAACGGCGGTTCTCGGCGCTCGTGATCCGGTTGCTCGTGCCGTGGGTTGGACGCTCCTATGCTTGTCAAGCGGCGTGGGCGTGGTCGTTTCGCGTGGTTTGTGCTTGTGGTGGTGGTGTGGTGAGGGTGTGGTCGATCGCGCGGGTGAGTACCGTTTCAGGCAGCGGATGATCTCTTTCTTGGACAGTCCTGACCGCGGATCCTGCCTGGACTGGCGCGAGTTGAGACCCGATTCACCTGGGGGCTCCGGCCAGCCAGCGTGGCGTCGTCGTCAGGATCCGGGAGCAAGGCGTCGGCGCGGTACCGGCTCATGGGTAGGCCCCGTTGGCCGGGACCTTCAAGATCTGGTTGCGGGCGGGACTGACTCATCGAGGTGGTTCGCGTTTTGACTCCTCTGATGAGTTAGGATTTCGTGAAGTCGGCGGGTGGTCCGTCGGTGAGGAGGGTGTAGTGGCATGGCTGTGCAGGTGCACGTTGAGGACAAGGCTGTCGACCGCATGGAAGCGCTGGGCTTGAGTGTTGGCCTCGTCGAGAGGGTGGTGCGCCGGGCAGATGCCGAGGCCAACATGTGCACGTCGCTGGACCCACCCAGCATGGAAGGTCTCACCCGGTGGGGCCGCACGACACGGTTCCTGCGGGAGTCGCTGGTCTCTGCCGGCTGGACTTTCGACAACCCCCGCAACCTGGCTCGCACGGTGCACCCCGACGGCGAGTTCGCCATCGTGGCCACGTCCGGCGACGAGATGACTGGCCAGGCAGACCAGTCGCCTACAACGAAGTACCCCAAGGGCTACGCCACGGTTGAGGCGGTCGAGGCCAATGACCAACTCACGTTGGACTTTGGGGACTTTGACCTCGGCCTGGACGACGAACGCCCCACATTCCCCGTCGACTTGCGGACCTGGTACCTGCTGTACCACGTGGACGACGAGGGATTCCGCGTCGAATTGTCCCTGCCGAACACCATCGAGCACGGGTGGATCACCAACTGGCAGGAACGGATAATCTTTCCGGTCTTCCTGCGGGAGGGCAACAGCCTGGCTAACCTGGCACGGCCCGACGATGACCAAGACCCCAGCGGCGACATCACCGTCGAGGTCAACCGGAGATAGGCCCGCACCGAACAAGAAAGGACACACGGCAATGCTAACCCCATCGCGGCTGGCCATAGCGCGGAAACGGCGGGGGCTGACATTGACAAAACTGGCGGAGCTGACCAGCCTAAGCACCCGGAGTTTGTCGCTGTACGAGAACGGACACCAAGTGCCGTCCGAGGAAACTCTGCACGGGTTGGCCGCGGCACTCGACGTGTCTGTGACGTTCCTGGGTGGAACGGATCTTGAGGAGATCCCCGAGGACGCCGTGAGCTTTCGGGCCCTGAGCAAAATGACAGCCAGACAGCGTGACCGGGCGCTCAGCGCTGGGCGTATCGCTCTTCTGATCGACGACTGGATCGATGCCCGGTTCATGCTCCCTCGGACTGACGTGCCAAGTCTGACAGGCTATGACCCGGAAGCGGCGGCAGAGGTCGTTCGGGCACGTTGGGGTCTCGGTGAGAAGCCGATCTCGAACATGCTTCACCTATTGGAGGCACACGGGGCTCGTGTGTACTCATTGACCATGGAGAACCGAGAGTTGGACGCGTTCTCCCTGTACTGGCACGGGCGACCGTTCGTCTTCCTCAGCATCGAAAAGTCCGGCGAACGTGGCCGCTTCGACGCCGCGCACGAGCTCGGGCACTTGGTCTTGCATGGCGAGTACGAGGTCCCTCACCGAGAGGACAAGGTGTCCCATCGTCCTTCGGCGGAGGCCGAGGCAAATCGCTTCGCGGCGGCGTTCCTCATGCCGCGGGCGAGTGTGCTGGCACGGGGGTTGTACGGCGCCACGCCCGATCGCATACTAAAGGCCAAGCGGGTCTGGAAAGTTGCTGCCATCGCCCTTACCCACCGACTGCATGAACTTGAACTCCTAACGGAATGGGGTTACCGCACCTCCTGCGTTCAGCTCTCACGGCTCGGCTACCGCAGCGGCGAGCCAAACGGGATTCCTCGCGAGTCATCACAGCTGCTGGCCAAGGTCTTCCGATCAGTCCGCGACGATGGCGAAACCCCCGCGAAGATCGCCGCTGACATCGGAATCAACGTCAATGAGTTGCATGCCCACGTCTTCGGCCTCACGCTAACTGCGGTGGATGGCGCGGAAGGCGTGAGATCTAGATACGGTTCGACGAACCTTCAGTTAGTGCCTCCGGCCAAACAATGAGTAGGGTCGGGGACTGGCGCAGTGGCCCGTGAGGACTCCGCGCCAGTCCCCGACCCTACTGAGGTGTTGCCGAGCACTGAAAATGAAGATCAACAATCATCCAGACTGCGGATGATCCTTCCTCGCCGTCGATCTTGGCCGAGCGCTTGTCGGCGTCCAGGTCGTTCCTCCTCGCCCGCAAGAGCGCGGGCTGCGGGGGCTCCACCTGGACACCTCCTGCGCACTCGGCCGACAAGACGCGCACCTGCGAGGAAGGATCAGGTCTGCACGGAAGATGCCGACCACGACTGCATTCGGAGTGACGGTCAACACTGAGGTAGCGCGTCCCGGGATTCCCACGAGGTGGACTCCCGTAGGCGGACCAGGTGGGAGCCATCAGCCAGGGTCCGGATCACGGTGGCGGGTAGTGACTTCTTCCCGTTCTTCACCCGCCAGATCAGGTGCGCGCCGGTGGCGGCGGCCCGCCGGAACCGGTCCATGGAGAAGAAGTTCCGGTCGCAGAAGTTCACCATCCCGGGGGTGAAGGTGTGGACCATGTCATCCCACAGGGTCTGCTCGCTGACCGTGCTGGAGGCGACCCGGGCGGCCAGGACCCGACGCAATGCCGCGGGCTTTAGATGTTTAGGTGCCAGTGTCGGGTTCTTGTTTTGGTGACGCTGAGTAGTTGTTGTTCTTGTGGGCGTGCTTATGGGCGGCGTGTCGTGCCGGTGACGGCCGGTTCCACGGGCCGGCGGGTGTCCTTCGGGGTTGTCGTGTTCCTGGGTGTGCTGGTCAGGCGGGGGTGTTGGCCATGGTGATGACGGTCGGGGCGATGCGGGTGGCGGTGTCTTTCGTGGTCGCGTGGCCGAAGGTGCTGGGGGATTTGGACTTGCGGGCACGGTGCCGGTTCCGGTCGCAGATCGTTCCGCGTCAGAGTTCGTGAACCAGGGACCGGTTCTAATTCCCAACCACCTGATGGGTATGTTGACCAACCTTCAGGAGGTAAGAGCCCGTGTCCGAACCACAGCAGCAGGCCCCACGGCAGCGTGCCGCGCGCACGCC
>JACQDL010000056.1 GCA_016201065.1 Actinomycetota bacterium
CCCTCAGGCGAGGGCAGGTGATCCGACGGAAGCACGAGAAGGCCCAGTGGCTCAGTTCAAACGAGAACGGCGGCGCAGCCGCCACGAGTACATCGGCTCAACCGCGCAAGCCTGACGGCTCCCAAGCACGCTCATATGCAGGTGTTGACCAGACCCCGATCGACCGCGGTCACGATCTTCTCCGCGTACACCATCGCCAGCGGGTATCCGGTGATCCGCAGCGTCCCGCCCAGCACCCTCGGCAGGTCCACCACCGCAGGGTCCGGCCAGATCGGGTCCCCCATGTTCACATCGACGTGGAACCGGATCCGCGCCGACGCCAGCACACACGGCAGGCTCACCCGCACCCCCGCGTACGCCTCCTCCTCCCGGATCGACGCCGCCGTTGCGGCCTCGGGGTCGAAAACCAGCCCGTCGTCCACCTCCACGGCGGCGATCCGCCACACCAGGGCCAGCACGTCATCCACCTCACCCGGCAGGTCCCGCGCGGCCAGGTCGATGTCCCGCGTCGGGCGGCGCGCCGCGAACGCGGCCAGCAGCACCCCGCCCTTCAGCACCAGGCTGCCAGCCTCTGGCGAACAGGTCAGCCGGACCAGGAACCCCTCCAGGGCGTAGGCGTGCAGCAGTTCGGCGGTCGGACGCCGCGTCCGGCGAGCCAGGTTCTGCACGTCCAGGTACGCCCGGCCCGCCGCCGAGTCCCGCTGGACCCGGCTCACGCCCACACCCCGGCCGCCACCACGGATGTGGGCACGGATGTGGGCACGGCGACGCCGCCGGTCACAGGAGCACCCGCAGTGCCTCGGTCAGCGAGGGCAGCGCGGCGGGGAAGTTGCCGGCCAGTTCCAGGAGCTGCCCCGGCTGGCGGCCGGGCAGGCGCAGCCACCGCTTCAACGCCTCCACCCCGACCTCCGGCCCCACCTCGTGCCTCAGCCGGAACACGTCCACGATGCACCGCCGCGGACCGTACAGACCGATCACCGCACCACCCTCGGGGCCACGAGCCTCGACATTCCCGGTCCCGCCGGCCGGGACGACGAGCCGATCGAGGTCGAACGTCGCGGCCGCGAACGAATGCCACCGCACCGGCGCCGCCAGCCGCGGCCGCCAGGTCCCCCGCGGCAACGCCACGTCCAGCACCGCCGGGTTGTCGTCCAGCAGGTCATGCTCGACCAGACCACTGACCAGACAAATCGACGCTCGCGGAGCCCGCAGCGCCACCTCCACCCGGTCCAGGTCCCCCACCGTTGCATCGACCCGCCGGTAGACGCCATGACCGACCCGCTCCACCAGCCCCTCGGCCAGCCACCGGCGCAGCCTGGCCTCACTCACGCCCAGCGCAGCCACCTCGAAGGATCGGAACGCCGTCGGCAGGTCGGCAGGCAGGGCTTCGGACACGGCCTGCGGAACTGGCCTGGATCCCGACGACGAAGACGGCACACGAAAATCCTACACACCCACCATGGACCTGTAGAGGATTTCCGCTGGCCGTTACGTCACCGCGGGCCCCCCGTCGGAGACGGGCATCAGCGAAGAAGAAGTGAGCACCGACGAGAGGCGCTCACTCGCTAATCGCCCGAAGCGATACAGACGTAGCGCAGCTCGCATAACGGGCCGGAATGTCCACCAGATGCGCCCGAGGTCCACCGACCTCCGCCGGAGTCCGCACCGTTCTTGCTAGAAAATTGCTAGCCAACGATCAAAGGGCTGGTTCTCGAAGATCGAGAACCAGCCCTTTGACCTGCACTTTCGTTGGTAGCGGGGACAGGATTTGAACCTGTGACCTCTGGGTTATGAGACGGCATGGGACAGTCTCACCCATCACATGCGGTGTCTTCGTACCCGGCACCCAGGCGCTGGACCGTCTCACGCGTAGCCCGCCGGCTCAGTCGACGCGCAACGTCCCGTGAGCAGATCGGTGAGCACACCCCGCCGGCGCACCTTGCCGGATCTCGCGAACCTGGCTTGCGGGCCTGCCTCTATCGGGGTAGCGGTTCGAACCCACGGTCTCTTCGTCCCGAGCTGCTGGCGGCCCGGTCGGTGGTGGTCAACGCCGAGGTCACCGGGTTGCGTGAGGTTGGGTTTGGCCGTATCTGGACGGCGCCGTTGCTGTACTTCGTTGCTGTACGCCTCAGCGGCCAGCGGTTCCCAGGCGTGCGGTCGCTCCCTCGGCGGCGGAAGCGTGGCGGCAACCTGGCAGCTACCGGTGTGGCGTTCCGGCTCGAGTGGGCGCTGCGGCGGTATGGGTGCGACGGTGAGGCCGACCAAATCGGACAACTCGGGTGGTGGGATGTCCCCTCGGACGGCCAGCGCGAGCGGTCAAACGCCGGCGCCCGCAGGCTCGACCGCTCGCACGCAGGTCACAGGGCATTTTCGGCGCCTGGCACGACGCGCGGAGGCCCCCGGGACGATCCTCGAGACACACCGCTCGCGTCGGTGGTACGTTCTCCCTGGTCAGCACCCCCGTCACAGGGGGAGCCCCATTCCGGCTCATCACGAGCCGGCCCCATTGAAACGCGCCGAGTGCCGTCTCTGGCCGTCGGCTCCCACCGCCATTCCGGCTCATCACGAGCCGGCCCCATTGAAACCTCCGCCCATGCCACGATGCCGGACCCGGGCGACCATCCATTCCGGCTCATCACGAGCCGGCCCCATTGAAACGCACCGCGAGGGTGATGACCGCGACCAGCGCAGTGACCATTCCGGCTCATCACGAGCCGGCCCCATTGAAACATCGTGCCCGGTGGTATCGGCGCGGAATGGTATGTGCCATTCCGGCTCATCACGAGCCGGCCCCATTGAAACCGGAGAGCCCGGCGACCACATCGATGCCGATCGCCTCCATTCCGGCTCATCACGAGCCGGCCCCATTGAAACCGCAGAGACGCCGACTGCATCAGGCAGATGCCTGGGTCGACATCGCCGGAGCGGCTGCGCTCACCGGCCGCGTCCCGGCCACGATCACCGCGCGGCTGTCCCGCCGCGCCCCGAAGCGCCACCCGTTCCTACCCGCGCACCGGTCCCTCTACCGTCTCTACTGGCCCGCCAACACCCTCCGTCGGCGGCGCGCCGAACAAGACGAGATCCGCAAGGCGTGAACCGCGGCGACACGGTCAGTCCGAGTCGTTGACCCGCCGGTCCTCATGTCAGGGCAAGATGTAGCCGGTGACGGTGCAACCGAGCCAGGATGCAGAGTGGTGGACGACGTCTGATGTGGCGGCGTACCTCGGGGTACAGGTGGGGACGGTGAGTTCCTACCGCCAGCGCGGACAGATGCCGGCGCCGGACTCGACGTTCGGGCGGACGCACCTGTGGCGGCCTGCGACGATCGTTGACTGGCACGGGGGGCGGCCACGGCCTGGTGTCGGGGGTCGACCGACGGGAGACCCTGAGGACCGCAGCCCGACGGGATCGGAGCAGGCCGGCGTCGCGGTCGGTCCGCGGGCACCTGGGGACACTTCTTGGCGGGTGTACGGGACGCGGTCGCTGTACGAGAGCGAGTGGATTCGGCTCGGGTTGGCTGATGTCGAGTTGCCGAGCGGCGAGCGGTTCGAACACCACATCGTGTGGATGCCGTCAGCAGCGATGACTGCGCTGCTCGACGATGCTGGCGAGCGGGTGCTGTTGATGTGGCGGCATCGGTTTGTGCCCGATGTGTGGAACTGGGAGCTACCGGGTGGTCTGGTCGACGACGGTGAGGAGCCGGCTGTCACGGCGGCTCGGGAGATCGAGGAGGAGACGGGGTACCGGCCGCGCCGGTTGGAGCACTTGGTGACTTTCGAGCCGATGATCGGCATGGTGACAACGCCGCATCACGTCTTCCTCGGTCACGGTGCGGAGCGTGTGGGCGAGCCGACCGAGACGACGGAGATGCAACGGATGGAGTGGGTTCCGCTGGTCGACGTACCGCAGCTCATCGGTGAGGGGCAGGTGCGTAACTCGGGGACGCTCGTGGCGCTGTTGCACGTGCTGGCGATCAGCGGGCCGACGGCTCCTCACCGCTCGTCAACAGCCGACTGATTCGGCGCTGCTGCCGCGTCGAGGCCAGTTGGGCGGCGAGCCGTTGCGCGGTCGCTGCCTCGGCGCGCGCCGGGCCATGGTCGCCGCGCTGGGAGTAGGCGAGCGCGAGATCGCAGTGCAGGCCGGCGGCGGCCCGCGCGAAGGTGGGGTCGTGCCGGTCGATCGCTCCGGCAAGGTCGTCGATGGCTTCGGTTGCGCCGAGTCGCGCAAGGCAATGACCGCGCCACCGGCTGAGGTGCGTTTGATCGAGGAAGACGTACGGCAAGGACTGCTCGCCAGGGTCGGCGGGTAGAAGCTGCGCGGCCTGGTCGAGCGCAGACCGTGCCGCGTGGTCATCGCCCACGGCAGCCAGCGACTCGGCCTCCGCAGCCCACAACCAAGCCCTGAGCACGGGCGGCACGCGGGTGCCGGCCGTTTCGCGTGCGTACCGCATCACGGCCAGCGCGTCACCGGCTAGGTCGAGGTCCAGCAAGACGTACGCCTGTTGGGCGGTGACGTGAGCCAGCACTGCGTCGTTCGCACTCTCTCGTGCTGCCGCCTTGCCTGTCTCGTGTAGGAGCCATGCGCGGTCGGGGTCGCCGAGATCGAGAGCCTGCCAACCAGCAAGGGCGGCCGCCTCGGCGCCGGCGGCCGCCAGGCTCTCCCTGCAACCACCTGGCAGGGCATGCTTCAGCAGGTCCGTGATCTGGCCGACGTGCGCGCTTGTCTGCGGCAGGAGGTAGCCGGCACCGAGCCGCCGGTCGAGGGCGCGGAATGAGTCGGTCTGTGTTTCGAGCAGCTCGACCAGGCCGTCATCGACCACCGAGGCAGTGCTGGCGATCCGCGCCGCGAGTTCACCCCCGAGGCTCTGGTCTGGCCGGTCACCGCTGCTCGTGGCCGCGCGGTCGCTCGGCCGGCCTACGGCAAAGGGGACACCAAAGACGGTGGTCAGCAGGTCGGCGTAGAAGTGCGACAGGCCACGCTCGCCGCTCACCCATTGGCGCACCATCCGTTTGAGGCTCGCGTCCTCCGGTAGCTGGCCAAGGTTCCGCTGGCGTGCGACGACGCGCAGCTCGTGCACGAGGCGGGTTCGTGCCCAACCCTTCTCGTGACACAGAGCGGCAATATCAGTCGCCTGCATCGACCGAGTCCTCCCCGAGTCCTCCGGCGTCCTCTGCCGTGGCGCGCTGCTTTCCCTGACGATCGAAGGGTGCCACCGAAACGCGGAGATCGGTACTGACAAAGACTTGACGACTACTGAGTCAGTCAGTATTTTCAATGGAGTCATCGCAGCAAGAAGGCCCCGGCGGGCTCCTACCCCCGCCGAGGCCGGCGCAGCAGCAGTCCTTCGAGAGGGAGTACCGATGCACGAGAAGCGTAGCTACTGCTTTGCCCGTTCCGCTGGTGGTGATCGCGGCAGGGTGTCGCTGTTGGCGGCCCGTGTGGGTGTGCCGGCGTCGGTGGTGGGCTGGCCGGATCGGTGGTTGTGGGCGGCGTTGACCGCTGAGGCAGCGGGGGTGCCGTGCCGCGGCGAGGGTGTGGACCCGGACGATTGGCATCCGGTCGCGGAGGAGATCACCCCGGCCGGGGCCGCCGCGTTGTGCGTGGGGTGTCCGTTGGTGGCGCCGTGTCTGACGTGGGCGATGCGGCACGCCGAGTCGGGGGTGTGGGGCGGTACGACCGAGACCGAGCGGGTAGCTGCCCACCGGAACGCCCGCCGCGCCGCCCGCCGGGCCGTGGCCTCGTCGGCCGTGGGTGAGGTGGCGTGATGTGGTGGCTGACGTGCCCGGTGTGTGACCTGACCTCGGGTCCGATGTTCCACGCGGATGAGGCCGAAACCTTGGCTGGGGTGCATGACGCGCTGCACCACCGGGGCACCGAAACGGCCGTGGTCGTCAAGCAGTCACGGGTGGCGGCATGAGCACCACGTCGGCCCTGGTGTTCGCGGTGACGTTGCCCGCCTTGTTGGTGGCGCACTCGGTGGCGGATCACTGGGTGCAGACCCACCACCAGGCGTTGACGAAGGGCGCGGCCGGGTGGGTGGGCCGCATGGCGTGTGCCCGGCACGTGGCCTCCTACACGGCCACGACGGCCGCCACGGTCGGCGCCCTGGTCGTGGTGCTCGACCTGCCGGTGAGCCCGTGGTGGGTGGCGGCCGGTCAGCTCGTCTCGGCCGTGTCGCACTACTGGGCTGATCGCCGGTCCACGCTGCGTGGGCTCGCCGAGCGCACCGGGAAGGCCGCCTTCTACGCGCTGGGTGCCCCGCGTGCGGGCCGGGATGACAACCCGAGCCTGGGTACGGGCGCGTATGCCCTGGATCAGTCCTGGCACCACGCCTGGCTGCTCACCGCCGCGCTGCTCACTGCGGTGGGTGCGTCATGACCGGGGGGCACGCGGCCCCGGTGGGGGAGACCACGGGCAGCGACACGCCCGACCCCACGGTGTTCTACCTGGCGGAGGTTCGCTACGACGTCGACCCCCCGCAGCTGCACGTGTTCGACGCGGGCGAGCAGTTCGGCGCGTTCCTGGGTGGCTGCATCGAGCACGCGCACTACAGCGGTGACGGGTACGCGGTGGCGCGGTTGTTCCGCTACGAGGGGGGTGTGTTCACGCGGCTGGTCGTGCGGCGGCTCGGTAGTGACCGCGACGGTGAGGACTACCTGTACTGGCGGTATGAGGTCCGCTCCGGGGACACCCCCGATGGGGATGTGGTCGCGTTCACCGTCCGCATCGACGGGCGTGCCTGACATGGCCGCCCGACTACCCCGGCGTGGGGTACCGGCCCCGCCCTGGTTCTGCCTGCACGGGGTCCCGGTGGGCGACCCGACGCGGGTGTGTGTCCACGGCTG
This sequence comes from Actinomycetota bacterium, assembly GCA_016201065.1. Classification (GTDB taxonomy): domain Bacteria; phylum Actinomycetota; class Actinomycetes; order Mycobacteriales; family JACQDL01; genus JACQDL01. The sequence goes on from JACQDL010000056.1 coordinate 6,846, forward strand.
CCAACCGCCGCCGTGCGGACCGGCCCCGACCCGACCGGCCCACCGGGGGCGGGGGCGTCTCGGCCGGTGCGTGGGTGCCTCCCGCCGGTTGGCCAACAACTCGACAACAACGGATGGGGTGGCGTGATGGTGACGTTCGCGGAGGTGGCGGCCGGGTTGCGGCGGCTCGCGGAGGACATGGAGGCCCTGGCTGGGTCCGGGGTGCCGGTACCGAACGTGACGGTGCTCGTCGGTGGGCTCGACCGTGCCGGCGGGGCGCGGGTCGGTGATGAGGGCAAGCGCGCGTGTGTCGACGCGGTCGCGGTGGCGTTGCTGGGGCAGCGCGGGGTCACCAACCGGTTCGGGAGTCGGTGGGTGCACGCCGCTTCCGGGGACCGGCCCGATGGTGGGTTCCTGTCGGTCAGTGAGTATGTGGCCGACCCGACCGCCTCGGTCGAGGTGGAGCTGCGCGCGGAGGTGGCGCGGTTGCGGGCGGAGCTGGCGGGGCGGGGCGCCGGGCCGGACGGCGGGTCCGGTGAGGTGATGGTCACGGCGGTGTGCCCGGCGTGCGCCACGGGGTGGCACGGCGGCTGTGGCAGTGACCTCGCCGGTGTCGGGTGTGCCTGTGTGTGCCCCGTCGGGGCGGGCACCGGGGTGCGCTCGTGAACGCCGGCACCGGGCCGGGGGTGGCGGGGCGGGGGTGGGCGTACGCGGGGGCGGGGCTGGGTGGTGCGGTGAGTATCGCGGCGAACATCGCCCACTCCTACGTGCCCCCGCCCGCCGATCCGGGCCACCCGCCCGTCGACCCGGAGCAATGGCATCCGCATGCGGGCGCGGTGGTGGGGGCGGTGTTCTGGCCGGTGGCCCTGTTCGTGGCGGTGGAGATCTTCGCCCGGGTGGTGTGGCCGACCGGGAACCGGTGGGTGGGGTTGCGGTTCCTCGGTTTGCTGCCCGTCGCCGCGGTCGCGGCCGTGGTCAGTTACCGGCACCTGTCGGGGTTGTTGGCCTTCTACGGGGAGGACGTGTTGACGACCCGCATCGGCCCCCTGGCTGTGGACGGGTTGATGGTGATGGCCACCGGTGCCCTGATCGCGACCGGTGCCGGGCGGTCCCTCACGGGCACCGTCGAGACGGGCTCGACGGTCACGGCACCGGCCACCACCCGGACACCCACCGGACACGCGACCGGTCGCGGTGCGGTCACTGCTGCGGACACCACCCCGGACACGGGGGCGGACACCACCCCGGACACGGGGGCGGACACGACCCGGGCAGGGTCGCGGACACCCGAGCGGACAACCGGGCGGTCGGGTCGCCGGACAGGTGGTGCGGACACGCCTGCGGCGGTGGCGCGGCTACGTCGCCGGCACCCGGACATGTCCTCATCCGACATCGCTACCCGCCTTGGGGTCTCAGACCGGACGGTCCGCCGTCACCTCGCGGCCCTGACCACACCCACCACCGGCGCCGACAGCACAGAGACCGCCAACGCCGAAGCCGACGCGGAGGTGGCGGCATGAGCGAGACAGGAGCGACCCCGACGACCACCACGGCGGTGACGGACCCGAGGCAGCGTGCCCGTGAGGTGTTGGAGCACCTGATCCGGTGGGCGGATGAGGTCACCGCTGATGTTTGCGATGAGGGCGGTACGTGCTGCGAGTACCTGCTTGACCTGCTGTGTAAGGAGCTGACCGGCCTGGCCTACGACCTGGACTGGCTCTGATTCCGCCCGGAGCGCGGCCCCATGGCCTGAGAAACCGTGGCCGCGCTCCGGTCCCCTCGCCCGACCCGATGTGACTCGACTCGTTGGAGGTAGCACCCATCATGGCGACCCCGGAAGGGTTCGACCCGCTCGACCCGCGCGACGACACCGACGCGGTGGCCCCGATGAGGGGGGAGTGGCACCGGGTGCCGTTGCGGCCCCGCCGTGGCGAGCCCACCGCGACCACCGACACTGGCGCGGCTGGTGCGGTCACGGTCATCGGTGACGTGACCCCCAGCGCGTCGAGCACGGACGCGACGCATTTCGATGTGCCGTTGGATGAGGACCCGCAACCGGGTGGGCAGCCGGTGGACCCGGCCCCGGTGACGGTGGGGGGTCGGCATCCGATCATCCCCTCGGGGTTGCGGGGGTGGGTGAACATCCGCGCCACCACCCGCCACGCCGCGGTGGTGACCGCCTACCGGGTCGGGTTCCATGTGGTGCGTGGCCCCTGGTATGCCGCACAAGCCGTGTTCTGGGCCGTGGTGGGTGTGGCCCGGGTGGCCGGGCGACAGCTGCGGTGGTGGTGGGTCACCGAGCAGTACGGGCTGCGCACCACGGCCGCTGACAGCAATGACCCGCAGATGTGGCTGCGGCTGCACCGGGAGGTGAAAGCGACCCGCGCGTGGCGGGGGTGGGTCCTCATCGCCGGGCTTGTTTGGCTCGCTGTGGGTGGCCCCCTGCTGTGGGTGAACACCACGACCTGGCAGCACGCCCTGGTCGCGGTGGTGGTGGTGGGGTGGTTGGCGCACACCGGCCGCCCCGCGGATCGGCCGATCCTCTCCCGTGCGGTGGTCGCGGCCCGGTTCCGGCGGATCAACGCCGACATCGTGTTGCGCGCCTACTACGCCGCCGGCCTGGGCCGGCCCGACCGCCAACACCAGGAGGTCACGTTCGGGTCGACGATGTCGCGTGATGGCAGTGGTAGCGGGTCGCAGGTGAGCATCGACCTGCCCTACGGCAAAACCTTCGACGACGCCCGTAACGCCCGTGGGGCGATCGCCTCGGGCCTGGATGTGTCGATCAACCAGGTGTTCCTCACCCGCGACCCGAGCAGTCACCGCCGGCACACCCTGTTCGTCGCCGACCGGGACCCCCTCGCGGTCCCCGCCGGCAAGACACCCCTGTTGGACGGGAAGGTCCGCGACATCTGGAAGCCGGTGCCGTTCGGCCTGGACGAACGCGGCCGGAAGGTGACGTTGCCGCTGATGTGGACCTCGGTGCTGATCGGCGCGCAACCACGGAAGGGCAAGACGTTCGCGGCGCGGCTGCTGGCCCTCTACGCCGCCCTGGACCCGTGGGTGCGGGTCATCATCGTGGACGGGAAGAACTCCCCCGACTGGCGGAAGTTCGCCCTGGTCGCGCACACGATGGTCTACGGCACCCACCCCGGCCGGGACGGTGACCCCGTGCCGCTGCTGCTGGAGGCCCTGCGGGGGGTCAAGAAGCACATTCAGGCCGTCAACGAGACCCTGTCGCGGCTGCCGGTGCAGGCGTGCCCGGAGGGGAAGCTGACCCGGGACCTGGCCCACGACCCCCGGCACCCGGACCTGCGGGTGTGGCTGCTGGTGATGGAGGAGTTCCAGGTCTACTACGAGCTGGACGACAAGGACGCCAGCACCGAGATCGCGGAACTGTTGTCGTTCATCATGGCGGTGGGCCCCTCCGCCGGGGTGATCATCCTGTCCAGCTCGCAGAAACCCTCCGGGGTCGGGGCGGGGCAGAACATCGCCCGGTTGTTCACCCGCTACCGCGACAACCACGCCGCCCGGTTCGCGTTGAAGTGCGGCAACCGGGTCGTGTCCGAGGCGATCCTCGGCGGTGACGCCTACGCGGAAGGGTTCGACGCCGCGACCCTGCCCGCGGGCAAGGACTACCTGGGTGTCGGGTACCTCTACGGGTTGACTGATGCGACCCCCACGGTGCGGACCTACCTGGCTGATCATGAGGACGCGGAGAAGATCCTGCACGCCGCCCGCCGACACCGCCAGACCACCGGCACCCTGTCGGGGATGGCCGCCGGGGAAACCACCACCCGCGAGGTGCGCGACGTCCTCGCTGATGTGCGCTCCGTCATCCACGCAGGAGAAACCGGCGTGTCGTGGGCGCGCCTGGCCGAACGCCTCGTCGAGCAGATCCCCGAGCACTACACGGATGTGACCCCCGCCGCGATCTCCGCGCAACTCCGCGACCTTCGCATACCCAGCGTGAACATCAAAGACGCCGGGCAAACCCTCAAGGGCGCGAAAACCCTCGACATCGACACCGCGATCCACCGCCGCGCCAACCCCTGACCGGTAGCGGGTGACCCGCTACCGGTAGCGGCACCGCTACCCACCCCCGCTACCACCGCTACCAGCACACAAACCCGCTGGTAGCGGGTAGCGAGGCACGCCCAAAACCCCCCGAAACCTCTCCGGAAGGCCCCTCGTGAGCATCCTGGCCGCTACCGCCACCACCCCGACACCCCACCCACCGGCCCTCGCGTTGATCATCCCCGCACTCCTGATCACAATCACGCTCGGTTACCTGCTGGTGTGTTGGGTGCGGCCGTTCACCCCCTGCAAGCGTTGCCACGGCGCCGGCTACCGCCCCAGCCTGCTGGCCCGACACGAACGCCTGTGCAGGCGCTGCATGGGCACCGGGCACCAGCTGCGGGCCGGCCGCCGCGTCCTGAACTACTTCCGGACCCTCCACGACCACGGCGGGCACCGATGACCCGCCCGGTCACCGTCACCGAACTCCAACACCGCGCGTGGACGGTGCTCAGTACCGCGGGGCGGCCACTGACCGCACGGGAGGTCGCCGACGCGGCCAAGATCACCAACGGTGCCGCGCTGGCGTGGCTAACCCACTGGGCCACGCAGGGCCGCGCCCACCGGCTCACCCCCGCGCCGGGCGTCTACGGCCCCTACCACATCCCCTACACCACCCGGCCGGCGTCGACACCCGCGACGGCGTCGGTCCCCTCACGTGGCGGGCCGGACACCACCGGCCCGGACAACGGCGACACCCACAGCACGAAGGACCCTTCGGGGCTCATTCCCCAGGCGCGCCGACGGCGCGCAACCCCCACCCCGGCCACCGGGACCAGCCCCACCATCACCGATCCGGGGATGAGCAGGGACGGAAGGGCAGAAGGACCGCTGAGGCGGACCATCCCCGGCAGCGGCCTCCGGCCGCGCGACACCCCGATGGCGCACGCCGTGGCGTACACCGCGCTCGGGTGGTCGGTGTTCGTCCTGGGCCGCAGCAAGCGGCCCGTCGCGAACTGCGCCGGGTGTGACGTGGCGGGAGGCGACCATGACCGGCAGGCCTGTTCGTGTCTGACCTGCCACGGGTTCTACGCCGCGACCACCGACCCCGCCCGGGTCGGGTTGATGCTGCGGCGGGTACCCGGTGGGCTGCTCGCGATCCGCACCGGCAGCGTCTCCGACCTGTGCGTCATCGACGTCGACCCCCGCAACGGCGGCCACATCGACCACGCCCTGATGACCCCCACCGCGACGGTCGCGACCGGGGGTGGTGGGTGGCAGCTGTACTACACCCACCCCGGCGGGCGGACCCTACCCGCGCTACCCGACCGCGCGGGCGTGGACGTGAAAGCCAACGGCGGCTATGTGGTCGCCCCACCCTCCCGGCACCCCCTCACCCGCCGCACCTATGAGTGGGTGGGGGGTCGGGCAGTGACTGAGATGCCCCCCGCGCTGCGGGAACTCATCACCAGCCCACCACCCGCACCACCGCGCCCCCCAACACACCCGGTCCGCACCCGAAGGGGCGGGGGCATCTCATCCCCACCCGCGCTGCTCGCCGCGCACATGGACGCCGTCAGGCGCGCACCCGAAGGGCGCCGCCGCGCCACCCTGTACGGCGCCGCCCGGGGTGTGGCCCGCATGGTCGCCGCCGGTGCCCTCACCCACCCCGACGCCCTGGCCGTCCTCACCGACGCCGGCCGGGCCGCGCAGCAAACCGACCGGGAGACCCGCGCCGCGATCGACGGCGCGTTCCGAGACGAAGGAGTCCCCCTGTGACCACCCCGACCATCCCAGCGGCGCGGCTGCCGCTGTCCGGGGCAGCCGACCCGTCGCCTCGGGCCTCGGGCGACGCGTCGGGCACGGCCGCACACGACGTGTCGAGCCCAGCTGGGCGCGACACCTCGCCCCCGCCGGCACACACGACACCCACCACCGGGAGCGCAGCATGAGCAGCAAGCCGACCCCGACCCGCCCCGGTGGGGCGGGGGGCATCCCATCACCCACCGACACCACCGCGAACCGGGACGGTGCGCTGATCCTGGACCGGTTGCACGCCACCCTGACCCGCTACGTCATCCTGCCGTCGGTGGAGGTCACCGACGCGGTGGTGTTGTGGATCGCCGCGACACACGCGCAACCCGCGTGGGCGCACGCCCCCCGCCTGGTCATCACCGCCCCGCAGCGCCGCTGCGGGAAGTCTCGACTGTTGGATGTCCTCGAAGCGACCTGCCACCACCCGCTGATCACCGTGAACGCATCCCCAGCGGCGGTGTATCGGTCGATCGGCACCGACGACCCGCCAACACTGCTGGTTGATGAGGCCGACACCATCTTCGGTGGGAAGGCCGCCGAGGCACACGAGGAACTACGCGGCCTCCTCAACGCGGGACACCAACGGAACCGGCCGGCGATCCGGTACAACGCCGCCGCGAACCGGGTGGAGTCCATCTCCACCTTCGCGATGGCCGCCCTGGCGGGGATCGGGCGGATGCCCGACACCATCGAAGACCGCGCCGTCATCGTCCCCATGCGCCGCCGCGCCCCCGGGGAAACCGTCCACCCTTACCGGTGGCGCCGCGACGGCCCCCGACTACGGGGCCTCGCCGAAGACCTCACCGGGTGGTTGCGGACCAACCTGCCCGTACTGGAGGCCACCGAACCGACCATGCCGGTGGAGGACCGGGCCGCCGACACGTGGGAACCCCTCATCGTCGTGGCGGACCTCGCCGGATCGGACTGGCCGGCCCGCGCCCGCACCGCCGCGGTGGTCCTCACCGGGGCCGCGGCCGAGTCCGACGCCCTGTCCCTGTCGACGTTGCTGCTCGCCGACTGCCGGCGCGCGTTCGGCACCGAACCGGTGTTGTCCACCGAACAACTCCTGACCCGGCTCCGCGACGACCCGGAGGGGCCGTGGGCGGAACTCGGCCCCACCGGGCTGACCGCCCGCCGGTTGGGCATCCTGCTCGCCGACTACCGCATCCGCTCCGCGAACGCCCGCTTCCCCGACGGGGCGCAACGCAAGGGATTCACCCGCACCGACTTCACCGACGCCTGGACCCGGTACCTCCCCGATGACCCCGAACCGGTTTCGGGCACCGACCCGTCCCACCCGTCCCACCCTCATCAGCCCAGGTCAACGCGGGACGGGTTGATGCCCTGGGACGGGTCAACCCGTCCCACCACCACAACCCGTCCCAGCCTGACCAGCGGAAATGAGGGTGGGACGGGTGGGACGGGTAGCCGCCAACAACCCGTCACCTGCATCCGCTGCCGCCACCCCATGGCCCACGACGACGGCACCCACACCCACCCCGCATGCACCGGCAGCACCGCATGACCACCCGCGCCCAGCGCGCCACCACACCATGCCCGACCCGCGAAGGAGAACCGTTGACCACCCCGTTGACCAGCGACCACGGCACGGCTGACCCCATGGCGGGTTTGCCCCTGCTTCTCGCGGTCCCCGCTGCGGCCCGACTGCTCGGCGTGAGCCGCGCATCGGCCTACCGGCTCGCCGCGTCCGGCGAGCTGCCGAGCCGTCGTCTCGGCGGTCGGGTCTACGTCGTCACCAGCGCATTGCGATCACTCGTGGAGGCAGCGTGAAGGGCAACATCTACCGCCGGGGCGAGTCCTGGACATACCGCTTCGACCTCGACCCGGACCCGCTCACCGGCCAGCGGCGGCAGGCCACCAAGGGCGGATTCGGTACCCGCAAGGAAGCCGAGTCCGCCATGCGCGAAGCCATGTCGGCCGCCGAGCGGGGACGGCACACCAGGCCGTCGCGGCGCACCGTGGCAGACTTCTTGGATGAGTGGCTGAAAGCCCTCAACGGCCGCGTGCGCCCCACGACGTGGACCAGCTATCGCGACTACCGCGACGCCTACGTCAACCCCGCGATCGGACACACGGCGTTGCAGGACCTCTCCCCCGTGCGGATCAACCTGCTGTACACCCGCCTCTTGGCGAACGGCCGGGTGCGCAAGGCGGCGGGCATCCCGGCAGGTCTGGCGCCGAAAACCGTCCGGAACGTGCACGTGATGCTCCGGCGTGCGCTGCGCGACGCGGTCAAGTGGGGCTACCTCGCCCGCAACCCTGCCGAGGACGCCGAGCCTCCCACCGGCCACGGACGCAAGCGGAAGGTCTGGACGACCGAACAGCTCCGGGCATTCGTCGAGCACGCCCGCGGTGACCGGTTCTTCGCGCTGTGGCTTCTCGTTGCGACGACCGGGTTGCGGCGGGGCGAATTGGCCGGACTACGGGAGGAGGACTTCGACCTCAAAGCGGCCCGCGTCAGCCCAGCTGTACCCCGGGTGGTGGTCGACGGGTACGCCCAGGACTCCGAGCCGAAAACAGCACGCGGCTACCGCACGCTCGCGCTGGACCCCGTGACGGCGCACGCCGTCCAAGAACACATCAAGCGTTGGCGCGCCGAACGGCGGGCGGTCGGACACGTCTCGCCTCTGCTGTTCTGCTGGCCGGACGGGCAACCGGTCCACCCGCAGACGATCACGGATCGGTTCTTCCGTCTGTCCCGGGATGCGGGGTTGCCGGTCATTCGGCTGCACGATGTTCGCCACAGCTACGCGACGGCGGCGCTCAAGGCCGGCGTTCACCCAAAGATTGTCAGCGAACGGCTGGGGCACGCCTCGGTGGCGTTCACGCTCCAGACCTACAGCCATGTGATCGAGGGCATGGACGAGGCCGCCGCAGTCGAGATCGCCGCTCACATCCTCGGCACGCCGCCGGCCACCGATGCGCCGTCGCCGCTCGGCGACCCGGCGGAGACCAGCGACGAGGACGACGACGACGACGACGACGGCACGTCAGGGATGCCGCTCCCGGCCTGACGTGAACAAATCCGTGAGCAACGGTGCGGCCTGAGATAGTCAGAGGCCCCGTCCCAACCGGGACGGGGCCTCTGACCTGCACTTTCCGTGGTAGCGGGGACAGGATTTGAACCTGTGACCTCTGGGTTATGAGCCCAGCGAGCTACCGAGCTGCTCCACCCCGCGTCGCTGTGTCCGACTCTACCCGCCGGTCGGCGGACCGCAAAATCCGCTCCCCGGCTGCCGATCGCACCGGACTCGACCCGGGTGGCAGCCACGTCGGCTCCTCCTCGCTGGGCGGAACCGGTGTGCGGTCCCACCCAGCGAGGCTCGGTGCTGGGGATCAGCTGGTCGGGCTCGGTGCTGGCGTCGGGGTGGATGTGCTCGGCGTGCCGCCGCTGCTCGCCGATGCCTTCTCGAACCGCGCTGTCGCGTCGGAGAGCTCCTGCTGCGCCTGCCCGATCCCGACGAAGTCCCCCCGCTGGGTCGCCGACCTGAGATGCTCCAACGCCTTGCTGATGTCGGCGATCGCCGCCGCCAGCTCGGGATTGGTGCTCCCGGTCGACGGACCCGTCGGACCCGTCGGACCAGGCGGGGTTGGCCGGGTCTGACCGGTGCCCTGGCCGAAGACGTCGTCCAGCGCGGCCGCAAGCGTCGGTTCGTAGCCAACCTTGTTCCCAAAGGCAACGATGACCTTGCGGAGCAGCGGGAACGTGCCACTGCCGCCACCCTGCACGTAGACGGGCATCACATACATCAGCCCGCCGCCCACCGGGAGGGTCAGCAGGTTGCCGTAGATCACCTTTGACCCGACCTGGTTCAGCTGGGTGATCTCGGTCTTGATCTGCACCGTCGAGGTGAAGTTCGAGAACATCTGGGTCGGGCCGAGAATCACGGTGTCGTTGGGCAACCGGAGTACCCGGAACTTGCCGTAGTCGGCCGGGTCCGACGACACCGTGACGTAGGCCGCCATGTTCTGCCGCTGATACTGGTTGAGCGCGCTGGTGAGCTGGAACGTGGCCGCCTCCTGCCCGGGAGTCTGGGCGAGCAGGAAGTATGGCGGCTGCGGCTCCTGGCTGTCCCGCGTCGGGTCGGCAGGCACGTCCCAGAAGCCCTGCGAGTTGAAGAACTGCACCGGATCGCTGACGTGGTAGCGGGACAGCAGGTCGCGCTGAACCTTGAACAGGTCCTCCGGGTAGCGGAAGTGCTGCCGCAGGCTGCTGCTGATCTCGCTCGCCGGCTTGACCATCCCGGGGAACGCCTTCATCCACGACTGGAGCACCGCGTCGTCCGGGCCGAACTGGTACAGCGTCACCGCGCCGGTGTAGGCGTCAACAACCGCCTTGACCGAGTTCCGGATGTAGTTCACCTCCGTGTTGGCCTGCCGCACCGTGCCTGTTCCGGTCAGCGAGTCGGTCGTCACAGCGCCGAGCTCCGTGTGCTCCGAGTACGGGTAGCCGTCAAGCGTGGTGTAGCAGTCCACGATCCACTTGATCTTGCCATCGACCACCGCGGGGTACGGGTCCCCGTCAGGAGTCAGGAACGGCGCGGCCTTCGCCACCCGGTCCCGCGGGTCACGGAGGAACTGGATCTTCGATTCCGGACCGATCGCGTTGGAGAAGAGGATGTTGCGCTCGCGGTAGTACCAGGCGAAGACCAGCCGGTCGGCGAAGTTGCCGATGCTCACCCCACCGGTGCCGTCATAGGTGTACTTGACGTCCTCGCTCTCCTTCAAGGAGTCGAACTCGCGGGCGGACTGGTCGGCGGTCTTGCCCACGATGGAGTACGTGTCGCCGAGCAGCTCGCCGTAGTAGACCCGGGGCTGGCTGATGCTGAAGATCGCCGGGTCGACGTACGCCGGTTGGCCGGACACCTCGGTGTTGGTCGGCGCGGCAACGAAACCGTTGCCGTGGGTGTAGACGAGATGCTGGTTGATCCAGTTGGTCTGGTTGCCCCGGAGCTGCTTGGGGTCCATCTCCCGCACCCCGACCACGTACTCCTGGGTCTGGCCGCCGATCGTGTACCGGTCGATGTCGAGCTTGTCGGCGAAGTTGTAGACGCTGAGGTTCTTCTGGGTCTGGTCGAAGGTCAGCGCCAGCACGTTCGGGTCCATCAGCCGGGCGTTCGGGATCGTCGCCTTGTCGGCCTTGACCTTCTGCCCCGCCTCACCGCTCACCGTGGAGACGGCCGGGTAGTCGGTGTAGCTGACGCCGTCGAGCCCGTACGCGGTCCGGGTGGCGACGATGTTCCGGCCGATGTACGCCTTCTCCTTCTGGTCGGCGTTCGGCTTGACCTGGAACTGCTGGATGAGCGCCGGGTAGGCCCCGCCGATCAGCACGCTGGAGAGCACCAGCAGCACCAGGGCGATCGCGGGGAGCTGGAAGTTGCGGAAGGCGACGTTGGCGAAGAACGCCAACGCGCAGATCACCGCAATGATCATGAGGATCGTCTTCGCCGGGAGGACGGCGTTCACATCGGTGTACGACGCACCGGTGATCCCGCCCCGATCCGAGAATGCCAAGCCGTACCGGTCAAGGTAGTAGGCGACCGCCTTCAGCAACACGAAGACGCCGAGCAGGACCGACAGGTGCACCCGGGCGGCGGGGGTCACCTTCTCCCCGGGGGTCTGTAGCCGCAGCCCCCCGAACAGGTAGTGCACGGCGACCGCGCCGAGCAGCGAGAACACCACCGCCGCGAAGAGCACACCCAGCACGAACCGCTGGAACGGGTAGGTGAAGGCGAAGTAGGCGATGTCCCGGTGGAACTGGGGATCGGTGACGCCGAACGACGTGCCGTTGCGCCACAGCAGCCAGGTCTGCCAGCGGCTCTGCGCCGCCAGGCCGGCGAACACGCCGAAGAGAAGGCTGACGGCGATGAGTACCGGCGCCCGTCGAGGCTCGATCGCGGCGCGATACCGCTCCAGGTTCTGCTGCTCCAGCGACATCGGCCGGAACGGCGGCCGCAGCCGGTAGGCCACCACCAGGTTCGCGGCGACGACCACGGCCAACAGGATGCCGAACCCGAGGAAGAGCAGGACCCGGGTCCACAACACGGTCGTGAACACCGATCGGAACTGGACCTCGCCGTACCAGAGCCAGTCGACGTAGAGCGAGACCGTCGACCCGAGGACGGACAGCAGGACGATGAAGACCGCGATGGCGGTCAGGACGAGGCGGGCGCGACGGGAGATCGCCGGCACCGGCATGGGCGGCCGCATGGCCACGGACGACTCCTGGCGGACGGTTGCGCGGACAGTTGTGGACGTTGAGGAAACTTACACACCCCGCCCACGGTTCCCGCCTGATCACCGCCCCGGCACGCCAGCGTCCGCCCCGCATGCCACGATTGACGGATGCCGAGCCCCCGCCCGACCCCGGCAGCCCCCCTGACCGATGCGCTGAGGGAGATCGAGCGGCATGTCGGCGCCGGCGGCTGGGATCAACCACCGCAGATCTTCGCCCTGGTCGCGACGGCCGCCCTGATCGAGGCCGCCCCGGACTTCGCGCAGAGTGTCGGGGTTCCGACAGGCGATCTGCCGGCCGGTGCGCTCACGCCGATCGAGCAGGAGCCGCTGCCCGAGGGCCCGCTGGATGACGCCCTCGCGCAGATCATGTGGCCCACCGAGGTCCGCGGCTGCTGTCTGGTCCATGAGGTGGTGCTGCTCCCGCCGTCGGCCGAGGAGGAGATGCCGCACCAACCCGACCCGCTGGGCTACGCCGCCGGGCATCCGGAACGGCGTGAGGCGCGGGTGGCCGTGGCCGTCCTCCGGGATGGTTCCCGGGCCACGGCTGTGCGCTTCCGGAACCCGCCCGACGCGGAGAGCGCCACCGGGGATGAGCTGCTGGTTGGTGAGGATCTCGCGCCCAACCTCTCCCAGGCCCTGCTGGACACGTTGCTCTGACCGCGAGGCGGGCGGATCGATCAGCAGGCCGGCGGCGTGACGCCGGCCTGAAGCCCCCGCAACGCCACCACCGCGCCGTGCAGGGTGTCCACCCTGACAAGGCGCAGCCCGGCCGGGGTGGTCCGGCTGGCCTCGTCACAGTTGGCCGCCGGGACGAGGAACACGGTCGCGCCCTTGTCCCGCGCACCGATCATCTTCAGCGGGATGCCTCCGATCGGACCGACCTTGCCGTCCGAGTCGATCGTGCCGGTGCCGGCGATGAACGCCCCACCCGTCAGCTCCTGCGGCCCGATCTTCTCCAGGATGCCCAGGGCGAACATCAACCCCGCCGACGGTCCACCGATCTGCTCCCCCACCTTGATGCTCACCGTGAAGTCGGTAGCCACCGGGTTCATCTCGACGAGCACGCCCAGCGCTCCGCCGGCACGTTCCTTGGCCCTGCCGAGCGTCACGGTCGCCCGACCCGTGGCATGCCCGCGCAGGTAGTCCACCGCCACCGCGGTGCCCGGCGCCAGCGCGGTGAGCTGCGCCTGAAGGCCCTCCAGGGTGGCTACGGCCGTTCCGTCGAGGCGGACCAGCACATCACCGGCACGCAGCTTGTCCCGCGAGGCCGAGCCCTCGACGAGACCCTGGACGACAACCCGCTTCGGGTAGTTCAGCTCGCCCAGCGCCGCGAGCACCGCATTGCTCTGGGACTGACTGAACTCGCGGCTGTTCTCCCGCTCGATCTGCGCCTCCGACCTCCCGGGCGGGTAGATCTCCTCCCGGGGCACCACCGCGACGTCAGCGGCCAGCCAGCCACGCACCGCGGTGAGCAGGTCGAGGTGATCCTGGACGGACACCGTGGTCAGGTTGAGGTGTCCCGCGGTCTTGTTCGACGCCCTCCCGTCAATGCTGACGATCTCCTGGTTGCCCACGCTGCCCAGCGTGTTCAGGGTCGGTCCCGGTCCGAGCGCCGCGTAGGGCACGGGTAGCTGGGCGCCGAGGACTCCGAGGACCAGGAGCATCGCGGCGCCGACGGACATGGTGACGACACGCCGGCTCATGGCCGACAGCGTAGCTATTCGCGGGGACCGTCCCGCCCCTGCGGGTCGCTGGCGCTGGCCGGCTCCGCGTCGATCACCCGGACATTGTGGGAGAGTGCGTCGACGAACCGCCGGTGCGCCTGGACGGATTCGTAGGCGTCGACGGCGGCGCGGTCCCGCGACACCCACCCGGCCCATCCGGTCGCCAGCGCGGTCGCCACGACCGGCATGGCCAACCAGACCAGTGGGGTCATCCCTCACCTCCGGTGTTTCTGGTCGGCTCGCCACCAGGCTACGCCGGCCGCGGACAGCCCCCGAACCCGTCCGGACACGCGTGCCGCCGCCACGCCTCAGGACTACCGTGGGACACATGTCGCCGCGCGCAGGAACACCGCATGACTAGCGGGCCATTCGGGTTCGGCCTGCCGGCCGAGGACCCCGACGACCAGGGCGCGGCCCGATCGGGGGGGACGCCGAACGACCCGTTCGGCATGTTCCCGCTCTTCGGCGAGCTCCAGAAGCTGCTGCTCGGGCAGGGTGGGCCGGTCAACTGGGAGCTGGCTCGCCAGCTCGCCACCGCGCAGCTCGCCGGCAGAGCTGGATCGACGCCGCGGGCGCCCGGGATCCCGCGGGCCGACCGGCAGCAGATCGCGGAGGCCATCCGACTGGCCGACCTGTGGCTCGACGACGTGACGACCCTGCCGACCGGCGTGGTGACCACCGACATGTGGACCAGCACCGAGTGGGTGGACAAGACGCTGCCGGTGTGGTCGACGCTGTGCGACCCGGTGGCGGCGCGGGTGGTCGCCGCGATGGGTACCGTGCTACCCGAGCAGGCAAGGGCCCAGGCCGGCCAGCTCCTCGATGTGCTCAACTCGGTCGGCGGGCTGCTGTTCGGTGCCCAGGTCGGGCAGGCCCTCGCCGAGCTTGCCGACGAGGTGGTGTCCAGCACCGATGTCGGGCTGCCGCTCGGTCCCGCCGGCACCGCGGTGTTGCTGCCTGACAACGTGGCTGCCTTCACGGAGGGGCTGGAGCTGCCGGCCGAGGAGGTGCGGCTGTACCTCGCCCTGCGCGAGGCCGCCCACCACCGGCTGTTCGGGCACGTGCCGTGGCTGCGACAGCGGTTGCTGGACACCGTGGACGCCTACGCCCGCGGGATCACCGTCGACACCTCGGCCATCGAGCGGGCGATGGCCGAGCTGGACCCGACGAGCCCCGAGAGTCTCCAGCAGGCACTCGCTGGCGGCATGTTCGAGCCGCAGACCACCCCCGAGCAACGCAGCGTGCTCGCCCGGTTGGAGACGCTCCTGGCGCTGGTCGAGGGATGGGTCGACACGGTGGTGGCGCAGGCGGCGCTGGGCCGGCTTCCCGGCGCCGAGGCGCTGCGGGAAACCCTGCGCCGGCGGCGTGCCTCCGGCGGCCCGGCCGAGCAGACCTTCGCCACGCTGGTGGGCCTGGAGCTGCGGCCACGCCGGCTGCGTGACGCGGCCCGGCTCTGGCAGGCGGTCGCTGAGCGTGCCGGTCCGGCCGGCCGGGACGCCGTGTGGGCGCACCCTGACCTGCTGCCGTCCGCCGACGATCTCGACGACCCGATCGGTTTCGCCGAGCGCGCCGAAGCGGACCGGACCGGCGTCGGGCCGGACGACTTTCCCGAGCTCGGTCCGGCGTGAGACGACGTCCCCGAGCTCGGTCCGGGGAGCGTGGTCCCGCGCGTGGTCAGCGACCGGGGGGCGGCACCGGCGATCCGTCGACCCGGCGACCCCGCACCCACCCGGCGCCGAGATCCGGGTCGTCGCCCGGCATGTCGAGGCGCGCGGTCGCGGCCACTCCTTCGAGGTAGCCGCGGGCCCGCTCGGTACGCGGATACCGCATCGCGAGGGCCCAGAAGGCGACGCCGTGCCCCGGCACCAGCAGGTGGGCCAGCTCGTGGACCAGCACGTAGTCGAGCACCCAGGGCGGCACGTCACGCAGCCGGGCAGAGACCCGGATGCTGCGGTCCGTCGGCGTGCACGATCCCCAGCGGGTCGTCATGTTGCTCACCCAGCGAACCGTCGCCGGTTCGGCGCGCCCGTCCAGGTACTGCTCGGAGAGCTGCCGGGCGCGGGTAAGCAGCGCTGCGTCGCTGGCCCGCGCCCCGGCCCAGCGCCGTGCGTCCCGGGCGTCAAGCCTGGCCACCATCTCGGCAACCCAGCGCCGCTCCTCGGCCTTGCTGAATCGTGCCGGTATGAGAACAACAATCCGGTTGGCGTCCCGGTAGGCGGACACGGTCCGTCGACGCCGGCTGCTGCGGCGCACCTCAACCGCCTCCACGGGCCGTGTCGTGCCCATGGGAGGCACGCTAGCTCACCAGCGACCGTCCCAGCCCCTGTCCGTGTTGCCGCGCGCCGGGCCGCTGCCACTACCCGCTCGCAGGTCCGGGCCGGGGCGCCCGCCACCGTCCACACGTCGAGCCCCGAAATCCACAGCGACACACCGGTCCATCCCCATGCCATCCACAGCTTCATCCACACCCTGTGCACGACCAAGGTTTGACCGAGGCCCCACTGCGCCTCTACGTTCAGGAGCCACGCGACCCCCGGGTGGCGCGGGCAAACCGTTCGTCAGGGGAAGGCGAGCGGCGTGCCCGTCGCCTGGGGGTCTCGCATCAGTTCTCCCGAATCCACCCGAAGTGGCCTGCCGACGAGTCGGCGACTTTCTGTGGCTGGAGCCAGGTACCGTGTGCGCGACCATCCCGGCCATGGTGCGGCGCGGGACTCAGTTGAGCGAAGCGAGGAGGCGACGTGGCCGAGACCTTCAACGGCTACTGTGTGAAGTGCAAGGAGAAGCGCGACTTCGAAGGCGAAGTTGCCATCAGCGACTCCGGGCGCCGCATGGCCAAGGGCTCGTGTCCGATATGCGGCACGAAGATGAACCGAATTCTCGGGAAATCCTGACGGCCTAGCGCAACGCGGCCCAAGCCGGCCGCAATGACGGTCAAGGGGCAGGCCACGAGGACTGGCCTGCCCCTCTGACACCGCCCGTGACGCAACCCCGGTCGCTATTTGTGGATATCTCACTCGCCTGTGGATGACGCCGGCGACTCGACCTGCCGGAATGCCAGACTGCCGGCACCAGCACCCAGTCGAGGCGAGGTGTCAAGTGAGCGTTCCGGCCGGCGAATTCCGCCCGCAGCTACGGCCAGGACTACAGCCGCTCTGGCGAGGTCGCCATTCACTGCAGTTCGGGATCGACCCCGAGCGTGGCGTCATGATCGACGACATCGACGCCACGACGGCGCGTGTTCTGCTGGGACTGGACGGCCGACGCTCGAGGGAAACCGTGCTGGCCGAGGCGGGTGCGGCGGGCGCTGACATCGCCGTCGTCTCGACGCTCCTCGCCGGACTGCGTAGATGCGACCTGGTCGTCGACGCCGAGCCGCTCGAGCTGTCGGCGCTGGGAGGTCCCGACACCGCGGAACGGCTCGCGCCGGATCACAGTGGCCTGTCGGTGAGCGGAGTGGCCGCGCCACTCGCGACCTTGCGGCACCGCCGCGCCAGGATGGTCGCGGTGCACAACACAGGCCGGCTGGGTGCACCCGTTGCGAGCCTGCTGGCAGCGGCCGGCGTTGGCACGATCCGCCTTGTCGACGACGAGATGGCCCGCCCCAGCGACGCGGCACCGGGTGGACTGCTGCCGATGGACTCCTTCACGCCTCGCCGTGCCGGTGCCGCCGCAGCGGTGCGCCGCGCCGCACCAGAGGTACGGCTCGACACCGCGGCCTCCGGCGAGACCCCGGACCTGGTGGTGCTCGCCGGTTGCACGCCCGTCGAACCGGTGCTCCTGCGAAGCCTGCACCGGCTCGGCGTGAGCCATCTGGCGGTGAGCATCCGCGAGTCCACGGCCGTTGTCGGTCCCCTCGTCGTTCCGGGCACGACGAGCTGCCTGACCTGTGCCGACCTACAGCGCCGGGACCGTGACCCGGCCTGGCCGAGGTTGGCCGCGCAGTTGTCGGTACGGCGCCGCCGGATGAGCGAACCCGGCGAGGTCACCCTGACGATGATGGCCGCCGCACTGGCCACCGCGCAGGCCCTGCTCTGGCTGGACGGTGGCACGACACCGACGCTGGGGGGCACCTTGGAGCTCCGGACGTCGGCTCCGCAGATCCAGCGACGGAACTGGGTCCCGCATCCACATTGCCCCTGCGGCGCCGGCCGGACGGCGCCACGCCGGCCTCCCGAGCGGGCGGCAGGCCCATCCGATGGGACGCGCACCTGTGCGATGAGGCCGGCACCGGACAGAATGGGCCCGTGACCGACATCCCCCGTCACGTGGTTGCCCGTACCGCGAAGCTTGCCTCGCTGCCGTTGGGCGTTGCCGGCCGGGCGACCGTCGGTTTCGGCAAGCGGTTGTCCGGACAGTCGGCAGAGACTGTCGCGTTGGAGATGCAGCAACGCACCGCCCAGCAACTCTTCGCCGTCCTGGGCCAGCTCAAGGGCGGGGCGATGAAGTTCGGACAGGCGCTGAGCGTATTCGAGGCGGCGCTGCCGGAGACCGTGGCAGCCCCGTACCGTGCCGCGCTCACCCGCCTGCAGGAGGCTGCCCCACCGATGCCGGCCCGGACCGTCCATCAGGTCCTCGACCGGCAGCTCGGCACCGGCTGGCGTCGCCGGTTTCGTGACTTCGATGACGAGCCGGCAGCCGCGGCGAGCATCGGCCAGGTCCACGAGGCCACCTGGCACGACGGCCAGCGGGTGGCCGTGAAGGTGCAGTATCCGGGTGCCGGCCCGGCCCTGCTCGCGGATCTCAACCAGCTGTCCAGATTCGCCCGGATGTTCTCCGTGATCAGCCCGGGGCTGGACATCAAGCCACTGCTGGCCGAGATGAAGTCGCGGGTGGTCGAGGAGCTCGACTACGGCCTGGAGGCGGACGCCCAGCGCGCCTTTGCCGCCACCTACGACTGCGACCCAGAGATCCTGGTACCGAGAATCGTCGCCAGCGCGCCCCGGGTGCTGGTCAGCCAGTGGGTGGAAGGTGTTCCACTGTCCTCCGTCATCGCTGGCGGATCGGTCGCCCAACGTGACCGATCCGGGTACCTCTTGTCCACCCTGCACTTCTCCGCGCCGGCTCGGGTCGGGATGTTGCACGCAGACCCGCATCCGGGGAACTTCCGGCTGCTGTCCGATGGCCGGCTCGGCGTGCTCGACTTCGGAGCGGTGGCTCGACTGCCCGGAGGCCTGCCGGCGCCGATCGGCACGCTGACCAGGCTCGCTCTGGAAGGTCAGGCCGAGCAGGTGCTGTCCGGCCTGCGGGAGCTGGGCTTCATCAGGCCGGCCATCGAACTCGACGCGCAGCGACTGCTCGGGTACCTGCGCCCGATGCTCGAACCGCTGGCCGTCGATCGCTTCCGCTTCAGCCGGGAATGGATGCGCCGGGAGGCAGCTCGGGTCGCCGACCTGAGATCCGAGACCGCCCAGGTCGGGCGGATGCTCAACCTCCCGCCGTCGTACCTGTTGATCCACCGGGTCACCATCGGGTCGATCGGTGTCCTCTGCCAGCTCAACGCGGAGGCTCCCTATCGCGCCGTCGTCGAGCGGTGGCAGCCGGGATTCGCTAGCTAGCGGAGCTGCCCGAGCACCACCACTCCTCGTCCAAGTGCCCCTCGATCGAACGAACGTGCTCCCGGGTGCACTCCCCACACCGCCAGCGCTGGCCGCGTTCGGAGTGCTCGTAGCTCCAGGTGACCGGTGGGTCGTCCGCCACCCTGCCACATCCCACACAGGCGATCACGGTGCCACCCTAGCCGCGACCCGGTCACCCGGTTCACCACACCGCGGTCTGCGCGAGCCGCGCACGTCGTGCCGCCTCATCGGCGCGGCGCTGCCACCGCCGGGCCAGCAGGAGCCGTCGGCGCCGACGATAGCGCTCCGCATCGGCCACGGCCTTCGATGTTCGTGCCCTGGCGAGCTCCTCGTACATCAGGAGCATGGCGGTGCTCCGCGCCGCGGGCGCGGAGGCCTGCCAGCCCTCCGCGCCCGACCGCCCGGCGATCCTCCGTGCCGGTGGCACGGCGGACCCGTTCACGCGGCGGCGTCCTTCCGCGGCCGACCACGCGGCCGCTTCCGGGCCACCACGGCGCCACCCTCGAAGATCTCGCCACCCCAGACACCCCAGGGCTCGCGCCGGGCCTGCGCACCGGCGAAGCAAGCCTCTCGCGCCGGGCAGTCGAGACAGTAGATCTTCGCTAGCTCAAGGTCCGCGGGCCGGTCCGCGAACCAGAGTTCGGGGTCGTAGACCCGGCAGGGCAACGCCCAGCCCTGGGTCTCCGCCTCGACAGTGTCGAGCACGGCAACCCCGAAGGAACTCCCGGTCACCTCGGGTGCGAGGGTCACGGGTCTCACCTCCGGTTCTCTTGTCGTTCGTTGTTGTGGGTCAAGTGGCGACACAAACGTCGAGGCCGCGGATCCCGGTTGCGGGTCCGCGGCCTCGACGTGAGCCTGTTTGACAAATCAAACAGGTGCACCTCGAGGTCGAATACCCTTCGTCGGGGCTCCCGCCGGCACGCGAACACCGAGACCGGTTTGCGTACGCCCGCCAACCACACCAGACCGGCGGCGCGGGCCGACCACTCCGACGTCGACGGTGGTGGTGTGACCGATTCCGGTGAACTCCCCGGCGTACCGAAGAGACGTCGCGAGGACCCGAGTCCGGAAATACGAATTGCCGCGACCCGTGTGGGTGAATGTCTGGTCGCTGGCGCCGTCGAGTGCCATGGGGGAAAGCATGATTCCTCTCATCACGGCACCTCCTCACAGGCGATCGGGTCGGCACACCGCACCGCCCAGCTACCGCAGCCTATGCCTAGTCGTCAAACTCGTCCAACGATTTTCCGGCCGTGCCGAGGCTCACCCGTCCGGGCTCGAACCACCCGTCACCAGCGCCAGGACGTCGGCTCCGTACAGATCGAGCTTCCGCTGCCCGATCCCCGGCAAGCGGACCAGGTCCGCCACATCCTGGGGTCTGGCCTCCGCGATCGCCACCAGCGTGGCATCGGTGAACACCACGTACGCCGGCACCTTCTGCTCGCTTGCCCGACTCGACCGCCAGGATCGCAGCTGCTCGAACAGCCCCAGGTCAACCTCGCCCGGGCACTCCGCGCACCGGCGCAACGCCCGCTCGGCGCCGGTCCGCAACCGCGCACCGCATCCCGCGCACACCGCCGGCGACCCTCCCCGGCCCGCCGACCCTCCCCGGCCGGCCGCGGAGGCCGGGTGCCGAACCGGCAGCAAGGGCTGGAGGAAACGGCTTACCCGACGGCTGCGCCGCGCCCCGGGCACCCGGGACAGCGCCCACGACAACGCAAGGTGCTCGCGCGCCCGGGTCACGCCGACGTAGAGCAGTCGTCGTTCCTCCTCCACCTGCTCCTCGGTGTTGGCGTGCTGGATCGGCAGCGTGCCGTCGACGAGCCCGACCACGCACACCGCGTCCCACTCCAGCCCCTTGGCGGCGTGCAGCGAGGCGAGCGTCACCCCCTGCACGGTGGGCGCGTGCTGCGCGACCGCCCGCTGCTCCAGCTCGACCACGAACTCCGCCAGGCCCACCGGCTGTCCGCCAGCCCCCTCCGCTCCCGACAGCTCCGCAGGCCCGGCCTGCTCCGCCGCCCCCGCGAACTCCTCGGCGAGCTGCACCAAGGCCGCGAGCGACTCCCAGCGCTCCCGCGCCGCACCGCCCGCCGGCGCAGCGCCCGGCGACCATCCCAGCGAGGAGAGCACGGCGATGACCTCCTCCACCAGCGGCACACCGGACTGCGGCGACCTGGCCGCGGCCCGCAGCAACACTCCGGCCTCGCGGATCTCGGCCCGCTCGAAGAACCGCTCCACCCCCCGCAGCAGGTAGGGCACCCCCTCGGCCGCGAGCGCCGCCTCGTAGCTCTCCGACTGCGCGTTGACCCGGAACAGCACCGCGATCTCCGCGGCGGGCGTGCCGGCCCGGATCCACCGGGCACACCTGGACGCCACCGCGGCGGCTTCCGCCGGCTCGTCGGCGTACTCCTCGAAGGTCGGTTCGGGACCCGGCGGGCGCTGGCCGACCAGCCGCAGCCGAACGGTACCCGCCCGCCCGGCCTGCGCACCGTCGATCAACCGGTTCGCGAGCCCGACGACCTGCGGCGTGGACCGGTAGTCCCGCTCCAGCCGGACCACGACGGCGGCCGGATAGTGGCGGCGGAAGTCGAGCAGATGCTCCGGGCTCGCGCCGGCGAACGAGTAGATCGTCTGGTGCGGGTCCCCCACCACACACAGGTCATCGCGCCCACCGAGCCAGGCCCGCAGCAGGCGCTGCTGCAGCGGGTTGACGTCCTGGTACTCGTCGACGACGAAGTGCCGGTATCGCGCCCTGACCTCCTCGGCGACCTGCCGGTGCTCCTCGATGGCGACTGCGGTCACCAGCAGCAGATCCTCGAAG
Organism: Actinomycetota bacterium; assembly: GCA_016201065.1. Taxonomy (GTDB): domain Bacteria; phylum Actinomycetota; class Actinomycetes; order Mycobacteriales; family JACQDL01; genus JACQDL01. The sequence continues at coordinate 29,036 of JACQDL010000056.1, forward strand.
TCCAGCAGGCCGGCCTGTTGCTTGAGCTGCTCGTAGGCGGCGTAGACCGAGGCCACGGTGGCCGGGTCGAGGGGCGGTCGCCGGCCTGCCTTGCCCGCCAGGTCTGGGTAGCGGTCCGGCCCGATCAAGCTGGACTTCGCCCACTCGACCTCGCTGGCGAGGTCCCGGCGGAGGGTGGCGTCGACGGTGAGCCGGCACGCCGCGCCAGCCTGGGTGACCAGCCGCGCCTTGTGCTCGACCAGTGCCGGCAGCGGACCCCCGAGCACCTGCGGTGCGAAGTACCGGAGCTGGCGCAGCGCGGCGGAGTGGAAGGTGCGAGCCTGCACCGTGCCCACACCCAGCTGGCGCAGCCTCCCCCGCATCTCCCCGGCCGCCCGCGTCGTGAAGGTCACGGCCAGCAACTGTGACGGGGCCGCGACACCGGTGTGCACGGCGTAGGCGATTCGGTGGGTGATGGTCCGGGTCTTGCCGGTGCCGGCGCCGGCCAGGATGCACACCGGGCCGCGGACGGCCAGCACAGCGTCTCGCTGCTGCGGATCAAGGCCGGCGAGGATCCGCTCGGCGGGGTCGGGCACCCTGGCATCCATCACCCTGCATCCTGACAGCCGGATCGGACGGAAGGATGCGCGGGTGCCCCGACGTTACCCACTGCGCCGCCCGCAACCGCCGCCCGGACCGAGAGGACGATCATGACCCGGCAGGCTCCCGCCCCACTGACGATGTTCACCACGCCCTGGTGCGGGTACTGCACCCGGCTCAAACGGCAGATGAGCCGGGAGGGCATCGCCTACCGTGAGGTCGACATCGAGGCCGATCCCACGGCGGCGGAGTTCGTCATGAACGTCAACGGGGGCAACCAGACCGTACCGACGGTACTCTTCCCGGACGGCACCGCCCTGACCAACCCGAGCATCAGCGAGGTCCGCCATCGGGCCTCGGCCGCGAGCTGACCGCGGCCGCCGGCAGGGCATCGGTCCGGAGCGAGAAGCCGCCGACCCGTTGACCCAATCAGGCCTGCGAAATCGGGCGCAAGAGTGACGCGTTCGGGTGACAATGGGCCAAGTTCGCCATTCGGACCGTCTCGACTTGCATGGGTGCCCCCCTCAACACGGATACTGTTGGCTCCGATTCGTGAACTTGATCATGAGTGAACCACCAGCGGCAGTCCCCAAGGGTGTGCCAGTGACAGAACGTTTGGGAGGTGACCAGATGTCGCCGAGTGGCGTGCCCCGCACGGCGGTGGGCGACGTGGTCATCCAACGCACGGCCGCCGGCTGGGTGGTTCGCGACGCCGAGGACATCGAGGCACCGGCCGACGACCTCGTCTCGGCCATGGTCCTGGCCGACCTGCTGGCCTGGGACTTCGTGCCCCGTCCCCGGCCCGCGAGACCCGATCATGAGCTGTCGGAGGTGGCTCAGCTCCGGTTGGCCGTACGCCAGCTCGAGCACGCGCTCAGCGCCCGGGTCACCATCGAACAGGCGATCGGTGTCGTCGCCGAACGTCGCCGGATCGGGCCGCGCGACGCGTTCGAACGGTTGCGGCGGGTAGCCCGTTCACGTGGCCGGAAGGTGCACGACCTCGCGCATGAGGTGGTCGCCTCGGTGACCGATCGCGCCGTCCCCCTGCCACCCGAACTCGCTCCGCCGCACCGCTAGCCGTCCCGGGCAACCGGGCGGTCCCGGCCGACGCCGGCCGGAGCACGGGCGGCCGCCGGTCAGCCGGCGTCGAGCCAGTCGGTAATGATCCGGAAGGCGATCGACACCGACGGGGCCAGCCGCACCGCGCCAGCCCGGATCTCTGCCCGGGAGAACCACCGCGCCTCGGCCAGCTCGTCGCCGCTGACCCGCAGAGTCGGGTCGCCGTCCACCCGCGCGATGAAGCCCAGCATCAACGACGCCGGGAACGGCCACGGTTGGCTGCCCAGGTAAGCAATGTCGGTGACGCGCAGACCGACCTCCTCGGCGACCTCACGGGCCACCGCACCCTCCAGGGACTCGCCCGGCTCCACGAAGCCGGCGAGAATCGAGTAGCGGCCCTCCGGCCAGCTCTTCCCACGGCCGAGCACACAGTTGTCGGCACCATCGTGCACGAGCATGATCACTGCCGGATCGGTCCGCGGCCAATGCTCGGAGCCGTCGTCGGGACACCGCCGGGTCCAACCGGCATGGATGACCTCGGTGACCGCGCCGCAGCGCGCGCACCGGGGGTGCCGCGCGTGCCAACCGGCCAGCGCGGTCGCGGTCACCAGCAGCCCGGCGTCGAAGTCGTCGAGGTCGGCAGCGACCGCGGGTAAGCCGAGCCACCGCTCACCGCCGGGCACGGCCCCCGGCAGAGTTGCACCGCCGGACCCCGGCAGGGTGGCGAAGTACGGCGTGCCATCCCGCTCCCCGAGGAAGAGCCGGAGCCCGGCCGGACCCTCCGCGTCCGGGCTGCGGTAGGCCAACCGAGGTCCGGTCCCGGTGTCGGTGACGGCGGTCGTGCCCTCCTCGGCGATGACCAGCACGCGGGCCCGCTGCCACGCCTCGGCGAGCCACCCCTCGTCGGTACGCCGGTGCGCGGACCGATCATGCTCGCTCCGGGACAGCGCCGGCACCTCACGCAACCTCATGGTCGGGGCGACTCCGCGTTCGTGACAACCTCCACCGGGGCCAGCAGCGCCAGCCCCGGCGCGATCCGCTCGGCGTCACCGAGCACGACCGTGGCGAGCCCGGCCGGCGCCAGGACCCGGCCGGCAGCCTCGAACGCCTCGTCCAGGGTGACCCGGGCCAGCCGCTCCGGGTGCTCGCGCAGCCAGGACAGACCCAGCCCGACCCCCGCCAGCACCGACAACGTGGAGGCGAGGCCAGCCTGGGTGGCGACCGACATCGCCAGGGTGCCGATCGCGTACTGGCGGACGTCGTCGAGCTCCTGCTCGGTCGGCCGGGTGGTGGCGATCCGGCCCAGCTCGTAGCCGATCTCGACCATCGCGGCCGCAGTGACATCGGTCGCGACGTCGGCGTCCACCAGGAGGGTCGAGCCCGCCGCACCGTGGTCGATCCTGCTGTGCGCGCCGTAGGTGTAGCCCTTGTCCTCGCGGATGTTGGACACCAGTCGCGAGGAGAAGTACCCGCCGAAGACGAGGTTCGCGAGCTGCGTCGCCGGGTACGCCGGATCGTGGCGACGCAGCCCGGTGCCGCCGATCCGGATCGAGGACTGCACGGCGCCGGGCCGGTGCACGACCCGCACGGCGGCCGGCACGATCGGCGGCAGCACCGGGATGGCCTGCGGTGCCCCGTCGGCCTTCCATCCGGCCAGTGCCGTCTCGACCTGGTCGAGCGCGCGTTCCGGCGCGAGATCACCAACCAGGACCAGGTCGGCGCCGGCCGGCACGACCCGCTGCGTGTGCAGCTCGCGGAGCCGGGGTGCGGTCACCGCCGCCACCGCCCGCGGGGTGGGCAGCTCCCTGGCGTACGGGTGGTCCGCGTACAGCGTGCGCCGCAGCGCCTCCCGGGCGAGTACCGAGGGCTGGCTGCGCGCGACGGCCAGCTGCTCGACCAACCTGTCCCGCTCGACGCCGACCTCGCGGGCCGGGTAGGCGGCCTCGGTGAGCGCCTCGCCGAGCAACTCGAGCAGATCCGGCAGCGCCGTGTTCAGCACCACACCGCCCAGCAGCAGCCGGTCGGCGTCCACGCTCGCGTGCAGGCTGCCACCGAGTGCCTGCACCGCTTCGGCGAAGGCGACCCGGTCCCGGCGCGCGGTGCCGGCCAGCAGGGTCTTGGCCAGCATCCCCACCCGGGCCGGGTGGGTGACCGTGGTGCCGCTGAACGGGATCCGGAGCCGCAGCTCGACCAGCGGCACACCCGGCTGGCGTACCGCGACGACCCGCAGCCCGGTGGCGAGCGCCCGCTCCGCGGAGTCGGGCCGGATGACCTTCGGCGGTGGGCCCAGCGGTGGGACCGGCCGCCGGTCCGGGACGGTCACGCCCGCTCACCGGGGACCAGCTCGACGACGGCCCGCCGCTCCGGTACCAGCGTCGCCGCCGCGGCAACGACATCGTCGTCGGTGACCGCCGCGATCCGCGACGGCAGCTCGGCGAGCAGCTCCGCGCGGCCGTGCTGCTGCTCGAAGGTGGCCAGCGCGAGGGTCCGCCCGAGCACCGGGTCGACGTCCCGCAGCAGCCGGGTGGCGATGCGCACCTTCACCCGGGCCAGCTCGTCGGGGCCCAGCCCGTCGGCGGTCAACCGGTCCAGCTCCGCGTCCGCCGCGGACAGGACGGTGGCGGCCGACGATCCGGACGGATGGTGGGCCTGGATCAGCAACGCGGTCGGGTCCCGCACGTCGAACGGGTCGCCAAGGAAGGACAGGTAGCAGCCGACCTCGATCGCGACCCGGTCCCGCTGGATCAGCCGCTGCGGCAACCTGGCGGCGTCGCCGTCGCTGAGCACCTCGGCGAGCACCACGAACGGCAGGTAGCTGGTGAGATCACCGACCGGGTCGGGCACCCGCCAGGCGGCCGCCACGGCGGGGTTCGGTACCAGCGGATCGGTCCGGGTGTGCCAGCGTTGCCCGGTCGGGGCGGGCTCGCCGAAGTCAGGTCGCTGCGGCGCCGGGCGGGCCGGGATGTCCCCGAAGTGCCGCTCGACCAGGGCGAGGGTCTCGGCCGGGTCGAGGTCGCCCGCCACGCAGAGCACCGCGTTGGCCGGTGCGTAGTACTGGTCGAAGAAGGCCCACGCGTCGGCCACGGTGGCGGCCTCCAGGTCCTCGAACGAGCCGTACCCGTCGTGCGCGTTCGGGAAGGTGTCGAAGAGCACCTCCGGAAGCTGCAACCAGGGAAAGCCGCCGTACGGGCGGTTCAGCACGTTGATCCGGATCTCTTCCTTGACCACCGAGATCTGGTTGGCCAGGTTCTCCTCGTTGATCACCGGCGCCCGCATCCGGTCGGCCTCCAGGAAGAGGCCGCGCTCCAGTGCGTTGCTCGGCAGCACCTCGAAGTAGTTGGTGTAGTCCAGATGGGTCGACCCGTTGAAGGTGCCGCCGGAGGACTGCACGTACCGGAAGTGCGCCAGCTTCTCCAGGTTCGCCGACCCCTGGAACATCAGGTGCTCGAACAGGTGCGCGAACCCGGTCCGGCCGATCGGCTCGGACCGCAGCCCGACGTCATACAGGACGGCGATGCCGACCACCGGGACGGTTCGGTCGGGAGCCAGGATCACCCGCAGCCCGTTACCGAGCGTCACGCGCTCCAGCGGGTAGGTTGGTGCACGAAGCGTCGGGGCGGTGGCCACATCCGCGACCCTACGGCATCGAGCTGGCCAGGCCGCTCACGGCCGGTCCGGCCCGGACGCCAGCTCCGCCCACAGTCTCTGGTACGCCTGCGCAGCGGGACTGCGCGGTGCGTACACGGCCACGGGTGCCCGGTGATTGGCCATCTGCTCCACGACCGCGAGCGCGGGCACCGAGACCTCGCTGACCTCTGCGCGCTCGCGCGGCAGCCGGTCGAGGAGCTCGCGGTGCCCTCGCTTGCGCCGATCGACCATGGACCAGAACGCGAACACCCTCGGCCGGCGGCCCGGCAGCCCGGCCACGAACTCGATGAGCTGGTCGAAGGTGCGCACCGACAGCGTCGCCGGGATCAGCGGTACGACGACGACGTCCGCGGCGTGCAGCACGTTCTCCGAGACCAGCGACACGCTCGGCGGGCAGTCCAGGAACACCACGTCGTACTCGTCGGCGAGCGGTGCGAGCAACCGGTCGAGCTGGCGGGTCGGCCGGTTGGTCGCGTCCAGGTCGAGATCAAGGTTGCGGTAGGTGAAGTCCGCGGGCATCAGGTCCAGGCCGTCGAAGTCGGTCCCCTTGATGGCCCCGTCGATGCCCCGCGAACCACGCACCAGTGCCCGACCGCCGCCCTTGACCCTCGCCCGGACCCGGAACAGGTAGGTCGCCGCACCCTGCGGATCAAGATCCCACAGCAGGGTCCGGGCACCCCCCTGGGCAGCCAGGTAGGCGAGGTTGACGGCCGCCGAGGTCTTCCCGACACCGCCCTTGATGTTGTACGTGGCGTAGACCTTCACCCGGCACCGACCTCGGTCAACCGGCCGAACTGGCGGCGCACCCGCGGCCGGACGAAGCGCTGGTAGCGCTGCTCGAACTGGGCCCTGGCCTCCTGCTGCACCCGATGCCGCTGGGCGGCGAGCTCCCCCATCGCCAGCAGCGTCGGCGCGTGCGCCTGCCCCGAGGCGACCATGTCGGTGGCGAACTGCTGGATCGCGGCCTGCTGCACCTCGCCGTCCTGGAACCGGCCGAGACAGTCCTGCAGCGCCTTGAGCTCGCGGACCGCATCGCCAAGGGTCACCGAGTCGAACAGCGGAGCGAACAGCTCCAGCAGGTAGCGCAGCTCCTTGCCGCGCTTGCGGAGGGTGTGCAGATCCTCCGCCGGGGAGCCGGCCGTGATCCGGTCACCGAGCCGGACCATCCGGCGGTACGCCCGCGTCACCCGGTCCGCAGCCAGCCCGCCGAGCAGCAGGGTCGTCGACCCGCCGTCGGCGAGGGCAGCCTCCCGGGCGGCCGTCAGCCCGGCCCGGTAGTCCCGCCGGAACCGGGCCAACCGCGCCGACCCGAGCCCACGGACCAGCTTGCGCCGCTCCGCGGCCCGGAGCCGGCCGAGGTAGCCGGCGAACGCATCCAGGTCCTCGGGTCTGGCGGCGGCCAGCTCCGCGGTCGCGGCCGGCAGGTCGAGCAGGTAGACGTCGAGGTCACGGGTGGGTGTCGTGAGGTCGCCCAGCCACCGCAGCTCGGTGGCCGCGCGGGCCACCAGCCGCGCCGGCAGCACGTCGCCGACCAGCTTGACCACCGACCGGCTGCGCCGCACCGCGACCCGCAGGTCGTGCAGGAACTCGGTGTCGATGTCGTCGACCGTGCCGTCGACGTTGTGCTCCACCTCCCCGAGAAAGGACTCCAACATCCCGGCCACGCCCGCCGTGGCCGGGAGGTCCGGCCGGTAGCCGACCACCGGGTCCGCGCCGGCCACCGGCGGGTACCCGGCGGCTGCCCGGCCGGCGGGGTCGGCGAGCAGGCCGGCGTGTTCCAGCCGGCCGCGCACCCGGGCGGCCTCGACGCGATAGCCGCGCACCGGCACCAGGCCGACGCCGGCGGGCAGCTCACCGCCACCGCCGACCAGCCGGACCGGTCCCTCGGCGTGCAGCCGGACGACGGTCTTGTCGTTCTCGTCGAGCACCCGCAGGTCCCAGCGGCGCCCGCGCCCCTCCGCCAGCGGCAGCAGAGCCCGCACACCGACGAGCGGCGCGAGCCGGTCCCGCAGCGGACCGTCGGGGAGCGCGTCGAGCAGCGCGGGCCACCCCAGGTCCGGGGCCGCCGCCTCGGTCATCGTGCCGTCCGGATCGGTCAGCACCAGCCAGTGGCCGCGCCGGATCGAGGTGTAGGTCAACGTGAGCCCGCGCCGGACCAGCCGCCGGTCGAATGTGTCGAGCCAGATCCGGGTGAACGGTCGGGCGGGGTCGGGCTCGACCGTGAAGTCCGCCGCGATGGTCGCCGCGATGGTCGCCGCGAGTGTTGCCGCGGGTGCGTCCGGCAGGACGGTTGCGCCACCGGCAGGAGGTGCCGGGACACGAGCCGAATCGGCCATCTCGTCGCCCTTCCTCCGGTTATGTACGCACCGGACACCGATCCGCCGGGATCGACACGGTACCCGGAGAACGGCATTCCACGGGCCAGGTCCTCATCATCTCGCGCGGCGCGCCGACTGGATGTTGACTCACCGGACACCGAGGACTCATCGTCTGTTCGCGAGGTTCTCACCAGAGGAGATTCAAATGGTCGACGGACAGACCATTGCCCGCGACCCGCCGAAATCTTACTCTCGTCACCGTTCGCACCACACGATCCGACATCCCCCGGGAGCCATCACGTGAACCGTCGTCTCGGCCGAGCCCTCGCCGGCGTCAGCGCTGCTGTCGCATCGGCGGTCTTACTGGCCGCCTGTGGCTCGTCCTCCACCAGCTCGACACCCGCGGGTAACGGGGGCCACTCCGCCGACCCGAAGACCGCCACGTCCGCCGCCGACCTGGGCGGCCTCGACGCCCTGGTCAAGGCCGCCCAGAAGGAAGGGCAGCTCAACGTCATCGCGCTGCCGCGGAACTGGGCCAACTACGGCGAGATCCTCGACGCCTTTGCCAAGAAGTACGGCATCATGATCGACTCAGCCAACCCCGACGGGTCCAGCCAGGACGAGATCAACGCGGTGAAATCTCTCAAGGGCCAGACCCGCGGGCCCGACGTCCTCGACCTGGGCAACGCGTTCGCGCTGACCGCCGCGACCTCCGGCCTGCTCGCGCCGTACAAGGTGCAGACCTGGAGCAAGATCCCGGACTCGCTGAAGGAAGCCGACGGCAAGTGGTACGGCGACTACGGCGGCTACGTGTCGATCGGCTGCAACTCCGCGGTGGTCAACCCCTGCCCCGCGAGCTTCGCCGACCTGACCAAGCCGGCGTACAAGGGCAAGGTGGCGCTCAACGGTGACCCGACCAAGGCCGGCGCCGCGTTCGCGGCCGTCTACGCCGCGGCCCTGGCCAACGGCGGCAGCTTCGACAACATCCAGCCGGGCATCGACTTCTTCGGCACCCTGAAGAAGTCCGGAAACTTCATCCCGGTCGGCGTCACCAGCGCGACGATCACGAAGAACGAGACTCCGATCGCGGTGAACTGGGACTACCTGAACGCGGCCGTGGTCAGCCAGGTGCCGACCTGGACCACCGCGGTGCCGACCGACGGCCTGTACGCCAACTACTACGACCAGGCAATCAGCGCCTACGCGCCGCACCCCGCCGCGGCCCGGCTGTGGGAGGAGTACCTCTACAGCGCCGAGGGACAGAACCTGTTCCTCAAGGGTCTGGCCCGGCCCGTCGAGCTGACCGCGATGACCGCGGACCAGACCGTCGACGCCGCGCTGCTGGCGAAGCTCCCCAAGGTCGACTCGGCGGTCCAGCTGCCCTCCAACGCCCAGCTCGACGCGGCGAAGCAGGCGGTCGCCAACGGCTGGGCCAAGGCGACCAGCTGACGACGAATCGATGACCGTCGAGACCGTCGACGTGGCATCCGGGGCCGGCTCGTCCGGCCCCGGACTGCCACCGGTCGAGGCCCGGCACCGCCGCCGCCTCGACCCCTCCTGGCTCGCACTGCTGCCGTTCGTCGGCTACGTGCTGCTGTTCTTCGTGCTCCCCACCGCGGCCGTCTTCTGGCAGGCGTTCCTGGTCACCGACCCCGTCACCCAGGCAAGCCACGCCAGCCTGGCCAACCTGACCTCGGCCGCGACCGGGGTCTACCGGCAGGGCTTCATCACCTCGATCGAGCTGGCGGCGGTGAGTGCGGTGGTCGGTGCGGTGGTCGGCACGATCGTCGCCCACATCGTGCTCTCGATGGCCGGCGGCGCGGTCCGCCAGTTCGTCCTCACCGCCTCGGCCGTCTTCGCGAACTTCGGCGGCGTGCCGCTGGCCTTCGCCTTCATCGCCACCATCGGCAACTCCGGAATCCTGACCCAGCTGCTCTCCGGCGCCTTCGGGATCGATCTGCGCGAGGACCTGCACCTGAGCCTGTACTCGTTCGCCGGGCTGGTCCTGGTGTACCTGTACTTCCAGGTACCGCTCATGATGCTGGTCATCGCGCCGGCGCTGGACGGCATGAGGCGGCAGTGGCACGAGGCGGCCGCCAGCCTCGGCGCCTCGGTGTGGCAGTACTGGCGGCACGTCGCCGGCCCCGCGCTGGCCCCGTCGTTCGTGGCCGCGCTGCTGCTGCTGTTCGCCAACGGGTTCGCGGCGTTCGCCACCGCGGCGGCCCTGATCGGCGGATCCTTCCCGCTGGTCACGCTGCAGATCCGGGACGTGCTCTCCGGCAACGTCCTCGCCGGTCAGGAGAACGTGGGCGCGGCGCTCGGGGTCGGCATGGTCGTGGTCACCCTGGTCGTGGTGGCCGCCTACGCGCCACTGCAGCGTCGGGCCGCGCGGTGGAGCGCGTGAACGGCCAGCACGGGCTGCGTACCCGGCTGACCCGGATCGGGGTGCTGCTGTTCGCCGGGGCGTACTTCGCCCTGCCGATCGTGTCGTCGTTCCTGTTCTCGATCAAGGACAACCAGGCGAACGTCTGGACCGCGAAGTACTACACCGGCATCGTCGGCGCGGAGGGCTTCTGGCCCTCGCTGCGGACCTCGCTGATGATGGCGGTGCTGGTCATCGGGATCAGCCTGGCATTGATGCTGCCCACCATGCTCGTGGTGCACCTGCGGCACCCGAAGGTGCGGCAGCTCGTCGAGCTGGTCACCCTGCTGCCGCTGGTCATCCCACCGATCGTGCTGGTGGTCGGGGTCCGCACGGTGCTGGGCTGGGGTCCGGACTACTTCGCCGGCACCCCGACCGCGGCGTTCCTCTCCGGGATCCAGGACACCAACCTCCCGTGGGTCCTGGTGCTGACCTACGTCGTGCTGGCGATGCCGTTCACCTACCGCTCCCTGGATGCCGGGCTGCGCGCGATCGACCTGCACACCCAGGTCGAGGCCGCCCGCAACCTCGGCGCCGGCTGGGGCACGGTGCTGACCCGGATCGCGGCACCCGGCCTGCGGGGAGCGCTGCTCAACGCCTCGTTCCTCGCCTTCGCCCTGGTGATCGGGGAGTACACGATCGCCTCGATCCTGCTGTTCACGCCCTTCCCGGTGTGGCTGGTGGCGCTGGGGCTGGACCATGCACAGCTGTCGGTCTCGGTCTCCGTGCTGAGCCTTTTCCTGACCTGGCTGGCCCTGCTGAGCATCAGCGTGATCGGTTCACGCGGCGGCCGATCGGCAACCTTGAGGAGCGTGTGATGAGCTCGGTGCAGAACGCCGCGGCCGACGCCAGGCCGGCGGCCGGCCCGGCCGGCCGGGCCGGCGGGGTGGCCACCGGAACGGCCGACCGGTCCGGCGCAGCGGTGTCGCTGCGCGGGCTGACCCGGATCTTCGGTGACGTGCGGGCGCTGGACGGTTTCGACCTCGACATCACCCCCGGCGAGCTGGTTGCGCTGCTCGGTCCGTCCGGCTGCGGGAAGACCACCGCGCTGCGGGTGCTCGCCGGCTTCGAGCGTCCCGACGCCGGCACGGTCACCGTCGACGGCGTCGACATCAGCCGGGTCCCGGTGGACCGCCGGGACATGGGCATGGTCTTCCAGTCCTACAGCCTCTTCCCGACCATGAACGCCCTCGACAATGTGGCCTTCGGGCTGCGGATGCGGCACCAGCCGGCCCGCCAGCGCCGCGCTCGGGCGCAGGAGCTGCTGGACCTGGTCGGCCTGCCGGAACTGGCCCGCCGGTACCCGCACCAGATGTCCGGCGGCCAGCAGCAGCGGGTCGCGCTGGCCCGGGCGCTGGCCATCGAGCCGCGGGTGCTGCTGCTGGACGAGCCACTGTCGGCGCTGGACGCGAAGGTCCGCGAGCAGCTGCGGGACGAGATCCGGCGGCTCCAGCTCAGCCTCGGCATCACCACGGTGTTCGTCACCCACGACCAGGAGGAGGCGTTGTCGCTGGCCGACCGGGTCGGTGTGATGCGCTCCGGCATCCTTGAACAGTGCGCCCCGCCGGCGGAGCTGTACGGCCGGCCGGCGACCCCGTTCGTGGCCAGCTTCGTGGGCACCATGAACCGGCTGCCCGGCGTCGTCGAGGCCGGCGGCCGGGTGACCGTCGACGGGCGGGTGCTCCCGGTGGACGGCGTCGTGCCAGCCGCCGGGACCGTGGTCGACGTGCTGATCCGCCCCGAGGCACTGGAGATCGAGGCCGCCGCGGACGGTGCCTCGGTGGTCGTGGTGACGACGTTCCGGGGTGGCAGCACCCGGCTGACGGTGCGCAGCGACGCCGGCGCCGAGCTGGCGGTCGACGTACCCACGCACCGCGCGACCGAGCTCGCCGCCGGCGTGCGGGTCCGGGTGGTTCCCTCACCCCGGCCGGTCCTGGTGGAGACCCGCGCCCCGAGCTGACGGGACCGCGGTTCTTGCGGACGGGACGGCGCCGCCAGATGCAGCAGCGTCACCGTGTCCTGGTCGGCGCCAAGCCGCAGCACCTCCCGCCGGCCCCGGCGAACCGATCCAACGGCGAGCCGGGGCCGTAGTAGTCATCCCACGGCCCATCGTCGAGCAGTGCGTGCGCGAGCGGGCCACGGACCGAGCGGGCCACGGACCGAGCGGGCCACGGACCCCGAACCGGCCGTCGGGGTGGTCGTTGACCAGCGTTCCCGGAAGCTGGCGGAAGACCTCGGGGAGCACGCCGACTCCGGGTCGGCCGGCGTGTGGTCCATACCTCACGCCGTCGTGGCCTGCTCCCGGGCGCTCCACCGGCGCAACCACTCGACCGCCGGGAACGCGACGACCAGCAGCACCGCAAAGGCCACGAACCCCCGCGCGTACCCGGCGGCCCCGCCCACGGCACCCGCAACCAGCCCCATCACCGGCGGGATGACGAACCCACCGAGCGCCCCCAGCCCACCGATCCACCCCGACGCGCCACCGACGGCGTCCGGGACGTAACCGGGCAGCAGCTTGAAGACGATCGCGTTCTGCAACCCCATCCCGAGCCCCACCGCGAGGGTGGCCAGCAACGAGATCGTGAAGGTGGACGAGAAGGCGAGCACCAGCGTGCCGGCGAGCATGAGCGCGAAGTTCAGTGGCAGCGCCCGCCGGATCGGGAGCCGGTCCGACAGCAGCCCGCCCGGCACCCGGGACAGCGCCGTGAGCAGTGAGAACGCCGCCGTGAGCAGACCGGCCTGGCGCAACGTCGAGCCGTACATCTGGTTCCAGAAGGTGGGCAGCCAGGAGGTGAACGCGAGGAAACCACCGAAGGAGAGGAAGTAGAAGAAGACCAGCGCCCAGGTCGCAGGGATCCGGGCGGCCCGCTTGAGGCCCACCGTCGCGCTGCCGGTCGGCACCAGCTCGCCGCCGCCCAGCTCGGCGAGGCGCGCCGGCTCCACACTCTCGCCCCGCGCCCTGAGCTGGAACCACGGCGCGTCCTGGATGAACAGGAAGTAGACCAGCGTGATGAGCAGGAGCACGCCGAACCACACGCTGTAGGCGTTGAAGATGCCCAACGCGCCGACCGCGATCGGCAGGAGCACGGTGGACAACCCTGGGCTGGTGTTGCCCAGCCCCCCGTAGATCCCCAGCGCGCCACCCTGGTCCTTCTTGCGGAACCAGTACGACACCTGGCCGATGCCCACCGAGAACGTCGCGATCCCGCAGCCGATCAGCGCTCCGAGCAGCAGCAACAGCGGGTAGGTGCCGCCCATGTGCTTCGGGTACGACGTGTGCAGCAGCACCAGCAGGCCGATGACGCCCACGTTGGCGATGCCGAGCAGGATCACGAACGGGCGCCTACCGCCCACCCGGTCCACCGCCGCGCCGAACGGGATGCGTAGCAGGGACCCGGTCAGGGCCGGGATCGCGGCGAGCATGCCGGCCGCGAACGGGCTGAGGTGGAGCAGGTCCTTGAACTTCGGCACCAGCGGGCCGAAGATCGACACCCCGGCGAACCCGCCGAAGAACCCCAGCGTGGCCAGCCACATCGCCTGCTGTCGGGTGCCACGGATGCGTGCCGCGATCGGCCCGATCTCCGGGTCACCGCTGGTGTGAACTCCCTCGTGGACCGTCATGGTCCGCACTCCTTCGAGTAGGCCGGGCCGGCGGGCAGATGAGTGATGTTTTAACGATGCACGCCGGTTCTACGTTTGTTCTTACTACCGCTACCGGTAATATGACAACCATGCCGGAGGAGGTGTCGCGCACACACCGCGTGCTCGCGGCCGCGAGCCGGCAGTCGCTGCTCGCGACGTTGCGCGCCACCGACCGGAGCCTGTCGGTTCCGGAGGCCGCCCGCGCGGTCGGGCTGCACCGCAACACGGTCCGCTTCCACCTCGATCTGCTGGTGTCGGTCGGGCTGGCCGAGCGGGTCATCGAGCAAAGATCCACGCCAGGACGGCCGAAGGTGCTCTACCGGGCCCGCCCGGAGCCGGCCGCCCGGCCCGTGGGTGCTCCCACCGACGAGGGATACCGGGCGCTTGCCCAGCTGCTGGCCGAGCACCTCTCGGCGACGCCGGACGCCGCTCTCGCGGCGCAGAGCGCGGGCCGCAACTGGACGACCGCCCAAGGTGACGGGCTCCCCCACGCCGCCACCGCCGAGGAGGCGGTCAGCGCGGTCACTGCCCTGATGGCGAGGCTCGGCTTCGATCCCGCCCCCGACACCACCCCCGATCGCATCGTGCTGCGCCGCTGTCCGTTCGCCGACCTCGCCCGCGAGCACCGCGCAGTGGTCTGCGGTGTACACCTCGGCATGATCGAAGGAACGCTGCAACAAATCAAGGCACCGGTCGCCGTGTCGGAGTTCGAACCGTTCACCAATGATGATCCACTGAGCTGCGTGGTCCGGTTGGCGGTGCCCGGACCGGCCGAGCCGGACAAATACCATGATCCCGATGAACAGCCACACAGGGAGAGGCCGTGAAAGCCAACCCGTCCCGTCCTGGGACTGACGGCAACGTTGTCGAGGCGCTGCTCCGGGGGCGCCGCCTGCTCCAGAAGGGTGCCATCTCGGCGGACCTGCGCACCGTGACCCGCGTCGGCGGGCGGGACGCGGATGTCTTCTACCGGGACCGGTGGTCACACGACAAGATCGTCCGATCCACCCACGGCGTGAACTGCACGGGCTCCTGCTCGTGGCAGGTCTACGTCAAGGACGGCATCATCACCTGGGAGACGCAGGAGACCGACTACCCGTCGGTAGGGCCGGACTCGCCGGAGTACGAGCCCCGCGGCTGCCCGCGCGGCGCGGCGTTCTCCTGGTACACCTACTCCCCCACCCGGGTCCGCTACCCCTACGTACGCGGCGTCCTGCTGGAGCTCTACCGCGAGGCGAAGGCCCGTCTCGGCGACCCGGTGGACGCCTGGGCGGACGTGGTCGGTGACCCGCAGCGGCGGCGGCGCTACCAGCAGGCCCGGGGCAAGGGCGGTCTCGTCCGGGTGCGGTGGGAGGAGGCGCTGGAGATCATCGCGGCGTCCCAGGTACACACCATCAAGCGCTGGGGCCCGGACCGGGTCGCCGGGTTCTCGCCGATCCCGGCGATGTCGATGGCCTCGCACGCGGCCGGTGCCCGGTACACCAGCCTGCTCGGCGGCGCGATGCTCTCCTTCTACGACTGGTACGCCGACCTCCCGATCGCCTCGCCGCAGATGTTCGGTGACCAGACCGACGTGCCCGAGTCGGCCGACTGGTGGAACGCCAGCTACCTGATCATGTGGGGCTCGAACATCCCGGTCACCCGCACCCCGGACGCCCACTTCATGACCGAGGCCCGCTACCGCGGTCAGAAGGTCGTCGTGGTCAGCCCCGACTACGCCGACCACACGAAGTTCGCCGACGAGTGGCTGGCCGCCCATCCCGGGACCGACGGTGCGCTGGCGATGGCGATGGGGCACGTCCTGCTCACGGAGTTCTTCGTCGACCGGCAGGTGGACCGCTTCCAGGACTATGTCAAGACCTACACCGACCTGCCGTTCCTGATCACCCTCCGGGAACGCGACGACGAGCCCGGCAGCTACCTGCCGGACCGTTTCCTCACCGCCGCCGACCTCGGTCAGGAGGAGGAGGGCGCGGCGTGGCGGACCGTACTCCTCGACGCCACGACCGGTCAGCCGGTGGTCCCCAACGGCACTCTCGGTGACCGGCACACGCAAGCCGGCATGGGGCGCTGGAACCTTGACCTGGCCGGTGTCGACCCGCTGCTCACGTTGTTCAGCAGGGCCGGTGGGACCGGCCGTGCTGCTGGGGCCGACGGTGCCGGCGAGACGGTGCCGGTCGACCTGCCACGCTTCGATACCGGCCAGGCCGACGGGGAGGGCGGCTCGTCACTGCGCCGCGGGGTCCCGGTACGCCGGGTCGCCGGCCGGCTGGTCACCACCGTGTTCGACCTGCTGCTGGCGCAGTACGGGGTACGCCGGCCGGGGCTGCCGGGCGACTGGCCGCTGGGGTACGACGACCCGCAGCCGTACACGCCGGCCTGGCAGGAGGAGATCACCTCGGTGCCGGCGGCCGCCGTGACCCGGATCGCCCGGGAGTTCGCCGACAATGCCGAGCGCTCCGGCGGCCGCTCCATGATCGCGCTGGGGGCCGGGACGAACCACTGGTTCCACTCCGACCAGATCTACCGGGCGATCCTCGCGCTGACCACGCTCACCGGCTGCCAGGGAGTCAACGGCGGCGGCTGGGCGCACTACGTCGGGCAGGAGAAGGTCCGCCCGTTCACCGGCTGGGCGCAGCTCGCCTTCGGGTTGGACTGGGTCCGCCCACCCCGCCAGATGGCCGGCACGGCGTTCTGGTATCTCGCCACCGACCAGTGGCGCTACGACGGCTTCGGGGCCGACGAGCTGGCCACCCCGCTCGGCCGCGGGCTGTTCGAGGGGAAGGCGCTGGCCGACACCCTCGCCCAGTCGGCCCGGATGGGGTGGCTGCCGTCGTACCCGACGCTCAACCGCAACCCGCTGGAGCTGGTCGACGAGGCCGAGGCGGCCGGCGAGGACCCGGCCAGCCACGTCGTGTCCCGGCTGAAGAGCGGCGAGCTGCGGTTCGCCTGCGAGGACCCGGACGCACCGGAGAACTTCCCGCGGGTGCTCACCGTGTGGCGGGCCAACCTGCTCGGCTCCTCCAGCAAGGGCAACGAGTACTTCCTCCGGCACCTGCTCGGCACCGACGGCGCGGTGCGGGCCGAGCAGACCCCGGAGGGGCGGCGGCCGGCCGACGTGGTCTGGCACGACGAAGCCCCGGAGGGCAAGCTCGACCTGCTGGTCTCCCTGGACTTCCGGATGACCAGCACCGGGTTGTTCTCCGACGTGCTGCTGCCGGCGGCGACCTGGTACGAGAAGTACGACCTGTCCTCCACCGACATGCACCCGTTCGTGCACGCGTTCAGCGCGGCGATCAACCCGCCGTGGGAGACCCGCAGCGACTACGACGCGTTCGTCGCGATGGCCCGGACGTTCAGCCCGCTGGCCGCCACGCACCTCGGCGTGCGCAGGGACCTGGTGCTGACCCCGCTCCTGCACGACACGCCCGGCGAGACCGCACAGCCGGGCGGGCGGGTGCTGGACTGGAAGCGCGGCGAGTGCGAGGCGGTGCCGGGGCGCACCATGCCGGCGATCACCGTCGTCGAGCGGGACTACGGTGCGGTCGCGGAGCAGATGACCGCGCTCGGCCCGAAGGTGGAGACGCTCGGCACCCTCGTCAAGGGCGTCGCGCTCAAGCCGGTGGAGGAGGTCGAGCGGCTGCGCCAGGTGTGCGGCACCGTCCGTGGCGGGCTCGCCGACGGCCGCCCGTCGCTGGCGAAGGCCGAGCACGCGTGCGAGACCATCCTCGCGCTGTCCGGGACGACCAACGGGCACCTCGCCACGGCGGGTTTCACCGTCCTGGAGCAGCGCACCGGCCGCCAGCTCGCGGACCTGGCCAGCGACCACGAGGGGCGGCGGATCACCTTCGCCGACACCCAGTCCCGGCCGCAGCCGGTGATCACCTCGCCGGAGTGGTCCGGCAGCGAGCACGGTGGCCGGCGGTACTCGCCGTTCACCATCAACGTCGAGCGGCTCAAGCCGTGGCACACCCTCACCGGCCGGCAGCACTTCTTCCTCGACCACGACTGGATGGCCGAGCTGGGCGAGCAGCTCCCGACCTACCGGCCGCCGCTGAACATGCACCGCATCTTCGGCTCGCCGATGTCCGGTGAGGACGGCCGGCTGGAGGTGACCGTCCGCTACCTCACCCCGCACTCGAAGTGGTCCATCCACTCGGAGTACCAGGACAACCTGTTCATGCTCAGCCTCTCCCGGGGCGGACCGGACCTGTGGATGAGCGAGCAGGACGCCGCCACGATCGGGGTGCGGGACAACGACTGGATCGAGGCGTTCAACCGGAACGGCGTCGTCGTGGCACGCGCCGTGGTGACCCACCGGATGCCAGCCGGGACGGTCTACATGTACCACGCCAAGGACCGCACCATCGACGTCCCGAAGTCCGAGGTCAGCGGCCGCCGCGGCGGCATCCACAACTCGCTGACCCGGCTGCTGATCAAGCCGTCGCACCTCATCGGCGGGTACGCGCAGCTCTCCTACGGCTTCAACTACTACGGCCCCACCGGCAACCAGCGTGACGAGGTCACGGTCATCCGGCGCCGGTCCCAGGAGGTTGAGTACTGATGCGGGTCATGGCCCAGCTCGGCATGGTGATGAACCTCGACAAGTGCATCGGGTGCCACACCTGCTCGGTGACGTGCAAGCAGGCGTGGACCAACCGCACCGGGGTGGAGTACGTGTGGTTCAACAACGTCGAGACCCGCCCCGGCCTCGGCTACCCACGCACCCACGAGGACCAGGACCGCTGGCAGGGCGGCTGGGTGCGCACCTCGCGGGGCAGGTTACGGCTGCGGGCCGGCGGCCGGGTCAGGCGGCTGCTCCAGATCTTCAGCAACCCCCGGCTGCCCGGCATGAGCGACTACTACGAGCCGTGGACCTACGACTACGACACGTTGCTGAACGCGCCAGCGCAGGCCGACGTGCCGGTCGCCCGCCCGAAGTCGCTGATCACCGGCGAGCCGATGCAGATCCGCTGGTCGGCCAACTGGGACGACGACCTCGGCGGGGCACCCGAACACGCGCCCGGTGACCCGGTGCTGAAGAAGCTCGGCGACCGGGTGAAGCTGGAGTTCGAGAAGACCTTCATGTTCCACCTGCCGCGGATCTGCGAGCACTGCCTCAACCCGGCGTGCGTGGCGAGCTGCCCCTCCGGCGCGATGTACAAGCGGGCCGAGGACGGCATCGTCCTGGTCGACCAGGACGGCTGCCGCGGCTGGCGGCAGTGCGTCACCGGCTGCCCGTACAAGAAGGTCTACTTCAACCACCGCACCGGCAAGGCCGAGAAGTGCACCTTCTGCTACCCGCGGGTGGAGGCCGGCCAACCCACCGTCTGCGCGGAGACCTGCGTGGGGCGGCTGCGCTACATCGGCTTGTTCCTCTACGACGCCGACCGGGTGCTGGCGGCAGCGTCGGTGGAGAACGAGCACGACCTGCTCGAAGCGCAGCGCAGCGTGATCCTCGACCCCGAGGACCCGCAGGTGATCGCCGCGGCGCGAGCGGCCGGGATACCGGAGGACTGGCTGGACGCCGCCCGCCGGTCACCCGTCTACGCGCTGACCAACCGCTACCGCATCGCCCTGCCGCTGCACCCGGAGTACCGGACCATGCCGATGGTCTGGTACATCCCGCCGCTGTCCCCGGTCGTCGACGTGGTCCGGGACACCGGATTCGACGGCGAGGACTCCTCGACCCTCTTCCACGCGATCGACGCGCTGCGGATCCCGGTGGAGTACCTCGCGGAGCTGTTCACCGCGGGTGATCCGGAGCCGGTCGGGCGCAGCCTCCGGATACTCGCCGCGATGCGCTCCTACATGCGCCAGGTCAACCTCGGTGAGGAGCTCGACGAGTCGATCGCCGAGTCGGTCGGGATGACCGGCGAGCAGCTGCGGGAGCTGCACCGGCTGCTCGCGATCGCGCGTTACGACGAGCGGTACGTGATCCCCGCCGCACACGTCGAGGCCGGGCAGTCGCTGGAGGAGCTGGCCGGATGCAGCCTCGACTACAGCGGCGGACCGGGGATGGGCGGCATCGGCCCGTTCGGCGAGGTCAGCGGCACGCCGGCGTCGGTCGAGTCCTTCCACCTCACCAAGCAGCGGGCGGAGTCCGACCGGTACGCCGACCTGCCCGAGGGGCGGGGCGCGGTCGACCTGCTCACCTGGAGCGGCGAGGCACCGCCCGAGGGGTTGTTCCCGCCCCGCCGGGACAACGGGCAGCCTGGCAACGGGCAGGCCGGTAACGGGCAGGGCCGGTCGTGAGCGCCGCCCTGTCCGCCCCGCAGCGCGCGGTCACCTTCGCCATCGCCTCACGGCTGTTGCAGTACCCCGATGAGCTGTCGGTGGCCCAGCTCCCGCTGCTGCGGGAGGCTGCCGGGTCGTTACCGGACCGCGCGGCGGCTCCGCTGGCCCGGGTCCTCGACCATCTCGCCGGCGCGCCCCTGCTCGACGTGCAGTCGGGGTACGTCGCCACCTTCGATCTCCAGCGCCGCAACTGCCTGTACCTGACCTACTACCTCAACGGCGACACCCGTCGCCGGGGCATGGCGCTGTGGCGGTTCCAGCACGCTCTCGCTCGGCGCGGAGCCACCATGGCCGACGGGGAGCTGCCCGACTTCCTCCCCGCCATCCTGGAGCTCGCCGCCGACGGCGGGGAGGATCTCGCCCTGACGCTGCTCGCCGAGCACCGGCAGGGCATCGAGCTGCTCCGCCGGTCGCTGGACGACCAGCGGTCGCCGTACGGGGAGGTGATCCGCGTCGTCGAGCTCGCGCTGCCGGAACCGACGGCAGCGGCCCTCGCCGCGGCGCGGGCGCTCGCCACCCAGGGTCCGCCGGCCGAAATGGTCGGGTTGGCACCGTTCGTTCCGGTCGAGTCAGTGGGGATGCGGCAATGAACACCGTCCTGTGGGTTGTGCTTCCGTACATCTGCCTCACCTCGTTCGTGGTGGGGCACTTCTGGCGGTACCGGTACGACAAGTTCGGCTGGACCACCCGCTCGTCGCAGATCTACGAGAACCGGCTGCTCGCCTGGGCCGGGCCGCTGTTCCACTTCGGCATCCTCGGCGTGCTGGTCGGGCACGCCCTGGGGCTGCTGGTGCCGGAGTCCTGGACCAGCGCGGCCGGCATCTCCGAGGACGCCTACCACGCCGTGTCGGTCAGCGGCGGCACGCTGGCCGGCCTGATGACGGTGACCGGGCTGGTGCTGCTGGTGTACCGGCGCCGGATGACGCCATCGATCTTCCGCGCCACCACCGTGATGGACAAGGCGATGTACCTCCTCCTCGGCGCGGTGGTGGCCGTCGGCACGTACAACACGCTCGTGATCAACCTGCTCGGCGCGGGGCACGACTACCGGGCGGACGTCGCGGTGTGGTTCCGGAGCATCTTCGTCTTCCAGCCGGACGCCGCGCTGATGGCGGGCGCGCCGATCGCCTTCCAGCTGCACGCGCTGCTCGCCCTCGGCCTGTTCGCGCTGTGGCCGTTCACCCGCCTCGTGCACGTCTTCAGCGCACCCGTCGGGTACCTGGTCCGGCCGTACATCGTCTACCGCAGCCGGGACCCTCTGGGCGCCGCCCGGGCACCCCGGCGTGGTTGGGAGCGGGTCGGCAGCTGAGAGCGACGTACTCCCGATGCCGCCACGCCCGGGTTGACCCGATCGGCTGTACTTTCGGCGCGGCGGAGCAGGCCGCGTGCGCGAAATGCGGCGAGTCGTGACACGCTAGCCGGCGGCGCGCATCGTCGACGGCGGCGGCGCGACCCGCCCCACTCGTGAGGAGGGCTCTCCGTGACCTCATACCCGCCCGGATACCCGCCAGGCCGCTGGCCCGAGGGTGACCAGCCCGGTGAGGAACCGGGCGGTTACCCGCCCACCCGCATGCCTGGCGGTTGGTCGAGTGGCTACCAGCCCCCTCAGGCACCATCGGGTTACCCGCCCCCCGCACCGGGGGGCCACCAGTCCCCTCCGCCAGCGGGGGGTTACCCACCCGCCCCGACGCCGGGCGGCTGGTCCCGCAACTTCCAGCCAGGTCCGGAGCCAGGTGGTTACCCGCCCGCCCAGCGACCGGGTCGCCCGGACGAGTGGGACGACGGCAGCGCCACCAGGCCCGGATCACTCACGACCGGTCTCGTCGCGGCCGTCCTCGCCGCGCTGGCCGCGGCCGGTGGCGCGGCCACGGTCTACCTCGGTGGACCGGACCTGGCCAGATCCCTGATGGACGCCGAGATCCGCAAGGAGGTCGGCCTGCCGGCCGGCTCGACGGACGGCCTCAAGGGCGCGGCCCGGGAGGCGTACGACGCGGCCGTGACCGAGGCGTACGGAATCTTCTCGGTCCGCGCCGGCCTGGCGATCTTCCTGGCGAGCACCGTGCTGCTGCCACGCTGCTCAGCCGCCGGGCGGGCACGGGCGGGCGGGTGTTCGCCACGGTGACCCTGGTCGCGACGCTGCTGCTGGAGGCCCGGATCGTCACCGACGTCGGGCCGACCGCGCTGAAGGCGTTCGGCGGGATGGCGCTCGCCGGCGCGTTGGTGGCCATGGTCGCCATGTGGCTCCCCGCCACCAACGCCTTCGCCAGGACGACCAAGCTCGCCCGGAGCGCCGCCGGCTGGCGGTGACGGTGCGGCGTCAGCGGGCGGCCTCGATCAGGTGGTAGAGCAGGAGCAGCTGGGTGATGGCCAGGGGTTCGCTGCGCCGGCCATCGCCGAGCTGGCCGAGGCTGCTCGGCAACGCCGTGCCGGTGTCGAGCTTGTCCCAGATCACCTTCTGCAGGACCCGGGACTCGTCCGGAGGCACGTAGCCGTGCACGTGCAACGCGTCCACCGGCCTGCCGTGCTCGTCCCGGATCAGCTTCAGGTGCATGGTCCGGCTGTTGGTCTCGGCGAAGACCTCGGTCAGGTCCGGGTGCCGGATGGTCGGCCGCAGCAGCAGCTCGGCGGAGAGCGGCGTGTCTGGCGGGTCGTCCCGCTCGGACACCGGCGCGAAGCGGACGACGATGTCGGCGTCGGCGCGCTGTGGGCGGATGAACTGCCGGCTCTCCGGCTCCCGCCGTTCCAGCTCCGCCCGAACCTGCTCCTCGGTGTACCCGCGGTGACCGACGTCCCGGTTGACCTTCCACTGGTGCCGGATCTCCTCCGGCGGGTTGAGGTATACGGTGACGTCGAAGCAGGCCCGGGCGAGCTTCGTGTGCAGCGGCAGCAGCCCCTCGACGATGACGAACTCGGTCGGCTCCACCAGCTCCGGCCGGGCGAGCTTGCCGGTGTCATGGTCGTACACCGGCTTGAGGATCGGCTTGCCGCTGGCGAGCAGCTGGAGGTGCTGCTCCATGATCTCGATGTAGTTGCAGCTCGGATGCAGCGCGGTGAACGGCAGGCCCTTCCGCTCGACCCGGTCGAAACGGTGGTAGTCGTCGACGCACACCGACGTGGAGCGCTCCGGACCCAAGGCTTCGACGAGCCCGGCGGTGATCGTGGTCTTGCCCGCGGCACTGTCCCCGGCGATGGCGAGCATCACGGGGCGGTGCCGGCGCGGCAGGTCGGCGCGCGTCATCCGCATCAGCTTGTCCGGCATGTACTGCTCCTCTCGCGTGCCCCGACGGTAGCCAGGCCGGCGATCGGACAAACCCCCTCGCTGGGGGACCCGGCGGGGTATCCCACCCACGGGGTCTGGCATACCCCCGCCGCGGAGCTATGTTCTCCTCATGCCGCATCCCACCCTGCGCGTCGTGCTGGTCGACGACCACGAGATGGTGCTGGCTGGGCTGAAGGCGATGCTGTCCAAGCACGTCGGCGAGGTCCGCATCGTCGGAGAGGCGCGGGACGCGGCCAAGGCCGAGCAGATCGTGGACACGCTCGACCCGGACATCGTGATCTGTGACATGCGGCTGGGGTCCGGCAGCGGGCTGGACCTGTGCCGCCGGCTGGTCGCGGTCCGTCCCGGCCGGCGGGTCGTGTTCCTGACCGTGTACGACGACGAGCAGTACCTGTTCCAGGCGCTGCGGGCCGGCGCCGTCGGCTACCTGCTGAAGCGGATCGACGCCGCCGAGCTGGTCCGCCAGCTGCGGCTGGTCGCCGCCGGCGAGATCGTGGTCGACTCCGCGCTGGCCGGCCGGGCGGCGGCCAGCGCGGCCCGGCTGCAGGCCGGCGAGTTCTGGCCGGGCGCACATCTGGGCCTCACCCAGCGTGAGAGCGAGGTGCTCTCGCTCATGGTGTCCGGGCTGTCCAACCGGGACATCGCGGCGCGGCTGGTGCTCGGTGAGGAGACCATCAAGAGCCACGTCCGCGCCATCTACCGGAAGCTGGCCGTCAACGACCGGGCCGGCGCGGTGGCCACCGCCCTGCGGGAAGGGCTGTTCCAGTGACCTCCCGGCTCGGCCTCGGCGACCCGGGGCACGCCGCGACGCTGCTGGCCGCGGCGGTCGACCGGCTCGGTGACCCGGCCGCTTCGGTCTCCGAGGCGCTGGTCGCCGCGCTGGCGACCGACGGCGTGGTGTCCCTCGCGCACGGTTATGCCGACCCGGAACGCAGGCTGGTCGTGATCGCCGCGGCCGGCTGGGACCAGACCGTGCTGACCGGCCGTCGCACGCCCCTCGGCGAGGGGGTGGCCGGGTGGGTGGCCAGCCGTCGCGAGGCTGCCGTGGTGGCCGACCGTGGCACCGACAGCCGGGGAGATCACCTCGCCGGGACCGGGGTGCCGGTGGCCGGCGTGGCGATCCCGGTGCCGGCCCGGCGCCGGTACGTCGGTGGGGTGCTCGAGGTCTACGCCGACCCGCCGTTCGCCGTCGCCGAGGACGAGATACGGGTCCTGCGCCGGCTCGCGGCCGTACTCGGGGTCTGCCTCGACGCCGAACACGTGGCGACGTCGGCCGCCGTCGCGAACCGGGAACACCTGGCGCGCTCGGTCATCCAGGCCCAGGAGGCGGAGCGGAAGCGGCTGGCCGCCGACATCCACGACGGCATCTCGCAGCGGCTGGCCGGTCTCGCATTCCACCTCTCGGCCGCCCGTGACGCGCTCGGCGAGGATCCCGCGTTCGCGTCCGAGCAGCTCGATCTCGCCCGCCAGCTCGCCGACCTGGCCGGCGCCGAGGCTCGCGCGGCGATCGGTGGCCTGCGTCCGCCGGTGCTCGACGACCTGGGGCTGGCCGAGGGGCTGATGAGCCTCGCCCGGGGCTGCCCGGGGATCGAGGTCACGGTGGAGATCGACGGCGAGTACTCGTTGCCCGAGCACGTCCAGACGGCGCTGTACCGGATCGCCCAGGAGGCGCTGCAGAACGTGCTCAAGCACGCCGACACCGCCGCGGCCACGATCGAGATGTTCCAGGTCGGAGAGGCGGTGGCGCTGCGGGTCCGGGACCACGGCCGAGGCTTCGACCCGGCGGCGGCCACGCCCCCCGAGCACGCCTGGAGTGCCGGCGGCCTCGGCCTGCCGGGCATGCGGGAGCGGGCCGAGTTCGTCGGTGGCCGGCTGACCGTGACCGCTCGGCCCGGCGGGGGCACCACCGTGGAGGCGATCGTTCCCATGCCGAGCTGACGGGCCGCCGCACCGCTGCCGGCCTGACGGGCTGCCGCACCGCTATCGGGCCGCCGCACCCAACCGGACCCGGCGCCATCGGGGTCGGCCGTCCTCGGCGAGCAGGTGGTCCACGAACAGCCGGGTCGTCCCGGTCGGGGTGGGGCCGGCGACCGCGTGCCAGGGACGGCGCAGCGGAAGTCCGGGCGCGGGCACCGGGACCAACCGGCCGGCGGCAAGGTCCGCCCGCACGCCGTCCCGGGAGACCAGGGCAACCCCGAGGCCGGCGATCGCGCCGGCGACCACGGCGCCGGTCGAGCCGAGCACGAGCCTGGGCGGGTCGGCCTCCTGCTCAGCCAGGTATGCCTCCACCGTGGCCCTCGTGCCCGAACCCGGCTCCCGCAGCAGCCACGGCGTGCCGGCCAGCCGGAACCGGGACGCCAGCCCTGGCTCGGCCACCGCGACCAGCTCGTTGGCGCGCGTTGCCAGCACGGTCACCGCGGCGTCGGCGGGCGGCCGGCCGGCGAGCACGAGGTCCACCTCGTACATTGACAGCAGGTGCCAGACCCGGGCGCTCGGGCAGACCTCCAGGACGAGCTCGACGTCCGGCCAGCGCCGGTGGAACGAGGCGAGGGTGGCGGGCAGGAGCTGCTCGCCCGCGGTGGTCACCGCGGCGAGACGCAGCCGGCCCAGGCCCGGGTCGAGCTCACCGCGAGCGGCCGCCCGACCCTCCTCCAGCAGGCCGAGCACCCGGCGGGCGTAGCTCAGGTAGGTCTCGCCGGCGGTGGTGAGCCGGAGCCCCCGCCCGGCCCGGGCGAGCAGCGGGACGCCGAGGTCGCGGCCGAGTGCGCTGACGGCCGCCGAAACGGCCGACTCGGTGACCACCAGCCGTACCGCGGCGGCCCGCACCGACCCGGTGTCGGCCACGGTGACCAGAGCGCGCAGCCTCGCCTCGGTCACCGGCCCGCACCACGAAACTTGAGCATTTACTGAATCTACTTCCAATAACACTTGATCGACAGTCGAACTGTCGACCAGCGATGATCGGAGCACTCCCACACAGGAAGCGAGTGATCCGATGACCCTCGACGCCACCGGAAGCCCACCGGCGGAGTCCGGTAACCAGCGCTGGTCGGCCGGCGTGATCCCCTACGCCGAGATGGGCTACTGGCAGCCGGACTACGAGCCGAAGCCGTCCGACATCCTCGCCGCCTTCCGGATCACGCCCCAGCCCGGTGTGCCGCCGGAGGAGGCCGGCGCCGCGGTCGCGGGCGAGTCCTCCACCGCGACCTGGACCGTGGTGTGGACCGACCGGCTCACCGCCTACGAGCACTACCAGGCCAAGTGCTACCGGGTGGACCGGGTTCCGGGCAGCGAGGACCAGTACATCGCCTACATCGCCTACGACATCGACCTGTTCGAGGAGGGTTCGGTCGCGAACCTCACCTCGTCGATCATCGGCAACGTCTTCGGCTTCAAGGCGCTGCGGGCGCTGCGGCTGGAGGACATGCGGATCCCGCCGCACTACACCAAGACCTTCCAGGGTCCCGCGCACGGCATCGTGATGGAGCGGGAGTACCTGGGCAAGTTCGGCCGGCCGCTGCTCGGTGCCACCGTCAAGCCGAAGCTCGGCCTCTCCGCCCGCAACTACGGCCGGGTGATCTTCGAGGCGCTGCGCGGTGGGCTGGACTTCACCAAGGACGACGAGAACATCAACTCCCAGCCGTTCATGCGCTGGCGGGACCGGTTCATCGCCTCCATGGAGGCCGTGCAGCTGGCCCAGGCGGACACCGGTGAGGTCAAGGGGCACTACCTCAACGTCACCGCCGCGACGATGGAGGACATGTACGAGCGGGCCGAGTTCGCCCGCGACATCGGAAGCGTCATCGTCATGATCGACCTGACCATCGGCTACACCGCGATCCAGTCGATGGCCAAGTGGGCCCGGCGCAACGGCGTGGTGCTGCACCTGCACCGGGCCGGCCACGGCACCTACACCCGGCAGAAGAACCACGGCGTGAGCTTCCGCGTGATCTCCAAGTGGATGCGGCTGGCCGGGGTCGACCACATCCACGCCGGCACGGTCGTCGGCAAGCTGGAGGGCGACCCGAACATGGTCTCCGGCTTCTACGACACGCTGCGGCTGGACAAGGTCGCGGCCGACCCGATCCGGGGCCTGTACTTCGACCAGGACTGGGCCTCCATGCCGGGCGTCATGCCGGTTGCCTCCGGTGGCATCCACGCCGGCCAGATGCACCAGCTGCTGGACTACCTCGGCGACGACGTCGTGCTCCAGTTCGGTGGCGGCACGATCGGGCACCCGATGGGGATCTCGGCCGGTGCCACGGCCAACCGGGTAGCCCTGGAGGCGATGGTCAAGGCCCGCAACGAGGGCCGGGAGATCCGTGTCGAGGGGCCGGACATCCTGCGGACGGCGGCCAAGCGCAGCCGCGAGCTGGAGGTCGCGCTCGCCACGTGGGGTGACATCAGCTTCAACTACGAGTCCACCGACACCCCGGACGTCGTGCCGACCCCGACCAACCAGTGACCCGACCAGCCTGCGACGGAGCCAACCCATGCGCTTGACCCAAGGAGCCTTCTCCTTCCTCCCCGACCTCACCGACGAGGAGATCACCGCCCAGGTGCAGTACGCGCTGGACAAGGGGTGGGCGGTGTCGGTGGAGTACACCGACGACCCGCACCCCCGCAACAACTACTGGGAGATGTGGGGCCTGCCCCTGTTCGACCTGGCCGACGCGGCCGGCATCGTGGCCGAGGTGGTGGCCTGCCGGCGCGCGCACCCCGAGCACTACGTGCGGCTCAACGCCTTCGACTCCACCCTGGGCCGGCAGACCACCGCGCTGTCGTTCCTGGTGGGCCGCCCGACGGTCGAGCCGGGCTTCCGGCTGGAACGCCAGGAGACCACCGACCGGTGCATCCGCTACACCCTGCACTCCTATGCGACCGACCGGCCGGCCGGTTCGCGGTACGCCGCGCCGTGACCCGACCGCAGCACCAGCCATTCCGCGCGCAGCCGGCATCCTCGGCGGCGGCGCGGGCGGAGGCCCAGCCACCGGCTGGGCCTCCGCCCCTCGCGCCGGACGCCAAGGTCGACCTGCAGGCCGCGCGCGCCGAGTCCGGCGTGGAGAAGGTGCTCACCGAGCTCGACACCGACCTGGTCGGCATGGTCCCGGTGAAGGCCCGCATCGCGGAGATCGCGGCCCTGCTGCTGGTGGACGGCCAACGGGCCCGGTTCGGGCTGTCCGGGTCGACGCCTGGCCTGCACATGAGCTTCACCGGCAGCCCGGGCACCGGCAAGACCACGGTGGCCCTGCGGATGGCCGAGATGCTGCACCGGCTGGGCTACAGCCGACGTGGGCACCTGGTCAGCGTCACCAGGGACGACCTGGTCGGGCAGTACGTCGGGCACACCGCGCCGAAGACCAAGGACGCGCTGAAGCGCGCCATGGGTGGTGTGCTGTTCATCGACGAGGCGTACTACCTCTTCCGCGCCGAGAACGAGCGGGACTACGGCCAGGAGGCGATCGAGATCCTGCTCCAGGTGATGGAGGAGCACCGCGACGACCTCGTGGTCATCTTTGCCGGGTACGCCGACCGGATGGACCAGTTCTTCGCCGCCAACCCCGGGCTGAGCTCGCGGGTGGCCCACCACATCGACTTCCCCGACTACAGCATCGACGAGCTGATGGCCATCGGCCAGCTCATGGTGGCCAGGGAGGGGTACCGCTTCGCCGAGTCGACCCTCCCGGTGCTCCGCGAGTACCTGAGCCGGCGGAGCCGGCAACCCCGGTTCGCCAACGCCCGCAGCGTCCGCAACGCGCTGGAGCGGGCCCGGCTGCGGCACGCGAACCGGCTGCTGGAGAGCGGCCTGCCGGTCAGCCGCGACGACCTGATGGAACTGCGGCCGGAGGACTTCCTCAGCAGCCGGGTGTTCACCGACCCGGTCGACGGGACACCCGCCGGGCCAGCCACCGGCTGAGCCGGCGCGGCCGGCGGGTGGTGAGCAGGTCCAGGATCTTCGGTTGGCCAGCCGGGAGCCGTCGGAGAAGATCAAGATCATCATGCCCAGCTCGTGGGCAAGGCCATAGACCTCGGGAAACAGGTTGTCGATCGGCGGTTCGCCGCTGGTGAGCTGGAGCCGCAGCACGCCAGCATCGCGCAGGATGAACAGCGGCTTCTGCCGGTCCGGCCAGGACAGCTCCTCGACCCGCGGAGAATCGCAGTCGTAGTCGCACCCCAAATTGAGCTCAATCGATGCTCTGCCGTACCCGTACGCTGAGGGTTCCTTGGCGGTTGGCGTGACGGTCTTGGGTGCGCCTTCGGCGCGGCGTTCGCGAAGAGATGGGCATGACGAGCGAGGTTCCGGCGTACCGGGTGTGGTTCTCGGCGGAGGAGATCGACGAGTTCGTGGCCCGGACGCGGGCGGTGCTGGCGTCGGGTGCGTTGGTCCCGGGCGCCAACAACGGCGAGCTGGAGGCGGCGTTCGCCGCGCTGGTCGGGGTTCGGTATGCCACGGCGGTGTCGTCGGGGACGGCGGCTCTGGAGATCGCGTTGCGGTGTCTTGACCTGGGCGGCGTCGGGGTGTTGGTGCCGGCGAACACCAACTTCGCCACGGCTGAGGCGGTGGTGCGGGCCGGATGCCGGCCGGTGCTGTACGACGCCGATCTGTACCCGGACCTGGCGAGCATCGAGGCGGCCCGCACGCCCGACGTGGCCGGCCTGGTCGTGGTCCACATCGGTGGGTATCTCGCACCGACGCTGCCGCAGATCGCCGAGTTCTGCGCCGCGCACGGCATTCGGCTGGTTGAGGACGCCTCGCACGCGCACGGGGCGGCGTGGCGTGGCCGGGCCGCGGGGAGCTTTGGGGCCGCCGCGGCGTTCTCGATGTTCGCCACGAAGGTGCTCACCACCGGCGAGGGCGGCCTGCTGGTCACCGACGACCCCGGCGTGGCCGGGTTGAGCCGCCGTTACCGGGACCAGGGCAAGGCCGACGACGGGCTGCACAACGTGGTGTTCGGCAGCGCGTGGCGGATGTCGGAGCTGCACGCCGCGCTCGGGGTGGTGCAGCTGCCGGGGCTGCCGGTGGTGCTGGAACGGGTCAACACGATCGTCGAGCGGTACGCGATGGAGATCTCGCATCCGCTGGTCGCGGTGCCCTACGACCCGGAGGTGCGCTACAGCGGCCACAAGTTCGTCGTCACCGTCGCCGCCGGTCAGCGGGATGAGCTACGCGACCACCTGCACGCCCACGGCGTACGGACCGCGAAGGGCGTCTACGAGGTGCCGCTTCACCGCCAGCCCGCGCTGGGCCTTTCGGCCGGGCCCGGGTACCCGCGGGCGGAGCGGTTCGCTGCGGCGCACCTGTGCCTGCCGATGTGGAAGGGCCTGACCGACGGCGAGGTGGACCGGGTCGTCGATGCGGTCAACCGGTGGCCGGGTCGGCGCTGATGACGGTGCCGGCGCGGGCGACGCTGCTGGCGACGTTCCTGGCCCGGGTCGACTGGCCGAAGGTGTCCACAGTGGACACCCGACGGTACGGGCCGCAGTATTTGACCACCGCCGAGGCGGAACGGCTGGTCTGGGGCTTGTTCGTGGACCGGCTGCCGGTGCTGCACGCCGAGACCATGGGTGGCCTGCGGCTGGTGGTGGTGGGCAAGTCGGTGACGTGGAGCGACCGCGACCTCAACGTCTACGTCGGCACCTTGGACCGGCCGGTGCGCTCGTTTCTGGACTTCACCGCTGTTGAGTTCGCGGCGGTGTTCGGCTGGCACCTGCGGGTGGCACGGCGGGTGGCGGCGGCGCTGGGTGCGGACGTGTATGTCACGCACGGGTTCAACCCCGACGACATCTCCCCGGACGCGCACTCGCTGGCCTCGAAGTTCCACACCCACCTGCACGTTCCGCAGGCCCACGGCCGCCGCCCGGTGACGCCGGCCCGGTTGACCCACTTCGAGCGGCTGTCACTGGTCGAGCCCTACGCGGGCGTGTTCTACGACCGGGCTGCGGCGTTCCTCACCACCCGCGGCGGCGGGGTGTGGCGGGTGGTGCCCGGTTTCGGGTATGTCAGCCTGACCGCACCCCTGGCGTACGCAGCGTCGCCAGCGGGCCTGGCGGTGCTGCACGGGCTGCTGGGCGACCTGCACGCCGGGTACCGGCTGGTGGTTGACGCGGTCACCGCCGGCGCGGAGGAAACCGCCACCGGCTGCGCCCGTCTGGTTCCCCGCCTGGCCGGGGAGCGGCAGGCACGGATGGCCGATCTCCTCACCGCCAACGCCGGCTGGCTGTCGGACCCCTCGGCCGGGTTGCTGACGTACCTGGCCGCCCACGTCGCGCCCGCTGAACCCCGCGAGCATCCCCGCTCGATCCGGATCGCCAGCGCGGGGCAGGCGTGGCTGGCCAAGGGCCTGTCGGGGGCGCTGAACCTGGTCGTGTCGGCCGCCACCGGCCGGGTTCGGTTCGACATCGCCCCGCGGGTGGTGAGTACGTCGGGCGCGGCGAAGGTGATCAGCCCGCTGGGGCCGACGCTGGTGGTCAAGGACCAGGGACCGGCGACGCTGGTGCAGCGGCGACGGATGGCCGACTTCCACGCCACGGTAGCCGCCGTGGCGGCTACCGGCCGCCGGGCGCGTACAGATGGGTGAGCAGGCAGACCAGCGACGCCGCGTGGGTGATCTGGTTGGTGACGACCAGCGCCCGGACCTCGGCGGTGGGCATGCGGTGCAGGTCGACGCCGGGCTCCGGGGTCCGGGTGGGGTGAGCGTCGCTGGCGACGAACAGGTGCACCTGGGCGGCGACGTTGGTCGGGTACGGGTGGACAACCCCCAGCCCGGTCCACAACGCACTGGTGAGGCCGGCCTCTTCGAGCAGCTCGCGTTGGGCGGCCTGTAGCGGGGTCTCGCCTGGGTCGACGCTGCCGCTCGGCAGCTGCAGGAGGTGCGCGGCGATGGCGTGCTTGTACTCGCGGATGAGGAAGCAGTCGTCGCCGGTGACGGCGAGGACGGTCACACCGTCACCACAGCGCAGCACGTTGTAGACGCCCGGGGTGCCGTCGACGTTCAGGACGGTGTGCTCCTCCACCGTCCACCAGGGGCTGGCGTAGACCTGGGTCACGCCGGTGGTGGTGATTGGTGGGTTCGGGGTGCCGGCCGTCACAGGACTCCCGGGTCGGCCCACGGTTCCACGGCGAGCAGCCCGGCGGGAACCGGGTCGGCGTCGACGTGCGGGAGGTGCAGGTCGGTGTCCCGCCACCGACGGCGTCGGCGGCGGCCTTGCTGGCGTGGAAGGCGAGAGTCATCTTGCCGGTGACGACCGTGTACAGGCCGACCAGGTCGTCGCCGGCACCGTGGTCAATGACGTGGAAACCCGGGTTGATGACGCCGTTCTCGGCGTGTGGACTACCCACGTAGTCGGTCTTGCCGGCCATGTAGGCGACCCCGCCGGTCGGGCCGACCAGCCCCGGCGCGAGGGCCCGGGCGAGCTCGACGCCCAGCAGGGCGGCCTTGTCCAGGTCGACGGCGAAACCGCGCCGCCCGGCGATTGGGGGCTGCACGCCGCCGAAGAACGAGGCAAGGGCGCCGCCACCGGGGGCGGGCATGACCACGGCCCGGTCGAGCTGGGCGAAGATCAGCCCACGGCGAACCCGCGACCTCGGGAAGTGGAGCATCATGTCCAGCCGGGACTTCAGCAGCGGCACGTGCCGGGAACCGACCTGGGCGAGCAGCGCCGGGGTGCCGATCCCCGCGGCCACCACGACGCTCGTGGCGCTCAGGTGCTCGGTGGCGCCGAGCCTGATCCCGGTGACCCGCCCGCTGGCGCGGGTGATCCGCTCGACGGTGCTGCCGGTCAGGATGGTCACGCCGGCGGCCAGGCACTGCCCGGCGAGGATCTCCACCAGGCGGCGGGAGGAGAAGACCCGCTCGTTGACGGTGACCAGCACGTGGGCGGCCGCGATGTCGGCGGGCAGCTCATCGACGGTGTCCGCGGCGGTGCGCTGGTAGGGGATGCGGTGGGTGTCCAGGCCGGTCAGGAACGCCGGGGTGTCGGCGTCCGGCACGACGTAGACGGCCGGGTCGGTGGGCAGTTCGGCGGCGGCGAGCAGCGTGCCGAACGCGGACTGCGCCTGCCGGCAGTGGCGCACGATGTGGCCGTGCTGGCGCACGTAGAGGGCGCCGGAGTGCAGCATGCCGTGGTTGGCGCAGGTCGCGCCCGCACCGAGCCGGTCGGCCTCGACGAGGGCCACCTCATGCCCGGAACGGGCCAGCCGCAGCGCGGTGAGCAGCCCGGCGATGCCGCCGCCGATGACGACGCTGTCCACTACCGGCCCTCCTTGGTCACCACGTGGTGGCCGATGACCAGGGCGTCGGCGTCACTGGAGTACAGGAAGGCCAGGGCCTGTTCCGGGGTCGCCACGATAGGTTCCCAACCGGAGTTCAGGCTGGTGTTGAGCACCCCCGGTACCCCGGTGCGGTCGTGGAACACCTCGATCAACCGCCGGTACGCCGACCCGTCCTCCTCCACGGTTTGGGGGCGGCTGGTCGCGTCGATGTGGGTCGCCGCGACGATCGGGGCCGCATCGATGGTGGGCAGGGTGAACGACATGAACGGCGCCGCCGGTGCCGGCCCGAACAGGGCCGACATGTGTTCGGCGAGCACCGACGGGCCGAACGGGCGGAACTGCTCGCGCCGCTTGATCCGGTTGACCCGAGTCCGTGTCGCCGGGCGGGACGGGTCGGCCAGCAGCGACCGGGCGCCCAGGGCGCGGGGCCCGAACTCCATGCGCCCCTGAAACCACGCCACGATCTTCTCCTCGGCGAGGAGTCGCGCCGCGACGGCGGCCGGGTCATCGGTGGTGGTGTACCGGACGCCGACCTCGCGCAGCGTCTGCGTGATCTGCTGCTCGGACCAGGCGGGGCCGAGGGTGGTGGTGGTCAGCCGGTCGAAGCGGTGGCCGTGCCCAGCGGCCACGACGAGCGCCGCACCCAGCGCCGTACCGGCGTCGCCGCAGGCCGGGGCCACGAATATGTCGTCGAACCCGCCGACCTGGGCGAGCTTGCCGATCGCGACCGAGTTCTCCGCCACCCCGCCAGCCAGGCACAGCCGCACGTCGTCGAGACGGCGGTGCGCGTCGACGAGCGCGGCCAGGCCCTGCTCGATCGTGTGCTGGGTGGCCGCCGCCAGGTCCTTGTGGACCTCCAGGAGCGGGGCGCCGGGCAGCCGCCGCGGCGGCAGGCCGGGCAGGGTGTCGGCGGCGAACATGGGCAGCTGGTCGGTGTGGAACACCGGGTGCCGGCGCAGCACCTCCGGGTGCAGCAGCGCCTCCTCGAAGCGTGGCAGGCCCGTGGCGTCGCTGAACAGCAGGTGCGACAGGTCCGGCCTGGGGATGCCGTGCGGGGCCAGACCCATCACCTTGTACTCGTCGTGGTTGCTGCGAAACCCGAGGTACTGGGTCATGAACGCGGCAAACAGGCCCAGCGAGTGCGGGAACGGCACCGCCTCCACCGGGGTCAGGGTGGTGCCGTCGCCGCGGAACACCGCGCAGGAGGTGCCGTCGCCGGCCTGGTCGGCGGTGACCACGAGCGCGGAGTCGAAGCCGGAGGCCAGGTACGCGGAGGCGGCGTGGGCCAGGTGGTGCTCGACGTAGGTCACTGGCGGGGCGTGGCCGAAGGTGTACCACAGGTACGCCGCGAACCGTGGGTCGAAGTCGGCCCAGGTGGCGCGCGGGAACGCGACGTGATCGACGTCGCGCATGCTGATACCCGCCTCGCGCAGGCAGTAGCCGATGGCGTGGTCGGGCATCAGCCCGACGGCGTGCTTGTAGCGGACGAAGCGTTCCTCCTCGGCCGCGGCCACGATCTCGCCACCACGGACCAGGACCGCGGCCGGGTCGCGTTCGGACCTGCCGAGGTTGCCGTGGATCCCCAGCACATACATCGACGGCTGGCTCTACTGCCCGGGTCGCTGGGGGTGCTGGGGGTGCTGGGAGTACCAGGCGATCGTCGTATCCAGGCCCTCGTACAGGGGGGTGGTCGGCGCCCAACCGAACACCCTGCGGGCCTTGGCCGCATGGGCGATCTGGCGGGGAATGTCGCCGGGCCGGTCGGCTGTGAACGTGATCAGCGACTCGGGTTGGCCCACCCGGCTCAAGACGTGACGGGTCAGGGCCAGGACGGAGTCCTCGGTGCCGGTGCCGACGTTGAACACCGCCCCGTGCACGTCGTCGCGGCCAGACAGCGCGGCCTTGATCAGCAGGTCGCACACGTCGCTGATGTGGATCCAGTCGCGGCGCACCGATCCATCGCCGGTGATGCTGATCTGTTCGCCGGCCAGGGCCTGGGTGATCACCCTGGGGACCAGCCAGCCGGGGTACTGGTTCGGGCCGTAGATCGTGACCGGGCGGAACACCACCACGGGCAGGCCGTACAGCGCGTGGAAGGCCGACAAGTACGCCTCGAACGCGGCCTTGGCCGCGGCGTAGATGACGGTGGGGCGCACCGGGTCGGACTCGACCAGGTCGGCGGAGTCGTTGACGCCGTAGACGTCGGCGCTGGACAGGAACAGCAGCCGCCCGATCCGGGCGTCGGCGAGGTTCTTCAGGTAGCCCACCGGGTCGTCCGCCGAACCCGACTGGGGCTGGGTGAAGCTGTTGACCTCCGCGGCGAGGTGGATGACGAGGTCGCCGGCGCCGACCACCTTGGTCACGACGTTGGGGTTGTAGATCGAGCCCTCGACGAACTCGTAGCGCGGGTCAGCCAGGACCGCCTCGGGGATCTTCTGGACGCCGTACTGCAACGGGTCCACCAGGATGACCTTGTCGTAGCGGCTGGTCAGGGCGGCATCGGTGTGCAGGCGGTCGAGGAGGTTGACCGCCACGAACCCGGCCGCGCCCGGGATGACGATGTTGATGGGTGCTCCTTCGCCGGTCGGGAAGGGGAAACCGTCGCGGACCCGGCCGCCTACCGGCCCAGCAGCTGGTACCTGGCCTCGGTGGCATCCTTCTGCGGCTTCCACCACCAGTCGTTGTGCCGGTACCAGTCGATGGTCGCGGCGAGCCCGGCCCGGAAGTCACCGTAGCGGGGCTGCCACCCCAGCTCGGTGCGGATCTTCGTGGAGTCGTTGGAGTAGCGCAGGTCGTGGCCGGGCCGGTCAGGCACGTGGTCGTAGGCGTCGGCGGGCTCGCCCATCAGGTCGAGGACCAGCGCCAGGATCTGCGCGTTGGACCGCTCGTCACCCGACCCGATCAAGTACGACTCGCCGGCGCGGCCCTTGGTCAGGATCAGGTGCACCGCCTCGTTGTGGTCGTCGACGTGGGTCCACTCGCGCACATTCTCTCCGGCCCCGTAAAGCTTGGGCCGCTCACCGACCAGCACGTTGGTGATCTGCCGCGGGACGAACTTCTCCACGTGCTGGTACGGGCCGTAGTTGTTGGCACAGTTCGACAACGTCGCGGGTACCCCGAACGAGCGGGCCCACGCCCGCACCAGCATGTCCGAGCTGGCCTTGGCCGCCGAGTACGGGCTCGACGGGTCGTAGGCGGTACGCTCGGTGAACTTCTCGACCGCGTCGAGGGCCAGGTCGCCGAAGACCTCGTCGGTGGAGATGTGGTGCAACCGCTTGTCGTGGCGGCGCACCGCCTCCAGGATCGTGTACGTGCCGAGGATGTTGGTACGGATGAACGGCTCCGGGTCGAGCAGCGAGTTGTCCACATGCGACTCGGCCGCGAAGTGCACCACCACGTCGGTCGCGGCCACCAAACGGTCCACCAGCGTGGTATCGCAGATGTCACCATGCACGAACCGAACCTGGTCCGCCACCGGAGCCAGGCTCTCACGGTTGCCCGCGTAGGTCAGCGCGTCCAGCACGCACACCTCGTAGCCCGGGTGGTTCCTCGCCGTGTAGTGGACGAAGTTCGCGCCGATGAACCCGGCCCCGCCGGTGACGAGCATCCTCATGACCAGGCATCCTACGGGCACCACGCCGGCTGTCGATGTCCGAAGTCGTTCGCTCGGATGACCAGGCATTCGCGGGGTGAGTGCATGGCAGTGCGAACCGCCTATTGCTCCGTAGTCGTATGCGCTATGGCCGCAATTAAACAAAATCGGCCTCGCCCATCGGGATTGAGAGGTGCTCGAAGTCGTATCTGAACGTCCCATTCTTGATGAACAATTCGAAGGCGCTGAAGGTGTGGTCGGCGGTCTCTCGCTGGATGTTCGC
>JACQDL010000060.1 GCA_016201065.1 Actinomycetota bacterium
ACCGGGAGAACCAGCGGTGCCGGGAGCTGGCGGTCTTCCGGCTCAACCTCGCGCCGGTCTGCCGGGCGCACGCCGAGGCGGCACCGTCCCGCGCTCGGCTCGTCGCGATCCAGCCGGGCCGCTAGCGCAACGCGGCCGCGATCTGGTCGGCGGCGGCCACCACCCGGGGCCCCACGACCGCCGGGTCGAGCGTACCGAGCGCGACGACGCCGACGCTCGCCCGCAGCCCGGTCACGCCACGGACCGGAGCGGCGACGCCGTGGGCGCCGGGTTGCAGCTCGCCGGTGGTCACCACCCAGTCGTTCCGGTCGGATCCGGTGGGATCGGCCGCTATCGCTCGGCCCGCGGCCCCGAGGCCGAGCGGGTGCCGGGACCCCACCCGGTAGCCGACGTGGTAGTCGGTCCAGCTCGGCTCGACGACGGCCACCGCGAGCGCCTCGTCGCCGTCGGCGACGGTGAGGTGGGCCGTGGCCCCGACCCGTCCGGCCAGCGTGCGGAGTACCGGCAGCGCGACGTCGCGCAGCAGGGGCTGCACGTTCCGGGCGAGCGCGAGTACGGCGAGCCCGAGCCGGAACCGCCGGTCGGCAGCCCGACGGGCCAACCCGTGCGCCTGCAGGGTGGTCAGCAGCCGGTACACGATCGGTCGGGCCACCCCGAGTTGCTCGGCGATCTCCGCGGCGGACAGGCCCTGCGGGGACTCGGCCAGCGCCGCGAGCACCCGCAGTCCCCGGTCGAGCGTCTGCGCCGACTCCGTCATCGTGCCGGCTCGATCGTGCCGGTGACCTCACCGAGCCCGATCGGCGACCCGTCCAGACCGGTCGCCACACCGGTGATCGTGACGACGTCGCCGTCGGCGAGGAAGACCCGGGTCGAGCCGTCCGGCAGCTCGATCGGGTGGGCGCCGTTCCAGGCCAGCTCGATCAGCGAACCGCGCTGGTCGCGCTCGGGGCCGGAGACCGTGCCGGAGGCGAACAGGTCACCGGCACGGAGCGCGGCCCCGTTGACCGTGAGGTGCGCGAGCTGCTGGTCCGGGGTCCAGTACAGGCCGGCGAACGGCGGTCGTGAGATCACCGCGCCGTTCAGGATGACCTCCAGCCTCAGCTCCAGCCCCCACGCCTCGTGCCGGCGCAGGTAGGGAAGCACCGGCGGCTGTTGTGCCGGCGGTGCCACCCGGGCCGCGTCGAGCGCCTCCAGCGGCACCACCCACGGGGAGATCGAGGTGGCGAACGACTTGCCGAGGAACGGCCCGAGCGGCTGGTACTCCCAGGCCTGGATGTCCCGCGCCGACCAGTCGTTGACCAGAACCACACCGAAGACGTGGTCGGCCAGCGCGGCACTGGACACCGCGGTACCGGGCGCGGTTGGTGCGCCGACGACGAACCCCACCTCCGCCTCGATGTCCAGCCGCTCGGTCGGCCCGAAGCTCGGCGTGTCCTCGCCGGGGCGGC
Organism: Actinomycetota bacterium; assembly: GCA_016201065.1. Lineage (GTDB taxonomy): Bacteria > Actinomycetota > Actinomycetes > Mycobacteriales > JACQDL01 > JACQDL01. The sequence continues at coordinate 1,449 of JACQDL010000060.1, forward strand.
GGCGCTGTCCCGATGGCCGGATGATCGGCGTGCCGGACGGCACCACCGTCCCGGCCCGGCCGTGGTACCCGACCGGCAGGTGGGTCCAGTTCGGCAACAGGGGTGGTGAACCGGGTCGGAACAGCCTGCCGAGGTTCTCGGCGTGCTCGCGGCAGGAGTAGAAGTCCACGTAGTCGGCGACCGCGAACGGCAACCGCATGGAGATCTCCGACACCGGCACGAGCAGCGGGCGGACCGCGGGGGCGTGCCGGGGGTCGGCCAGCAGCTCGGTGAGCCGCCGCCGTACCGCCGTCCACTGCGGACGGCCGAGGGTGAGGAAGTCGTTGAGCCGGGTGGCGCGCAGTGTCCCGCCGGCGCTGACCAGGTCGGCTTCCTCAGCTGCGCGCAGGTCCAGGACATGGTCGCCGATGCGCACACCCAGCCGGCAGTCGCCCGTCCGATCACCGAACACGCCGTAGGGCAGGTTGGCGAGCGGGTACGGCGATCCGGTCGGCAGATCCACCCAGGTCGTTCCGGGCACGGTTGACATGCCCCGCACCCTAGTCGACGCTACAAATATCGAAGAGCGCTGTCCGATATTCAGATCCTGGGGTGGCCATGCCGTACTACCGCGTCGTGGGTCAGCTCCCCCGCAAGCGCCACACCCAGTTCCGCAGGCCGGACGGCGGTCTGTACACCGAGGAGCTGATGGGCATGGCGGGCTTCGCGGGTGAGTCGGCGCTGCTCTACCACGAGCATCCGCCGACGGCGATCGTGGACAGCCAGCCGCACCCGGGCGTCGGGACCGCCCGGACCCCCAACCTGCCGCTGAAGCCCCGGCACCTGATCACTCACGACCTCGACCACGCCGGGCTCGACCCCATCACCGGGAGGCAGCGGCTGCTCGCCAACGACGACGTGACGGTGTCCTACGTCGCGGCCGACACCCCGTCGCCGCTGTACCGCAACGCGGTGGGTGATGAGTGCCTCTACCTCGAGGCCGGGGCGGCCCGGTTCGAGAGCGTGTTCGGCGCCCTCGACCTGCACGCCGGTGACTACCTGGTGGTGCCGACCTCGACGACGTACCGCCTGATCCCGTCCGGACCGGGGCCGCTGCGGACCTTTGTGATCGAGGTGACCGGCCACCTCGGACCGGCCCGCCGCTACCTCACCGCTCGTGGCCAGCTCAACGAGTCGGCTCCCTACTGTGAGCGGGACCTCCGCGGACCCACCGAGCCGCTGCTCACCAACGGCGAGGACGTCGAGGTGCTGGTCCGGCACCGGCAGGGCTGGACCACGCTCACCTACGCCCGGCACCCGTTCGACGTCGTCGGCTGGGACGGCTGCCTCTACCCCTATGCGCTGAACATCGCGGACTTCGAGCCGCTGACCGGGCGGGTGCACCAGCCGCCGCCGGTCCACCAGGTGTTCGAGGGACCGAACGTCGTGGTGTGCAACTTCGTGCCGCGCAAGGTCGACTACCACCCGCTGGCGGTGCCGGTGCCGTACCACCACGCGAACGTGGACTCCGACGAGGTGATGTTCTACTGCGGCGGGAACTACGAGGCCCGCCGGGGTTCCGGGGTGCGGCAGGGGTCGATCTCGCTGCACCCGGCCGGGCTCACCCATGGGCCGCAGCCCGGTGCCGCGGAGCGCTCCCTCGGGGTGGAGTACTTCGACGAGCTCGCCGTCATGGTCGATACGTTCCGACCCCTGGACCTCTGCGAGGCCGGCCAGGCCTGCGAGGACCCCGACTACCCGTGGAGCTGGTCGGCGCGCCGGCCCGGCTGATTGGATGCGGATTGTCGGCGCCTCGCCATACGTTCAGCAGAGCGTCGTGTCCCGATCCGAGGAGGCCGCGTGCAGGCGTGTCGTCAGGATGAGTGTCGCCCGCTCACCGAATCCGCAGCCGAGGCGCATGTTGCGGGTACCTGTTTCAAGACCGGCCCGCCAGGGCGGGTCGGCGTGGAGCTGGAGTGGCTGCTCCACGACGCCCGGGACCCGCTCCTGCCGGTGCCCGCATCCCGGCTCGACGGTGTGCTCGTCCCCGTGCTGGTCCACGGAGCACTCTCCACCGAGCCGGGCGGGCAGCTCGAGCTCAGCTCGCGACCCGCTCCGACGCTCGCCGAGTGCCTGGTCGAGACCTCGGCCGACCTGGCCGCACTGCGGACCGCCGCCGCGCGGCGGGGAGTGCGGTTGGCCGGCCTCGGGGTCGATCCGGTGCGACCACCGACCCGGCTGGTGGACACTCCGCGCTACCTGGCGATGGAGCGGTACTTCGACCGGCACGGACCGGACGGCCGGGTGATGATGTGTTCCACCGCCTCGGTGCAGGTGTGTCTGGAGGCCGGCACGGCCGACGACGGGTTCGCGGTGCGGTGGAACGCGCTGCACGCGATCGGCCCGGTGCTCGTCGCCGCGTTCGCGAACTCTCCCGTGCGGGCAGGCCGACCGACCGGATGGCGCTCCACCAGGCAGGCGGTCTGGGCCCGGCTGGGCGCCGACCGCGGGCTGGCCCCGGCCGGTCGGAACGGGCGGAACGGCGGCGGACCGGGCACCGCCGATCCGGCGGCCGACTGGGCCCGACGCGCGCTGGACGCCGACGTGCTCGCCATTCAGGTGGCTGAGGGGCCCTGGGAGGTGCCCACCGGGCTGAGCTTCCGCGCCTGGCTGCGCGGCGAGGGTCCGCGCCGGCCCACGGTCGCCGATCTTGACTACCACCTCACGACGTTGTTCCCGCCGGTGCGGCCACGGGGTTGCCTGGAGCTGAGGGTGCTCGATGCCCAGAGCGGTGACCGGTGGCGGGTCGCCGCCACGGTCGTCGCCGCGCTGCTGGACGACCCGGCGGCCCGCGACCTCGCCCTGGCGGCCGCCGAGCCGGTCGGCGGCCGGTGGCTGGCGGCGGCCCGCGATGGACTGTCAGACCCCCGGTTCGCCGTGGCCGCCCGGGCGTGCTTCTCGGCCGCGCTCGACGGTGCGGTCCGGCTCGGCGCGCCGGCCCAGGTGGTGGCCGAGCTGGTCGACTTCATCGAGCGCTTTCCCGAGGCGGGACGGTGCCCCGCCGACGACGTGCTCGACGTCTGGGTCAGCCAACCCGACCGGATCCCGCTGGTAGAGGAGAGCGTGCCGTGCTGACCGACCGTTCGGAGGGGTCGCTCCGCGACCGGATAGCCGACCAGCTCGTCGCCTCCCGGCGGCGTACCCGGGCGCTCACCGTCGACGTGCTCGACGACGCCGAGCTGACCGCACAGCACTCGCCGCTGATGTCCCCGCTGGTGTGGGACTTCGCGCACGTCGGCAGCCAGGAGGAGCTGTGGCTGGTCCGGGACGTCGGCGGCCTCGAACCGGTGCGTCCCGACCTGGACGAGATCTACGACGCGTTCAGGTACCTCCGCCGCGACCGGGTCAGCCTCCCGCTGCTCGGTCCGGGCGAGGCGGCCCGGTACATCGGCGAGGTGCGGGACAAGGCGATGGACGTCCTGGAGCGGGCACCGCTGGCCGGACGCCGGCTCACCGAGGGTGGCTTCGTCTTCGGCATGGTGATCCAGCACGAGCAGCAGCACAGCGAGACGATGCTCGCCACCCACCAGCTGCGTGGTGGCGAGCCGGTGCTGAGTGGCGCCGAGCCGGCCGCGCCGTGGGCGCCAACGGCCGCCGCGGAGGTCCTGGTCCCGGCGGGTGAGTTCGTCATGGGCACCTCGGTGGAGCCCTGGGCGCTCGACAACGAGCGGCCGGCGCACCCGGTGTCAGTGCCGGCCTTCTGGATCGACACCGTGCCGGTCCGTAACGCCGCGTACCAGGCGTTCGTCGACGCGGGCGGCTATGCCGATCCGCAGTGGTGGAGCGTGGCCGGGTGGGCGCACCGGCAGCAGGCCGGACTGGAGGCGCCGCTGTTCTGGCTGCGGGACGGCGACACGTGGCAACGGCGACGCTTCGGCCGGGTCGAGCCGGTGCCGGCTGACGAGCCGGTCCAGCACGTCTGCTTCTACGAGGCGGAGGCGTACGCGCGGTGGGCCGGCAAGCGGCTCCCCACCGAGGCCGAATGGGAGAAGGCCGCCCGGCACGACCCGGTGACCGGGCGCAGCCGCCGGTACCCGTGGGGTGACGCCGACCCGGACCCGGGTCGGGCGAACCTCGGCGGTGCCCGGTTGCGTCCCGCCCCGGCCGGTAGCTTCCCGGACGGCGCCTCGCCCTACGGCGCGCGGCAGCTCATCGGTGACGTGTGGGAGTGGACCTCGAGCGACTTCGCGGGCTACCCGGGGTTCGAGGCGTACCCGTACCGGGGCTACTCGGCGGCCTTCTTCGGCACCGAGTACAAGGTGTTGCGTGGCGGCTCGTGGGCGACCGATCCGGTCGCCTGTCGCGGCACCTTCCGCAACTGGGACTACCCGATCCGGCGGCAGATCTTCGCTGGATTCCGGTGCGCCCGCGACGCCGGCCCGGAGGACCTCTGAGGTGTGCCGGCACATTGCCTATCTGGGTTCTGAGGTCCGGCTGGGGGCGCTGCTGGTCGACCCGCCGTTCGGCCTTGTCCGTCAGGCGTGGGCACCCCGGCGGCAGCGTCACGGCACGATCAACGCCGACGGTTTCGGTGTCGGCTGGTACGCCAGCGGTGACCCGCTGCCCGCCCGGTACCGGCACGACCGACCGCTGTGGGCCGACGCCTCGTTCCAGGACCTCGCCCGGGTGGTCCGGAGCACCGCCATGCTCGCCGCCGTCCGGGACGGCACGCCCGGCCTGCCGTACGGCGAGGCGACCTGCGCTCCGTTCGCCACCGGGCGATGGTTGTTCAGCCACAACGGCGCGATCCCCCGCTGGACCGAGCTCGCGGCGGCGCTGGGTCCGGCCGAGCTGGCCGGGTTGGCCGCGCCGACGGACTCGGCGGTCCTGTGGGCGTTGCTCGGCCCGCGGCTGGTCGCGGGGGACCCCCCGGCGGACGCGGTCGCCGAGACGGTCGCCATGGCCGCGCCGTACGGCGGTCGGCTCAACCTGCTCCTCGGCGACGGACGCCAGATCGTGGCGACCGCGTGGGGCGACTCCCTGTGCTGGCGGGCGGTGGGATCGGGGACCGTGGTCGCCTCCGAGCCGTTCGACGACGAGGCCGGCTGGCACGAGGTACCCGACCGGCATCTTCTGCACGCGACCCCCGACGGTGTGCGCACCATCGCCCTGGAAGGTTGAGCCATGCCCCTGTTCGAGCTGGATGACCATCTGCCCGCGGACTTCCGGTCGAGCGCGCTCCGTGCCGACGTCCGCGCCGGCCTGACCGCGGCCCCCAAGGTGCTCCCGCCGAAGTGGTTCTATGACGAGCGCGGGAGCGAGCTGTTCGAACGGATCACGGAGCTTCCCGAGTACTACCCGACCCGGGCCGAGCGGGCGATCCTCACCGAGCGTGCGTCCGAGATCGCGGCGTTGACCAGGGCTGTCACGCTCGTCGAGCTGGGCGCCGGCTCTGCCACCAAGACCCGGCTGCTGCTGTCCGCGCTGCGCGAGGAGGGGACGCTGCGCCGGTACGTCCCGGTGGATGTCAGTGCGGCCATGCTCGCCGAGACCGGTCGGGCGCTCAGCCGGGAGTACGCCGGGCTGAGCGTGCACGCGGTGGCGGCCGACTTCGAACACCATCTGGAGCACCTCCCCCGGGGCGGCCGGGGCCTCACCGCGTTCCTGGGTGGCACGATCGGAAACTTCGAGCCGGCCGACCGCGCGCGGTTCCTCGCCGCGGTGCGGGAGAGCGTGGCGGCCGGCGACTGGCTCCTGCTCGGCACCGACCTGGTCAAGGATCCGTCCGTGCTGGTGCCCGCCTACGACGACGCGGCCGGGATCACCGCTGACTTCAACCGCAACGTGCTGTATGTGATCAACCAGGAGTTGAAGGCCGACTTCGATCCGGCTTCCTTCGAGCACGTCGCCGTGTGGGATCGCGACCGGGAGTGGATCGAGATGCGCCTGACCGCCCGGCAGGCGCATGAGGTGCGCCTCGCCGAGCTCGACCTCACCGTCACCTTCGAGGCCGGCGAGCACCTCCGCACCGAGATCTCGGCGAAGTTCCGGCAGGACGGCGTGCGGGAGGAGCTCGCGGCTGCGGGGTTCACGCTGGTCGAATGGTGGACCGACCGGGATCGCCAGTTCGCGGTCTCGCTCTCGCGAGCCGTCCCGGCGGGGGGCGGGTCGATCAGGTCCACGGCAATGGCGGGGCGTGTCTGACATGTGACGATCTGCGCTGGCGGGTCGATGCCGGGTAATCTCCGGCGGTGGCCGAGGACACCTTCGATCTGGACGTGGGCCGCCGGGGCATGAGCCGGCAGGCTCGTTTCATGCTGGCCATGCTGGTGCTGATCCCCACCGCGGCGGTGGTCACGGCGGTGACCGGCGTGTTGCAGGCCGTGGCCCGGTCCGGTCAGCTACGAGGCGCGGTGGTCGTCGTTCTCGCGTTCGGGGTGCTGCTGCTCGATGTCGCTGTGGTGACCGTGGTGGGCAGGTGGTGGCTGGTCGGGCGGGGTGGCCGCGCCGGCCTGGCAGCTGCCGAGGGGGTCAGCCTCCAGGTCGGCACGCGGGTCGCGCTCCTCCCCTGGCTGGCGTTCGACCGGGTCGGTTTCGAGGGCGGGGCGCTGGTGGGCGTGCTGCTGCCCGACTCGCCGTGGGCGGCCGACCCGATGCTGGCCCGACTGCGCCCGCGGCAGGTCCCGGACACCGGTCACATTTCGGTGGTGCTGGGCACACCGCGCGACCCCGCCAGGGCCGCCGTGCTGCTGGCGACCTGGTTCAGCCCCGCCAGCGGCACCGGGGCGGCCGGGATGGAGCGGCACCAGGTCACCCGGGTCGAGGGAGGTCAGTTGTGATCCGGTCGCTGCTCGCGGTCGCCGCGAGCGCGGTCGCCGCGGCGCTGGCGGTCACCGCACCGGCGTCGGCCGCGCCGCTGATCCCCCAGCCGGTCGGTCCGACGGAGAACCCGCCCAGCCCGGCGGTGTGCCTGCGGCCGACCACGCGCCCGGACATCGCGAAGATCATGCTCACGCCCGAGCAGGAGAGCCAGCAGACCTGGCCCGAGGGCCGGTTGCGCTACCCCGACATCTGGCGGTACAGCCAGGGCGCCGGTGTGGTGGTTGCGGTCGTCGACAGCGGCGTGGACGCGCACCACGAACAGCTCACCGGGCGGGTGCGCGCCGGCTACGACGTCACCGCCGGGTCGGCGGTGACGGTCGGGGCGGACACCGACTGCCGTGCGCACGGCACCGCGGTCGCCGGGATCATCGCCGCCCGGCCGGTTGCCGGACGTGCCTTCGCCGGGATGGCGCCGGCAGCGACGATCCTGCCGATCCGGCAGACCTGGGGTGTGGATGGCAGAGGTCAGATCTCGCCGGGCTCGACGGCGAACCTGATCCGCGCGATCAACCTCGCGGTGGCAGCCGGGGCGCCGATCGTCAACGTCTCGGTCGTGGTGGACGCGCGGGTCCTGCCCGCCGCCGAGAGGGCACAGCTGGTCGCTGCGGTCCGCAACGCCGCGGCACACGACGTGCTGATCGTCGCGGCCTCCGACAACAGGGCCGAGGGCGGTGGCCAGCAGGACGCGGCCACGCCGTACCCCGCCGCGCTGGCCAGCCAGTACGACAACGTGATCGCCGTCGGCGGGATGGACCACACCGGAGCGATCGACCAGGCCACGACGACCAGGGACTTCGTCTCGGTCGTCGCACCGGACACCGGAATGCCGTGCCCGATGCCGGGTGGCGGGCTGGTGCAGTGCCGCGGCACGAGCTTCGCCACGCCGTTCGTCTCCGGGCTCGCCGCGGTCCTGCTGGCCCGGGACCGCAGGCTCACCGCCGCCCAGCTCAAGCGCCGGATCGAGCTGACCGCCGATCATCCACCAACAGAGCTCCCCGACACGGTCGGCGGATACGGGTACGGCGCGATCAACCCGATCGCCGCGTTGACCGAACTCCTTCCGGCCGTGCCGTCGGCCGCGTCGGCCGCGCCGGGCAACGGCCCACTTCCTGCGCCGCACGGGTCGGACCGGCGGTCCCGGGTGATCGCGTTCGGGGCTGCCGGCGGTGCCACCGTGCTGGTCCTCGGGGTCGTCCTGGGCGCGGCCGTCGTACCGCGTGGCCGGCGACGCCGGTGGGCGCCCGGCGGCTAGCCGGCTGGTGGCAGGTAGGCGGTCTGGATCAGGGCGACCCCGCGTCGGGTGACCAGCCGTCCCCGTCCCGGCGGGAACGGTTCGGCCCGGACGTTGCCGGTGAGGGCACCCTCGTCCCGGCTCCCCGACAGCATCAGCATCGGCGAGCCCAGCTCCTTCAGCCGCTGGAGGACGGGCTCGAACATTGCCCTCGCCGCGCCACCGGACGCGCGACCGATGATCAGGTGTAGCCCGATGTCCCTGGCCTGGGGGAGCAGATCCAGCAGGGGCAGCAGGGGGTTGCTGGTCCCGGTCGCGACCAGGTCGTAGTCATCGACGATGAGGTACAGGTCCGCGCCGCTCCACCAGTCGCGGGCCTTGAGGCGTTCCGGGGTGAGGTCCGGCGGCGGCAGGCGTTTGGTCATTGAGGCATTCCGCGTAACTGGTGCTCACGGTGTGTGATTGCCGGTGTGGGTCAGGTGGTGCGGTGGTGCTCGTGGTGAAGCAGGACCAGGGCTGCGGCGACGATATCGCCGATGCGTTGCGGGCAGCCACGCCAGC
>JACQDL010000005.1 GCA_016201065.1 Actinomycetota bacterium
GACTCCCGGTGAAGATGATCTTTCGTAGGACCACCTTCATACCGGGGGTTCCGCGTCTTTTGTCGCACCCGCCCCGGCGTGTCGCACCACCACCCCAACAATCACACACAGTCACAACCGGTTACGCGGAATGCCTCATTCAGCATGACTACCCGTGCCTGCAACTGCGTCTCAACGCCAACGGCTACAACTATGCTTCGTCAACGTCATGCAATCTCAGCTAGGGTCATCCGCAATCTCGGCCAGAATACTAAGGGGTGACTACCTTACTGGACTACCGCACCCATCCTGAACTGGGCGGATGCAATTAATTGAGTCCACAAGCCAACATTTCCATTGGTACGAGGAGGCGAACGTGACGATAGAGCGGCCTGTTGCGACTAGGTATCCCATGGCCGTCGGTGTACCGAGAACCATCGGCATTCTGAGCCTGACGGCTGCGAGCGTAGTTTCGCTCGCTTTCCCCATCGTGACACCCCCGTTGGCGGCCTTGGGGTGTCTTGCCGCCTACGTGCTGTGGCGCCGTTCGGGCAGCACCATCGCTCTTGTGTGCCTGATCGTATGCGGGTTGGCGCTCGTCGCGGGAGTCGCAATCGACACAACGTTGATCGCAGTCAGCCACACCACGCCAGTTGTCGGACCAGCGGTCCCGGCCCGGTAAGATCGGGCACATCCAGACAGGCAAGTTGACAGAGCGTCACACGGTCATCGTCGTGAATTCTCGTGATGGCCCTGATTAGGATTCGATTCTTGACCAGGGCCATCAGGCTGAAGTGAAGTGTTCCCGGTTCTGTGGACACCGATTTAGTAACTATTCAGCTGGGGTGAGGGCTGGTGGTAGCCAGGCTCCGGTGGTGAAGAGTTGATACAGGACGTCGAGGGTGTCTTGTCCCCATTTGGTGGCGGTGTTGAGGTGGGAGTGGACGACGGCGAAGTCGGTGAGTCCTTGGAGGGTCCGCCACGCGCCACCGGAGGTGCGTTGCTGGATCTTGACGGGTCTGATGGCGCGTTCGGCGGTGTTGTTCGTGAACGGGGTGGTCAGGTCGGTGGCGAAGCGCAGGATCATGTCTTCGTAGCGGGTGAACCGGCGGATCAGGGTGCGGGCCTGGGTGGCCAGGGCTCCGGGTTGGTCGTGGTTGTCGATCGCGCCCCGGGCCAGCGCACCGTGGTAGTGGCTGCGGATCTGGGTCAGCACCGCATCCGGGAGGTGGGTGGCGTCCACAGCGCGGGCCCGGTCGGCGGCCTGGTGGGCGTCCAGGAGGGTGTCGGCCATCGCCAACGCCCACAGTTGGGTGTGGGGGTCGGCATCGGACAGGGACCGTAGGTCCCGCAGCAGGTGCGCCGCGCACCAGGCGTGGATCGCGGGCAGGTGCGTGTACCCGCTGTACCCGTCGCGCATCAGGGTGCCGGTGAAGTCGGGTAGTACCCCACCGGCGTCGATATCGGCACCAGAGCGCCCCCCGACGTGCATCACGGTCAGGTACTCGGTGCACGCCACATGCACGTACGACACCGCCCCGGCGGCCCGGGCACAGGTTTCATCGGCGTGCAGGAGCGGCGCGGTGCGCAGCATGTCCCGCAGGTGGGGTAAGAACCCGTCCTGGAGGAGGATCGCGGCCCGGTGACGGACACCTGCGACCCACCCGGTGGAGACCCGCACCCCACACATCGTGGCCAGCAACACCCTGGCCCGCCCGACCGGCAGGTAGTGCCCGCAGGTCAGCAACGCCACCAACGCCGACACCCGTGGCCCCAACCGCACCGGGGAACCCGGACGCAACACCACCACCAACCCCGCCTCACCACCAGCACCAACCCCAGTGCTGGACCCGGTGCCGGTGCCGGGGTTGACCGGCTCCACCGCACGCACCCCAGTGTCAGGGTCAGGCACGACGACGGGGTCGGGGTTGAGGGGGCGGGGCAGGTCGCTGGCCGTCGGGTCGTTGACATGCCCACACCCACACCGACGCGACACCAACTGGTACTCGTTCACCACCGGTGGCGGTGGCGCACAGGCATCAACGACCTGCCGGCGCACCCGCGCGGTCTCCACCGCACCCACCAGCGTCGCCTCGCACCGCCCACACCGCTGCGGGGCCACCTCGAACACCGCATCCGCGTCATCGACCAGCCGCCGCGACACCGACACCGCCCCCGGCTGCTTACCCGCCCCCACGACCCGAACGGCTCCATGCGGACCGCTTCTTCGCCGGCTGCTTCAACCACGGCGCATCCGAGGACGGCGGACGCGAAGAGTTCGACGAGTCACTCCCGACCCGGCGCTCCAACTCAGACACCCGCAACCGCAACAACTCGATCGTCTCAGCCTGGGCCCCGATCGTCTCAGCCTGAAGGACCACCAACGCGAGCAACTCCTCGCGTGACATCCCCTCCACACCCGACACCCCAAGATCGTGTCAGACCATCACCGAACCCAGCAAACCCCACCCAAAACGAAGATCAACTAGGCCACAGCTGAACAGCTACCCCGCCCGTTGATTGACGGTGAACCCCACGAACTGCCACCGGCCCCAGGCCGGGACCACAGCCAACAAGCGCAGTGCCCACCCGGGCCGGTCCAGTCAATAACCAGGCAAAAGCAGGCTTCCACACCGCCGGGCGGCCTCCCCGGCGAGGGAGTACTACAGGGGCGGTGGATTGCGGCGCTGCTCCGAGGCGAGGAGCCTCACTACGCCGGTACAACGGCGCGGTAGGTGATCACAACCTCACTGTGCTTCCGCAGCTCAGGCACTGTCGCGGATGCTTCGCGGGCACTGCCGGGGGCACGAACCTGCGCGCTGGGGCGGGCTGCCTGGCTGACCGCGAATCCTGGTCAGCCAGTCCTCGATCTGAAGGCTCCCACCGGCGACCCATCCAGGACGGTCTAGGCGACCCGCCAGCCTACGAGCGCGCGACGTGGCGTTCGCGGGCTTCGGGAAGTCGCAGCTCAGGGCCGCGCACCACGGGCAGGGTGTTCTTATGCCGTAACCTCGTCTCCACTCCGATTGATCACGAGAAAGGCCCTGGTCAGTGACCCACTCACCGACCGGGGCCTTTGCCGTGCCGGGCGCCGTGTGCCCTTGCGTGCCAGATTCGTGCCAGATCACGCGGTGGGTCCGCCTCTCGCCTCCTCGATGAGCGCGTCCAGGGCTGCGTCGACCGCCTCGCCCGTCGGGATGGTGTGGCGGCTAGGGGCTGCGGGTCGGCGCGCTGGCGTGCCGGTAGGCGAGGGTGACGGCGACGGCCAGTGCGACGAGCCAGGCCAGGCCGACCAGCAGCGGTCGGGTTTCGTCGAACCCGCTGGTGAGGGCTCCGTCGATCAGGATGCGGGAGCCGCCGTAGCCGGGTAGCAGCCGGGACAGGGTGGTGGGTTCGGGGTTGAGCATCGGGCTTTGCGCGATCCCGACGTCGAGGAAGGGCAGCAGGAACGCGACGAACACGCCGCCGACCCGGCCGAACATGGGCCCGAGGAGGGCACCGACGAGGGCGTAGGTGAACGCGGTCAGCAGGTTGGCGGCGGCGTAGGTCGGCCAGCGGGTGGCGTGGAAGACCATCGCAGTCGCGGCGAGGGATACCGCGGTGGCGGCGAGCGCGGCCACGGTGAGCGTGCCGAGCCGGGCGGTCAGCAGCGCGCCGGGGCGTAGCCCAGCGAGGGCGGCGCGGCGGTCGCTGTCGCGGCTGTCGAGCACGGTGAACAGGCCGACCAGCGCCGCGAGGGACGCGACCGCGATGGGTGCCATGGTGGCGCCATGCACGTCGGCCATGTTGAAGGTGCGCGCGGCTCGGCGGCCGTGCTCGGTGACGGTCAGCAGGATCGGCGCGTTGGGGGTGACCGCGTCGGCGGTGAGGATGAACACGACGGGGACGACGACGAACAGCACCCACAGGGCGGGGTTGCGCCGGGCGTCGCGCCACGCGGCGCGGCTGGCGGCGGCGAGCTGGGCGGCGATACCGCCGGGCCGCACCCGTCGGCGGAGGCGGGCGGTGCGGAGTCGTGCGGTGGTCAGCGCCCACGCGCCGGCCACGGCCGCGGCGGTCCAGGCCAGGGCCCAGCCGATGTCGCCGATCTGGCCGCCGTGCCCGGAGGGCAGGTCGACCATCCAGAGGGTGACGAAGTGGGTGGGTAGGACGCGGGTGGCCAGCCAGTCCTTCGCGCCCATGGCGGGGCCGAAGAACACGTCGAGGATCCACACGAACAGAATGACGACGGTGCCGTTGACCGGGTTGGGTACGGTCGCGCCGACCACGGCGCCGATGGCGAGGTAGATGACGGCGAACATGAGCGTACCGGCCACGACGCGGGCCGGGGCGTCGATGCCGCTGCGCGCGGAGAGGGCCGTGACGGCGACGGCGACGGCCAGCAGGGCCAGGATCAGCCCGGTGGCCAGCCGGGCGGCGACGAGCCGGGCGGCCCGCAGCCCGGCGATGACGACCCTCCGGTCCGCGTCGCGGGTGGCGGCAGTCTGGAAGTACATGCCGATGGCGGCCAGGAACCCGGCCGCCCAGCCGGCGGTGGCGGTCTCCACGGCCGGGCCGCCGGGACCGCCGAGCAGCTTCGCGGCGTCGGCCATGGCGTCGGCGACCACGACGACGAACACCACCGGCACGACGGCGAGCAGTAGCAGGTTCACCGGGTTGCGCACGTAGTCGGTGAGGAACCGGCGCACGAACACCAGGGTCGTCATCGCGGCACCGCCTTGCCGTCCCGGACCGCGACGATGCGGTCGAAGCGGTCCTCGTCGACGACGAAGTGGCTGACGATCAGCACGCTGCGCCCGGCCTGGCGGCGCTGGGCGACCAGGCCCCAGAACTTCTGGTACGTGTCCCAGTCGAACCCAGCGTACGGCTCGTCCAGCAGCAGCACGTCCGGGTCGGCCAGCAGCGCCAGGCCGAGGTTGAGCTTGGCCATCGTGCCGCCGGAGAGCTGGTCGGCCCGGGTCTTGCCGTAGCGGGCGAATCCAAGCTGGTCGTAGATGGCCTGGCGGGCCGCCTTGGCGGCCTCGACGGTCATGCCGTAGGCGTGGCCGAACAGGTCGAAGTGCTCGTCGCAGGTCAGCCGCGGGTAGACGAGAGGTTCCTGTGGGCAGTAGCCCAACCGCCCGGTGTGGGTGACCGTGCCGGCGTCAGGGGCGAGCGCGCCGACAAGGATCTCCATCAGGGTGGACTTGCCGGATCCGTTCTCCCCGACGAGACCGACCACCTCACCCGGCCGCAGCGTGAGGTCGGCGCCGAGCAGGACGGTGTTGCGGCGGCGTTGCGGCCACACTCCCCGCCGGTACGACTTGATGATCCCGGCCGCCGTCAGGACGATGGCGTCGGTTCCCACCGGTACTGTCGCTGGCGTGGCTGGCGCAACTGTCGTGCTGATGGCACTCATCTCCCCACCTCCAGTGGTGGGTTCTTCCTGGCAACGACAGCCTCCACCGGCATACCCCCAGGGGGTAGTGACGTGCGGCCCGCGGCGGTGGGCCACAAGTCCCTACCCACCCGGGGTATCCGGACGCAGAGTGGGACGTGACCCACTGGGCGCGACGCGGAGGTGAGTGGGGATGACCAGCACGCTGACCGGGCATGACGCGACGGCCGCGCCGGGCTACTCCGATCGTCGGTCGGATCACCTGCGGCGCCTGCACAAGATCGAAGGCCAGGTGCGTGGGATCGCCCACATGATCGAAGACGACCGGTACTGCATCGATGTGCTGACCCAGGTCAGCGCCGCCACCCGGGCACTGCAGCAGGTCGCCCTCGGCCTGCTCGACGACCACCTGCGTCACTGCGTGGTCGACGCCGCCCGCTCCAGTCCCGCCGAGGGCGAAGCCAAGCTCGACGAACTGGCCGGGACGCTGCGCCAGGCCCTACGTCTGTAGCCGGAAACCCGCCAGGGTGGCGCCCCTGCACGCGTGCCAGCAATGGAGGCAACCCGATGAATGATCCGAGTCCAACCTCGTCCACCGTCGCCGGGCGTGGGCAGCGCGCTGTGACGGTCCGACCGGAGCCGGCCAGGAACGCGGCCGGGCGGCTGCGCGCGTGGTGGAGCGCGGTAGTCGGCCTCATCGGCGCCGTGGTCGGGTTGGCGCCGCACGTGCTGCACCACATCGGACTGCTGGCTGGTACCGCGCTCATCGCCGGCGCGGGGGGCACAATGCTGTTCGGCGTCCTGGGCCTGGTCGCGTCGGTGCCGTTGCTGCGGCGGCTCCGGCGCCGGTTCGGTAGCTGGTGGGCCCCGGTGATCGGCCTTGTTGTGTTCGCCGTGATGTTCTCGGTGTCCACCTTCGTCGTCGGCCCTGCCATCAACAGCGGCGATGGGGCGCCCGGCGGCGGGCAGCCAAGCCCGTCGGTTGACCACAGCGGCCACCACGGCTGACACGGGGCCAGATGCGGAAACGTTGAGGCCCACGAGCTGCGGCGCCGAGTCGCTCCGGGGACGCCCGGCACGGCCAACAGGCCAGGCCCGCCGGGCATGTCTGCCGCCGGGTCCACATGGGCGCGAGGGCGCACCATCACGCTGCGGTCTTCGGCAGGAACCTCACCGCGGCCTCTTCGCCGGCTCGGAGCCCACGCGCGGATCATGTCGGGCGACGCCGCGCGCCCGCGGTGTGCGCCGGCGCCGGGGCAGGAAGCCCGGGGTGGCGGCGGCGTAGGTCCGCCAGGAGTCACCGAACCGGGCGGCGACCTCACGCTCCTCCGCCCGCGCGAGCCGGGTGTAGACGAGGACCAGGATCGGGAACATGACGAGCGTGGGGATTGTCGGCCACTGCAACAGGAACCCGATCATGATGAGCAGGAACCCGTCGTACTGGGGGTGGCGCACCCGCACGTACGGGCCGGTGGTGGCCAGCCGGTTGGTGTGGGCGGCGTCGTGCAGCACCCGCCATGCGGCGGCAATCAGCCAGAACCCGCCGCCGATGAATGCGTAGCTGGCCAGGTGGAACGGCGACAGGTGCGGGTCGCCACCCCAGCCGATCAGGTCGTTGAACAGGTGCCCGCCGGAGTGCGTGGCCTGCAGGCCGGGGACCTTCGAGCCGAGCCAGCCCGACAGCAGGTAGACGGTCAGCGGGATGCCGTACATCTCGGTGAACAGTGCCACCAGGAACGCGGTGAACGCGCCCATCGCCCGCCAGTCCCGCCCGGTGCGGGGGTGGAAGAAGCTGGCCGCGAACGACGCGAACAACACCGTGTTGAGGATCACCAGGGGCCACAGCCCGTAGCCGGCGTCGGCGTCCACATCAACCGCCGTACCGGTCGGTCGGCGCGGCGTCGTCGCTGCCGCGCATGCCGCGCATCATGAACATCATCATCAGCGGGCAGGCCAGCGCGATGGCGTGCAGACCCCAGGGTTGGCGTTTCATGGCATCCCCCTTTCCATCGCGGGATACCTCCACCGTGCTCCCGGCTACCCCGGCCGGGTATGGGCCAACGTCACGAGCGGCTGGACCGAAGGTCCCTACCCCCTGGGGGTATATGCGCGAGAGGGTGATGGCGGACCCACCAAGGGAGGACGCCGTGAGCGCCGCGGACATCATCGTGCTGCTCGCCTCGGCTGCCACAGTGGTCGGGATGGGCTGGTTCTTCTTCGCCCCCCGCAAGGCCCGCATCGCGCAGTTGGGCGGCGGCGTCCAGCGGGTGGACGTCGTCGTGCACGGCGGCTACCGCCCCGACGTCATCCGCGTGCGCCAGGGCGTGCCGGTGGAGTTGGTCTTCGACCGGCAGGAGAGCGGCGACTGCACCTCCCGGGTGGTGTTCGGTGACTTCGCCGTCAGTGCCGCGCTGCCCGCGTTCACCCGAACCACGGTGCAGCTTGATCCGGTTCGGGCGGGATCGTTCGGGTTCGCCTGCGGGATGAACATGGTCCACGGCACCCTCATCGTGGACCCGTCCGACGCGGCGGCCGCCCCGCTCGCCAACACTGTCGTGCCGGCCACCCCGTCGCCCGCCCCGGCAGTGTTGGCGGCCGTCGAGGTCGAGGCCGCCCAGGCGGAGGAGCGGCGCGCCGAGATCGCCGACCTGACCCGCCGTGTGGTCATCGGTGCGGTCCTCACCGCGCCGGTGCTGTTCGCGGTGATGGCGGACAAGTTGATCGGCGCTGGCTGGGTACCGTCACTGCTGCTCAGCCACTGGCTGCAGCTCGCCCTGATCACCCCGGTCATGTTCTACACCGGCGCGCCGATCCACCGCACCGGCTGGCTCGCCCTGGCGCACCGCAGCGCCGACATGAACAGCCTCATCACCCTTGGCACGGTCGCCGCCTACGGCTACAGCCTGGTCGTCACCCTCGTCCCCGGGGTACTCCCCGCCGACCTGCGCGAGGTGTACTTCGAAGCGGTCGGGGTCATCCTGACCCTGATCCTGCTCGGCCGGCTCCTCGAAGCCCACGCCAAGGCCGGCACCGGCGAGGCGATCCGGGCGCTGCTCGGCCTGCAGGCCCGCACGGCCCGCGTCATCCGTGACGGCGACGAGGTGCACATCCCGGTCGACGAGGTGGCCGTCGGCGACGAGGTGCTCATCCGCCCCGGCGAGAAGATCCCGGTCGACGCGGTCGTGGTCTCCGGCGCCTCTGCGGTGGACGAGTCGATGGTCACCGGCGAACCGATGCCCGCGACCAAACGCGCCGGCGACACCGTCATCGGCGCCACCATCAACGGCACCGGATCCCTGCGGGTACGCGCGGCCAAGGTCGGTGCCGACACGATGCTCGCGCAGATCATCCGCATGGTGCAGCAGGCCCAGGCGTCCAAGGCACCCATCCAGCGCCTCGCCGACGCCACCTCCGCCTACTTCGTCCCCGCGGTCATCGGCATCGCGATCGCCACCTTCGCGATCTGGTTCATCGTGGGACCCCCACCCGCGTTGACCCTCGCGCTGGTCTCCGCCGTCGCGGTGCTCATCATCGCCTGCCCGTGTGCGCTCGGCCTGGCCACCCCACTATCGATAATGGTCGGTACCGGCAAAGGCGCCCAGGCCGGCATCCTCATCCGCTCCGCCGAGGCCCTCGAAACCGCCCACAAGCTCGACACCATCGTCCTGGACAAGACCGGCACCATCACCGCGGGCAAACCCGCCCTCACCGACATCCACACCACTGGCGGCATCGCCGAGGCCGCCCTGCTCACCCTGGCCGCCGCCGCCGAGACCGACAGCGAACACCCCCTCGCTGCGGCGATCGTCGCCGGGGCCCGCGAGCGCGGCCTGACCCTGCCGGCGGCGACCGGGTTCGACTCGATCACCGGTAGAGGCGTCCACGCCACCGTCGACGGCCACCAGGTGCTGGTCGGCACCGGGCGGCTGCTCGCTGACGCCGGCGTCGTCACCGCACCACTGGAACCGGTGGCCGGCGAGCTGTCCGCGCAGGGCAAGACCCCCGTCCTCGCCGCCGTCGACGGCCAACCGGCCGGCGTCCTCGCGGTGGCAGACACCCTCAAGGCCGACTCGGCCGCCGCGATAGCCGCACTGCACCGCCTCGGCATCGATGTCGTCATGATCACCGGAGACAACGCCCGCACCGGCGCCGCGGTCGCCCGCCAGGTCGGTGTCCGCCGGGTCCTGGCCGAGGTCCTGCCCGAAGACAAGGCCGGCGAGATCCGCCGCCTGCAGGGCGGGAGCCGCCGGGTCGGGATGGTCGGCGACGGCATCAACGACGCCCCCGCGCTCGCCCAGGCCGACGTCGGCCTGGCCATCGGCACCGGCACCGACGTGGCCATCGAGGCCGCCGACATCACCCTGATCTCCGGTTCCCTCGCCGGCGTGGTCACCGCGATCCGGCTGTCCCGCGCCACCATGCGCAACATCCGTCAGAACCTTTTCTTCGCCCTGGTCTACAACGGCGTCGGCATCCCGATCGCCGCCGGTGTGCTCTACCCGTTCCTCGGCATCCGCCTCTCCCCGATCATCGCCGCCGCCGCGATGGCGCTGTCCTCGCTGTCCGTGGTCGGCAACGCCAACCTGCTACGCCGCCGCCACAACGGCCGATGACCGGCCGGTGGCAGGGTCAGGGCCCCGGCGTTGTTCCGGTTTGACGTGGATTAGTATTGTTTGCCCGGTTCGGCGCGCCGGGGTGCCGGCGAGCCGCCGCAGCAGCAGTTGCTCGTCGCTGGCGTCCAACCCGACCGGCATCACGACGGCCTCAGGGTGGTCGCATCCCCAACCAGTACGTCACTCACGGTACGTAGGCGCTCTCGGGGCGTTACGCCGTCCTTCATTCACGTCGGTTCTTGTGACAGGGCCTACCCACGCGCCTGACCGACTACCTCACCCGCCGCCGCGTTAGCCGAACACGTCCGCGACCGGCAGCCTCGACGATCAACCAGTAACGGCCGGCGTCAGGTCGGTGTGGACAAAATCGTTGCCCTTGAACAGCAGCGGCTCGCCGAGCTCCTTCGCCAGGGCGTAGGCGAAACAGTCCCCGAAATTGAGGCCGGCGGGATGGCCGCTGCCCTTGCCGAAGTCGCGATAGGCGTCCCGGGCGATCCGGGCCTGGGTTCCGGTGACCGGCTCGATGCGGATCTCCGCGGTGGTAATGAGCTCATCGAAGCGACGGCTGACCACCGGATCCCGGACGCTGTCCATGACCACGGCGGCCTCCAGGAAGTTGGCAGCCGACATCCGACGATGCCCGGCCGCCTCGATCGCCTTGGCGCACGCAGCCGCCTCGGGTTCGGCACGAAGAATCGCGATCAACGCCGAGGTATCGATGATCACCTGGGCAGGCCCTTCTCGTCGTACAACAGGTCACCATGATCGGTCGTTCGGAGCGGCTCGGGCAGGCGACGGGCGGTGTCATCGCCGATGGCAAGCAGTCGATCAGCCAGACCAGTCCTACCGAGATGACGCACCCGATCAAGACGCTCCCGAACCGCCGCCGTCACCGCAGCGGTCTGGGTCTCACCGGTCAGTCGCGCCAGCTCCTGCACCAGTCGGTGAGTGTCTTCGTTCTTGATGTTGAGTCCCATGGGGATACCTTTCTACCCGCCTAGTGGGACCATGCTACCTCGCTGGTACCCGTCACGATGAGCCTTCGCCGGTGCCGGCCGCAGGCTCACGGCCGGATTCCCAGTGCGCCCGGATCAGCCGTTCGAGCGCGGTGGTGTGCAGAGCCGGGTCACGAGTCCTTCTCGCGAGGACGCCCGGCGGCTATGCCGGTAGGACGACGTTGACCAGCTTCGGGGCCCGGACGATCACCTTGCTCGGCTCGGCGCCGCCGAGCAGTCCGGCGATGGTGTCCGTGCCCAGCGCCCGGTCGCGCAGGTCGTCCGCGCCGATCGAGGTAGGCACCTCGATCCGGCCACGCACCTTGCCATTGACCTGGATGACGCAGACGACGGTGTCCTCCGCCAGTAGGGCCGGCTCGGCCCGCGGCCACGGCGCCCTGCTCACCGTGTCCCCGGTCTCGACGGCGTGGCCGAGCTTGGACCAGCACTCCTCCGCGCAGTACGGGGCGAACAGGCTGAGCATGATCGCCAGTATCGTCGCGCCCTCGCGCACGGCCGGGTCGGCCGCACCCGGGCCCTGGTCAACCGCCTTGCGCAGCGCGTTGGTCAGCTCCATCAGGCGGGCGATCGCCACGTTGAACCGGTGGGTTTCCACCAGCTGGGTCGCCTCGTGCACGGTCCGCGCGGTGACCCGCCGGACCTCCGTGTCGCCTTCCCCCCGGGTGGTCTCGGCGGCGCCGACCTCGCTGGCCAGCCGCCAGACCCGGGCGAGGAACTTGCCCGACCCAGCCGGTGAGACGTCCGCCCAGTCGATGTCCTCGTCCGGCGGCCCTGCGAAGATCATGGTCAGCCGGACGGCATCAACCCCGTACTTGCGCAGTTCCTCGCCCAGGTCAACCAGGTTGCCCTTGGACTTGGACATGGATGCGCCGTTGAGGATCACCTGGCCCTGGTTGAGCAGCGCCTTGAACGGCTCGGTGAACTCGATCAGGCCCATGTCGTAGAGGGCCTTGGTGAAGAACCGGCTGTAGAGCAGATGCAGGATGGCGTGCTCGGCGCCACCGATGTACTGGTCGACCGGCATCCACTTGCGCAGTTCCGCCGGATCGAAGGGCCGCTGGTCGTCGTATGGCGAGACGAACCGCAGGTAGTACCAGGACGAGTCGACGAAGGTGTCCATCGTGTCGGTGTCACGATGCGCGTCGGCGCCACAGCGGGGGCACGCCACGTTGATCCATTCGGCAACCGACGCCAGCGGGGAGACGCCCTTGGGCCGCAGGTCCGCCCCGCTCAGCTCGGGTAGCCGGACCGGCAGCTGGTCCTCCGGGACCGGCACCTCGCCGCAGGTGGGACAGTGCACGATCGGAATCGGGCAACCCCAGAACCGCTGCCGGGACAGCAACCAGTCGCGCAACCGGTAGCTGACCGTCGCGGCCCCGACCCCCCGTTCGGCCAGGATGTCGACGATCCGGCGGATCGCATCGCCCTTGGTCAACCCGTCGATCGGCCCGGAGTTGACCAGGGTCCCCTCACCGGGGGTGGCCACCCCGGTCTGCGCGGGGTCGGGTGCCCCGGTGTCGACGACGACCCGCACCGGCAGGTCGAACTGGCGGGCGAAGTCCAGGTCCCGCTGGTCATGGGCCGGCACCGCCATGATCGCACCGGTGCCGTAGTCGGCCAGCACGTAGTCCGACGCCCACACCGGTATGCGCTCACCGTTGACCGGGTTGACCGCGTACCGACCCAGGAACACGCCGGTCTTGTCCCGGTCGGTCGACTGGCGCTCGATGTCCGACAGCCGCGCGACCTGCTCCAGGTACCCGGCCAGTTCCGCCCTTCGCTCGGGCGCGCACAGCTCATCGGCCAGCGCGGAGTCCGCCGCGACGACCATGAACGTCGCGCCGTACAGCGTGTCCGGCCGGCTGGTGAACACGGTGACCGGCTCCGTGCGGCCCTCGACGGCGAAGCTGACCCTGGCGCCCTCCGAGCGACCGATCCAGTTGCGCTGCATGGTCAGCACACGCTCGGGCCAGTGCCCTTCCAGCGCCGTCATGTCGTCCAGCAGCCGCTGCGCATACTCGGTGATCTTGAAGTACCACTGGGTCAGGGACCGCTTGGTGACCGCGGTGCCGCACCGTTCGCAGCGTCCGCCGACCACCTGCTCGTTGGCCAGCACGGTCTGGTCCTGCGGGCACCAGTTGACCGCACTTTCCTTCCGATAGGCCAGACCGCGTTCGAACATGCGCAGGAACAGCCATTGCGTCCACCGGTAGTACCCCGGGTCCGAGGTGTGTAGGCGCATACTCCAGTCGAACGAGATGGCGTACCGCTTGAACGACTCCGCCTGCGTTTCTATATTCGCGTAAGTCCATTTTGCCGGATCGAGATCGCGTTTGATCGCAGCGTTCTCGGCGGGCAGGCCGAAGGAGTCCCATCCGACCGGGTGCAGCACTGCGTAGCCGCGCAGGACGTGGTATCTGGCCACCACGTCACCGATGGCGAAGGCCTCGGCGTGCCCCATGTGCAGGTCACCGGACGGGTAGGCGAACATGTCCAGGACATACTTGCGCGGCCGGTCCGCCGGATACTCGCTGGCCCGAAACTGGTCAAGCTTCTCCCAGACCGGCAACCACCGGTCCTGGGCCGTGTGCCAGTCGTAGCGATCCCCGCCGCTCGGGGTTGACGTATCGCTCATCGGGACCCGTCCTGTCCTGGTGCCGACCACGACTCGGCCTCGGTCGAATCGGCGCTCTCGTGTCAACTGTTTCGTGCCGCACCAACGTGGCGGACAGTTGCTGATCTGTTGATCACGAATATCATACAGTGGCGCTCCGGTGAATTTGGCCGGGCTAGCTGCCGTGCTGGCCGAGGTGGTCGGCCCGGTAGTGGCCCGGGGCGCGGCCGATGGTCCGCTTGAACGCCCGGGCGAAGGCGAACTCGGAGTCGTAGCCCACCCGCTCTGCGATCTCCCGCAGCGGCGCTCGATGCTCCCGCAGCAGGCGGGCCGCGACCATCATCCGCCACGAGGTGACGTACGCCATCGGAGACTGGCCGGTCAGCTCGGTGAAACGGCGACTGAACGTCGCACGCGAGGCGCCGACGGCGCGGGCGAGCGAAGGCACGGTCCAGGGACGGCCGGGCTCGCCGTGTATCAGCGCCAACGCGCCACCCACCACGGGGTCGTAGAGCACGCGGACCCAGCCGCCGCAGGCCCGACTCTGCTCGGCGAGCCAGGCGCGCAGGATGTAGACGAACAGCAGGTCGACCAGGGACGCCACAACCGCCGGTGCCCCCGGATCGGCCCGCTCGACCTCGGCCGAGAGCAGGTCGACCGCGGCTGCCAGGCCGGTGCCCCGGGCCTGCCCCGCACGGATGTGCACGACGGGGGGCACCATGGTGGTGAGCGGGTGTCGAGGGCCAGGGTCCAGCAGGTACCCGCCGCAGAGCAGCCCGGTGGCCGGACCGACACCGTCGAGCACCAGCTCCGTTGGCGGCGCCTTCTCGAGCGGCCCCCCGATCAGCTCCGCGAGCGGTCGGACGGGGCGGCCGGGGGTGTCGACGAGTGCGTGTGCGAGTCCGGAGGAGACGAGCACGACGTCGCCCCGGGTGAGGTGGATCGGCTCGCCGGCCTCTGACACCAGCCAGCAGGCACCGGCAGTGACGACGTGGACGCTGGCGAACGCGCCGGCCGGGATGCTGATCCCCCATGGCGCGTGGAGCCGGGACCGGGAGTAGACGGCGGTGCCGCGGCGGGTGGCCGCCACCACATCGGCCACGATGTCGGCGACCACGTCGCCCGAACGAACGGGAACCCTCGGCTGGGTGTGGGCGGGCGCGGCCATGCCGCAACTATAGCCAGCTGAGTCAATCGGATATGTCTTCTCGACAAGTTGCCATGGCAAGGCTCGGTCCACCGCCGTACGGTCGAGTCGTCACGGAAGGCTCGACTACCGGAGGTTTGAGTGAGTTCGTCCGTCCTTGTCACCGGCGCGACCGGCAAGACCGGTCGCCGCCTGACGCCCCAGCTCGTCGAGCGCGGCGTCACCGTCCGTGCGGCCAGCCGCGATCCCGTACCGCCGAGCGCCGGCATGGAGCCGGTGCGCTTCGACTGGCTCGACGAGACCACCTACCCGGCCGCCCTGGACCGGGTACACGCGGCCTACCTCGTTGTCACCGACAACGCCATCGGACAGGCCGGGGCCTTCCTCATGACCGGGCCCGAGTCGCTCACGCTCGCCGAGGTCGCCGGGCACATCTCCGCGGCCGCCGGACGACAGGTCCGCTACGTCGAGTCAGGGCCGGAGCCGATCCAGGAGGCCCTCATCGCTGCCGGCATCACGGCGGACTTCGCCGCGTACGTCGCCCAGCTCTACACCGCCTCGGCCGGCTCCGGCGCGATGGCGGCCGTCACCGACGACGTCGCCGCCGTCACCGGCCGACCCCCGACTAGTTTCGCCAACTACGCGGCGGATGCAGCTGGAGCGTGGCTTCGATGACCTCTCCCACTTCACCTCCTGTCGCGCTCATCACCGGAGGCACCACCGGAATCGGCCTGGCCACGGCACGCGTGCTGCACGCCCAGGGGTTCGCGGTCCTCATCACCGGCCGGAATCCCGACACCCTCGCCGCCGCGCGTCGCACGCTCCCCGATGACGTCGTCGTGTTCCGCGCCGACGCCCGCTCTCCGGCCGACGCCGAGCAGGTCGGCGCCGAACTCCAGCGACGGTTCGGCAAGGTCGACGTCGCCTTCCTCAACGCCGGCATCGGACGGTTCACGCCGCTTGACTCCGCCGACGAGAACCTCTACGACGAGCTCTTCGACATCAACGTCAAAGGTCAGTTCTTCACCCTGCAGAAGATCCTGCACCTGCTCGGCGAGGGCAGCTCCGTGATCTTCAACAGCTCTGTCTTCGCCACGAAGGGCGCCCCGAACTGGTCGGTCTACAGCGCGACCAAGGGCGCGCTCGTGTCACTGGCCCGCTCGCTGGCCATCGAGCTCGCACCGAGGAAGATCCGCGTCAACTCGATCAGTCCCGGCCCGATCGAGACGCCGGCCCTCAGCAAGGCCGGCCTTCCCGCGGACCAGATGGATCAGGTGAAGGAAGGTTTCGCGGGCATGGTGCCCATGCAGCGGTTCGGCTCCGACGACGAGGTCGCCCGCGCGGTCGCCTTCCTCGCCTCGTCCGCGGCCAGCTACATCACCGGATCGAACCTCGTCGTCGACGGCGGCTTCGGCGCGGGCTAGCGGGAGTGTGGCGGGCGCCGGAAGCGGGGTGCTCCGGCCACCGACGAGCACCTGAAACCCGGCCGGCTCCGGTCCGGAGCCGGCCGGGTCGGGTCAGAGGTCGAGGCCGGTGAGCACCATCACCCGCGGGTAGGTGTAGTCCTCCATCGCGTACCGGACCCCCTCCCGGCCGGTCCCGGACTCCTTCACCCCGCCGTAGGGCATCTGGTCGGCCCGGTACGACGGCACGTCGCCGATCACCAGCCCGCCGACCTCCAGCTCCCGGTGCGCCCGGAACGCCGTGGTGACATCGCGGGTGAACACCCCGGCCTGCAACCCGTACGGCGAGTCGTTGATCCGCATCAGCCCCTCGGCCACGGACTCCACCGGCTCCACGGTGAGCACCGGACCGAAGACCTCCCGGCAGGACACCTTCGCGTCGTGTGGCGTCTCGACCAACACGGTCGGGGGGTAGGACGAGCCGTCCGGGTCACCGCCAACCAGCACCCGGGCGCCGGCCTGCACGGCCTCGCCGACCCACTCCGCCACCCGTTGCGCGGCGGCCACGCTGATCAGCGGACCGACGTCGGTCCGCTCGTCGGCCGGGTCGCCGACCCGCAGCGCCCGCACCGCCGCGACGATCGCGGCGAGGGTGGCCTCGTAGACCGGCCGCTCGACCAGGACCCGCTGCACCGAGATGCAGGACTGGCCCGCCTGGTAGTTGGCGAACGTCGCGATCCGGCCGGCCGCGAAGTCGACATCCGCGTCGGCGCAGACCAGCACCGCCGCGTTTCCGCCGAGCTCCAGCGTGACGTGCTTGCGCGGCACGGCCGCCCTGATCTGCCAGCCCACCGCGTCGGAGCCGGTGAAGGAGATCACCGGCAGCCGCGGGTCCGCGACCAGCGGGGCCATCCGGTCGTTCGGCACCGGCAGCACCGACCACGATCCGGCCGGCAGCTCGGTCTCGGCCAGCAGCTCGCCGAGGAGCAGCGCCGACAGCGGGGTCGCCGGCGCCGGCTTGACCACGATCGGGGCGCCCGCCGCGATCGCCGGCGCGACCTTGTGCGCGACGAGGTTGAGCGGGAAGTTGAACGGCGTGATGCCGAGCACCGGCCCGTAGGGGAACCGCCGCACCACCGCCAGCCGCCCGGCCGCGGCCGGGTCGGTGTCCAGCCGCTGCAGTTCCCCGGAGAACCGGCGCGCCTCCCCGGCGGCCCAGCGGAACGTCGAGACGGCGCGGGTGACCTCGATCCGGGCCCACCGCAGCGGCTTGCCGCTCTCCGCGGTGATCAGCTCGGCGATCTCCGCGGCCCGCTCGCCGATCCGGTCGCTGAGGTGATCCAGCGCGGCCGCGCGGGCGTACGCCGGCAGCGCCGCGGTCGCCGCCCGCGCCGCCGCGGCAGCGGCCACCGCCTCCTCGACCTGGACCGGGGTGGGCAGCCAGACCGCGCCGAGGCTGGAGCCGTCGTACGGCCGGCGCACCGCAAGGACATCCTCGCCGGTCGCCGGGCGACCAGCGAGCCAGAACGGGCGGGCACTGGTCACCTGCACGTCACCTCCAAGACTTCACGGTCCATGATCACAACGAAATCCGCAGCAGAAAGCGTCTACGCCGTTCAATTTCGACAGGCTATCGTGTGCACGACGCCGGAAACAGTGTGAGGATGTCATGACACGAGACCTTCCAGAAGCGCCGCCCGGACCCGGCGGCCCGGCGCTGCCACAACACCGCCGGCTGGTGACAGCGATCCCTGGTCCACGATCGACGGAGCTGCTCGCCCGGCGCACCGCCGCCGTGCCACCTGGCGTGAGCACGGTACTGCCGGTGTTCATCGAGCGGGCCGGCGGCGGCATCCTCCTCGACGTCGACGGCAACTCGCTGATCGACTTCGGCTCCGGCATCGCGGTGACCAGCGTCGGCAACAGCGCGCCGCGGGTGGTGGCCCGGGTCACCGACCAGGTGGCCCGGTTCACCCACACCTGCGCGATGGTCACCCCGTACGAGTCCTACATCGCGGTCTGCGAGGCGCTGAACCGGCTCACCCCGGGTGAGCACGAGAAGCGCTCGATGCTGGTGAGCTCCGGCGCGGAGGCGGTGGAGAACGCCGTCAAGATCGCCCGCTCGTACACCGGGCGGCCGGCGGTCGTCGCCTTCGAGCACGGCTACCACGGCCGGACCCTGCTCACGATGACGCTCACCGCCAAGAACCTCCCGTACAAGCACCGCTTCGGACCGTACGCGCCGGAGGTCTACCGGATGCCGATGGCCTACCCGTTCCGCTGGCCGACCGGGCCGGACCGGTGTGCCGAGGAGGCCCTGGCCACGACCATCGAGGCGATCGAGGTCCAGCTCGGCGCCGACCAGGTCGCCGCGATCGTCATCGAACCCATCCAGGGCGAGGGCGGCTTCATCGTCCCCGCCCCCGGCTTCCTGCCGGGGCTGGCCGACTACTGCGCCGCGCACGGCATCGTGCTCATCGCCGACGAGATCCAGACCGGCTTCGCCCGGACCGGGCAGATGTTCGCCAGCGAGCACGAGGGGATCGTCCCCGACCTGGTCACCACCGCGAAGGGCATCGCCGGCGGCCTGCCGCTGGCCGGCGTCACCGGCCGTGCGGAGATCATGGACTCGGTGCACGTCGGCGGGCTCGGCGGCACCTACGGCGGCAACCCGCTGGCCTGCGAGGCGGCGCTCGGCGCGATCGAGACGATCGAGGCCGACGACCTCTGTGGCCGGGCCCGGCACATCGAGGAGGTCATGCTCCCCCGGCTGCGCGCGCTGGCGGCGCGCCACGGCGTGGTCGGCGAGGTGCGGGGCCGTGGCGCGATGCTCGCGGTCGAGCTGGTCGCCGGACCGGGCGACAAGACGCCGAACCCGACCGCCACCGCCGAGGTGGCCCGGCGCTGCCACGCCGCGGGGCTGCTCGTGCTCACCTGCGGCACCTACCGGAACGTGCTGCGGTTCCTGCCACCGCTGGTGATCGACGACGCCCTGCTGCTCGACGGGCTCGACGTCCTCGACCGCGCCTTCGAGGCGCTGTGAGCGGCGGGGACGGGGTGCGCTCCGGCACCACCGTCGACCGGCACCGGCTGGCCGAGCTGGCTACCCGCGAGCGGGACCGGTTCGCCGCCGCGCACCCCCGCTCCGCCGAGCTGTTCGCGCAGGCCAGCACGTCGATGCCGGGTGGCGTACCGATGAGCTGGATGAGCAAGTGGGCCGGGCCGTTCCCGGTCTTCGTGGACACCGCCCAGGGCGCCCACTTCTCCTGCGTCGACGGGCACGACTACGTCGACCTGTGTCTGGGCGACACCGGCGCGATGGCCGGCCACAACCCGGCCGCCACCGTCCGTGCGGTCACCGAGCAGCTCGGCCGGGGCATCACCCTGATGCTCCCCACCGAGGATGCGGTCGCCGTCGGCGCCGAGCTGCAACGCCGCTTCGCGCTGCCGTACTGGCAGTTCACCCTGTCCGCCACCGACGCCAACCGGCACGCCATCCGCTACGCCCGGCACGTCACCGGCCGCCCGAAGATCGCCGTCTTCGACCACTGCTACCACGGCAGCGTCGACGAGAGCTTCGCCACCCTCGACGACGCCGGCCACACCGTCGCCCGTCGCGGCAACATCGGACCGCCCGTGCCGCTGGACGCCACCACTGTCGTGGTGCCCTTCAACGACCTGCCGGCGCTGGAGCGGGCCCTGGCCGCCGGTGACGTGGCCTGCGTGCTCGCCGAGCCGGCGATGACGAACATCGGGATCATCCTGCCCGACCCCGGCTACCACGCCGCGCTGCGCAAGCTGACCCGCCGCCACGGCAGCTGGCTGATCATCGACGAGACGCACACGCTGTGCGCCGGGCCGGGCGGCTACAGCCGCGCGCACGACCTCGACCCGGACGTGCTCGTCGTCGGCAAGGCGATCGGCGGTGGCATCCCGGCGGCGGCGTTCGGGATGACACACGAGCTCACCGAGCGGGTACGCCGGTCGGTGGAGCTGGAGGACATCGACGTCGGCGGGGTCGGCGGCACCCTCGCCGGCAACGCGCTGTCGCTGGCCGCGATCCGGGCCACCCTCACCGAGGTGCTCACCGAGGAGGCGTTCGACCGGATGCTGCCGCTGGGTGCGCGGTGGGCCAACGGGGTGGCCGCGGTGATCGCCGCGCACGATCTGCCGTGGCACGTCAGCCGGCTCGGCTGCCGGGCCGAGTACGGGTTCGCCGCCGAGCCGCCCCGCACCGGTGCCGAGGCCGCCGCCAGCGACGACTTCGAGCTACAGCAGTTCCTGCACCTGTACGCGCACAACCGGGGTTTGCTGCTCACCCCGTTCCACAACATGGCCCTGATGTCGCCGGACACCACCGCCGATGACGTCGACGCCCACACGGCGATGCTCGCCGACTGCGTCGCCGAGCTGACCGGTTGACACCCCGAGCTGGCCGGCAGACCACGACGGATCCGCCGGTCGGTGACACGCCCTGAACACCGCACTAGCGACTGTGGTCGACCGGTGGAGGCAGCGATGGGGGACCCGACCGCGCGACCGCCGCCACTTCGGTCGCACAGCCCCAGGAGAGGGTGACGCCCGCGCCGCCATGTCCGTAGTTGTGGATCACCCGGGCACCGTTGACAGTCTGCTGCGCGACGCGGACCCGGGGACGGGTGGGTCGTAGGCCAACCCGGTGGTCGATGACGGGGGCGTCGCGGAGGCGTGGCTCGATGCCGGCGCATCGGGCCACGATGGCGGCGGCTGTCGCGGGATCGGGTTTGCGGCTCCAGGCCCCGGGTTGGGCGGTACCGCCCAGGATCACGGTGTCGCCGTGGGGGCAGTAGTGCAGCAGGTCGGGCGAGAGACCCGTGTCCTCGGAGAAGTGCTCGGTGATGCCGGGGTTCGCGACCACGACGAGCTGTCCTCGGACGGGTGTGAGATCGACGTCGTGAACGAGGTCGCGGGAGCCCATGCCGGTGCAGTTGACCACGATTGGCGCTACGCCGGTCGCCTCGTTGATGGAGTTGACGCGCCGGATCTCGATATGGCCGCCTGCCTCGGTGAACCGCCGTTCGAGGTAGCCCAGGTAGGTCGGCATGTCGACGACGGGCGCGGTGAACCGCCAGCCGGTGGTGAACCCGTCCGGCAGCTCGCTGGCCTCGCAGATGCGGAACCCGTCGAGCTGGTGACCCCACTCGGGCGGTTCGGTCGGGGTGCGGGACGCCTCGACGCCTGAGACGAGCCGGACGCCGGTCGCCGGATCTTTGGCGAGCTGCTGCAGCACCTCCAGCGTCTCAGCGCTCCAGACGCGGACCCGGTCAACGGGCTCGACGCGGTACGGGCCCCACATCGCCCCGGCGGCAACCGAGGTGGTGGCCTGTGCGGGCTCGGCGGTCCAGATCCGTACCCGCATACCCAGCTCGGCGAGGCAGATCGCGGTGGTCAGGCCCGTGACGCCGGCACCGACGATCAGCGTGTCGAGACTGGTGCGGTCCACGGCTTCGACCGTAGCTGTCGCGTCGGCTGTCGGGCCAGTGCGGTCTCCAGTTCGGGGAGGAGATCGGCCACAGCCTGGTTGCGTTTGCGGCGCCGCATCTCCCCGGCGAGGGTGCTCAGAAGCGCGACGCTGCGGGGTGAACGGACCTGGTCGAGCCGCGGCAGGGCCATCCGGACGGCGGCGCAGGCGTCGTCGAGCTTGCCGTGGGCGGTGTAGCCGAGGGCGAGCCATGCGCCCTCGTAGAGCGCGCGCCGCTGGTAGGGCTCGTTGGGGTGACGGGCGTAGGCACCGGTGCGGAGCAGCGCCTCGCCCTTGCGGAGAAGCGCCCGCCCATCGGTGGCTGCGCCGTTCGCGACCGTCTGGCGGCCGGCGAGGATCATGGCGTATCCGGCTTGGCAGTCGAGATGGTTGTCAGTGAGGTAGTACATCCAGGCGGGATCACGGTCGGGTTGCCGGACGGCGAGGCGCTCGCGGGCCCGCGACCAGGCGCGCTCGCAGTCATCGACCCTACCGGCGGCGGCATTGGCGTAGGCGAGTCGGGACAGCACGGATGCCTGGACGCTTGGGGTGGACCGGTCAGCGGTGCGCCATGCGGCGGCGCCGAGGGTCAGGCCGTCGGCAGTGTCACCGAGGGAGGCGGCCTGGAAGGCCAGATCGGCGAGGATGTGCGCTTCCATCGCACGGTAGCCGGCATCGCGGGCAGCGCGTAGTCCGGTGAAGAAGTACCGCTGGGCCAAGCCTTGCTGGTCGGCGTCGAACGCCTTCCAACCGGCCAGTTGGGTGAGGTCGGCGAGGGCAACCAGCAGCCGGCGGGTGGTGGCGTCGGTGTTGCCGCCCTCACGTAGGACCAGCAGCACGGCGCGGACCTGGGCGCCGACGTAGCTGAGACCGGCGGCACCGCCGCGTTCGTCGTCAAGCAGCTGGAGGCGCGGGATGCTGGCCTCGATCTGGTCGACCAGCGGATCGTCGGCTGACGCGGCGGCGGACATTCCGCCGCTGGCGTGGTCCTGGGCGCCGAGGTAGGCGCTGACGGCATGGATGAGCGTGGCGCCGGATACCGAGAGGAAGATTCGGCGATCCACGAGCCCCCCTAGCAGCCAGTCCTCGGCGATGAGCATGGTGGTGTGGAGGTTCCATGGCCCGTCCATGCCGGCGCTGGCTGGCAGGACCAGTGTCGCCTCGACCGTGCCTGTCAGCCCGGGCCAGAGGTCCGTGACGGTGATCACACGGCCAATGTGCCTGGAGATCGTGTATGCGGTGAGGGCAGGCAACGGCGTACGGGGGACGCCTCCGGCGTCGCGCCAGTAGTAGGGCGCGGTCTCGGCGAGGGTGCCTGGTCCGAACAGCCGGTTCATCTCCCGGGCGAGGGTTCGGGGGGTGAGTCCCGCTTCGACCAGGTGGGCGGTAAGGGTGTGGTTGGACCGGTCTGTTGTGGCCACTGCCATTCGCTCCTCCCACCGGGTTGACCGCAGGTACCGAGAAGGTAACGGCTCGTAGTAGTCGATGCGAGCCGACATTGACGCATTTGACGGATCCGCCCCCTCCCCTGCGCGGGTGCTTCGCGGTGTGCTGGAGACCCCCGCCGGCGTACCGCCGATGGCTGCGCCGGTGGGCGGTCCGACAAAGGGTGGAGGCGGGAGATGCATACCTCAACGACGGCACAGGCGAGCGTCCCGTGGGAGTGGGAGTTTGACTGGCACCTGACGAACCGGTGCGACTTCTTCTGCGAGTACTGCCACCCGCAGATCCGGTACGTGCTCAACCGCGGGCGCCTCGACGAACCCGCTCCAGAGCTTGTCGTGCAACGCTTCGACGAGCTGGACCGGGTATGCCTGGTGCACATGTCAGGCGGCGAGCCGTTCCTGTTCCCCGCCTTCGTCGAGCTGTGCGAGGGCCTGACCAGCCGGCACTTCATCAGCATCAACACCAACCTCGCCTCCGACGACGTGGCGGCGTTCGCCGCGCGGGTACCCGCCGAGCGGGTCACCAAGATCGTCGCAGCGATCCACCAGTCGGAGCGGCAGATGCGGGGACTGTCGCTGGGCGCCTACGCCCGCAACTACGCCGCACTGCGCCACGGCGGCTTCGACGTGACCGCACTGTATGTCCTGTACCCACCGCTGCTCGCCGGCCTAGCCGACGACTTGGACCGGCTGCGGTCGCTGGGGGTCGACCACATCCGCGCGAAGGTGTTCAAGGGCGTGTACCAGGGTGTGCGTTACCCGGAGGGTTACACCGCTGACCAGAAGATGATCGTGCTGGCCAACTCCGGCGAGTACGCGTTCAACCGCCCCTACCTCGACGGAATGCTGTCCTTCCGTGGCCAGGCATGCACCGCCGGAGTGACCTCGTTCAAGGTGACCGTCACCGGTGACGTACGCCGTTGCGCGTCAGTGCCATCCGGCTACGGCAACCTCTACGACGGCACGTTCCGGCCCCGACAGGGCAACGAGCCCTGCCCGGCGAAGCGAGTTCTGGTCCTGTCGCAGTGCCTGTCGTACCTCGTCGATCCGCCGGTCCACCCCGAGCTGGGCGTCGAGCCGAACGACTTGTCGTCGTCCCACGAAGGCCATTCCCGAAAGGCGCTCTCATGAGGATCGCGGTTCACCGCGCCTGCGTCGACCCGGACCGACTGCCATTCGACGCCGCCGAACGGAAGGGCATCGGACACCCTGACAGCCTCGCCGACCTGGTCGCTGACACGTTCTCCCACCGGTACTCGACCTGGAGTCGCCACCGGTTCGGAGCCATCCCCAACCACTGGGTGGACAAAGTTACCCTGGTCGGCGCTGCGGCCGAGGTGACCTTCGGCGGTTTCGACATCCACAAGCCAGTCGACTGCTACCTCTTCGGCAAGATCACCGACCGGGTCGGGTCGACACCGGTACCTGTCGAGGAAATCTTCGGTGAGGTCATCGCCAACGTGCTGCCGACGGCGTTGGGCGACGGCCGCATCCTCGACCACGTCCGGCTGCACGTCAACAACACCTCCGGCATCGCGGTCGACCACGACGCCCGGTTCTACCGGCCCCAAGCGGCCGAGGATGTCGCGACCGTGCTCGCGGTTGAGTCGGTCGCCAACGACACGGTCCTCTGCACCGGCGCTGGCCGCCGAGGATTCGCCGCCGACCTCGCCGTGGGCCTGGAACGCTGGATCACCGGCGCGGAGTTCCAGCGCATGACGCCGGCGGTGGGCACCGACGTGAAGATCATGGTGGTGCGGGTCGGGTCAGTCGTGGACGTGACGGCCGCCGTGCCGTTCCACCCGGAGGTCGTCGGCTCGTGGAAGGCGTACCGGGGTTGTCTCGCCGACGTGCGGGTGGCGATCTCCGCCGAGCTGAAGTCACTGCTCGATCAGGATCCGAGGGCCCGCGATGTCACCGGCCTGTCGTTGTCGCTGAACACCAAGGACACTCCTGGCCGGGGCTACCTCGCCCCGTTCGGTACGTCCCTGGGCAAGGGCGACTGTGGCGCGGTAGGGCGCGGCAACCGCTACAGCGGTGCCATCGAGCCACTGAGACCGGCGAGTTGCGAGGCGCCAGCGGGCAAGAACCCGGTCCACCATGCGGGGAAGATCTACACCGCCGTCGCGGCCGAGGCGGCACGGCTGATTCTGGTCGAGACGTCGGTCTACGCGGAGGTGACCATCGCCGCTCGCAACGGTGGCCAGCTCGGCGACCCGGCGCACGTCCTGGTGTCACTGGAGCGGGATGTCGACACCGCGACGATGACGGCGGTCGAGCAGATCGTGCGCGGCTGTGTCGCGGGTGCGGCCGACTACTCCAACCGTTTCCTGGCGACCGATCCGCTCACCCTGTTCCGTGAAGGAGCCCATCCGTGACGAATGCGGTCCTTCCCGAGACACACCGCCGGCACCTGGCGACGCTTCGGGGCATGCCTGCGGTCCTCGACGCCGAGGGGCTGCGCATCGGCCACGAGTTCGTGATGTTCTTCGCCGAGGCGGAGCTGATGCACGGACACGCCACCCGGCTCACCGAGGGCATCGCCCGGCCGGACGTGCTGGAGGTCGGCCTTGGCCTGGCCGTGTTCGCCGAGCAGCTCAGACCCCATCGTGTCGGGTCGTACACCGCGGTCGAACCGCACCCCGGCGTCGCCCGGCTGGCCCGCCAACGGGTGCTTGACACCTTCGATCCACCCCCGGTGGTACTCACCGAGCCGTGGCAGCTCCTGACGTTCCCCATCGGCGCCTACGACGTGATCATGTACGACACCTGGCCACCGGACGGCCACGCCGACAGGGACTTCGCCACCTTTGTCGCGCACGTGGCCATCCCGTGCCTACGACCGGGCGGCCGGTTCAGCTTCTTCCACAGCGGCGACACGGTCAACGCAGCCCGCCAGCAGGTCCTCGACCAGTACTTCGCCGGGTGGGCCGTCCATCCGTACACCATGCCGGCCGCGCTCATGCCGCCGCACTGGACGAAACCGACCCGCGACTTCCTGATCCCGATCGCCACGAAAGGGAGCGCCTGACATGCCATCGCCTTTCACGTCGCCCATCCCGGCCCACCGGCGGGAACATTTCGCCACCGACGGGTTTCTCGTCCTACCCGACCTCGTGGCACCCGGCACCGTTGAGGCGCTACGTGCCGATGCCGATGCCGTGCTGGTACGCCGGCTGTCCGAGATGGCCGTGACGCGGACCCTGGACCCGCGGGTGACGTGGTGGCGTCTGCCGTCTGGCCGCCCGTACGTACTGAAGATCAAGCCGGTGGTCGATCTCGCGCCCACCGCAGCGGCGGTCGCCTACGGGGAGGTGCTGAGCACGCTGGCGGCCGACCTGCTGGGCGCACGGCCCCGGCTGATGGAGGACAAGTTCATATACAAGCAGGTGGTCGACGTCACCGGTGGTTGGGCGGAGTTGCCGGTCCTCGGCGAAGAAGTGCGCAAGCACACCGACGCCGTCTACTTCCACGCCCGTGGATACCAGCGGGTCCTCACCGTCGCGGTGTGCCTGGACTCCTGTACCGAGCAGGCCGGCGCTATTCGGGTCTGGCCGAGAAGCCACCAGCGCGCCGTCGAGATGATCGCCACCGACTGCCAGGGCCCGGTCGTGCCGGACACCCGAGCCCCCGACGCTGAGGCTGTCACCCTGGTAACGGAACCCGGCACGGTGCTGCTTTGGGACGCGGCGCTGGTGCACGGCAGTGGCCCCAACGTCTCCGGCAACCCGCGCCGGCTGCTGGTCCTGGGCTACGCCCCGACCGGCCCGGACAGCGGTGAGCCGCAGTGAAGATCCTCATGCTCGGCGGAACCCGCTTCGTCGGTCGCCACATCGTGTCCGAGTGCCTGGCCCGCGGTGACGACGTGACCGTGCTGTACCGGGGCCGCTCGCCCTCGCCGTTCGCCGGGCTCGCCCGGCACGTCCGTACCGACCGGCGTGCTCCCACCGACGAAGCCAGAGTCGTGCTCGCCGAGCCGTGGGATGCGGTGATCGACACTAGCGCCACCGATGTCGACGACCTCCACCCGGTCCTGCCCACGCTCGGTGAGCTTGGCGGGTACGTACTGGTGTCGACGTGCGGGGTGTACCGCCGTGCCACCGGTGGTGCCGTGCTGACCGAGCGATCGCCGACCATCGTGGCCGACGCATCGCATCCCGCGAGGGCGTCGGCCACCCGCAAACTGCGCTGCGAGCGATATCTGCGCCGCCGCCTCGACCGGATCGGGGTGCCACCGCTGATCGCCCGACTCGGTCTGGTCATCGGCCAGTACGACGACAGTGACCGCCTCGCGTACTGGCTGGACCGCGCCCTGCGCGGTGGTGAGGTATTGGTCCCGATGGATCCCGAGCAGCCGATCCAGCTCGTTGACGCCACCGACGTGGCCCGCTTCCTTCGACACGCGGTCGACGAACATCTGTCCGGCGTAGTAAACGTGGTCGGGCCGCGCACCACCGCGCGGGACCTGCTCGACACGGTCCTGACCCACGACGGACGACCGACCACGCTGTGCTGGGTAGGCGAGGACTTCGCCCTGGCCAACGGAGTGCGACCCTGGACCGAGGTCCCGCTGTGGCTGCCCACGACCAGCCCCGAGCGGTCACTGATGTCGGTGGGGAGCACCCGCACCGAGACCACCGCCCTGGCCCACCGGCCGCTCGACGAAACCATCACCGACTGCCTCGCCTGGCAGGAGCTGCGCCGTGGCTGGTCACAGCGCTGGCTGGACCACACCCGCGAGCAGTACCTGCTGCACCAGTGGCAGGGCTGAGCCACTGTGCTGCCCTACACGCAACCGGAGCCGTTCCACTCCCAATGGGGCGAGGACCGCTGGCTCGTCGAGCATCTCAACGTCCCCCGGGCAGGAGTCTTCGTTGACGTCGGCGCTGGTGACGGCGTCCACGGCCGCAACACCCTGCACTTCGAGAACCTGGGCTGGAGCGGGCTGTGCGTGGACGCCGACCCTCGCAACCACAAACCCCTACGCCGACGCCGTTGCGCGGTGGACACCCACGCCATCTCAACCACTCCAGGCCGGCGGCCGTTCGGCATGTATACCCACAAGCCGTCCTGGTCGGGACTACGCCGCGGGGGCACCGACTACCGGGCGATCCTCGTCGAATGCCGCCCGCTGGAAGCTCTCCTGGGCACGTGGCGCATCGACCGGATCGACCTGCTCAGCATCGACGTCGAAGGCACCGAACTCGACGTCTGGGACTCCTTCGACCACGCCCGCCACCAACCCTCCGTCGTGATCGTCGAGTTCGACGACCACCACCCAGGTCGGCACCGCCGTACCATCCAGCACCACCTCGGCCACGATACGTACCGGTTGATCCACGAGACCCCGGCGAATCTGATCCTCCAACGGGCCGACCGGCCCTGGCGCCCACGCCGATGACACAGTCGATCACCGACCTGCTGCCCGGCGACAGGATCATCGTCGTCTGCGGCCGGGCCGATGACGCCCACGCCTGGCGCAGCCTGTTCGGTCCCGACCGGTGCCTGGCCGTCGCGCTCGACGAAGCGCCGCCCGAGAGGCGGGTCGCGCCCCTACGAGGCGCCTCCGACCATCTGGCGTGGCAGCACCGGGCCATTGCCGGGCTGGACGGCTCCGGCTGGCTCGCCCAGGCAGCGGATGCCTTCGACCCCGACCACACCGCCATGCTGGTGTTGCCCGACCCACTAGACCCAGCCCGGGTGGGTGACCGGCGCCAGATCGGGAGTCGGCACGCAGCCTGGCGGCACTTTGAGGACAAGACCGTGGTCGACACCCTCTGGGACGCCATCGGAGTACGCCGAACCCGATCCATCACCACGGACTACCTGCCCGACCTGGGCGCCCTGGGCATGTTGGTCGACGGCGGCAGCGGGGTCGTGTGCTCCTTCCAACCCGTCGGCGCGGGTCCGGCGGCGGGAGGCGACGGCATCTGGTGGTGGCGTCACGGCCAACCCCCAGCGGCTATGCCTACCGCCGGGCCAGGTGCCTGGCGGGTCCGGCTGATGCCTCTTCTGGAGGGGGTGCCGGTCCGCCTGCACGGCCTGGTGCTGACGCACCACGTCGTGGCGTTCCCGCCCATGGAGATCGTGACGCTGCCACGGCCGGACCACGGCACACTCATGTACGCTGGCACCGTGCCGGCCCTCGGCCACCGTCCTGACCTGCTCGCGCAGACGAAGCACCTCGGCGCCGGGCTACGCGGTCAACTCGGCTACCGTGGCGGGTTTTCCGTCGATGGCGTCCTTACCGTCGAGGGCTTCCGGCCCACCAACTTCAACGCGCGGCTCACCTCGGCCATGGAAGGAGCCCGCTCCGAGCTACGGGTAGTGCTGCACTCGGTCAACCTCTTGGCACGGGACGGGACAGACCTCAAGCCCACGGTTGTCGAACGCCTCGCGGAGCAGGTGTTCGACAACCGTGAGGAGTACACGCTGTACGGCGCGGCCACGTGTGTCGGTGCTGGAAAGCCCCGACACGTCGCGGTCCGCTGGGCGGGCCGCAGCCGGCTCGTCGTCGCCGACGGACCGCACGCCGACGGCCGACTGGAGGTGACCCCCTCCGTTCGGGGTTGGCTGCTGACCGCCACCCTGACCGTGGCCCGGCTTCCGCTGGGCCGTCCGGTCGGAAGGTTCGCGCCCGAGATCTTCCGGCTCAGCGACCGGATACTCGGGACCGCCTTCGGCAACCTCGCTTCCCCGTTCGGCATCTGCACCACTCATGTGCCAGCGCCGCGAGTTGGCACGGATTCGGTCGAGGCGCGTGCCCGCCCCACGTAGCGCGGTCAGCTCATGCGGTCGAGGGCGGCCCGCAGGCGGGCCATGGTTCGCTCACGCCCGAGGATCTCGATCGACTCGAACAGCGGCAGCCCGACGGTGCGACCGGTGACCGCCACCCGCACCGGGGCCTGCACCTTGCCCAGCTTCAGCCCGCGCACGGCGCCGACCGCCTCCAGCGCCGCCTTCAACGGCTCGGCGCGCCACTCGACCGACCTGTACGCCTCCGCCACCGCACCCAACAACCCGGAGGCGTCAGCGTTCATCGCCTTCTCCCACGCGGCGTCGTCAGCCGGCGGCTCGTCGAGGAACAGGAAGTCAACCATCGGCACGACCTCCGACAGCACCGCCACACGCGTCTGCGCCAGCCCTGCGACTGCGGCGAAGACGCCCTCCTCGTACGCCTCAGGCCGCCACGGGGTGCTGTCGCCGTGAAGCCACGGCTTACACGCCTCGACAAACCCGTCAACCGACAGTGCCCGGATGTAGTGGCCGTTGAACGCACGCAGCTTCTTCACATCGAAGAACGTCGGAGACGGGTTGACATCCTCCAGCCGGAACTCGGCCACGATGGCATCCCACGGTACGATTTCTCGATCGCCTGAGGGCGCCCACCCGAGCAACATCAGGTAGTTGCGGATCGCCTCGGCCAAGTATCCGTCGGCGCGGAAATCCTCCAACGCCACCCGGTCCCGCCGCTTGGACAGCTTCTGCCGCTTCTCGTTGACCAGGATCGGTGCGTGCACCCACACGGGAGGCTCGGCGCCGAGCGCCTCCCACAGCAACTGCTGCTTCGGCGCGTTGGACAGGTGCTCCTCCGCCCGAATCACGTGCGTGATGCCCATGACCATGTCGTCGACGACGTTGGCCAGCAGGAACACCGGCGACCCGTCGCTCCGCGCGATCACGAAGTCCTCGATCAGCGCGTTCTCGAACGCCGGCTTGCCTCGCACCAGGTCGACGACGACCGTCGTCCCCTCCTTCGGGGTACGGAACCGCACGGCCCGACCGTCCCCCCCGCCCAGTGCGCGATCGCGGCAGAAGCCGTCATACCCCTTGTGCTCACTACCAGTACGGGCTATGACCTGGTCACGGGTGCATTCACAGTAGTAGGCAAGGCCGACGGTGAGCAGCCGGCTGATGGCGGCCCGGTGGTCTTGTACGTAGTCCGACTGAAACAGCGGCCCCTCGTACTCATCCGGTCCGATCCCCAACCAGGCCATCGCGTCGAGGATTCCCCGCACCCACTCAGGCCGGCTGCGCGCCGCGTCCGTGTCCTCAATCCGCAACACCAGCGTCCCGCCCGACTGCCGCGCCAGCACCCAATTGAACAGAACGGAGCGGGCATTGCCGACATGGAACATCCCCGTCGGCGAGGGCGCGAAACGAACACGAAGCTCGGACTTGGTCACGGATCACAGACTACCGACTCCGCCACAGCGGCCGGTGCCGACGTTCGGCACGTCCGCCTGGCGACCCTCACACCTGAGGGCAGGCGCTGGTCCGGCCCGAGCAGTTGGCACCGGCACGCTGGGTAGTCACGCCGGCGTCCAGCACTACCGGTCCCATCCGTCCCGCAACGCGTCGAGGTCGGTGGCGGCGGAGAGACCCGGTGCGGAGCCGATGAGCCCCTCCAGCGGCTGTCGCTGCTGCTCGCGCAGCCCCCATGGGGAGCCGTAGTCGCTGAGCAGCTCCAGGAACGGCACCGCGTCGAACGCCTCCGGGCCGAGCACCCCGGTGCCCCGCCAGGTGCCGGCGGCCAGCAGCTCCAGCGCGACGACCGGGTTCACGGCCGTCTGCCAGGCCACCGCCTGGGTGCCGTACTCAGCCATCGACCACTCGTTGTCGACGACGTGATACAGGTACGTCGAGCGCGGCGCACCATCGGTACCAGTGCCGCGCACCCAGGTGCCGGCGCAGGTCCGCCCGGTCATCGCCGCGCCCAACGTCGCCGGGTCGGGCAGGCACGCGGCGACCACGTCCCGGGGCGAGACCTCCACCCCACCGACCCGCACCGGAACGGCCGAGTCCAGACCGAGCGCGTGCAGGGTCTTCAGCACCCCGATGAACTCCTCGCCCAGCCCGTACTTGAAGGTGACCCGCTCGGCCGCCACCCAGCGCGGGACCAGCAGCACCTCCTCGTGCTCGACGTTCACGCACTCCACCGGCCCGATGCCCGCGGGGAAGTCGAACACCTCCGGCTCGGAGAACGGCTCGGTGGTGTACCAGCCCCGGTCCCGCTGGTAGATCACCGGCGGGTTGAGGCACTCCTCGATCGTGGTCCAGATCGAGAACGTCGGGGCGAAGGCGTGCCCGGCCACCTCCAGGTTCGCACCGTCCCGCACCCCGATCTCGGCGATCTCGCTGAACAGGTGGTCGGCGGCGTACCGGGCGAAGACGTCGGACAGCCCCGGCTCGACCCCCATCCCCACCAGCGCGAGCCGGCCCGCCGCCTGCCACTCCTCGGCCCGCGCGAACTGCAGGTCACCGAGCTTGACCCCGGTCAGCTCGTGGGGACGCTCCGGGTGCGGCGTGGACAGCGACATCGCCATGTCCAGGTAGTCGACCCCGGCCTCCAGCGCGGCACCGAACAGCGGCATCACGAACCGCGGGTCGGTGGCGTTGAGCAGCACGTCGCACCGGTGCTCGCGGAGCAGCGCGGTGACCGCGGCGCGGTCCGCGGCGTCCACCCGCGCGGCGACGAACCGCCGGTCACCGGTCGCGGCGGCCACCCGCTGCGCCCGGGCCAGGTCGTGGTCGGCGACGACCATGTGGTCGACGAAGTCACGCCGGACCGCGATCCCGGTGATCGCGGACCCCACGGCGCCGGCCCCCAGCAGGAGTACACGCACCCTTCCACCCCCATCGCTTCGATGGAAATCGTTGCTCGCGAGCGAATTCTTCTCGGAATCACTTGTCCGTGGCAAGGAAAGCTGCGATAAACGCAACAGCCATCCGGCCGACGAGAGGAGCGGGTCATGACCGCGTCTGCCACTGCCCCCGAACGCACGCCTGGCCACCCGGCCGGCGAGAAGGGTCTGAAGTCCGGGGCGCTGGGCCTGCTGTCCGGCATCGTGATCGGGGTTGCCTCCACGGCTCCCGCCTACAGCCTGGCCGCGACGCTGGCGCTCGTGGTCGGCGTCGTCGGACTGCAAGCACCATCGGTCGTGGTGCTCGCCTTCGTCCCGATGCTGTTCGTCGCGATCGGCTACCAGCAGCTGAACAAGGTCGAGCCGGACTGCGGCACGACGTTCACCTGGGCGACC
Organism: Actinomycetota bacterium; assembly: GCA_016201065.1. GTDB lineage: Bacteria > Actinomycetota > Actinomycetes > Mycobacteriales > JACQDL01 > JACQDL01. Next base: position 33,135 of record JACQDL010000005.1, read on the forward strand.
AGGGCGTTCGGCCCGAAGATGGGCTGGCTGGGCGGCTGGGGAGTCGTCGCCGCCGACGTGCTGGTCATGTCCAGCCTCGCCCAGGTCGCCGGCCAGTACTTCTTCCTGCTCTTCGACGCCAAGGGCATCGGTACCGACGCCACGAGCCCGTGGGTGCTGCTGGTCGGCGTGATCTGGATCGTGCTGATGACCTACATCTGCTTCCGCGGCATCGAGGTCTCGGCGAGGTTCCAGAAGGTGCTGCTGAGCATCGAGGTCGTCATGCTCGTCGTGCTCGCGGTGACGGCGCTGGTCAGGGTGTACGGCGGCGGCCCGCCGGCCGGCTCGGTCCACCCGTCGCTGTCGTGGTTCAACCCGCTCCACATCGGGTCGGTCACCGAGTTCGCGGGCGGCGTGCTGCTGATGCTGTTCATCTACTGGGGCTGGGACACCGCGGTCGCTGTCAACGAGGAGACCGCCAACCGGACCCGCACCCCCGGCATCGCCGCGGTGGTCTCCACCGTGCTGCTGCTCGCGACGTACGTCGTGGTGACCGTTGCCGCGCTGTCCTTCGCCGGCATCGGGGACAGCGGGATCGGCCTGAACAACCCGGAGCACTCGGCCGACGTGCTCTCCGTCCTCGGCAACGCGGTCTTCGGCGACTCCGGGATCGGCACCGTGCTGTCCCGGCTGCTGATCCTCATGGTGCTCAGCTCGGCGGCCGCCTCCACCCAGACCACCATCCTGCCGACCGCCCGGACCACCCTGTCGATGGCGGTCCACAAGGCGCTGCCGGCCGCGTTCGCCAGGATCCACCACCGCCACCTCACCCCGGCCACGTCGACCATCGCGATGGGCACGATCTCGGCCGTGCTGTACGCGGCGCTGAACTTCGTGTCCTCCGGCAACATCATCGGCGACTCGGTGTCCGCACTCGGCATGATGATCGCCTTCTACTACGACCTCACCGGGTTCGCCTGCGCCTGGTACTTCCGGCACCAGCTCGGCAACAGCCTCAAGGACCTGATGCTCAAGGGGGTCCTGCCGGCGCTCGGCGGCGTGATGCTGCTGCTCGCTCTCACCCGCAGCATCTACGACGACTGGGACCCGGTGAACTCCAACACCTCGTGGACCGTGCCGTTCCCGCCGCACTGGCAGGTCGGTGGCGTGTTCGTGCTCGGTGTGGGCACGGCCATCCTCGGCGTGGTGCTGATGTTCCTCTGGAAGGCGATGGCCCCGGGATTCTTCAACGGCGAGACCCTCACCAGGGGCACGCCGGTCCCGGTCCCGGTCACCTCCGACGGCCCGCCGGTCGGCGGGATCGCGACCAACCCACCAGCGGAGGCGGCCGGCGAGCCGGTCTGACCCGGCCCCTGGGCCAACCACCGCCCCTGGCCGGTGGTTGGCCCAGGGGCGTGGTCGCTCAGCTCTCGATGTTGCTCATCACATGCTTGATCCGGGTGTAGTCCTCCAGACCGTAGATCGACAGGTCCTTGCCGTACCCGGACTGGTTGAAGCCCCCGTGCGGCATCTCGGCGACGATCGGGATGTGGGTATTGATCCACACGCAGCCAAAGTCCAGCCGCCTGGCCATCCGCATCGCCCGGCCGTGGTCCTTGGTCCAGACCGACGAGGCCAGCCCGTACTGCACGCCGTTGGCGGCACGCACGGCGGCGTCCTCATCGGTGAACCGCTGCACGCTGATCACCGGGCCGAAGACCTCCTGCTGGCTCATTTCGTCGTCCTGGTGCAGCCCGGACACGACGGTCGGTGCGAAGAAGTACCCGCGGTCCCCCACCCGCTGGCCGCCGGCCGCGACCGTCGCGTGGTCGGGCAACCGGTCCAGGAAGCCGCCGACCCGGGTCAGCTGGCTGGCGTTGTTCAGCGGCCCGAACAGCGCGTCGGCGTTGTCCGGCGGGCCGGTGACGGTGCCCCGGGCCTGCTCGGCGAGCGCGGCGACCAGGTCGTCGTACACGCCGGGGCCGGCGAGCACCCGGGTGGCGGCGGTGCAGTCCTGGCCGGCGTTGAAGTAGCCGGCGATCGCGATCGCCTCTGCGGCCGCGGCGATGTCGGCGTCGTCGAAGACCACCACCGGGGCCTTGCCGCCCAGCTCCAGGTGCACCCGCCTGAGTCCGGCCGCCGCGGCGGTGGCGACCTCCATCCCGGCCCGCACGCTGCCGGTCACCGACGCCATCGCCGGGATCGGGTGCGCGACCAGGGCCCGGCCGGTGTCCCGGTCACCGCAGACCACGTTGAAGACCCCCGGCGGGAGGAACTCCGCCATCACCTCGGCCATCAGGGCGGTGGTCACCGGCGTGGTGTCCGACGGCTTGAGCACGACGGTGTTGCCGGCGGCGATCGCCGGCGCCCACTTCCAGACCGCCATCATCATCGGGTAGTTCCACGGCGTGACCTGCGCGCAGACGCCGATCGGCTCGCGCCGGACGTAGGACGTGTGTCCGGCCATGTACTCCCCGGCCGAGCGCCCCTCCAGGCAGCGGGCCGCGCCGGCGAAGAACCGGATCTGGTCGACCATCGGCGGGATCTCCTCGTCGAGGGTCAGCTGTACCGGCTTGCCGGTGTTCTGCGACTCGGCGGCCACGAACTCCCCGGCCCGCGCCTCGATCGCGTCGGCGATCCGCAGCAGGGCGAGGCTGCGCCGCGACGGTGTGGCGTCCCGCCAGCCGGGGAACGCCTCCGCCGCGGCCCGCACGGCGCGGTCGACATCGGTCGCCCCGGACAAGGCAGCGATGCCGAACGTCTCGCCGGTCGACGGGTCCACCAGCTCGGTGGTGCGACCGTCGTCGGCAGCCTGGGCCCGGCCACCGACAAAGTTGGTGACAGCACGTGTCATCGCCTGGCTCTCCTCGGTGACTCGGACGGGCCGGGTATCCCCGGAGTGCGGTATTCGCAAGAATGTGATGCTACGGCAAGGGAATCAACACCCATAGGCATGGTATAGAACTGATTCACTTGCAAACAGGGGCCACAAGGCGCCACGATCAACGGGTGAGTCACCAGTCTGCCAGCCCAGACCGTGAGGTGCCGTTCGTCCTCGACGACGTCGCCCGGCGGATCATCGAGCAGCTCCAGGAGGACGGGCGCCGCTCCTACGCCTCGATCGCAAGCAGCGTCGGCATGTCCGAGGCGGCGGTCCGGCAGCGGGTCCAGCGGCTGCTTGAGGCCGGCGTGATGCAGATCGTCGCGGTCACCGACCCGCTGACCCTCGGGTTCAGCCGGCAGGCGATGATCGGCGTCCGGGTCGACGGCGACCTCCGGCGGGTCGCCGAGGAGCTCGCCCAGCTCGACGAGGTCGACTACGTCGTGATCACCGCCGGCTACTTCGACATCCTGATCGAGGTGGTCTGCGAGGACGATGACCGGCTGCTCACGCTGCTCAACGACGGCGTCCGCGCGGTGGACGGCGTCCGCGAGACCCAGACGCTGATGTACCTGCGGCTGGTCAAGCAGACCTACTCCTGGGGGACACGATGACCGTCACACCGCCCGGCCTGGACACCGACCCGGTGCCACCAGGGAGGACCGATCTCGCCGCCACCGCCCGCGACCACCTGTGGCTGCACTTCACCCGGATGTCGTCGTACGCCAAGAACCCGGTCCCGGTGATCGTCCGCGGCGAGGGCCCCTACATCTGGGACTCGCACGGCCACCGTTACCTGGACGGCCTGTCCGGGCTGTTCGTGGTCCAGGCCGGCCACGGCCGGACCGAGCTGGCCGAGGCGGCGTACAAGCAGGCCTCCCAGCTCGCCTACTTCCCGCTCTGGTCCTACGCCCACCCGCAGGCCATCGAGCTGGCCGACCGCCTCGCCGACCTCGCGCCGGGTGACCTGAACCGGGTGTTCTTCACCACCGGCGGCGGCGAGGCCGTGGAGACGGCGTGGAAGCTCGCCCGGCAGTACTTCGCGCTGCGGGGCAAGCCAACGAAGTACAAGGTGATCAGCCGCGCAGTCGCCTACCACGGCACCACGATGGGCGCGCTGTCCATCACCGGCATCCCGGCCGCGAAGACCGCGTTCGAGCCGCTGGTGCCCGGCGCCTTCAAGGTGCCGAACACGAACTTCTACCGCGCCCCCGAGCACGGCGACGACATCGAGGCCTTCGGCCGGTGGGCCGCCGATGCGATCGGGCACACCATCGAGGCGGAGGGGCCGGACACGGTCGCCGCGGTGTTCCTGGAGCCGGTGCAGAACTCCGGTGGCTGCTTCCCGCCGCCGCCCGGCTACTTCGACCGGGTCCGCGAGATCTGCGACGCCCATGACGTGCTGCTCGTCTCCGACGAGGTGATCTGCGCGTTCGGCCGGCTCGGCGAGTGGTTCGGCGCGACCCGGTACGGCTACCAGCCGGACATCATCACCTGCGCCAAGGGGATGACGTCGGGCTACTCCCCGATCGGGGCGGCGATCACCACCGACCGGGTGATGGAGCCGTTCCTGACCGGCCACAACAGCTTCCCGCACGGCTTCACCTTCGGTGGCCACCCGGTCTCCGCCGCGGTGGCGTTGGCGAACATCGACATCCTGGAGCGGGAAGACCTCAACGGGAACGTCCGGCGCAACGAGGCCGGCTTCCGGGCCACCCTGGAGAAGCTGACCGACCTGCCGATCGTCGGCGAGGTGCGCGGCGACGGCTACTTCTACGGCATCGAGCTGGTCAAGGACAAGCAGACCAAGCAGACCTTCGACGGCGACGAGTCCGAGCGACTGCTGCGCGGGTTCCTCTCCCGGGCGCTGTTCGAGGCCGGGCTGTACTGCCGGGCCGACGACCGCGGCGACCCGGTCATCCAGCTCGCTCCGCCACTCAGCTGCGAGCAGTCGCACTTCGACGAGATCGAGCAGATCCTCCGGTCGGTGCTCACCGAGGCCTGGTCCCGGATCTGAGCGGGGTCCCGGATCTGAGCGGGACCGCTACCCGACACCGGTACGGCGCCGCTTGCGACGGCGCCGTACCGGCGGGCACGACCTACCAGCTGCCCGACCCGGCTCCGGCCTGACCGGTGGCCGCGGGCGCGCCGTACCGGTCGTCACCGCGCGCGTTCCACGGGCCGCTGCCATAGCCGCCGGTGTTCCACGGGCCGCTGCCGTAGCCCTCCCTCGGGTCGGGCAGCTCGTCCTGCCACGAAGGGCCGCCGTGCCGCCGGGAGCCGCCACCCGGGTAGGAGCTGTGGTCGGGCTCCGACCGCGCATCCCGGTACGGCGCCGACGAGTACTCCGGACCATCCGAACGCCGGGAATCCTGATACCCCGCCTGGTAACCACCCTGCTCGGCCCGGTCCCCCCGCCGCACCGGTGGCGGCGCCGGCCTCGGGCTCGGCACGCTCCGCCGAGCCGCCTCCCGGGTGACCCACTCCACCGCCCGCGGGTTACCGGCCTGCGCCGCGGCCCGGATCCACCCCTCACCATCCTGCTGGTAGCCAGTGCGCACGAGCAGCTCGCCAAGGTTGAACATGCCCTGCGCGTTGCCCCGCTGCGCCGCCTGACCCCACCACTGCACGGCGTTCACCACATCGCCCTGCTCGTCGTACACCGCGCCGAGGAAATTCATGGCGCTATCGTCACCGGCCTCCGCCGCCCTGGTCAGCCAACCCGCCGCACTCCGGCCGTTCCCACTCTCCGCATGGTAGAGGCCGAGCATGGTCATGGCCCGGATATGTCCGTCGTTGGCGGCAATCTGGAGCCACTGGCGAGCCCCTTCGGTGTCGCCGGTGCGGATCAGCATGAGGGCATGGTGGAACGCTTGAGAATCGGCAGCCAAGGCCGCCTCCCATCACGGGGCCAGGTGTTACCAGCGGGTTCAGGGGGCGCTTGAAATGGTGCCATGGATCGGGTCGATAGTCGTAGTCCTCGACGAGATCTGTCGGCCCATTCGTCACCCAGCGGCCTCGGTGACCGCTGGCATCCGCATACGCCGCGCCCGTTTCATACCACTAACGGATAGGATGGTCAAAGCGAGCCAGACAAATGAGAACCCGAGCCACCGGGCTGGCGGCATCGTCTCGTGGACGACCAGCACACCAACGCCGAACTGCAACACCGGCGTGACGTACTGGAGCAGACCGAGCGTGGTGAGGGCCAGCCGCCCCACCGCGGCGGAGAAGAGCAACAGCGGCACGGCGGTCACCGGACCGGCCAGCGCGAGCAGCACGGTGTTGGCCGGCGACACATGGCCGAAGGCGAGCTGCCCACCCGACTCCAGAATGCCCAGGTACACCAGGGCCGGCACGGCGAGCACGGCGGTCTCGACGGCGAGGCTATCGACGGCGCCCGCCCCGGCTGACTTCTTCGCCAGCCCGTAGAGGCCGAAGCTGCCGGCGAGCACGAACGCGAGGTACGGCGGCCGGCCGTAGTCGACGGTGAGCACCACACACGCGGCCGCACCGATCCCGATCGCCAACCACTGCACCGGCCGCAGCCGCTCATCCAGGATCACGACGCCCAGCAGCACGGTCACCAGCGGGTTGATGAAGTATCCGAGCGATGTCTCGACGACCTGGCCGTGGTTGACACCCCAGATGTAGGTGCCCCAGTTGATCGCGATCAGCACCGCCCCGCCGCCGAGCGTCGCCAGCGCGCGCGGGCGACCCCAGAGGGCGCGCAGCCTGCCCCGGCGATGCCGGCCGGCGGCAACGAGGACCAGCACGACGGCCAGCGTCCACACCACCCGGTGGGCGAGGATCTCCACCGCACCGGCGGGCCTCAGCAGCGGCCAGTAGAGCGGGAACGCGCCCCAGATCCCGTAGGCGCCCAGGCCGAAGAGCAGCCCCTGCTGGTGGTTCGTCGGCTGGCCGTGCCTGCGGTCCGTCACAGCTCAGGCCGGTACGGTCCAGGTGTCCTTGCCACGCAGCAACGTGCCCAGGTCACCCGGCCGATGCTGGGTGGCGCGCGCGATCTGGGCCCGGACCTCGTCGTCGTAGACCGGGCGGCTCACCGACCGCAGCACCCCGATCGGGGTGTACCGGAGGTCACCCACTCCGAGCCTGGACAACCCGAAGGCGTACGTCGGGTCGGCCTGGTACGCATCGTGCACGACGATCGCCGGGTCATCATCGGGTACGCCCTCCACGACCCGCAGCTCGCCGGTGGCCAGGTCACGCAGGACCACCAGCCGGCCGTCGGTGCCGAACCGCAGCGGTTGGCCGTGCTCCAGCCGGATCACCGACTCCCCCCGCACCCCCGGCTCCTTGAGCAGGTCGAATGCACCGTCGTTGAAGATGTTGCAGTTCTGGTAGATCTCCACCAAGGCGGTGCCCCGGTGCGCGGCGGCCGCGCGCAGCACCGAGGTCAGGTGCTTGCGGTCGGAGTCGATGGTCCTGGCCACGAACGTCGCCCCCGCGCCCAGCGCCAGGGAGAGCGGGTCGAACGGCTCGTCCACCGACCCGAACGGTGAGGACTTCGTGATCTTTCCGACCTCGGAGGTGGGCGAGTACTGGCCCTTGGTGAGGCCGTAGATCCGGTTGTTGAACAGCAAGATCTTCAGGTTCACGTTGCGGCGCAGCGAGTGGATCAGGTGGTTGCCGCCGATCGACAGCGCGTCGCCGTCGCCGGTGGCCACCCACACCGACAGGTCCGGCCGGGTGGTGGCGAGCCCGGTCGCGATGGCCGGCGCCCGACCGTGGATGGAGTGCATCCCGTAGGTGTTGAGGTAGTACGGGAAGCGGGAGGAGCAGCCAATGCCGGAGATGAAGACGATGTTCTCCCGGCGTACCCCGAGCTCGGGCAGGAAACCCTGCACCGCAGCCAGGATCGCGTAGTCCCCGCACCCCGGGCACCAGCGCACCTCCTGGTCGCTCTTGAAGTCCCTGGCCCGCAGCGTCCCCTCGACGCGGGGCACCCCGAACACTGACCGGAACCCCTCGGCCGACGGGTCGTCGACGAGATCAACCACCGGTGATCACTCCCTTGAGCAGGTCGGCCAGCTCCTCGGCCTGGAACGGCATCCCCCGCACCTTGTGGTAGCCGTACACGTCGACCAGGAACCGGGCCCGCAGCAGCAGGGCCAGCTGGCCGAGGTTCATCTCCGGCACGACGACCCGGTCGTAGTGGTGCAGCACCTCACCGAGGCCGGGCGGGAACGGGTTGAGGTGCCGCAGATGTGCCTGCGCGATGTCCAACCCCTCCCCGCGGACCCGGCGGCAGGCCGCCCCGATCGGGCCATACGTCGACCCCCACCCGAGCACCAGCACCCGGGCCTGCCCGGAGGGGTCGTCGACCTCGACGGGCGACAGGCTGCCCGCGATGCCATCCACCTTCGCCTGGCGGAGCCGGACCATCCGGTCATGGTTGTCCGGATCGTAGGAGACCTCGCCGGTCCGGTCGGCCTTCTCGATGCCGCCGATGCGGTGCTCCAGGCCAGGGGTGCCGGGCACCGCCCACGGCCGGGCGAGCGTCTCCGGATCGCGCAGGTAGGGCAGGAACCCGCCGTCGTCGCCGTTCGGCCCGGTCGCGAACTCCGGCCGCAGGTCGGGCAGCGACTCCACGTCCGGGATCCGCCACGGCTCGGACCCGTTGGCGAGGGCACCGTCGGAGAGCAGAATGACCGGCGTCCGGTAGGTCAGCGCGATCCGGGCCGCTTCCAGCGCGGTGTCGAAGCAGTCCGCTGGCGACCGTGGGGCGACCACCGGTACGGGTGCCTCGCCGTTGCGGCCGAACATCGCCTGGAGCAGGTCGGCCTGCTCGGTCTTCGTCGGCAGCCCGGTGGACGGCCCGCCCCGCTGTACGTCACAGACCAGCAGCGGAAGCTCCAGCGCCACACCGAGCCCGATCGTCTCCGACTTCAGCGCCAACCCCGGTCCGGACGTGGTCGTCACCGCGAGCGCGCCGCCGAAGGCCGCCCCCAGGGCAGCGCCGATGCCGGCGATCTCGTCCTCGGCCTGGACCGTGTACACGTTGAAGGCCTTCTGCCGGGCCAGCTCGTGCAGCACATCGCTGGCCGGCGTGATCGGGTAGGAGCCGAGGAACAGCGGCAGGCCGCTGCGCTCACCCGCCGCGATCAGGCCGTAGGCCAGCGCCAGGTTGCCGGAAATGTTGCGGTAGGCGCCCGGCCTGAGTGCGGCCGGCTTGACCTCGTAGCGGACCGCGAAGTCCTCGGTGGTCTCGCCGTAGTTCCACCCCGCCTTGAACGCGGCCAGGTTCGCCGCCAACAGCGCCGGCCGGTCACCGAACTTCGCCGTCAGGTACTCCAGCGTCGACTCGGTCGGCCGGTGGAACAGCCAGGAGACCAGTCCCAGCGCGAACATGTTCTTCGCCCGGGCGGCATCCTTGCGACCCACCTCGCCGGCACTGTCGGGACCCTCGGCGGCCTGCCTGACCGCGTCCACCGTGAGCTGGGTCAGATCCACCGGATGCACGTGGTAGGACTGCAGCGAGTCATCCTCCAGCGGGTTGCTGGTGTACTCGGCCCGTTGCAGGTTGCGCGGGGAGAAGTCGTGGGTGTCGACGATGATCGTGGTGCCCGGCCTCAGGTCCGCCAGGTTGGCCTTCAGGGCCGCTGGGTTCATCGCCACCAGCACGTCCGGCCGGTCGCCGGAGGTGAGGATGTCGTAGTTGGCGAAGTGCACCTGGAACGACGACACCCCGGGAAGGGTGCCGGCGGGGGCCCGGATCTCGGCCGGAAAGTTCGGCAAGGTCGACACATCGTTGCCGAAGACGGCGGTCTCCGCGGTGAACCGGTCGCCGGTGAGCTGCATCCCGTCACCTGAGTCACCCGCGAACCGAATCACCACCCGGTCAAGCTGCATGACCTCTTTGGTCACCGACGAGGACCTCCTCGACGCTTGGACGCGACTCCGCGCCCAGTTGGGTGGCGGCCCGCCACCGTGGCCAGCGTGCGCGCCTCGGACGCGCCGCGCCGGCGGGTCCGGCCGCTTCGCCCCGATCCTATGCCGATTGCCGGGCGAGATGGACCGACTGGCGACCCGCCACACCCAGGTCCTCGGTCACCGGCGCTGGCCGACCGGTATAGCGTAAGTTACGCGTTTCGTCCCGCCGCCTAGACTTCCCCTGACCGGACCGGAATGGGAGGACGATGACAACGCCGCCCGAACCGTTCCCGGTCCGTCCACGGCGACGTGGCGTCCTGGTCACCGTGCTGCTCGCCATCGTCGCGCTGGCCACCCTGGCGGTGCCGATCACCGCCCAGGGGCCGGGCACGCTCGCCAGGATCGTCGGTGGGCCGGCCGGCCGGTGGCCGGGTCTGGCGCAGGCGGATGCCTCCGGCCACCGACCCGGCGCCCGCGAGTTCACCACCGGTGACGTGGCCGACCTGCTGGACCGGTACGCCGACGGGATCCGCCGGAGGGACCTGCCCGCCGTCCTCACCGCGGTGGACCCGACCCGGGCGGCGCTCGTGGTCGCCCAGCGCCGGCTCTTCGCCAACCTCCGGCAGGTCGGGCTGACGACGTTCGCCTACCTTCCGGTCGATGTGGTCCCGCCACGGCCGGACCCCGGTCACCCCGGCCGGTACACGACCGGCACGGCGCGAGCCTGGCGGCTGATGCAGATCCGGGGCGTCGACCCGCATCCCGCGGCGCAGAACTTCCAGGTCGGGCTGGGCGTGCGGGGCGACCATCTGGTCATCCAGGGCCTCGCCCCGGTGACCGGTCCGACCGGCAACCGGCAACCGTCACCGTGGGACGCCAACGCGCTGCAGGTGCTCCGGAGCGGGCATGTGCTGGTCGCCGGCACGGCGGACGTTGCCGGCCAGCTCTCCGCCGTCGCGGCGGACGCCGAGGCGGCCATCGCCGACGCCGGCCCCTGCTGGCCGGCCGCCTGGCAGCACACGTTCACCATCTTCGCCACGGGTGACCGGCGGGCCTTCAACACCTGGTTCCGCAGCCAGTTCACCAACACCGAGTTCATCGGGTTCGAGGTCGGCCTCCCGGTGGTGGACGGCAGCGGTGAGGTGGTAGCCGGCCAGGAGGCCGGCATCCCCCAGGTCGTCATCGACCTCCCCCGAGCGCAGCGGGCCGCGCTCGGCGTGCGCAAGCTGCTGGAGCACGAGCTGACCCACGCCGCCTCGGGGACGCAGCGCAACGCCAGCACCGAGACCTGGGCCATCGAGGGGTACGCCGACTTCGTCGCCTTCCACAACGGCACCCTGCGGCAGGCCGAACGGGGTGGGGCGGCCTACCAGAAGTACCACTCCACCGGCGGACTCCGCGTCGTCCTCCCCGCCAACGAGGACTTCTACGGCAAGAACGCGCCCGTCAACTACGACCTGGCGTTCCTCCTCTTCTGGTACCTCGACCAGCGCTACGGCCAGGCCGCCGTGACCGACTTCTTCCAGGGCGCGAACCGTGGCGGCGACGCCGCGGCGACCCTCCAGGAGCGGTTCCACATCACGCTGGCCCAGTTCCTCCGGGACTGGTCGGCCTGGACCTTCCAGCAGCTGCGCTGAGCGGATGTTCCCGCGGCTCGGCCGGGCCGACCCGGCCACCACCGCACCAGGTCGGGCTGAGGTCCTACGATCTGTGGCATGCGTGGCTGGGGCACCGTGGGAACGCTGCTGCTGGTGGGCATCGGGTTCGTCCTGGTGGCCCTCTGGGTCAACCGGCTGGTGCGGCCCGACCGGGCCCGCGGCGCGGCCCTGACGAGCTACGAATGCGGGGTCGACCCGGTCGGGACCGGCTGGGTCCAGGCCCACATCCGGTACTACGCCTACGCCTTCATGTATGTGATCTTCGCCGTCGAGGCGATCTTCCTGTTCCCCTGGGCGACGGTGTTCGTCCGCCCCGAGCTCGGTGCCGCCGCGCTCGTGGAGATGGGCATCTTCGTCGTGCTGCTCGCGCTGGGCCTGCTGTACGCCTGGCGCAAGCGGGTGCTCACCTGGGTGTGATCCAGCGCCGGCAGGTTACGGCGCAGGGCGTGATCCAGCGCCGATAGGCTGCGAGTGTGGCACGCGACGTGGTATTGCCCGACCCGGTCAAGTTCGTCCTGAACTGGGGTCGACGCTACAGCCTGTGGGTGTTCAACTTCGGCCTGGCCTGCTGCGCGATCGAGTTCATCGCCGCCTCGATGTCCCGGCACGACTTCATCCGGCTGGGCGTGATCCCGTTCGCGCACAGCCCACGGCAGGCCGACCTGATGGTCGTCTCGGGCACGGTCACCGACAAGATGGCGCCAGCGGTGAAGCGGCTCTACGACCAGATGCCGGAGCCGAAGTACGTGATCAGCTTCGGTTCCTGCGCGAACTGCGGCGGACCGTACTGGGACTCCTACTGCGTCACCAAGGGCGTCGACCAGCTCATTCCGGTGGATGTCTACGTGCCCGGCTGCCCGCCACGCCCGGAGGCCCTGCTCCAGGGCATCCTGCGGCTCCAGGACAAGATCGCGGCCGAGGAGCTGGTGCTCCGCGGCGGTGCCCGGCCGCCCCTGCCACCCGACCCGGCGGCGCGGTACACCGCCCCGCTCATCCAGCCGGTCCAGCCGCTCACCCAGCCGGATACCGCCCGATGACGCCCGAGGAGGTCGGCGCGCGCCTGGTCGCCCTGCTCGGTGCGGCGACCACGTTCGAGGTGGCCTTCGGCCAGCTGCACGTCGACGTGCCGGCGACCGAATGGCTGGCGGCCGCGCGGGCCGCCCGGGACGACGAGGCGCTGGCCCTCGGCTACTTCGACTGGCTGACCGGGGTGGACGAGCTCGACGCGTTCGCGATCGTCGCGCACCTGTACTCGCTCGGTCACCGCCACCACGTCCTGCTGCGGACCCGGGTGGACCGGGCGCAGCCACAGGTGGCGTCGCTGGTCGAGCTCTACCCCGGCGCGGGGTGGCACGAGCGGGAGACGTTCGAGATGTTCGGCGTGCACTTCGCCGGGCACCCGGACCTCCGGCCGCTGCTGCTGCCGGACGGGTTCGAGGGGCACCCGCTGCGCAAGGACTTCGTGCTTGCCGCCCGGGTGGCCAAGCCGTGGCCGGGGGCCAAGGAGCCCGGCGAGTCCGAGCACGGCGCACCGAGCCGGCGCCGGGTCCGACCACCCGGGGTCCCGGACCCGGCCGAGTGGGGACCAGACGCCACCGGACGGGAGGCCGGCACCGATGCCTGAGATCGTGCAGCTGGCCATCAAGGTGGTCGGCGTGCTCGCCGCGTTCCTGCTGCTGCCGCTGCTGATCGGCCAGACCGAGCACAAGGTGATGGCGCACATGCAGGGCCGGCTCGGCCCGATGTACGCCGGCGCCTTCCACGGGTGGGCACAGCTGGTGGCCGACGCGGTGAAGTTCGTCCAGAAGGAGGAGATCGTGCCGGCCGCCGCCGACCGGGCCGTGTTCCGGCTGGCCCCGGTGGTGGCGCTGCTGCCCTACCTGCTGGTGCTCGTCGTCGTCCCGCTGGGTCCCGGCACGGTCGCCGAGAAGCTGGACACCGGGTTGTTCTACGCGCTGGCGGTCACCGGGGTCGGCGTGCTCGGCATGCTGATGGGGGCCTGGGCGTCCGGGAGCAAGTACTCGCTGATCGGCGGCCTGCGCGGCGCCGGACAGCTGCTCGCCTACGAGCTACCGCTGGTGCTCGCCTCGGCGTCGGTGGCGATGGCCGCTGGCACGCTGTCGCTGACCGGGATCGTCACGGCGTGGCGGCCGTGGTGGCTGGTCTGGCAGCTCCCGGCCGCGGTGGTGTTCTTCGTGGCCGGGCTCGCCGAGATCAGGCGGCCGCCCTTCGACATGCCGTTGGCGGAGTCCGAGCTGGTCTTCGGCTACCTCACCGAGTACACCGGGCTGCGCTTCGCCCTGTTCCTGCTCGCCGAGTACGCCGGCATCGTGGTCATCAGCGCGCTGACCGTGGTGCTGTTCCTCGGCGGCTGGCGCGGACCGCTGCTGCCCGGGCCGGCGTGGACCCTGATCAAGATTTTCGGGCTGGCCCTCGTCGTGATCTGGGTCCGGGTGGCGTTCCCCCGGCTCCGCGAGGACCAGCTCCAGCGGCTGGCCTGGCTCGGGCTGGTCCCCGTGGCCCTGGGGCAGCTCCTCCTGACCGGCGTCGTGCGCTGGTGGATCGCCAGCTAGCGGGGCACCGAAAACCCGTGGGACCGCACAGCCGGGATCGATAGCATCGGGTCAGCCCCGAGGAGTCCCCGATGCCGGCAATGGTCGCCCCGGACACCCTGTCCTGGGCATCAGACATCGAACCGGAGACCGTTGCCCAGGCCGCCCGCACGGCGCGCCTGCCGATCGTCGCCGGGCACGTCGCGCTGATGCCCGACGCGCACATCGGCATCGGCGCGACCATCGGGTCGGTGATCCCGACCAAGGACGCGATCATCCCGGCCGCGGTCGGGGTGGACATCGGCTGCGGCATGATCGCCACCGAGACCGATCTGACCGCCGCCGAGCTGCCGGCCGACCTCACCCGGGTGATGCCGCTGCTGGAGGCGCGGATCCCGGCCGGTGTCGGCAAGGGGCACCGGCACGCCGCGACCGCCGACAGCGCGCTGGCCGCCCTCGGCCGGCCGGCCACGGGCCTGACCCTCAAGCAGGAACGCACGGCCGCCACCCAGTTCGGCACGCTCGGCTCCGGCAACCACTTCGTCGAGATCTGCCTGGACGAGCACGACCGGGTGTGGACGGTGCTGCATTCCGGCTCCCGCGGGATCGGCAACCAGCTCGCCACCGCACACATCAGGCTGGCCAAGGAGCTCGCCGGGCGTTGGCACATCCCGCTGGAGGACCCGAACCTGGCGTACCTCATCGCTGGGACGACCGAGTTCGACACCTACATCGCCGACATGGTGTGGGCCCAGCGGTACGCGATGGGATCGCGGGCCCGGATGGCCGACGAGGTCAACCGGACCCTGTTCGAGGCGACCGGCCACGGTGCCGAGATCCGCCGGATCAACTGCCACCACAACTTCACCCAGCGGGAGCGGCACGGCGGTCGGGACCTGTGGATCACCCGCAAGGGTGCGATCAAGGCAGCGGTCGGTGACGAAGGGGTGATCCCGGGCTCGATGGGCACCCGCTCCTACATCGTCACCGGCCTGGGCAACACCGCCGCGTACGCCTCGTGCTCGCACGGCGCCGGACGCCGGTTGTCGCGCACCGCCGCCAAGCACCGGCTCAGCGTGACCTCCCTCCGGGTCGCGATGGCCGGCCGGACCTGGAACGCCGACCGGGCGGAGGCGCTCCTGGACGAGCACCCGGACGCGTACAAGGACATCGACACCGTGATGGCCGACCAGACCGATCTGGTGACGGTCCAGCACACGCTGCGTCAGGTCGTCAACTACAAGGGCTGACCGGACGAGGGGTCAGCCGAGTCCGAGAACCCTCTCGGCAGTGGTCCAGTCCGCCGCCATCGCGTGCTGTGCCAGCGCGAGCGGGACCTTTCCGGCACAGACCGCCCTGCGTACCGCGTTCTCGATCCGATCCTTCGGGTTCGGGATCGGACCGGGCTCCGGCCAGAGGTTGCTGACGTCGCTGGACCCGCCCAGCTCAAGCGGCACGAGGTGGTCGAGCTCGTTGACCCCGGTGACACCGTAGGCGGACATCAGCACCTTCTTGACCCGGTTGGTCTCCGACGAGAACGGTCGGATCAGCGTGGTCCACCCTGACCGGCAGATCGTCGTCGCGATCGTCGCCTGCGTCACCGCAGGGTCGAGCCGCCCGGGCGTGCACGACGGGTCCGGCAGCGGGTCACCACCGGAATGGCGCAGGACGCAGCGCGCCGGCACACCGCCGGTGACGTGCTGGCGCACCGTGGTCGGTGTCCCGGCCGGCACCCCAGAGGACGCCGTGGATGCCGCGGTGGCTGACCCTGCCCGCGCGGCCGACCCGGAGGAGGTCCCCGCCGGAGCGCATCCGGCGAGCACGGCGGCGGCGAGCAGCCACCGCCCGGCCGAACCCGACCACCCCCGGCGGGAGCGGGGCCGGACCTGGGTACGGACACCGGCAAGGACCTCGTCAGGCTCGGGCACCACCGCAGCGTATCGGGCGCGGCCCGGCCGGGGTGGCCGCCCGGCCGGGGCGGGCTACGGTGAGGCCGTGATCGAACCGAACGAGTTGGCTCACCGCTGCGCGGCGACCCTGTACGCGCGGGACGCCGCATCACAGCACCTCGGCATCACGATCTCCGGTGTGGCGCCCGGACAGGCCACCGCCCGGATGCGGATCACCGAGACCATGCTCAACGGGCACGGGGTCGCCCACGGCGGATACCTGTTCCTCCTCGCCGACACGGCGTTCGCGTTCGCCTGCAACAGCCGCGGCCCCGTGACGGTGGCCGCCGGCGCCGAGATGGTGTTCGTGACACCGGCCACGCTCGGCGACGAGCTGGTGGCCACCGCCACGGAACGGGTCCGGTACGGCCGAAGTGGGGTCTCCGACGTCACCGTCCACCGGGCCGACGGCACGGTGATCGCGGAGTTCCGGGGGCGTAGCCGCAGCCGCACCGGCTCCGTGCTCGACGCCACACCGCCGGCCGGGGTCCACGCCGACCCGCCATCGGGCTAGGGCCGCACCGGGGCCGGTGCCGAACTCGGGTGCACGCCGGTGCATGCGGCGGCCCGAGCCTGGGTATCAGGTCGACGTCCGTGGGCACCGGAGCCCGCCACGGCGTGTAGTCCGTGCGTCCGGTCAGCTTGCCGGCGCGTGGCCTGGCGACGAGTCTGGCAACGACGGGCAGCTCACATGGTGAGTGGGCCGCTGGTCCGCTCGCTGAGCCTTGACCGACGGAGGACTCAGTGCACGTCGTCCTCGGCCCAGATACCAGTTGCCGAATCGTACCGAGCGGTGCCGAGCACGGCCCCGGTCGGGTCGAAGACGGTCGCCCGGTCGGCGCGGCCATCCGCGTCGGAGTCCGTGAAGGCGACCGTGGTGCCGTCGGATCGTTCGGCCAGCGTCGCGGTCCCCCCTCGGCCATCGGCTCCGGTCATCGGGACGGACGACCAGGAGCCGCCGGCCGGCTGCGGGTCACCGCCGAGCACGGTGCCGAGACCGGGGAGGAGGTCGCCCACCGCCGGGTCCTCGACCCAACGGCCTGCCGCCTCGTCCCAGTGCACCGTGTCGATGACCCGCCCGGCATCGTCCAGCAGGGCCGCGCGATCGGCGGTCCCATCATGATCGACATCGCTCACCGCGAGCCGGAGGCCGCGCGGATCGGTCACGAACCCGGTCTCGTCCCGCCCGTCGCGATCAAGATCGAGTGTCGCGCTCACCCGCACCTCGTGTCCGCCGAGCTCCACCGTGATCGCCTCCCCGTCGCCGATCGCGATCCCGAGCTCGCCGCCGAGTCCACCCGCGGAGCCGTCCTGGTGCGCGACGACGCCATCAGCCGCCGCGACGCTGCCGAGCCCGGCTCCCTCGTTGCCATCCATCAGCCCAGCCTCCCCGCGTCGGTCCCGCGATCTGCGCTCCAGGCTACGGCGCAGGGCGGTGGTTCCGCTGCCCTCCACAGGCCCCGGAGGGAGGTCCCACGATCGAGCGAACGTGGCATCAGACTGGCTAACCGCCGCCAGTCTTGTGTACCGTGAGTCACGTACAGAAACGGACCTTCGCCCTATATGGGCGTAATTTGTCCTGCTCATAGCCGGTTCTACCGAATGGAGAGACCAAAATGTCACAGACAGTAATTGCTACCGATGTGACCCCAGGTGCCCTGTGGGGCTACACCTCCGGCGCTCTGTGGGGGTAGTCGACCCACGACGCGGCGAGCGCCTTCGCCGCCTCCTCGCTGACGGGGATCCCTCGGCCGCCGCTATCCGCAAGCGCTCCCGCCATTGCCGTGGCACCATGGGCACGGCATGACTCCGGTGGGTGGAGGGTCATGGAAGCGGCGGCGGGATCTCCCCTCTCGGTCTCCAGACGACGAACGTGGTGGCTGACGGCGGCCATCGCGGCGCCTTCGATCGCCGCCTGGACGCTGCACCCGCTGCTGCGCGTCAGTGGAGGGTCACTCACCGCCAGTGCCGCGATCGTGGCGCTCTACGTCGTCGTCGACCTGGTCCCGGTGCGGTTGGAGATCCGCCGGCAAACGTGGTTGTTCAGCCTGGCCGAGACCCCGATGGTGGTCGGGTTGTTCCTGCTCCAGCCCGCCAGCCTGCTCGGCGCACGACTGCTGGCGATGTTGGTCGTCTTCACCATCAGGCGCACGTTCGCGCTCCACAAGCAGGCCCTCAACGTCGCCGTCGTGCAGCTGGAGGTCGGCATCGCCTGCCTGGTCTTCGTGACCCTCGGCGACCGGGTGCCCACCGATCCACTGAACTGGCTGGCCGCGGGTGCGGCCGCGTTCACCGCCGTGATGGCCGGCGCGGGTTGTGTCTACGCGGCGATCTCGCTTGCCCAGGGCCGGCCTTCGGGTCGCCAGACGGTCGTCATGCTGGCACAGGCGTTCACCTTCGCGCCGTTCAGCGCGGGGCTCGGACTGATGATCGCCCTGATGGTCGCGGTGAGTCCCTGGGCGGTGTTGCTGGCCGCGACGACCTTCGCGTTCATCGCTGCCGGCTTCCGCGCGTACGCCCGCGTGCTGCGGCGACACGAGAGCCTCGAGAACACCTACCGGTACAGCCGGTTCCTGGAAGAGAACCGCGGGGCGACCGAGGCACTGGCCGCGGGGCTGGATCGGGTCCGTGACCTGCTCAACGCGACCACCGGCCTGATCATGCTCACCGAGGCCGACGCGCCGCCCATCGTGGCCTGGTCGACCGCGGACACCGCACGGCCCAGCCGGCCGGAGCCGCCGGACCCGCAGGACCCCTTCGCGGTCCGATGCCGCACCGACCAGCGCGGGCTGCGGGTCAACAGCAAGACCGGCACCGAGCAGGACAGGCAGGCGCTGCAGGCCCGCGGAGCGACCGAGATCATCGCGGTCCCGCTGCGGTTCGGCCGCGACGTGCGTGGGCATCTGGAGCTGTGGGACCGGCAGAGCGCGCAGGCCTCCTTCACCGACGACGATCTCCAGTTCCTCGGCAACCTGGCCAGCCACCTGGCCGCCGCGATCGAGAACGACCGGCTGGTGGAGCGGCTACGACACGCGGCCTACCACGACCGGTTGACCGGGCTGCCCAACCGCGAGCAGTTCGCCCGGTCCGTGGACCAGGCGATCGCCGACGCGCGGCGCACCGGTGGGCTGGTCGCGGTCCTGCTCCTCGACCTCGACTCGTTCAAGGACATCAACGATGCGCTCGGCCACGACTACGGTGACGATCTGCTGGTGATGATCAGCCAGCGGCTGCGGGAGCAGACCTCGGAGCAGGATGTCGTGGCCCGGATGGGGGCCGACGAGTTCGCCGTGCTGTGCCCGGTGACCGACATGGCCGCGGCCCTGGCCCGGGCCGAGGCGCTGCGCGAGACGCTGGCCGCCGGCTACCCGCTGGCCGGACTCGCCGTCGAGGTGTCGGTCTCGGTCGGCGTGACGATCGCACCGGACCATGCCCAGAGCGCCGGGGCCCTGATGCAACGGGCCGACGTCGCCCTCAACCACACGAAGAGCACCGGCCGGCGGGTCACCGGCTACCTGCCAAGCATGGACCAGGCCACGATGCACCGGCTGCATCTGGTGACCCAGCTCCGGGAGGCCATCAAGAACGGCCAGATCCAGGTCCTCTACCAGCCCAAGATCGCGCTGGCCAGCCGGGACCTGGTCGGGGTGGAGGCCCTGGTCCGGTGGCAGCATCCGCAGCACGGCCAGGTCATGCCGGACCAGTTCGTGCCGCTTGCCGAGCACACCGGCCTCATCGACCTGCTCACCGACCACGTCCTGCGCACCTCACTCGGCCAGTGCCGGAGCTGGCTGGACCGGGGAACCAGGATCGGCGTCGCCGTCAACCTCAGCGTTCGCAGCCTGCTGGAGACGAGCTTCGCCGAGCGGATCGCGGCCATCCTCGCCGAGTACGACGTGCCGCCCGAGCTGCTCACCTTCGAGATCACCGAGAACAACGTGATGACCGACAAGGAGCGGACCCTCCCGGTGCTGGACGAGCTCCACCGGCTCGGCGTGCAGCTGTCCATCGACGACTTCGGGACCGGCTACTCCTCGCTGGCCTACCTGCGGCGTCTCCCGGTCGACGAGGTGAAGATCGACAAGGACTTCGTGCTCACCATGGGCACGGACCTCGGGGACATGGCCGTGGTGCGGGCCATCGTGGAGCTCGGTCGCAGCCTCAGCCTGCGGGTCGTCGCCGAGGGGGTGGAGGACGAGCTGGCCCGGGACCTGCTCTCCAGCATGGAGTGCGAGGTCATCCAGGGCTTCATGGTGAGCCGGGCGCTGTCGGCGAAGCGGTTGGAGGCATGGCTGATGGCGCGCACCGCGCTGGGCCCCGAGATCCCCGGGCTGCGCGGGCGTCGACCGCAGCTGGCCGGCTAGTGAACTGGTTTTTGTGGCCGGGCCACGGTTGTGTACCCTGGCCTGGCGCTTCAGGGCGCACAGATTGGCCCTCTTAGCTCAGTCGGCAGAGCGTCTCCATGGTAAGGAGAAGGTCTAGGGTTCGATTCCCTAAGAGGGCTCCACGCCGGTCGCGAGACCGGCGGCGCGGCGGGTGCGGGTCCACCGCGGTCCGCCGTACGGCGGAGTAGCTCAGGCGGTAGAGCAAGCGGCTCATAATCGCTGTGTCGCCGGTTCGAGTCCGGCCTCCGCTACCGAGGCACCCGGCCAGCCGGGTGCCTGTAATGCCCGCGGGCTCCCCGAGCCCCCAGAGGAAAGGCACTCCACCGTGGCTGCCACCGACGTTCGGCCAAAGATCACCATGGCCTGCCAGGAGTGCAAGCACCGCAACTACATCACCCGCAAGAACCGCCGCAACGACCCTGACCGCATGGAGCTGAAGAAGTTCTGCCCGAACTGCCGGACCCACCGGGTTCACCGCGAGACTCGCTGACCCGGTCGATGACGGTCAGCCCGGAGTTTGTCGGACGCTCCTACCCGCCGACCGCACCGTACGAGGTGTGCCGGGAGAAGATCCGGGAGTTCGCCGATGCGATCGGCGATCCGAACCCGGCCTTCCGGGACCCGCAGTCGGCCCGCGATCTCGGCCATCTCGATGTGATCGCACCGCCGACATTTCCGGTGATCGTGTCGTTCCTGGCCACCCGCGGCGTCATCGAAGACCCGGACCTCGGCATCGACTACAGCCGGGTCGTGCACGGTGAGCAGCGCTTCAGCTACACCCGGCCGGTGCGGGCGGGCGACCGCCTGGTCGGCGTCGCCAGCGTGACCAGCGTCCGCCGCGCCGCCGGCAACGACCTGATCAGCACGGGCGTCGAGGTGTCCACCGCCGAGGGTGAGCCGGTGGTCACGGTCCACTCCACGATCGTCGTGCGCGGCATCGCGCAGGAGCGCTGAGCGGATGGCGGCCCGGATCGCCTACGCCGACGTCGAGATCGGCACGGAGCTGCCGGAACGGCGGTTCCCGATCCGCCGGGAGGACCTGATCCGGTACGCCGGCGCCTCCGGCGACTTCAACCCGATCCACTGGAACGAACGGTTCGCCACCAGCGTGGGCCTCCCCGACGTCATCGCGCACGGGATGCTCACGATGGCGGAGGCGGCCCGCGTGATCACCGACTGGGCCGGCGACCCGGGAGCCCTCGTCGACTACGGCGTGCGCTTCGCCAAGCCGGTCGTGGTGCCCAACGACGAGCATGGCGCCGAGCTCGTGGTGGGCGGCACGGTCGTGGACAAGCTGGACCGGATGCGGGTCGCGGTCGACCTGACCGCCCGTTCCGGTGGGGACAAGGTGCTGGCCAGGGCGCGCGCCGTCGTCCAGCTCTGCTGAGCCAGCGGGTCGGCTATCTTCGCCGCATGCGTACCGGCCCGGCCGTCACGGCCGCCCTCCTGCTGGCCATGGTGCTCACCGCCTGCGGTGACTCCGGCACCGGCCGACCCGGACCGGCGCCGCAGGCCCGGCCATCGGCCTCGGCCAGCCGGGCGAACTGCCCGGACCGGTACGCCGAGCCGGACCCGAACCGGCCGCGGATCACCCTCGCCTTCGACGTCACCGACGACCTGACCACGGTGACCGGCACCGAGCGGGTCAGCTTCCGTCCGGACCTGCCGGTGCACGAGGTGGTGTTCCGGCTCACCGGCAACGACCCGAGCTCCTACCCCTCGGGAACGGCAGTCACGGTCCAGCGGGCGAGCGCCAGCGTGGGTGCGGCGGCCACCACCACGATGCGGTTCGAGCGGGCCGGGGCGGCGGCCGGCAGCCAGGGCGGGCTGCTCGTCCTGCCGCTGGACCGGGAGGTCCCGGCCGGGCAGGAGGTGACCGCCACGGTCGGGTTCACCCTCACCCTCGGCGGGACCGGGTTCGACCGTTTCGGGCGAATCGACCGGTTCGCCTGGTTCGGGTCGGCCCAACCCCTGCTGGCGTGGCAGCGGGAGGTCGGCTGGCACCGGGAGGATCTGGCCCGCTACATCGGGGAGAGCGCGACGAGCGAGGCGGCGAACGTCGATCTCACCGTCACCGCGCCCGGCTGGGCCACGGTGATGACCAGCGGTCGGCAGGATCCACCCACACCAGCCGACCGCGGTCGTCGCCGGTGGCACGCCAGCGCCCCCACCGCGCGGGATGTCAGCGTTGCGCTCGGTCGCTTCGCCCTCACCCGGGAGACGGTTGCCGGCACCGAGCTCACCGTCGGGGCCGCTGACGCATCCACCGCGCGGCAGGCGCTGGCCGAGCTGGCTCGTGCGGTGCGGGAGCTGTCCGCCCGGTTCGGCCCGTTCCCCTTCCCCGCGCTGAACGTGAGTGTCCTGCCGTCGGGGGGCGGTGGCATCGAGTACCCGGGCTCGATCCTGCTGTTCGGGAGCTCGCGGGTGGTCGACGTGCACGAGACCGCGCACCAATGGTTCTACGGTCTCGTCGGGGACAACCAGGCCCGCGATCCCTGGCTGGACGAGGCCTTCGCCACCTACGCCGAGGGGTTGGCCAACGGCGACGCTGGCGGCACCGACCAGCCCGATCCCGGCGGACCGGGGTCCGGCCGGGTCGGCGCCGGGATCAACGACTTCCCGACCTCGGAGGCCTACTTCGGCACCGTCTACGGCAAGGGCGCTGCGGCCCTGCGCAGGGCACGGGCTCAGGCCGGGGCGGCGGCGTTCGACGCCGCGATCCGCTGCTACACCAACGCCAACGCCTGGCGGATCGCCCGACCGGCCGACCTGGCCAGCGCCCTCGGCGACTTACCGTCCGCGCTCGCCGCGCTACGCCGGGCCGGCGCCCTGAGCTGAGACCGGGCCTGCCCCGAGGTGACCTGGCCGGCCCGGACCTGGCCGGACCTGACCTGGCCGGCGCGGCGCGGCGCGGCCGGGCGCTAGCGGGCCTCTGACAGCAGATCCCCCAGCCGGGTGATGCCCTTGACAAGATCTTCGTCGGAGAGGGCGTAGGACAGCCGGAAGTACCCGGCCGTGCCGAACGCCTCGCCCGGCACGACGGCCACCTCGGCCTCCTCCAGCACCAGCTCGGCAAGCTCGGCGGAGGTTTGCGGGGTCCGGCCGCGCAGCGAGCGCCCGAGGAGCTGCCGGACGCTGGGGTAGACGTAGAACGCGCCCTGTGGTTCCGGGCAGGCCAGGCCCGGGATCTCGTTCAACATCCGGACGATGGTCTGCCGGCGCCGGTCGAAGGCGATCCGCATCCGGGCGACCGCGGTGAGCTCGCCCGACACCGCGGCGAGCGCCGCGACCTGGGAGACGTTGGCGACATTGGAGGTGGCATGGGACTGGAGGTTGGTCGCCGCCGTGACCACGTCGGCCGGGCCGATCAGCCAGCCGACCCGCCAGCCGGTCATGGCGTAGGTCTTGGCCACACCGTTGAGCACGACGCAGGTGCCGGCCAGCTCCGGCACGGCCACCGGCATCGACACCGCGCGGGCCACGCCGTAGACGAGGTGCTCGTAGATCTCGTCGGTGACCACCCAGACACCCCGGTCCACCGCCCACCGGCCGATCGCCGCGACCTGCTCGGGCGGGTAGACGGCCCCGGTCGGGTTGGAGGGTGAACAGAACAGCAGCACCTTGGTGCGCGCGGTCCGGGCCGCCTCAAGCTGGTCCACCGTGGCCAGGTAGCCGCCGGCCTCATCGGTCGGCACCACCACCGGCACACCGCCCGCGAGCGCGATCGCCTCCGGGTAGGTCGTCCAGTACGGCGACGGGAGCAGCACCTCGTCACCGGGGTCGAGCAGCGTGGCGAACGCCTCGTACACGGCCTGCTTGCCACCGTTGGTCACGAGCACCTGCGAGGACTGCACGGCGTAGCCGGAGTCACGCAGGGTCTTCGCCGCGACCGCCGCACGGAGCTCGGGCAGACCGGCGGCGGGGGTGTAGCGGTGGTACCGGGGCTGTCCGCAAGCCTCGACCGCGGCCTGGACGATGTGCTCCGGGGTCGGGAAGTCGGGCTCGCCGGCGCCGAAGCCGATCACCGGCCGCCCGGCGGCCTTGAGCGCCTTCGCCCTGGTGTCCACCGCGAGGGTGGCCGACTCGGTGATGCCACCGATCCGTGCCGAGATGCGATTGGCTGCCATGTCTGAAGTGTCGCAGAGCCCTCGGGCGCCGGGTCGCCGACTCCCGGCCCCGTTTGGGCGATCGCGCCGGGTGTCCGTACACTGCCTTGTCTGGGGTCGTACTGCCCCGGTCCTGCCGTGGTCGCTGCACCGCGGCGGGTCCGGCAGTCACCCCGGAGGGGCGTGGCTCAATTGGCAGAGCAGCGGTCTCCAAAACCGCAGGTTGCAGGTTCGAGTCCTGTCGCCCCTGCCGCGCTGCGGGCTGCCGCAACGACAGGTTGGTGCCCGCGTCACGGCGCATCGTGACGCAGACGGAGGAGAGGATCGCGTGACGCAGACCCGCGGGGACGCGACCACCGCACCCAAGGCGACCACCAAGGCCGCCGTCGGCACCCGCCGGGGACCGTTCGCCCGGCTCGGTCGGTTCTTCCGCGAGGTCGTCGCCGAGCTGAGCAAGGTGATCTGGCCCTCCCGCAAGGAGCTGGTCACCTACACCGTGGTCGTGGTCGTGTTCGTCACGATCATGGTCACCCTGGTGTCCGGTCTCGACCTCCTGTTCGCCAAGGGTGTGCTGCTGGTCTTCGGCTAGCCACACCCGACCACACCGCACGACCGACGTACCCCGAGGAAAGAGAGCCAGCGCGTGCCCGAGTTCGACCAGACCAGCAACTCCGTCGAGGAGGAGCGGCCGGCACTGCCCGGCGAGCCGGCCGGCGCCGACGGTGCCGCCGTGGTCGACGGCAGCGGGGCCACCGACAGCGGGGCCACCGACAGCGGGGCCACCGTGCCTGCCATCGATGCCGAGATCGACCCGATGGTCGAGCTGCGCGCGCTGCTCCGGCAGCAGCCC
Organism: Actinomycetota bacterium; assembly: GCA_016201065.1. Classification (GTDB taxonomy): domain Bacteria; phylum Actinomycetota; class Actinomycetes; order Mycobacteriales; family JACQDL01; genus JACQDL01. The sequence continues at coordinate 58,389 of JACQDL010000005.1, forward strand.
GGCGACTGGTATGTGGTGCACTCCTACGCGGGGTACGAGAACAAGGTCAAGACCAACCTGGAGACCCGGATCACGTCCCTCGACATGGAGGACTACATCTACCAGGTCGAGGTGCCCACCGAAGAGGTCACCGAGGTCAAGAACGGCAAACGACAAACCGTCCAGCGCAAGGTCTACCCGGGCTACATCCTGGTCCGGATGGACCTCAACGACGAGTCGTGGGGCGCGGTCCGCAACACCCCTGGCGTCACCGGGTTCGTGGGCGCGACATCCCGACCGTCACCGCTGTCACTGGACGAGGTCGTGAAGATCCTCGCTCCAGCGGTGGCGAAGAAGACCGAAAAGCCGCAGGTCCGGGTCGTCGACTTCGAGGTTGGCGAGTCGGTCACCGTGATGGACGGGCCGTTCGCGACCCTGCCGGCCACGATCAACGAGATCAACCCCGAACAGCAGAAGCTCAAGGTGCTGGTCTCGATCTTCGGTCGGGAGACGCCGGTGGAGCTGTCCTTCAGCCAGGTGTCCAAGATCTAGGCAGGCCGCTACCCACTCCGGCGTGCCGCACGCCGCACCCGAACGAGGAAGAACCAGGATGCCTCCGAAGAAGAAGCGAAAGATCACCGCGCTGATCAAGCTCCAGATCCGGGCCGGGCAGGCGACGCCGGCTCCGCCGGTCGGTCCCGCGCTGGGCCAGCACGGCGTCAACATCATGGAGTTCTGCAAGCAGTACAACGCCGCGACCGAAGCCCAGCGTGGCGACGTGATCCCGGTCGAGATCACCGTGTACGACGACCGGTCGTTCACCTTCGTCACCAAGACCCCACCGGCCGCCCGGCTGCTGCTCAAGGCCGCTGGCGTGGAGAAGGGCAGCGGGGAGCCGCACAAGACCAAGGTCGCCACGGTGAGCCGCGACCAGGTCCGGCAGATCGCCCAGCAGAAGCTGGACGACCTCAACGCCCACGACGTCGACCAGGCCGAGAAGATCATCGCTGGTACGGCCCGGTCGATGGGGATCACCGTCAGGGACTGACCGCCGCACCGGCAGGACGTGGGAGGGCCAGCGCTGGCCCGCCAAGACCACAGGAGGAACGGAATGAAGCGCAGCAAGGCGTACCGCAAGGCGTCGGAGCTGGTGGACCACGACGCGGTCTACCTGCCGATGGAGGCCGCCCGGCTGGTCAAGGAGACCTCACCGACGAAGTTCGACGGCACCGTCGAGGTCGCGCTCCGGCTCGGCGTCGACCCCCGCAAGGCCGACCAGATGGTCCGCGGCACGGTGAACCTGCCGCACGGCACCGGCAAGACCGCCCGCGTGATCGTGTTCGCGACCGGCGAGAAGGCCGCTGAGGCGGATGCCGCCGGGGCCGACGCGGTCGGCTCGGAGGACCTCGTCGCCCGCATCCAGGGTGGCTGGCTGGACTTCGACGCCGCGATCGCCACGCCCGACCAGATGGCGAAGGTGGGCCGGATCGCCCGGGTGCTCGGGCCGCGTGGCCTGATGCCGAACCCGAAGACCGGCACGGTCACCATGGACGTGGCCAAGGCGGTCGCCGACATCAAGGGCGGCAAGATCAGCTTCCGGGTCGACAAGCAGGCGAACCTGCACGTGGTCATCGGCCGGGCCAGCTTCGCCGCGACCCAGCTCGTCGAGAACTACGCCGCGGCGCTCGACGAGGTGCTGCGGGCGAAGCCCTCGACGGCCAAGGGCAGGTACCTGCGGAAGGTGACCTTCAGCTCGACCATGGGCCCAGGCATCCAGGTCGACCCGAACCGCACCCGCAACCTGCTCGCGGAGGACGCGCCTACCGGCGGCTGAGGTCAGCCCCAGACCGGCTGTGGCTGGTCCCGCCGGGTCGGGTCGGGGCCGTCGTACTCGCGGATCGTCCGGTACCGGGTGTCCCGCTCGACGGGGCGGAAGCCGGCGTCGCGGATCAGCTCAAGCAGGTCGGCGCGGTGCATGGTGGTCGGCGTACCGTACTGGTCGGCGTCGTGGGTGATCTTGTATTCGACGACCGAGCCGTCCAGGTCGTCGACGCCGAAGTTCAGGGAGAGCTGGGCCGTCGACAACCCGTGCATGACCCAGAAGCACTTGAGGTGATCGACGTTGTCCAACAGCAGCCGGGACACCGCGAAGGTCTTCAGCGCTTCGGCGGGTGTGGCCATCTCGGTGCGGTCCTGCAGCCGGTTGCGCGGGTCACGGACCGCGTCATGCTGGTAGCGCAGCGGGATGAAGACGATGAACCCGCCGGTCTCGTCCTGGAGGTCGCGCAGCCGGAGCACATGGTCGACCCGATGCCGTGGCTCCTCGATATGCCCATAGAGCATGGTCGCCGGCGTACGCAGGCCCTTGCCGTGGGCGAGCCGGTGAATCCGTGACCAGTCCTCCCAGTGGGTCTCGTGGTCCACGATCTGCTTCCGGATCTCCCAGTCGAAGATCTCCGCGCCGCCTCCGGTGAGGGACTCCAGGCCGGCGTCGATCAGCTCGTCCAGGATCGCCTCCGCGGACAGCCCGGAGATCCGCTCGAACCAGTGGATCTCCGTGGCGGTAAAGGCCTTGAGCGCCACACCCGGCAGCGCCGCCTTCAGCTCCCGCAACACCCGCGGGTAGTACCGCCACGGCAGCGTCGGATGCAGGCCGTTCACGATGTGCAGCTCGGTGATCTCCTCCGGCTCCATCTGCCGGGCCAGCCGGACGGCTTCCTCGGCCCGCATGGTGTAGGCGTCGGCCTCGCCGGGCTTGCGCTGGAAGGAACAGTAGGCACAGGAGGCGCTGCACACATTGGTGAGGTTCAGGTGCCGGTTGACGTTGAAGACGACCCGGTCACCGTTCTTCGCCGTACGCACCGAGTGCGCCAACCCGCCGAGCCAGGAAAGGTCGGTGCAGCCGTACAGCTCCACCCCGTCGTCGAAACTCAACCGCTCGCCCGCGGCGACCTTGGCCTCGATCTCCTGCCTGCGACGTGCATCCATGCCAGCGAGCTTACGGCCACCGTCGACCGAACCTCGCGCCCATCGGGCAGACTATGCGTGGGTTTCCGAGACGGTCGAGGGGCGAATGGACGACAGCATGTCGACCACCAGGGCACTGCTCACACGCGCCAGTGGCGGACAGCAAGAGGCGTGGAACGAGCTCGTTCGGCGGCACACCAACCTGCTGTGGTCGATCGCGCGGTCCTTCCGGCTCGACCAGGCCGACGCGGCCGACGCCGTCCAGACGACGTGGTTGCGCCTGGTCGAGCACCTGGATCGGGTGCAGGACCCCGACCGGCTGGTGGGCTGGCTGGCCACCACGGTGCGCCGCGAATGCCTACGGATCAAGCGGATCCGCGACCGGGAACGCCCGCAGTCGTACGACGACCCCCCGTTCGAGATCCCCGACCCGGCCGAACCGCTCGACGCCAAGCTGCTCCGGGACGAGAGCTACGCGACGCTCTGGCATGCCTTCGCCGGGATGCCGGAGCACTGCCAACGCCTGCTCCGCGTGCTGATGAGCAGTCCGCCACCGAGCTATGACACGGTATCGGCCGCGCTCCAGATGCCGGTCGGCAGCATCGGACCGACCAGGAAACGGTGCCTGGCACGGCTCCGGTCACTGTTCGGTCGACACGACTGCCTGCCCAGCCAGGCGCCGACCGCGGAGAGAGAGTCATGAACGACATCGACGACGAGGTCACCCTCGCGCAGCTGCGTGCCCTGGCCGAGGAGTTCGACCCGGTGCCGGAGCTGGTGCTGGAGACCGCGATGGCGGCGTTCACCCTGCGCAAGCTGGACGCGGAGCTGGTTGAGCTGATCGGCGACTCCTACGACCAGCCAGCCGAGTCGGTTGTCGTCCGCTCGACCGGCACCCTCGACGTCCGGATGCTGTCCTTCCGGGTCGGGCTGCTCAGCCTGGAGCTCCAGGTGACCGCGCGGGGTGCCCGGCGCAAGCTCGTCGCCCAGGTCGAGGGGGTCCGGCTCGTCAACGCGCGGATCGAGACCGGCGGATCCACCCGCGACCTCGCCTACGACGACGGGGTGTTGGTCGCCGAGGACGTGCCAGCTGGACCGATCCGGTTCCGGTTGACGACCGACACGGGTGGATCGTTCCTGACCAGCTGGGTCCTGATCTAACGCCGGCAGGCGACCGTGTGGGTGGGCCGGCGGCCCGCCCACACGGTCGCGACAGCGCGCTCCCCGTCAGCACGCTCCCCGTCAGCTCGGTGGGGCCTCGCCGGCCGTGGGGTCCGCCGGCTCGGTGGCCGGCGTCTCACTGTCGTCCTCGGGTTGGACCAGCTGCTCGGGCGTCGCTCCGGACAACGTTGTCGCTGCCACGGTGGGTGGCTCGTCGTTCGGATGGTAGCGCGGTGGCATGATCGTTCCCTTCCGTCGGGTGGACAGGCCGGCCTGGACTCTGTCGGACATCGATCTACCACACCGGGATCTGCCGGCCCGCCGTTTCGGCGCATTGCCGCCCGGCCGCGTGATGTCGAATGGGCTCAGATCAACCCTTGCCGGACCGCGAAGGCAACGGCGTGCGTCCGGTTCCGCAGCTGGAACCGGGTCACCAGGTCATGGATGGCGTTCTTGATCGTCCGCTCGGAGTAGGCGAGCTGCCGAGCGATCTCCCGGGTGCTGCACCCGTCGGCGAGCAGCCGGAGCACGGTCAGCTCGCGCTGGGTCAGACCGCCGAACGTCAGACCGGCGGTGGGCACCGACCGCGGCACACGGCCGCCGACCTGATGCAGCAGCCGGCCCAGCAGATCCGGCGGCAGGTGTCCGTCGCCGGTCGCCGCGGCCCGGATGGCGGTGAGGAGCCGCTCCGGGGTCGCCTCGCCCCGGCGTACGATCGCCGCGACACCCGCCTCCACCGCGGCCAACACCGCGCCCCCGTCGACGGCGGTGGCGACGAGCACCACGCGGGTGGCCCCGCCGGCGGCGATCGTCCGGATCTGCTGGGCGACATCGGCGTCGACGGGATCTGCGACGACCACGACAACGTCGGCCGCGGAGGACCCGGAGGGAAGGACTTCGAGATCGTGGTAGCACCGGAGCTGGCTGGCGACTCCCGCTTCGGATACCGGGTCGCCGCCGCGCACCACGACACGGACCGGGCTGGCTGTCACCGGGCTGGCTGTCACCGGGCTGGTCATCTGCTGAGTCCCCTCGTCCACTACCTCGCTGGGGTAGAGAGCGGACCGCGGCGGCCACTGATACACCCGCGGACCGGCGAGTCCGGATCCACCCGGTGACGGCGACCGAGCTGGCCGACGAGGCGCACCGGATGATCGGCGTGGCCCCCCGACGGGCCCTGCGCCTGGCCGACGACGCGATCCGGGCCGCGGGCGCCGCGAACGACCTGCCGACCCGGGCGCAGGCACTGCGGGCCCGCGGCCGCGCCCACCGCGAGCTGGGCGACCTGGACCGGGCGCTCAGCGAGCTCCGCCAGTCGGTGCGGGTAGCGGAGTCCGCCCGGTCCACCGCGGTCGCCTCGCAGGCCCGGATGAGCCTCGCCTACGTGCTGCTCGAACGGGGCCACACCACCCGAGCGCTGCGGTCGGCCGAGCAGGCGGTCCACGGGCTGCGGGGGACGGCGGCGGCCCACGCCCTGATGCAGCAGGGCCTGCTCTACCAGCGCTGCGGGCGCGCCACCGAGGCGCTGGACTGCTATCGCCGGGCCTTGCCGGTGCTGCGCCGGGCCGGCGACCGGCTGCACGAGGCGAAGGCGTACAACAACCGTGGCCTGCTCCAGCTCTACCGGGGTCGGTTGGCGGAGGCCGAGACCGACATCCGCCGGGCGGCCGCCCTCTACACCGAGCTCGGCCAGGAGCTGCTGGCCGCCGATGCGGAGTGGAACCTCGGCTTCGTGGCCGGGCGCCAGGGCGACGTCCCCGGCGCGTTGCGGCTCTTCGACACCTGCGAGACGGCCTACCGCGACGCCGGCGTCCCAGCCCCGGAACTGCTGGTGACCCGGGCCGAGCTGCTGCTGTCGGTCGGGCTGCGCCGCGAGGCGCGGCACACCGTCGAGCAGGCGATGACCGAGCTGGCCCACGCCGGCATGCCGGTCATGCTCGCCGAAGCGCTGCTGCTCTCGGCTCAGGCAGCGCTCGCCGATGGCGACACCGGTGCCGCCGCCGACCACGCCGCGCGGGCCGTCCGGTTGTTCACCCGGCAACACCGGCCCGGCTGGACGGCGCTGGCCCGATACGTCGGCCTCCGCGCCGAGGAGCGCGACGGACGGATGACACCGAGCCTGCGCCAGCGCTCCCTGCGCAGTGCGCGGGAGCTGGCCGCACTCGGCTGGCGGGCGCAGGAGCTGGACGCCCGGGTCATCGCGGCCAGGGTGGCGCTGGAACGCGGCGCGCTCGGCACGGCCCGCCGGGAGCTCGCCGCCGCCGGTCGCGCCCGCCGCTCAGGCCCGCTGGAGCTCCGCATGCGGGCCTGGTACGCGCAGGCACTCCTCCGCCTCGCCGAGCAGGACCGGATCGGTGCGGGACGGGCGCTCACCGCCGGGATCCGAGTGCTCGACGAGCACCGCGCCATGGTCGGGGTGACCGAGCTGCGGATGCACATGGCCGGCCACGGCCAGGAGCTCACCGAGCTCGGGCTGCTGCTCGCCCGCGAGTCAGGCTCCGCGCAGCGGATGCTGGCCTGGGCGGAGCGAGGCCGCGCCCGAGGGCTATGGCCACACCCCATCCGGCCGCCCCAGGATCCGACCCTGGCGGCGCTGCTCGCCGAGCTGCGCCAGGTCACCAGTGAGCTGGAGGCCTCGATGCTCGGTGGTTCCGGGGTCACCGGGGTCACCGGGGTCACCGGCGGCTCCGCGGATGCCTCGGCCAGGACCCGGCCCGGACGGGCCCGGATGGCGGCCCGCCGAGTCGCGCTGGAGGACCAGGTACGCCGACGGGCCCGCGGCGCGGGGGCTGGCCTGTACGGCGCACCCCCGACACCGCCCCGGCTGGCCGAGCTGCAGCAGGTCCTGCGGGAACGGGTCCTGGTGGAGATCGTCAGCTCCGCCGGTGCGTTGCACGCCGTGACCGTCCGCGACGGGATCGCCCGACTCCGCCGGCTCGGCGATCCCCGCACGGTGGCCCGGCTGACCGAGTCCCTGCTCTTCGCCCTGCGTCGGCTCGCCGTCGGCCACGGTGGTACCGCCGCGCGGTCGGCCACCTGGGCGGTGGCCGACCGGACCGCTACCCGGCTCTCCGCCGAGCTGCTCCGGCCGGTCGCGGACCTCGTCGGGGACCGGCCGCTGGTACTCGTCCCCCCGGCCGAGCTACAGGCTCTCCCGTGGTCGATGCTGCCCGACTGCCGGGATCGTGCGGTCACGGTGGCTCCCTCGGCCGCGATCTGGCTGCGCGCCTCGACGGCGGGCCCGCAGCCACGCGACGACCGGGGTCGGGTGCTCCTGGTCGCCGGGCCTGGTCTACCGGGGGCCGAGGCGGAGATCGCCGACCTCGCCGCGGCCTACGGCGAGGCGCTCGGCCTGACCGGCCGGCGGGCGACGGTGGCCAACACGCTGGTGGGGCTGGACGGTGCGGCGATCGGGCACATCGCCGCGCACGGCCGAGTACGCAGCGACAACCCGCTGTTCTCCGCGCTCGACCTGGCCGACGGCCCGCTGACGGTGTACGACCTGGAACGGCTGTCCCAGCCGCCGGAGCTGGTCCTGCTGCCGGCATGCCAGTCCGGTATCGGCCAGGCGCTGGCCGGGGACGAGCTGATGGGGTGGACCGCGGCGCTCTTCGCGCTGGGCACCCGAACCGTCGTCGCCACCGTGATCCCGGTGCCGGACCAGACGACTCGCCGGCTGATGGTCGCCCTGCACGAACGCCTGCGCGGCGGGTCGAGCCCGGCGGCCGCGTTGCAGCTGGCCAGGACCGCGGTGAGCGACGATCCCGCCGAGCGGGCCACCGCGGCCGCCTTCGTGTGCTTCGGTGCGGGCTGACCTGCCGGGGGCCCGGGCGAGCCGCTCCACACCTCAAGTCGGCCCGCCCGGAGCCCGGCCCGGACCCGAGGGATACCCCCAGGTCCCGTTTCCCCCCGAGTTGACCGAGCCGGCCGACGGCCCCTCCGCAGCCCCACGCGGCGCCGGCACGACCCAGTCGGGGTGAGGAGTGCGCCGCCGGATGCCTGATACATCACGGAGCGCACGTTCCCCCGAATGGGGTACGACCGGCGTCGGCGGCACACCACCCGGGTGGAACCGTACGTCCCCTATGAGGTAAGTGGTCGATTGGCAGCCCAACAGGACCAATGACGACCGGTTGGCATGGTCTTGTGCGATTTTCAAGACACCGACCCGAGGGTAGTGCTCTACTCGACACACCGGACGCGCCACCGTGACCCGACGTGCCCGGTATGTTGCGTTTGGTAATTCCATTGATGAGGGGGGGACACGATGGACCCACGCGAGCGCCTGCTCACACCGGGCGAGGTGGCTGCGCTCTTTCGTGTTGATCCGAAGACGGTGACACGGTGGGCCGCGGCCGGTCGAATCCACAGCATCAGGACGCCGGGGGGACACCGCCGCTTCCTTGAGTCCGAGGTGCGCGCCCTGCTCCAGGAACTGTCTGGGGAGAGCCGCGAAACCGGCGCGCACCACGGCTGAGATCGACCGACGGCGAGCAAGCGGTTAGGTATCGGTCGGCCGGGCGCTGCCCAGTCGACCGGACCACCGGCTCATCAGATCGTGCGGGACCCCCAACACGTCGAGCACCTTCGCGGCGACGAAGTCGACCAGCTGCTGCACGTCGGTGGCGCCGGCGTAGAAGCCGGGGTTCGCCGGCAGGATCGTGGCGCCGGCGTCGTGCAGGGCGAGCAGGTTCACCAGTGTGCCCCGGGAGAGTGGGGTTTCCCGGTGTACGACCACGAGCGGCCGCCGTTCCTTCAGGGCCACCTCGGCGGAGCGCTGCAGCAGGTCCTTGGACAGGCCCACGGCGACCCCCGCCACGGCACCGGTGCTCGCCGGAGCGAGCACCATGCCACGCGCCGGATAGGAGCCGCTGGACGGACCCGCCGCGAGATCGCCCGCGCGCCAGTAGGCGATGTCGTCACCGGCCAGCTCCCGGCCGAGCCACCCGGACAGATCCTCGGCCCAGTGCGCGTCGCGGAACGCGATCCCGGTCTCGTCGAGGATCGTCAACCGGGCGGCGCGGGACACCACGAGGTCCACCGGCAACCCGGCATCCAGCAGGGCACGCAGGATGGTCCGCGGGTACGGCGTGCCCGACGCACCCGAGACCCCGACCAGCCACGGCCGTCTGCCCTGCGCTCCGGTCATTCACCCACTCCCTCGGGTACCCGCCCGCCCAGCTGCTGTGACGGGAGCCGCGCCGACGGCCGTGCTCAGCGCAACCCCTGCAGCAGCACCAGATCGACCACCGCGAAGCCGAACAGCAGCAACCCGATCACCCCGTTGGCCGTGAAGAAGGCCCGGTTGACCCGGGACAGATCGCCGGGCCGGACGATGATGTGCTCATAGCCGAGCACCACGGCGGTGAGCCCGACCCCCAGGTACCACGCCCAGTGGTAGCCGGTGAGCGCACCGAAGAGCCCGTACAGCACGACCGTGGCGACGTGCGCCCAGGTCGAGGCCCGCAGCGACACCGCAACCCCGAACCGCACCGGCACCGAGCGGACCCCGATCCGGCGATCCACCTCGACGTCCTGGCAGGCGTAGATCAGGTCAAAGCCGCCGATCCAGGTGCCGACGGCCAGCCCGAGCACGACGGCCGGCCACGACCAGTTCCCGGTCACCCCGAGCCACGCGCCGACCGGGGCGATCGCCTGAGCCAGGCCCAGGAAGGCCTGCGGGACGTCGGTGAACCGCTTGGCGTAGGAGTAGAGGATCAGGAAGAACAGCGCGATGGGCGCCAGCGCCAGGCTCAGCCGGTTCAGGGCGGCGCAGCTGAGCAGGAAGATCGCGAGCGCGACGACCAGCCCGGCCCGCGCGGCACGCACCGACAGCACGCCGGTGACCAGCTCGCGGCCGGCCGTACGCGGGTTCTGGGCGTCGACGCGCCGGTCGATGATCCGGTTGGCCGCCATCGCGACGGTCCGGGCGGCGACCATCGCGATCGTGATCAGGGCCAGCGTGCCCCATGCCACGCGCGGCCGCATCGCAGTGAGCGCCGCGATATAGGCGAACGGCAACGCGAACACCGAATGTTCGATCATCACCAGGCGGAGGAAGGCCCGCACCGCCCCGGGCCGGGTGTCCGGCGCGGCGAGGCCGGTCACAGGCCGTACTCCGACCAGCGGCGGTCCACCCGCGCCACCACCTCGGGCGACATCCGGGCGATGTCCGGCCACCCGCCGGATCGGGTGTACCCCTCCGACGGCAGCTTTCGGGTCGCGTCGATGCCCGCCTTGCCGCCCCAGAACTGCTGGTACGACGCGTGGTCGAGGTGGTCCACCGGACCCTGGGTGAGGAGCAGGTCGTGGTCGTAGTCGACGTTGCCGAACGCCCGCCAGGCGACCTCGGCGTAGTCGTGCACGTCGCAGTCCTCGTCCACGACAACGATCAGCTTGGTCAGGGACAGCATCATGGTGCCCCAGATCGCATGCATGACCTTCTGCGCATGCTTCGGGAACCGCTTGTCGATGGAGACGATCAGGCAGTTGTGGAACACCCCGGCGGCCGGGAAGTCCAAGTCCAGCAGGTCCGGGACGACCATCCGGAGCAGCGGCAGGAAGATCCGCTCGGTGGCCTTGCCGAGCCACACGTCCTCCTGCGGAGGCGGCCCGCACACCACGGTCTGGTAGATCGGGTCCCGCTGCATCGTCATGCACTCGACATGCAGCACCGGGAACGGCTCCACCGGCGTGTAGAAGCCGGTGTGGTCACCGAAGGGACCCTCCGGGGCGCGCTCCCCCGGTTCCAGCCACCCCTCCAGCACGACGTGCGCGCCCGCCGGTACCTGGAGTGGCACCGTGCGGCAGTCGACCAGCTCCACCCGCTCCCGCCGGATGAACCCGGCGAAGAGGTACTCGTCGACGTCCGGCGGCAGCGGCGCCTGCGCGGCGTAGGTGATCACCGGATCCGGGCTGAACGCGATCGCGACCGGCAACCGCTCTCCCCGCCGCTCGGCCACGGCGTGGTGCGCGGTGGAGTCCTTGTGGATCTGCCAGTGCATGCCGACGGTCCGGGCGTCGAATCGCTGCAGGCGGTACATCCCGAGGTTGCGCTGGCCGGTTTCGGGATGGCGGGTGTGGGTCAACCCGAAGTTGAGGAAGGCACCGCCGTCGTCCGGCCAGGAGTGCACGGCCGGCAGCCGGTAGAGGTCGACCTCGGCACCCTGGTAGACCACCTCCTGGCAGGGCGCGGTCCTGACCTTCTTCGGTGGCACCCCGCGCAGCTCACCGAGCTTGCCCAGGGCATCCCGCAACCCGCTCCAACCGGCCGGCAGCTCCGGCTTGAGCAGGCGGGCGATCCGCTCCCCGATCTCGTCCAGACGGACGACACCCAGCGCGGCGGCCATCCGGCGCTCGGTGCCGAAGGCGTTGATCAGCAACGGCATCTGCCCCACCGATGGACGCTCGAACAGCAACGCCGGGCCGGACCTGGCGATGACCCGCTGAACGATCTCGGTCAGCTCCAGGTAGGGGTCGACCGTGCTGCGCACCCTGGCCAGGTCCCCGGTGCGTTCCAGCAGGTCGACGAACTCACGAAGGTCTGTGTACGGGAATCCGGCGGGCATCTGGCCAGTATCCCCGGCCGCTCCGGGGCCGCTCGCTCCCCCCGCCGGCCTGAGCGCGTTAGGCTGGTCGGATCAGGGGGTGGCCAGAGTGCCTATCGTGCTCACCGTAGTCGCCATGGTGCTGCTGTTTCTCCTGCTGCGCGCGCTCCGTTCGCCCACAGCGCCCGGCGCGCCCGGCCGGACCCGGGTTCGCCGGCAGCAACGGACCGTGGCACCGGACGACGACCCGGAGTTCCTGCGAGAGCTGGGCCGGCAGACCCGCCGCCGGCAGCGTGACGAGGACGGCTAGCCGGCGGCGACCCCAGCGGTCAGTGGCCGTAGACCGGGACCATGACCGCCCTGGCGAGGGTGTGGACGCGCAGGTTGAAGCCCACGACGGCCGGGGAGGCGTCGGCATCCGGGCCGAGCCGCTCCACGTCAACTGCGTGTACGGCGAGGACGTACCGGTGCGGCGGGTCTCCCGCGGGCGGCGCCGCGCCGCCGAACGCCCGGCTGCCGTAGTCGTTCCGGGCGTGTACCGCACCGGCCGGCAGCCCGACCATCGGCCCGCTGCCGGCCCCACGGGCCAGCTCGGTGACGGCGGCCGGGATGTCGAACAGCACCCAGTGCCAGAACCCACTGCCGGTGGGCGCATCCGGGTCGAAGCAGGTCACCGCGAAGCCGCGGGCCTCCGCCGGGAAGCCGGACCAGCGCAGGTGGGGGGAGATGTTCGCCCCGGACATCCCGAAGCTGTCGAAGACCTGGTCGTTGCCGAGCATGCGCCCCTCGGCGATGTCATCGCTCTCCACCGTGAACGACGGGACCGGCGGCAGCACGTCGTAGGGCAGCGGCGCGCGGGGATGGTCAGCCATGTTCCCTCCCGGGAGTGAGCCTCTGGGTCGAACCGTACTCACCTCCACGCCGCCCGGACCCGAGGACCCTCGGCGAGCCGCTGCGGCCAGCTCCAGCAGGCTCCGACGGGTCCCGCCAGCCGCTCACCGCAGCCTTCTCAGGACAGGCCGGCGTACGAGTGCAACCCGGACACCATGATGTTCACCACAAAGAAGTTGAAGATCATGCTGGAGAACCCGAACAGGCTGATCCTGGCCGCCTTCACGCCCTTCCAGCCAGCGGTCGCCCGGGCGTGCAGGTAGGAGGCGTAGACCACCCAGGAGATGAACGACCACGTCTCCTTCGGGTCCCAGCCCCAGTACCGACCCCAGGCGGCCTCGGCCCACATCGCGCCGGCAGCGATCCCGAAGGTCCACACCGGGAAGCCGAAGGCGATGGTCCGGTACGCGATCCGGTCCAGCACGCCGGCCTCCGGCAACCGCCGGCCCAGGGTGATCGGGAACCGGCCTGGCGTGATGCCCACGGCCACCATCGAGTCGTACCGATGCCGGATCAGATAGAGCACGGTAGCCACGAAGCTGACCATGAAGATGCCGGTGGCGATGATCGCCGCGGTGACGTGGATCGCCAGCCAGTACGAGCGCAGCGCGGGCACCAGCGGCGCGGCCTTCGTGTACAGCACGGTGCCGGCGAGGAACATCAGCAGGATCACCGGCAGCATGACGAACATGCCCAGGTACCGCACCCGCGGCTGGCGGAGGATCACCACGAGGAAGGCCAGCACCGCGACGAGTCCCACTGCCGAGGAGAACTCGTACATGTTGCCCCACGGCACCCGGTCGACCGCGACACCGCGGATCGCCACCGAGCCCGCGTGGAGGATCACCCCAAGCGTGGTGAGGACGGCGGCGGACCAGCCGAACCTGCCCGCGAGCCGCGCCGCACTCTGCTCGGCCACCACGGCGTCCCGGCTCCCGGCGCGGACCGACCGCACACCGGCACCCGGCGGTGCCGTCCCGCCCGACACCGCGCCGACGGCGACCAGCTCGGCGACCGGCGCCTGCTCGGCACTGGTCCGCGCGACCCGGCCGGACCGCCCGAAGGCGTACTCGCCGCAGTAGCTGACCAGGGCCAGGCCGTAGACGGCGATGGCGGTCGTGAACGCCGTGTCCGACAGATGGGCGAGCCCAGCGTTGACTGCCACTGGCTAGTCCTTCCTCGACTGACGAAGCCGCTCCACGAGCTGACCGAATTCGCGGGTGAACCCGCCTGCCTCCGAACGGGCCAGGCCGCCGACCTCGACAACGCTACGCCCGGCCCCGCCGCCATCGGCTCCAGGGGCTTCGCTCACCCGCAGCCACACCCGGCGGCGCCGGATCGACAACGACAGCGTCAGCCCGACCAGCAGGAAACCGAACGCGACGAGGACGACCGACTGCCCCGGGTCCCGGGACACCTGCATGCTGGCCCACTGCAGGTAGCCGTCGAACCGCACCGACGTACCGTCGGCGAGGACCAGCGCCTCACCCGGGTGCAGGTTCTTCGCACCGACCTTCTTCAGCGCGCCGGCGGCGATCTGGCCCTGGTCAAGTGAGTACACCGACTGGGCACGGCCGGTGTCGAGCCCGAGCTGGCCCCGGTAGAGGAAGATGGCCACCGCCGGGTTGAACGGCTGCGGCGACCCGGAGGAGATCACACCGTCACCGCTGTCCACGGCGGTCGGCGCGAACAACCCGTCGATGGCGAGCTGGTCGGGGCGGGCGTCGGGCAGCTTCACCGCGCCCTCGCTGGTGAGGTTGCCGTCCTGGGGCAGGAACGGTGCGCTGATCCCGCGGAAGGTCTGACCAGCCGCTGTGGTGATCGTGAACCGGGGCGAGAAGCCGTGGCTGATCAGGTACACCCGCACGCCCTGGAGCCGGAGCGGGTGGTTCACCTGGAGCACGTCGTCGCGTGGCGTGCCGTCAGCCGGCGTGTACCGGATGGTGGCGGCGAAGTCCGACGGGGTCCCGTCCGGGTCGTACGTCGCGCGGAAGGTGGCCAGGTCGACGCAGAACGGCGTCAGTCCGGCACCCCGGATGATCGGTCCGGCGCTGAACTGATCGAAGGACTGCACCGTGTTGCAGAACCCCCGCCCCTCCTCGACCAGCACGCTGCCCTGGTAGCCCCAGAGCTTGCCGATCGCCACCCCGGCCAGCAGCACGGACAGCGCGACGTGGAAGACGATGTTGCCGGTCTCGCGGAGGTAGCCCCGCTCCGCCGAGAGGGTGACCGCCCCCGATGCCTCCTCGCGGTGGGCCACCCGCCAGCCCCGCAGCACCGCACGGGCCTGGTCGACCACCTCGCCGGCCGGCAACGCGGTGTGGAAGCGCTCGGAGTGCCGCAACCGGTCCAGGTGCCGGGGAGCCGCGGGCGGCGGCCGCCGCAACGCCCGGCCATGCAGCCGGACCCGCGGCACGATGCAGCCGATCAGCGAGATGAACAGCAGCAGGTAGATGGCGGCGAACCAGGGCGAGGCGAAGACCTCGAAGAAACCCAGCCGCTCCAGGATCGGGGCCAGCGCGGGATGCGACCGCCGGTAGGCCGCGACCTTCGCCGGGTTGAGCCCGGACTGCGGCAGCAGCGACCCGGGTACCGCGGCCAGGGCGAGCAGGAACAGCAGCACGAGCGCGGTGCGCATGCTGGTGAGCAGGCGCCACCCGTTGCGGGCCGCGGTGAGCGGCCCCCGGCCGGGACGTGGCGGCCGCTCCACCGGCTGGGTGCTCAGCGCACCACCGGCCGGGTCGGCGGCGGGGGCCCGGCCGGGTCCGGTCACTGGCACGCTCGTCCTCACAGGAAGAACTCCGCGAAACCCCGTGCCCCGAGCCACGCCCGCAGCCAGATCATCCAGCTGTCCCAGACTCCGGTCAGCAGCAGCACGCCGACCAGGACCAGCAGACCACCACCGAACCGCATCACCCACTGGGCGTGCCGGCGGAAGACCCCGACCGCGCCGACGACCCACCGGAACCCGAAGGCGGTGAGCACGAACGGCACCCCCAGGCCGACGCAGTACGCCACCGACAGCAGGGCACCACGACCGGCGCTGGCGGAGCTCACCGCGAGGGTCTGCACCGCGCCGAGGGTCGGCCCGATGCACGGGGTCCAGCCGAGCCCGAACACCACGCCGAGCAGCGGCGCGCCGGCCAGCCCCGCAGCCGGCAGCCGGTGCACCCGGGCCTCCCGCTGCAGGCCGGGTATCACGCCGAGGAAGGCCAGCCCGAGGAGGATGGTGACCCCCCCGAGGACCCACTGCAGAGTGTGCTGGTAGTCGGTGAGCAGCCGCCCCAGCCCACCGAAGAGCACGCCGTAGGAGACGAACACGGCGGTGAAGCCGAGGACGAACAGCGCCGCACCGGCGAGCGTGCGCAGCCGGGCACGGCGAGCGGTCACGGTGCCGCCGCCGGAGCCGCCGGAATCGCCGGAGTCGCCAGTCCCGCCCGCGCCGGAGCCCGCGCTCGCCTCGGCCCCGGCCAGGCCGGTCACGTAGGACAGGTAGCCGGGCACCAGGGGCAGCACGCACGGCGAGAGGAAGCTGACCAACCCGACCAGGGCGGCCACCCCGGCGGCAAGCAGCAGCGGCCCTCCGGTGACCGTGCCGGCGAACCCCTCGCCGACGCCCGCGGCGAGGCTCACCGCTCCGCCAGCAGCCGGTCGAGCACCGGTTGCAGATCCCCACCGAGCATCGCGCCAAGGTGCACCTGGGCGACCTTGCCGGAGCGGTCCAGGATGATCGTGGAGGGGATCGAGTTGGGGGGGAAGCCACGGAAGGCGAGCGCGATCCGCCCGTCGGGGTCGAAGACGCTGCGGAAGGTGATCCCCTTGTTCTGCAGGAAGGCAAGCGCGGCCTGGTCGGAGTCCTTGACGTCGATGCCGACGAACTCCACGCCCTTCGCCTTGACGCCCTCGTAGACCTTCTGGAACGCGGGGGTCTCGACCCGGCACGGCCCACACCACGAGCCCCAGAAGTTGATCACTGCGATCCTGCCGGTCAACGACGCCGAGTCGAACGCACCACCGCCGAGGTACTCACCGGTGAAGTGGGGTGCCTGCCGCCGGCTCTCCGCCGGGATGAACCGGCCGGTGCCGTCACCGGCCACGAACCGGAACTGGCCGCCCGCGTTCGGGTCGACGGCGTCGCCGCCCGTCGCGCACCCCGCGGTGAGCCCGGCGACCGCGACCGCCGCGAGAAACGCGGCGAGCCGACGCGGAAACCTCGAACCGGTGCGGGGAACAGCCACCCGACCAGTGTGACGCGCCGGGACCAGGTCCCGGCACCCGGGGTCTACCGGCTGTCGAACCGCCGGGACTCAGGCTCCGGGTACGGTCGGTCCGGTGGGTCCCGCGGGCTCGATGTAGCCCACCGCGACCAGCCGATGGTCCTCGTAGGTGAGCGAGGTCAGCGACGCCAGCCCGCACTGCCGGTGCCGCGGGTCGTGCCAGAGCCGGCGGTGCTCGACCAGCCGCCGGATGGTCCAGATCGGAAGCTGGTGGGAGACCAGCACGGCCTCGTGTCCGGCCGCGGTGTCCCGGGCGTCGGCGATCGCACCGAGCATCCGCCGGGCAATGCCGACGTAGGGCTCCCCCCACGACGGCCGGAACGGGTTGCGCAGCCGCCACCAGTTCGCCGGCCGGCGCAACGCGCCGTCGCCCACCGCGAAGCGGGAACCCTCGAAGGCGTTGGCCGCCTCGATCAGCCGCCCGTCCGAATGCACCGGCAGGGCGAACGCCTCGGCCAACGGCGCGGCCGTCTCCTGGGCCCGATCCAGCGGGCTGGACACCACGTGCACGACATCCGCGCCGGCCAGGTAGGCGGCGACCTTTCCGGCCATCTCCCGGCCGGCCCCGGAGAGATGGAAGTCCGGCAGCCGGCCGTAGAGGATGCCGTCCGGGTTGTCCACCTCGCCGTGCCGGAGCAGGTGCACGACCGTCCTCACGCGTCCTCCTTCGCACTCGCCGCGGCCTCGGCGGCAGCGGGCAACGCGTCGGCCACCCTCTCCCACACCGCGTCGTCGTGCGCCGCCGAGACGAACCACGCCTCGAACGCGCTCGGCGGCGGGTAGACGCCACGGTCCAGCAGCGCGTGGAAGAACGCCGGGTACCGCCAGGTTTCGGCGGCCCGGGCCTGGTCGTAGTCGATGACCTCGCCGTCGGTGAAGAACACCGAGAACAGGTTGCCGGCGTGCTGCACCCGGTGCGCGACACCGGCCTTCTCCAGGGACTGCGAGACGAGGTCCGCGATGGCGCTGGCGGCCCGGTCGACGGCGGCGTACACCTCCGGGGTGCAGGCCCGGAGGGTGGCCAGCCCGGCCGCCACGGCCACCGGGTTCCCCGACAGCGTCCCCGCCTGGTAGACCGGCCCGGCCGGGGCGAGCGCGGCCATCACCTCGGCCCGGCCGCCAAAGGCCGCTGCCGGCAGCCCCCCGCTCATCACCTTGCCGAAGGTGAACAGGTCGGCGGGGACCGGTTCCACGCCGTACCAGCCGGACCGGGACACCCGGAACCCGGTCATCACCTCGTCCATGATCAGCAGGGCG
Source organism: Actinomycetota bacterium (assembly GCA_016201065.1). Lineage (GTDB taxonomy): Bacteria > Actinomycetota > Actinomycetes > Mycobacteriales > JACQDL01 > JACQDL01. The sequence continues at coordinate 76,468 of JACQDL010000005.1, forward strand.
CCATGCCGCTCGGTGATCGCCCGCAACGCCGCGTTGAAGCCGGGGCGCGGCGGGACGACCCCCATGTTGCCGGCCGCCGCCTCGGTGATCACGCAGGCGATCTCCGCACCGTGGGCGGCGAACGCGGCGGCGACCGCGGCCTCGTCGTTGTACGGCAGCACGATCGTGTCGGCGGCCTGCGCGCCGGTCACCCCGGGGCTGTCCGGCAGGCCGAGGGTCGCCACACCAGAACCGGCCGCGACGAGCAGCGCATCGACGTGCCCGTGGTAGCAGCCGGCGAACTTCACCACCCGGCGCCGGCCGGTGACCCCGCGCGCCAGCCGGACCGCGGACATCGTCGCCTCGGTGCCCGAGCTCACCAGCCGGACCTGGTCGACCGGGCCGACCCGGGCGACGATCTCCTCGGCCAGCTCCACCTCACCGGGTGTCGGCGCGCCGAACGAGGTGCCCTTGGTGGCGGCGCGGCCGATCGCGGCGACCACGTCGGGGTGCGCGTGCCCCAGGATCATCGGACCCCAGGAGCACACCAGGTCGACGTAGCGCCGGCCGTCGGCGTCGGTGAGGTATGGCCCCTGCCCGGAGACCATGAACCGCGGCGTGCCGCCGACCGACCGGAAGGCCCGCACCGGCGAGTTCACCCCGCCCGGCGTGACCGCCGTGGCCCGCTCGAAGAGGGACCGCGAGTGCGGGGAGTCCGACGGATCGCTCATGCCGGCAATACTTCCAGGCCCGGCCGGGTTACGGGCGCCGGAGTACCACCCACACCCGACCGGGTCCGCGCGGGCGCCCAGCTACCCTGGGGACGTGGAGCCGGCGCGCACCGAGTTTCGCCCCGACCCGGAGCAGGTCCGGGCCGCGCGGCAGACCCAACGATGGCGGGCAGCGTGGCTGGCGAGCCTCACCGCACTCGCCGGATCGCTGGGGCTGGTGCGCGCCGAGTCCCGGCTGACCGCGCTGCTCGGCGTGGGTGTGCTGATCCTCGGTAGCGCCCTCGTCGGGGCCGTGCTGTGGCGGGACCACCGGCTCGGTCGGGCGCTGCGGGACGGGCACGCCATGATGGTGTATCCCGGGGCGCTCGTCCTGCCCGGCGAGGCGCCGCGGGAATGGTCCGACGTCGTCGCGGTGGTGGCGCACCGGCTGGACTGGGCCGGCCTCGAGATCACGCTGCGAGCGGGACGCCGGGTGCGGCTGCACGCCGCGTACCTCGGCACGACCGTGGACGAGCTGTGTGCGGCGTTCGGGCGGCACATGCCGGTCGGCGACCCGGAGGCGGCGTACCGGAGCTGGGGCCGCTACCTCAACGAGGGCTGAGCCGGCGGGCCACCTCGGTGGCCCAGTAGGTCAGCACCACATCGGCGCCGGCCCGCCGGACCGAGGTCAACGTCTCGGTGATCACCCGGTCCCGGTCGATCCAGCCCCGGGCCGCCGCCGCCTCGACCATCGCGTACTCACCCGACACCTGGTAGGCGGCGACCGGCACGTCCACGGCGTCGGCGACCCGGCGCACCACGTCCAGGTAGGACATCGCCGGCTTGACCATGACCAGGTCGGCGCCCTCGGCGAGATCCAGCGCGACCTCGCGCAACGCCTCGTCCACCGACCGGGCCGGGTCCTGCTGGTAGCTCATCCGGTCCCCGCACAGGCTGGACTCCACGGCCTCCCGGAACGGGCCGTAGAACGCGGAGGCGTACTTCGCCGAGTACGCCAGCACCGCCACATCGGTGTGCCCGGCCCCGTCGAGGGCCGCCCGGATCGCACCGACCTGGCCGTCCATCATCCCGCTGGGTCCGACCACGTCGGCTCCGGCGGCCGCCTGCGCGACCGCCATCTCGGCGTACCGCAGCAGCGTGGCGTCGTTGTCCACCGACCCGTCGGCGGCGAGCAGGCCGCAATGGCCGTGGTCGGTGAACTCGTCCAGGCACAGGTCGGACATGAGCACGGTGGCGTCCCCGAGCTCGGAGCGCAGCGTCCGGAGCGCGACGTTGAGCACGCCGTTCGGATCGATCCCACCGGAGCCGGTGGCGTCCCTGCTGGCCGGTACGCCGAAGAGCATCAACCCGCCGACCCCGGCCTGCACCGCCTCCGTGGCCGCCTTGCGCAGCGTCTCAGGCGTGTGCTGCACGACGCCCGGCATGGAACCCACCGGCACCGGATCGGTGGCACCCTCCCGGACGAACAGCGGCAGGATCAGGTCGGCCGGGTGCAGCCGGACCTGGGTCGCCAGCCGGCGCAAGGCGGGCGTGCGCCGGAGCCGGCGCGGGCGGGACGACGGGTAGGACGGGTAGGACGGGTTCATCCCTGCTCCGGATGACGAGGTCAGCGCACCGCGCGACCCTTCGACTTGGACTTCCGGGATGGTGGCACGGTCTGCCCGCTCTCCCGGAGCTGTACCGCGTAGGCCGCCAGCGCGTCCACCAGCGCGGGCACCTGGGCCACGTCGGGCTCGACGTCGACCCGGAGGCCGAACTCGGCCGCGGTGGCGGCCGTCTGCGGCCCGATGCACGCGACGATGGTCCGCGCGTGCGGCTTGCCGGCGATCCCGACCAGGTTGCGCACGGTCGAGGAGGAGGTGAAGCAGACCGCGTCGAACCCGCCTCCCTTGATCGCCTCACGGGTGTCGGCCGCCGGCGGCGCGGCCCGCACCGTGCGGTACGCCGTCACGTCGTCGATCTCCCACCCGCGCTGCCGGAGCCCGGCCGCCAGCGTCTCGGTGGCGATGTCCGCGCGCGGCAGCAGCACCCGGTCGATCGGGTCGAGCACCGGGTGGTAGGGCGGGAACACCTCCAGCAGCCCCGCCGAGGACTGCTCCCCGGTCGGCACCATCTCCGGCTCGATCCCGAAGGAGCGCACCGCGTCGGCGGTGGCCTCGCCCACGCAGGCGATCTTGACCCCGGCGAACGCCCGGGCGTCCAGCCCGAACTCGCAGAACTTCTCCCGGATCGCCCGCACCGCGTTCGTCGAGGTGAAGATGATCCACTCGTACCGCCCGGTGACCAGCCCCTTCACCGCGCGCTCCATCTGGGCCGGGGTGCGTGGCGGCTCCACCGCGATCGTCGGCACCTCGACCGGGATCGCGCCGTACTGGCGCAGCCGCTCGCTCATCGCGCCGGCCTGCTCCTTGGTCCGCGGCACCAGCACCCGCCAGCCGTAGAGGGCCCGGCTCTCCCACCACGACAGCTTCCCGGCGAGGTCGACCGCCGCCCCGACCGTCACCACCACCGGACCGGTCAGCTCGCCGCCGTCCCGTTCGATGTCGTCCAGCGTCGTGACCACGGTCCGCTGGGTGGGGCCGGTGCCCTCGGCAGTCAGCGACGCCGACGTGCCGCCGGGCACACCGTACCCGGTCAGGGCCGTGGCGATGGTGCCCAGGTGGGTCGCGGTCGCGTGCAGGACCAGCGGCCGCGGTGCCGCAGCGACGGAAGCCCAGTCCACCTCGGTGCGCACGTCGATCTCGGTGTGGGCGGAGCCGAGCGGGATGCCCGCGTAGGCCGGGACCGCGGTGCCCACCGGGACACCGGGTACGACGTCGAACGGCACGGAGGTGCGGGCGACCGCCAGCGCCTCGTTCACGACCGCCTCGGCGGTCAGCGGGTCACCAGCGACCAGCCGGACCACGTGGTGCCCGGCCCTCGCCTCGAGCAGCAGCGCCTTGGCCACATCGGTCGGCTCGCCGACGGCGGGACGCACGTCGACCTCGGGGCGGGTCAGCGCGGTGGGCCCGCTGAGCAGAGACTCGGGGACCTCCGGGTCGACCACCACGACGGTCGCCGAGCGCAACGCCTCGGTCGCCCGCACGGTGAGCAGGCCTGGGTCACCCGGCCCGGCCCCGACGAAGGAGATCCGGCCATCGGTCTTTCGCGCGCGGCTCATTGCGTGCTCCCCATCAAATCGGCAGCGCCGACGTCGAGCAGGTCCGCGGCGAGCCGCTTTCCCACTCCTTCGGCATCGGTGGGTTGCCCGGTTACCGACAGCCGGACGGCGTGCGAGCCGTCGAGTGCGGTGACCGATCCTCGTAGGTAGATCTCAGGCAGGCCGTCGTCTCCCTCGACGATCTCGGCCAGGGCGGCGACCGGTGCGGTGCAGCCGGCCTCCAGCGCGGCGAGCATGGCCCGCTCGGCGGCCACCGCTGTCCGGGTATCCGGATCGTCCATGATGGCCAACATCTCCAGCATCGCCTCATCCCCGCTGCGGCACTCCACGGCAAGCGCACCCTGCGCGGGCGCCGGGAGCAGCTGGAGCGGATCGAGCGTCTCCGTCACCGCGTCGAGGCGCCCGAGCCGGGCCAGCCCGGCCCGGGCCAGGACCACGGCGTCGAGCTCGCCGGAGACCACCCTGGCCAGCCGGCTGTCGACGTTGCCCCGCAACGGGACCACCTCCACGCCGAGGCCCAGCGCCCGGAGCTGCGCCGTCCGGCGCGGCGAGCCGGTGCCGACCCGGGCTCCGGCCGGCAGCTCCGCGAGAGCCAGACCGTCGCGGGCACACAGCGCGTCCCGCGGATCCTCCCGGAGCGGCACCGCGCCCAGCACGAGGCCCGGCGCCAGCGCTGTCGGCAGATCCTTGTAGGAGTGCACCGCGAGGTCGATCTCGCCGGCCAGCAGCGCCTCGCGGAGCGCGGACACGAACACCCCGACCGTTGACATCGCGGTCAGCGGTGCGCTGGACCGATCGCCCTCGGTGGTGATCGGCACCAGGTCCACGGCGACTCCGAGGCGGCTCGACAGCGCGTCAGCCACCAGCCCGGACTGCGTCCGGGCCAGCGCGCTGGCCCGGGTCCCCAGCCGCACGGTGCGCGTGAGTGCGCTCACTCATCCCCCTCGACGTCGCGACCCGCACCGGACCCACCCGCATCGGCCGGCCCGTACGGAAGTTCCTCGGCCACCAGCCCGCTCGGGGTGGCGACCGACTGCGGTGCGGCCGGGTCCAGACCGAACAGCTCGCGCAACGCCTTCGCGTACACGTCTCCGCCGGGCCCGCCGGCGAGCTGCTTGACCCTGACCGTCGGCGTGTGCAGGAGCGTGTTCACCGCCCGCCGGACCGATCTCGCCAGCTCCGCGCGGACCACCAGATCCAGGCCGGGCAGCCGCTGGTTCAGCCGGATCAGCTCGGCGTCCACGACCTCGGCGGCCCGGCTGCGCAGCGCGGCCACCGTCGGCGCGACCTGCCAGGCCCGCTGCGCGGCGAGGTAGTCCGCGACCTCGGTGGCGACGATCTGCTGGGCGGCGGCCACGTCGCCGGCACGGGTCGAGCCGTTGAGGCGCTCACCCAGCACGGCGAGGTCGACGTAGGCGACCCCGGGCAGGTCGGCGATCGAGGCGTCGGCGTCGCGGGGCAGGGCGAGGTCGAGGACCACCAGCGGCCGGTCCGGCCGGCTGGCCACGGCCCCCCGGACCAGCTCCTGATCGAGCAGCACCGAGGTCGACCCGGTGCAGGCGACCACCACGTCGGCCTCGGCGACCAGCCGGGGAAGGTCGCCGAGACCGGCCGCCGTCCCGTCCACCGCCGCGGCCAGCCGGCGGGCGCCATCCGGACTCCGGTTGGCCACCACCACCCGGCCCACGCCGGAGCGGTGCAGGGTCGTCGCGGCCAGCGCCCCCATCGCCCCGGCACCGATGACGAGCGCGGAGCATCCCGGCAGCGGGCCGATGGCCTGCTCCGCCTCGGCCAGCGAGACCGACACCAGTGACGCGCCGGCCCGGTCGAGACCGGTGTCCGTCCGCACCCGCTTGCCGACCCGCAGCGCCCACTGGATCGCCTCGTGCAGGCTGCGCCCCACCGCGTCGGCCTCGACCGCGAGCTGGTAGCCGGTCCGGAGCTGGCCGAGGATCTGTGCCTCGCCGAGCACCATCGAGTCCAGACCGGCCGCCACCGCGAACAGGTGCTCCACGGCGGCGTCCTCGTACCGCACGTACAGGTGGTCGGCGAGCGCGGCGATCTCCACCCCGGCCTGCCGGGCGAGCACCGCCGACACATCGGCGACGCCGCCGTGGAACCGGTCCACATCGGCGTACACCTCGACCCGGTTGCAGGTCGACAGCATCATCGCCGCGCCGACATGCTCGCCGCCGATCAGGTCATGCAGGGCCTTGGTCAGCTCCTCGGTGCCGACCACCGCGCGTTCGAGCAGCGGAATCGGCGCGGTGCGGTGGGACAACCCCACCACCAGCAGCGTCATCCGACCTCCTCCAGCCCGGCGGACTTACGTCGTTCGTGGAAGGACAGGATCTGTAGCTCGCCGGCCAGGTCCACCTTCCGGACATCGACGCCGTCGGGCACCGACAGCACGATCGGCGCGAAGTTCAGGATGCAGGTCACCCCGGCGGCGATCAGCTGGTCGCAGACCTGCTGCCCGGCCTCTGCGGGCGTGGCGATCATGCCGATGGTCACCTTGGCGGTCCGGCACGACGCGGCCAGGACGGACATGTCCTGCACCGCCAAGCCGTTGATCTTCTCACCGACCCGGGCCGAGTCGGCGTCGAAGAGGGCGGCGATCGTGAAACCCTGGCTGGCGAACCCGCCGTAGCCGGCCAGCGCTCGGCCGAGGTTGCCGACTCCGACCAGGACGACGTTGCGGTGCCGGGTCACCCCGAGCACCCGCGAGATCTCCTCGACCAGCAGGTGCACGTCGTACCCGACGCCCCGGGTGCCGTAGGAGCCGAGGAAGGACAGGTCCTTGCGCAGCTTGGCGGGGTTGACGCCGGCGGCCGCCGCCAGCTCGTCACTGGAGACCGTCGCGGCGCCCTGCCCGCCGAGCACGGTGACGACCCGCAGGTAGACGGCGAGCCGCGCCACGGTCGCCTCCGGGACCACGCGCCCCCGGTCGGCTCCCCGCCCGGCGGCACGCCCGTGTGCCGGCTCGCCCGGACCACCACCCTCGGGGTCGCCCGTGCTGCCGCGATCCGGGCCGCGCTGCTCGGTCACCCATCCTCCTCGCCCGCTCAGGCTGCGGGTACCCGACCGGCACCGGCCGCAGCGGGCGGTAGCGTCGTACCTGGACATCAATCGACCCCGGCCGGAGAGCCGGTCCCACCTTGTGGTAGAGCGACGCCGCAGTGAATACCGTAACGGCTTGTGAAGACTTGCACAAAGTCGGACGCGATCCCAACCGGACATCGCCCCGCGGCTACCGCGCGAGCGCCCGCCTCAGCCGGTGCTCATCGACGCGGAAGTGGCCGTGCTCGGCCCCGTCGACGAGCAGGACCGGGACGCGGTCACCGTACGCCGCTCGAAGCAGCGGATCGGTGTCCACGTCGGTGACGGTCAGCGGCACGCCGAGTTCGGCGCACACGCGCTCCACCACGGCATGGGCGTCCTCGCACAGGTGACAGCGGACCCTGCTCATCAACGTGACGTCGTGCTCACCAGCGGTCATGGAGCGCAGATCCTACCGATCCACCTCGTGCGCCGCCGCCCCGAACGCGCGCAGCTCGACCTTGCGGACCTTGCCCGTCATCGAGCGCGGGAAGGTGGCGACGAAGGCCACCGACACGGGCAGCTTGAACCGGGCCAGCGACCGGGCGGCGTGGTCCAGGAGCTCGCGGGCCGTCACGCTGGCGCCCGGCTGGCGCACCACGAAGGCGGCGACCGCCTCCCCGGTGACCTCGTCGGGCACGCCGATCACGGCGCTCTCCTGCACGTCAGGGTGGGAGTCGAGGACGGCCTCGACCTCCGCCGGGTACACGTTGAACCCGCTGACCAGGATCATGTCGTGGCTGCGCGCCACCATGTGCAGGCCGCCGTCGTCGTCGAGGTAGCCGATGTCACCGGTGGCCCACCACCCCTCGGCGTCCGGCCCGTCCGAGGCGTCCGGCCAGTACCCGTCGAACAGGTTCTCGCCGCGTACCACGATCTCACCGGGGTCGTCGTCCTCCACCGGGTCGCCCGCCGGGTCCAGCAGCCGCAGCTCCACGCCGGGCAACGGCCAGCCGACGCTGCCCGGGATCGGCCGCCCGCGCACAGCCGTGCTGGTCAGCACCGGCGCCGTCTCGGTCAGGCCGTACCCGTCGTAGATCGCGACACCGAGCCGGGCCAGCGTCTGCTGCACCGGCGCCGGCAGGAGCGCCGCACCCGAGACCGCCATCCGGACCCGCGCCATGCCCCTGGCCAGCACCGCGGGGTCGGTCTGGGCCCAGGCGCCGTACATGGCGGGCGCACCGATCACGTTGGTGACACCCTCCCGGGCCATCGCCTCCAGCGCCAGGACCGGGTCGAACCGCTCCATCAGCAGCCCGGTCGCGCCGGTCCGGGCCATCAGCCCCAGCCCGGCGTTGAGCCCGTAGATGTGGAACAGCGGCAGCACCAGCAGGACGACGTCGCTGGGAATCATCGGCGGCGGCGAGATCCGGGCGCACTGGTCGATGTTGGCGAGCAGGGCTCGGTGGCTGAGCATCGCGCCCTTGGGCCGGCCACCGGTGCCGCTGGTGTAGATCAGCAGCGCCAGGTCCGGCCCGCCACGAATGCTGGCGACGGGGCCGTTCGCGGCGGCGAGCAGCTCCTCCAGCGCCAGCGCGCCCTCGGGTGCGATCCGCCCCGGAACCAGCAGGGTGACCCCGGGCAGCTCAGCCCGCGCGTCGATGATCGCGACGGTGGCGGACACCAGGACCCGTGCCCCGGAGTCCGCGATCACGTGCCGCAGCTCCGGCACGGTGTAGCCGCTGTTGGTGGGCACGGCGACCAGGCCGGCACGCAGTGCGCCGAAGTAGCAGACCGCGAAATCTGGCGTGTTGCCCAGCTGCAGCACGACCCGGTCGCCTTCGGCCAGGCCGAGCCCGCGCAACGCGGCGGCGGCGCGGTCGACCTGCGCGTCGAGCCCGGCCCAGGTCAGCCGGTGACCGGCGAAGACAAGGGCAGGACGGTCGCCGACCCGCTCAGCCGAGCGTCGCACCAAGTCGGCGACGTTGTCGGCACCACGCCGCACGTCGGTCCCCTCGTGCTCGACCACCGTCGCAGTGTGGCACAACCGGGCACCGTGCGCCGGGACGGAACCGACCAGAACGGCGCGGCGCGGCCGCGCCACCCGGTGCAGGACCGGCTCGCGCCCGGCTGCGGTGCACCGGGGTCCGGTTTTCCGCACCGAACTTGACAGACTTCCGTACAGTGCGCCACGGAGCGTATTAGCTTCGTAACACTATGGAGTGGGCGTGCAGCCGCAGCCGGGACACCGGCTGGAGCGCCGCCCGCCTCGTGTCCTCGCGGCACGAAGCATGACGCGGCACGAGGCATGACGTTGTCACGAGCAGATCTGGGGACTGGATGAGCGCGTACGGCGCAGGGCACCCCGTCGGCGTGAGCGTGCGCGCCCACGGGCGGGCCGTCGACACCATCTGGATGCGGCCCTGGACCATCATCCGACTGTTCAGCCAGGCCCGGCGTTCCGACACGCGTGGACCGCTCGTGGTCGCGGCGCAACCCGCGCCGCAGCAGGCTCACCCGTTACCCCATCCGCCACGACCCGCCGACGATCTGACCGCCCACCAGCCGACGTATCCGGCGGCCCGCGAGGGCGGCACGGGACGGAGCACGGGGCTGCGGACCGCGCCATACCCCGCGCCGCGGCCGGCCGAAGGTGACACCGATCACTGGACCGACCCGCCCGAGCCCGCCGAGCCGGGGTCGAGCTGGCACCTGGTGGAGCGCGCCCAGCAGGGCGACGCCGAAGCGTTCGGGCACCTCTATGACCGCTACGTGGACCTTGTGCACCGCTACATCTACTACCGGGTCGCCGACCGCGGCACCGCCGAGGACTTCACCAGCGAGACCTTCCTCCGAGCCTGGCGGCGGATCGGTTCGGTGACCAACCAGGGCCGCGACATCGGAGCCTGGCTCGTCACGATCGCCCGCAACATCGTGCTCGACCACGTGAAGTCCAGCCGGTACAAGCTCGAGGTCAGCACCGCCGACATGCTCGACGCGGACACCGCGGAGGACGGGCCGGAGGGCCTCGTGCTCGACCGCATCACCCACGCCGAGCTCCTCAAGTGCGTCAAGAAACTCAACCCTGAGCAGCAGGAATGCGTCGTGCTGCGGTTCCTGGAAGGGCTGTCGGTCGCCGAGACCGCGGCCGTGATGGGCAAGAACGAGGGAGCCATCAAGGCGCTCCAACACCGGGCCGTACGCCGCCTGGCCACGTTGCTGCCGGCCGGCCTGCGGTGACCGCTGCCGTAACCGACTGGGGGTTCCGGTCGTTGACCGACGTGACCGATGCGGCCACCGCCGCGTACGTCGCCGTCTCCTGGAGCATCTGATGGTGGGGTCGACCGCATCCCGACGGGCCGAGAGATTCGCCCGCTTGGTCGACCTCGACGCGGACCATCCTGGATCGCTGGTCGCGCGTCGCCCGACGCGCGACCAGCGGACCAAACAGATGCTCAGCGTCGCCAGAGCGCTCCGGGAGACCCGGACCACCGCCGGACCCGACCCCGACTTCCGGGTCACGCTGCGCCGCCGGGTCGTGGCGGTGGCGAGCGTGCACGCACCGGACCCGGTCGGCCGGGTCCGCGGCGGGCGACCGGCCCGTCCTCCCCAGACCCGCGCGCCGCTGGCTCCTGCCCCGCTGACCCCTTCCCCGCTGACCGCTGCCCCACTGACCCGGTCCCGTCGCGCCGGCCGGATCGACCGACGGTGGCAGCATCCACGGCTGGCGTTCCTCGCCGGCGGGCTGGCGGCCCTGATTCTCGTCGCCGGCGTCGCCCTGCTGGCGAGCCGGCAGGCGGTACCGGGCGACACGCTGTACCCGATCAAGCGCGGTGGCGAAGGGCTGGAGCTGGCACTCGTGTCCGACCCGCAACGGCGGGGCATGCAACAGCTGACCTTCGCCGAGCGCCGGCTGACCGAGGTGCACGAGCTGGTGCGCCGGAACGGCGTACCAGCACCGGTCGCGCCGATCGACCCACCCGGGTCCATCACCGGCGCGGTGCTCGCGATCCAGGCCCTGCAGGACATGGATGTCGAGACGGCCGAGGGTACGGCGCTCATCACCGGGTACGCGGTGCGGCAGGCGAGCGGGCAGTCGCTCGGCGCTCTCGCGGACTGGACCACCGCTCAACGTGGCCGGGTGGCGACGATGTCCGCTCAGGTCGGTGGCGTCCTGTCGAACCGGGCAGCCCAGTCGACGGCCCTGCTCGACCGGATCCAGGGCCGGTTGACCGCACTCCATGCGAACCTCACCTGCGGATGCCTGTCGGCGACCGGGAGCGACGACCTGGGCCCGCTGCCCTGCTCCCGGTGCGTGCCCGGCGGCAGCGCGCCCCGCGGTCCGGCCGGCGGCGATCCGACCGGCGACTCGGCCGAACCGACCGCGCCGACGGGCTCACCGGACCCGTCACTGTCGGGGCGCCCCACCGACCGGACCGGCGGCCCGGACGAACGGCCGACCAGCACGGCACCGCCGGCCACGCCCGCGCTGCCGCCACTGCCGAGCATGCCGGATACCGGGTTGCCGCCGGTCCTGCCGACGGTCATGCTGCCCACCTGAGGCTCCGAGCGTGCCGGGCAGCCGCCCGGTAGGCTCGGACCCGATCACGGCCGACGACCGAGGAGGGCGTCGAGTGCCCCGACTGCCGTGGCCCAGCTCCCGTGGCGGCCGACCGGACCGGGTGGGGATCAAGGAAGCGGACGGGCGGGCCACCCGAGAGGGCACGGCCACCGTGTTCCTCGATGCCGCATCCCTCGACGGCGCGTTCTTCGATCTCGACAACACGATGATGAAGGGCGCCTCGATCTTCTACTTCGCCAAGGGTCTGGCCAGTCGCGGCTTCTTCACCTGGCGTGACCTGGTGGCCTTCGCCTGGCGGCAGGTGTGGTTCCGGGTCGCGGGCCGGGAGTCACATGGCAGCATGCACACCGCCCGCGAGGTGGGGCTGGGCTTCGTCGCCGGCAAGCGGGTCGATGAGATCGTCACCCTCGGTGAGGCGATCTACGACGAGCTGATGGCCGAGCGGATCTGGTCCGGCACCCGGGAGCTGGCCGACCGCCACCGGCAAGCCGGGCAACCGGTCTGGCTGGTCACCGCGACACCGATCGAGCTGGCCTCGGTCGTCGCGCGCCGGCTCGGGCTCACCGGCGCCCTCGGTACGCGGTCGGAGATCCGCAACGGTGTGTACACCGGGCGGCTGGTCGGCGAGATGCTGCACGGCCCGGCGAAGGTCGATGCGGTGCGGGCGCTGGCGGCCGAGGAGGGGCTGGACCTCGCCCGATGCGCCGCGTACAGCGACTCGGCCAACGACCTGCCGCTGCTCAGCGCCGTCGGGTATCCGGTGGCGATCAACCCCGACCCGGTCCTGCGTGCGGCGGCGCGGGAACGGGGCTGGAAGGTCCGTGACTTCCGGACCGGTCGCCGGGTGGCACGGGTCGGGGTGCCCAGCGTCCTCGGTGCCTGCGCGATCGCGGGAGTGGTGGTCGGCGCGGCAGTGGCCCACCGCCGGCGCGGAAGCCGGCGAGCCATCAGACCTTGACCGGCTCCTCTGCCTGCCGGCTGACCGTCTCCGGGGCCGCCATCACGACACCGAGCGGGAGCACCGTGACCAGCGCCGCCACCGCGAACGCCGCCGGATAGCCGTAGCCGTCGGCCAACCACCCGGCGGCCAGCGGCCCGAGCACGGCCCCGACGTCGCCGGCCATCTGGTACGTCGCGACCACGGTGCCGCCACGACCGCCGACCACATCCCCGACGATCGCGCCGGGCGCCACCGCCAGCGCCGCCCCCGATCCGCCGAGCACCACCATTGCCACCAGGAGGCCGGCCAACGTCGAGGTCACGGCCAACAGCGCCAGACCACACCCGCCCGCGACCAGCCCGGCGACCAGCACCGGCCGCCGCCCCCGGGTGTCGGCGTACCGACCCACCGGCAACAGCAGCAGCCCGCTGACCGCGCTGGCCACGAAGAAGCCGGTGTACGTCCAGCCGGGACGCAGATGCAGCGCTTCGACCACGAACAGCGGAACGATCGCGGTGCGCACCCCGACCACCGCCCACTGGCCGGCCAGAGTGCTGGCCAGCGCCGCGCGGTAGGCCCGGCTGCCCAACGCCTCGGGCAACCCCAGCACGCTTTCCCGCTGCCCGTCGGGCCGGTCGCCCAGCTCGCTGGAGCGCAACGCCACCAACCCGACCCCGCCGGCCACGACAAGGGTGCCGGCGTAGACGAAGAACGGCGCCCGCAACGAGAAGGCGGTGACCGCGCCGAGCACCGGCCCGGCGATCGAGCCGAGCAGGAAGCCGCCCGCGTAGACGCCCTGCGCCCGCCCCCGCTGCGGACCCGGAGTGACCCGGATCAGCAGGCTCGCCGAGCTCACCGTGAACAGGATGGAGCCGACACCACCAACGCCGCGCAGCACCAGCAGCTGCCAGTAGCTGCCCGCGAGCCCGGCCAGCGCGCTGGACACCGCGACCACACCGATGCCGGTGGCCAGCATCAACCGCTCGCCGTACCGGTTGACCAGGCGTCCGGCGAACGGAGCCGTGCCGAGCCGGGCCAGCGCAAAGGCGCTGATCACCGCGCTTGCCGCCGCCTTGGAAACCCCGAACTGCCGGGCGAAGAGCGGGATCGCGGGCGCGACGATGCCGAACCCGAGGGCGACGAAGAAGGCCACCCCGACCAGGACCGTGACCTCACGGGGCAGGGTGGACAGCGGTCCTCGGCGCGGTGTCGACATCGTGACACCATCATCCATAACGGTGATGTCGACCGCGCCGCCGGGGTCGACCGGCCGGGCGCCGGTGGCGCCCTCTCACGGCTCGACGCCGCGCATCGCCCACCCGTTGGCCAGCAACGCCGCCCCCGCGGCGGCGAGGGGAACGATCCCCGCCGGGCTGCCGGTGACGAGCGCCACGCCCGCGCCCGCCACCGCGCCGAGCCCGGCCAGCCGCACCCCCCAGAACCACCAGGGCCGGCCGCGCATCGGCGGCGTCCCGGTCGGGAGGATGAAGGAGTCGTCGAGCCTGACCCGAACGTCGGCCCGCGCCCGGAGGAACACCCGGGCCGGTCGGCGCTGGCGGAGCGGGCCGATCGGCACCAGCCGGACGCCTCCCGGAAGCTCCACCGTGACCCGCCTGCGCGACGACGGGTCCCCGTGCACGAGCACGGCGGTCGGGCTGGGTGTCGCATCGAGGGCGGGGTGCCAGGCGATCCGCTGCCAGCGGGTCCGGGCCCCGGGTCGCTGCGGCTCCGCGAGGGCGAGCCACACGGTGGTTCCCAGCGGCAGGCTGTCGGGGACCTCCCCGGACAGCACCCGTGCCACCATCGGACGGCCGGACCGGCGCGCCGAGCGCCAGAAGAGCACGCCACGGCGGACCCACCCGGCGATCAGCACGGCGGTCACCAGGCCGGCGAGCGCGATCGGCGCGACGGGGGAACCCACCGCCGCCAGGTCGACCGCGATGACCGCGAAGCCGGCCAGCAGTGCCCCCACACCGAACAACGCCACCCGCAGCGCCGGGCGCTGCCCCGTCATGGTGCCGCCCCGAAGCCGGCGGCGGCCAGCAGCGACCGCAACGCGGCGGGATCGCCGCCGTTGATGGCGCGCTCGACCAGCACCCGCAGGTCGACCACCCGGCCGTCCGGATCGTTGAGCACGCTCGCCGTCCACCTGCTCGCGCGAGCCCATCCGGCGTGCAGCAGCGAGCCGCTGAGCGCCGATCCGACACAGTTGACCATCGTGAGGCTGCCGGCGGCGGTGCGGAGCCGGCGGGGCGCCGTGCCGATCTCCGGATCGATCGCCCGGGCCAGTCGCGGCCAGCTTCCGTCCGCGATCGCGTCGACCGCGGTGGCCATCGCCTCGGCCAGCGACCGTCGTCCGGTGGCGCCGGTCAGCGCATCCCGCGCCCTCTCTGGCGGGAGATCGAGCCGCTCGGGCGCGAGGTCCTGCACCCGCACCGGGCGTGACCGGACGCCCGGAACGTCGGCACCCGGAACGTCGGCGCCCGCGACGTCGACACCGACGAGCTCGGCACCGACGAGCTCGGCACCGACGAGCTCGCGGACGCACCAGGACTCCAGCGCGTCCGCCGCGCGCAGCGGCACCGGTCGGGCACCGTCCCACGAGCCGCCCGCGCGGTCGGGCAGCGCGGCGACCCGCACTCCCAGCGGCGGGTGGCTGGCGGCGTGGTACGCGTCGAGCCGCTCCTCCTCGACGATGGCCTCCGCGATCCGGCGGGCGACGTACGGGTCCTCCAGCGCCACGTCGAGGGCGGCGTACAGGTCCTCCGGATAGTCGCCGTGCTCGTCGAGCAGGGCGATCCAGCGCTGCCCGAGCTGATCGAACGCGGCCGTCGCGGAGCCGGTCCGGACCAGGGCCTCGCGGGCGGCCGCCGTGCCCGCAACTTCGGCGGCCACGGCGTCGGCGGCCAGCTCGGCGTCCCAGGAACAGGGCTGGCTGAGGCGCAGCAGCCAGCCGGCGAACCCCCGAGGCACCCGCACCGGGCGGTCGAGGCTGTCCACGAGGGAGCCCCGGACGGCGCGCAGCCATGACTCGCGCCGGTCCGCGAGGTGCCGCTGGTGGGAAAGCTCATGCGCGACGACGGCGGCGAGCTGCGCGGCGGTCAGCCGGCGGAGCAACGGCCAGCCGAGCAGCAGCGCGAACGCCCGGGTGCCAGCGATCCGGGTCGGCACCAGCGCCGCATCCGGCACCGGAACGACCCGCACCAGCAGTGGGGCGCGGAACCCGAGCCGCTCGGCGACGTCCCGCACGAGGCGGGCCAGCTCCGGTTCGTCGACCGCGCGGACGGCGCGCCCGGGCAGCCAGGGGGTGCGCGACGCCCTGCTGACAACGACCAACCCGAGTACCGACAGCGGCTGCCACAGCAGGTGCCGTTCGCCGGTGCCGACGGCCAGCAGGACCAGGGCGAGCACCAGGCCGGCAGGGACGAAACTGGTGGACACCGCCATCGCCGCGATGAGTGCCCATTCACGCGCCGCCGGCCGCTTCCCGCCGCCCGCCGCGCCGCCGATGCTGGCCTCACCTCATCGCCGGCTCACCGCGCCACCGGGCACGACCCAGCGTACAAGTCACCCGACCAGCCGTCGTGCCCCCGGTCGGGTTCGAACCGACACTGAAGGCCCTTCCAAGGGGACCCGACGACACGCGCCGGCACCCGGGGTGACCTGCGCCTTCAGAACCTCGGATGACCAAGACAGGCAAGTTTCAGCGCGTATTCAGCACGACGCCCGGTGTCCCGGGCGCCGGGACCGTGCCCGGAGGCGAACAGCCGAGCCGTCCCCGCGCCCGCGTCCACAGGCGCCGCCGCTTCCCGCTGCCATACTTGCCGTCGTGACCGGCCCGACGACCACCCAGGGTCACCGGAACGTCCCCTCGGACGGCCAGCGCGAGCGGCCAAACGCCGGCGCCCGCAGGCTCGACCGCTCGCACGCAGGTCACAGGGCATTTCCGGCGCTCGGCACGACGCGCGGAGGCCCTCGGGACGATCTCCGAGACACACCGCTCGCACCGGTGGTACGTTTCCCCTGGCCAGCACCCCCGTCGCAGGGGGAGCCCCATTCCGGCTCGTCACGAGCCGGCCCCATTGAAACCGTTGTGCCCGGTCGGTTCCATGCGCGTCTCCGTTCGTCCAGTCCGGCTCGTCACGAGCCGGCCCCATTGAAACCCCGCAACCGTGTAGATGCTGTTTGCGATCCGCTTCCATTCCGGCTCGTCACGAGCCGGCCCCATTGAAACCCTGTGTGCTTGTGCACGTCGACCGATAGCTCATAGCCCATTCCGGCTCGTCACGAGCCGGCCCCATTGAAACGCCGTGATCTCCTGGAGGATCTTCTCGGCGAGCCGGCCATTCCGGCTCGTCACGAGCCGGCCCCATTGAAACCCGGCCGGGATGAGAACCTTCAGCACCTTGTCGGTGCCCATTCCGGCTCGTCACGAGCCGGCCCCATTGAAACCCTCATGCACCATGCGGGACCCGTAAGCCCCACACCCATTCCGGCTCGTCACGAGCCGGCCCCATTGAAACCCGTCAACGACAAACGCTTTGCTCACACGCTCGACGTCCATTCCGGCTCGTCACGAGCCGGCCCCATTGAAACGCACCACTCGGTGCCGTGCTGGAGTTCCGGGTGCATCCATTCCGGCTCGTCACGAGCCGGCCCCATTGAAACCCGCGAGACGGCCATCCATGCCGTCCGTCATCGGGGACCATTCCGGCTCGTCACGAGCCGGCCCCATTGAAACGATCGCGGTGAGCATCGGGATCACCTGGCTGGCATGGCCATTCCGGCTCGTCACGAGCCGGCCCCATTGAAACCCGCGTAGGCGAGTTCTCTCGCCGTTACCTCGACCCGCCATTCCGGCTCGTCACGAGCCGGCCCCATTGAAACTGGTGGGCAACGCCGTCCCGGTACGAGACCGGGTGCCATTCCGGCTCCTCCGAGCAACTCCGCGAGTTCCACGCCGCCCTACAGGCAGGCCAAGACATCCCCTGCGGGTGCCTGCTCGGCCTGCCCGATCTCGGCGAAGATGTCTGGGTCGACATCGCCGGATCGGCTGCGCTCACCGGCCGCGTCCCGGCCACGATCACCGCGCGGCTGTCCCGCCGCGCCCCCGAAGCGCCACACGTTCCTACCCACGCACCTGTCCCTCTACCGGCTCTGCTGACCCGCCAACGCCCTCCGTCGGTGGGGGAGCGGCGCCCGGGAACCAAGGTGACGACGTACACCGTCCTGTAGTCCGTCGACGGCCGGGGTTTCAGGAAGGCCTAACGCACGAAGGGGCAGGCCGAGAGCTTCAGGTCCGCGCCCGGCACGGCGGCAGCCGGGGTGAGGCGTTCCACACCGACTCGGACCTGCCAGTGGCCATGCAACTCCCGGCGCAACACGGCCAACGCCACCCTGGCGCTGCTAGCCACCGACCGGGACCGTCCCGACGCCAAGACGCTGAGGAAGGCGCTCACGACGTGGTCGTTCAACGCCCGCAACCGCGCCGACAACGAGCCACCCGCCGAGGTTCGACGCGACCTCGGTGACCTCATGGAACCCACGGTGATTCGCGGCGTGCTCGTCAACGCGCTGGAGTACGCCGTCGAACGGAAGTTGCTCCCCCACAACCCGGTCCGGTCGGTGACCTGGACCGTGCCGAAGTCCGTCAAGACGGTGGACAAACGGGTCGTCGTGAACCCGACTCAGGCGGTGACACTGCTGGTGGCGTTCTTCGGCGTCCACGCAGGTCACGGGTGCGTCCTGGACCGACAGCGGGCGACGACGGGAACCACAGCAGCTCAAACACCGCGCGATGGGCGACACCCACTCGACCCCGCGCCCTCCCGAGCTGACCCGGCTGCTGCACCGGCACCTGGCCGAGCACGGCACGGCCCCGGACAGCCGGCTGTTCCGGCGGACACAGCCGGACCCCCGTAAGACAAGATCGGCCCCTGACCAAACGTGCTGGTCAGGGGCTGTTTCGCGGGTGGTGGGGGTGGTGCCCCCGGTCGGGTTCGAACCGACACTGAAGCCCTTTTAAGGGGCCGGCCTCTGCCTTTTGGGCTACGGGGGCCCTCCGAGGCTAGCCAGGCACGGACGGCCATGCAGCCGATTGCCCGAACGCGCAACCCCAAAGCGCAGGGGTCCGGCGGCAACCACATCGGGGCCGGTGGCGTCCTTGGTGTCGAAGTGGTGAGAGTCGGGACAACCCGCGCGGTGAGCCCGTCCGCACTGCTAGATTTCGGCGGTTTCCGGGCGGTAGACGCAGCGGCGGAATGGACATCACGAATGAAGCGAAGCGTCCTGCTAGTAGGCGTGCTGGTCGTCGCGGTGGCGTTCACGGTGCTTGCCCGGATCCAACCGCACACCGGGCCCAACGCCGCCGCAGGTACCCTGGGCCGCGCGGCGCCCGCGGCACCGAGCCCGCCGCCACCGACGCCGACGGTCAGCACGGCGCCACCGGTGGACCCGGACTCGTTCTTCACGCCGACGAGGCTCGCCCCGGGGCAGCGTCCGCCGCAGTTCATCGTGGTCTCCTTCGACGGCGCCGGATCACACCAGAAGTGGGACTACTGGCGCCGTGTCGCGGAGCGGTCACACATGCGCTTCACCGGGTTCCTCTCCGGCATCTACCTGGTCGGCAGCGAACACCGGACCGCCTACCGCGGGCCGGGCCACTCCCCCGGGCGCGCCTCGATCGGGTTTCCGGCCACCGCCGACGTTCCCGCGCTGATCAGCGACCTGAACGAGGCATGGCGGCGCGGCTACGAGATCGGCACGCACTACAACGGGCACTTCTGCAGCGGTGCCGGTTACTCCGGCGGCCAGTGGACGACCGCGGACTGGTCCAGCGAGCTGAACCAGTTCTTCGGCTTCTACCGGAGCTACCGGCAGATCAACCAGGACCCGACGATGCCGACGCTGGAGGTGCCGGCGAGCAGCATCAAGGGTGGCCGGACGCCGTGCCTGGAGGACCGGCCGGACCAGCTGATGCCGGCGCTGCGCAAGTACGCCCTCAGCTACGACTCCAGCGGGATCCAGGACGGGCTGGCCTGGCCGAAGCGGAACGGCTACCGGATCTGGGAGTTCCCGATGGCGTATGTGCCGATGCCCGGCCGACCCAACGGTGTCGTGTCGATGGACTACAACTTCTGGGTCAAGCAGACCGGCAGCCCGCCGCGGGCCGGCAACAGCGTGGCGGACTCGCAGCAGGTGATCGCCACCTACCGACGGATGTACGAGGCCGCCTACCAGGGCAACCGCGCGCCGCTGATCCTCGGCAACCACTTCAACAGCTGGAACAACAACGCCTACACCGCGGCGCTGACCAGCTTCGTCCAGGACTACTGCGGGAGGCCGGACACCTACTGCGTGCCCTACCGGGACGTGATCCGGTGGATGGAGACGCAGGACCCCACCGTGCTGACCCGGCTGCAGAACCTACCGGCCGTCGACACCGTCTGAGCTGTCCGAGCTGTCCGAGCTGTCCGAGCTGTCCGAGCTGTCTGAGCTGTCCGGGCCGTCCGAGCCGTCCGGGCCGTCCGGGTCGTGGCGGGCCGCCAGGGCGACGGCCCGGGCGAGTACCGCGTCCAGCATCGGCGCGGTGAGCCGGCCGGTGAAGGTGTTCTGCTGGCTCACGTGATAGCTGGCCAGCACGTGGACGCCCAGCCCGTCGACGGCGACCTCGACACCGTGACCGAACGCCGGCACGGCGACCGGCACCGGATGACCGGCCGCCCGCAGCGCGGCCCAGAGGGCCGTCCAGCCGAACGCGCCGAGCACGAGGAACACCCGGAGCGTCGGTGCCAGCAGCGCGAGCTCGCGGTCCAGCCAGCCCCGGCAGGTGTCCCGCTCGGCAGGCGTGGGCCTGTTGGCAGGCGGGGCACAGCGCACGGCCGCGGTGATCCGCACGCCGTGCAGCCGCAGCCCGTCGTCGACGCCGACCGAGGCGGCCCGGCTGGCGAGCCCGGCGCGGTGCAGCGCGGCGTACAACCACTCGCCGCTGCGATCGCCGGTGAACATCCGGCCGGTGCGGTTCGCCCCGTGCGCGGCCGGCGCGAGGCCGACGACGCAGATGCGGGCGTCGGCCGGACCGAAGCCGGGCACCGGTCGGCCCCAGTACTCCTGGTCCCGGTACGCCGCCCGCCGGTCCCGAGCGACCTGCTCCCGCCACTCCACCAGGCGCGGGCAGGCGCGGCAGCCGGTGATCCGCGCGTCGAGCCCGGCAAGGTCCCGGGCCGCTGCGGCGCTCCGGCGTACGGCGGCGGCGTCCCACCCGCCCGGACCGATCACCGCCCACCTCCTCACGCACGGCCGGTCGATCGGACCACTCAACCACGTCGCCGTCCAGCGGATGTGCTTGGCTGGGACCGTGACCTGCAACAGGTGCAGCCGCGACGGAGGTGGCCCGTGGGCAAGCTGATCTACCGGACGCTCACCCTGGCGTTCGCGATCCCGATCGGTGTCGTGTCCCGGCGGGCGCTGGACCGCGCGTGGCGGGGCACCCAGGGTGGCGACCCGCCGCACGATCCGCAGTCCCCGAACGCCCGGTTCACCGATGTGCTGGCCTGGGCCGGGTTGTCCGCCCTCGCCGTGGCGTCCGCGCGGTTCCTCGCCTCCCGGGGAGCGGCGGTGGCCTACCGCGCGCTGACCGGCCGCACCGCGCCCGGGTATGCGGAGCCGGCCACCCGGGAACTCCCGCCCGCGGCTAGCCCGCGTGCAGCGAGGCGGCCAGCCCGTCGAGGATGTCGTGCTCGCTGACCACCATGCTCGCCAACCCGAGCTCGATCATGATCACCCGGAGGACGAGAGCCCCCGCCGCGATCACGTCCACCCGACCCGGGTGGATCACGGTCCGAGCCGCCCGCTGCTCGTGCCCGGAGGTGAGCAAGAGCTCGGCGACCTCCGCCACCGTGGCCGCGGTGAGAATGCTGTGGTGGATCCGGCCGGAGTCGTAACGGTCCAGGCCCAGCGCCACGCCCGCGATGGTGGTGATCGACCCGGCGACCCCCACGAAGGTGCGGGCCTGCCCCACCGGTACCCGCTCGCGCGCCACCGCGAGCGCGAACCGCACGTCGGCCTCGGCGCCGGCCACCTGGTCGGGGGTCGGCGGGTCGTCCCGCAGGTGCCGCTCGGTCAACCGCACCGAGCCGACGTCCATCGAGTGCGCACCGGCGACGACGTACCCGCCGGCCGGACCCGGTGAGCCCACCACCAGCTCGGTCGAGCCACCGCCGATGTCGCAGACCAGGAACGGCGGCTCCGCGCCGGCCAGCCCACGCACCGCTCCGGTGAAGGACAGCCGGGCCTCCTCGTCCCCGGTGATCACCTCCGGGATCACCCCGATGGTCTCCCGCACCACCGCCTCGAAGTCAGCCCGGTTCGCGGCATCCCGGGTGGCGCTGGTGGCGGCCACCCGCACCGCCCCCACACCGAGGTCGCGGATCGCCTCGCCGTAGTCGGCGAGCACAGCGCGGGTGCGTTCCAGCGCGGCGTCGGCGAGCCGGCCGCTCGCATCCACGCCCTGCCCGAGCCGGGTGATCTCCATCCGGCGCACGACGTCGCGCTGACCGTCGCCGTCGCCATCGGCGATGAGGAGCCGGACCGAGTTGGTGCCGCAGTCCACGGCGGCGACACGAGCCACGTCGAATGCCTCCCTCCCCGGTGCGAATGCCCCGGGCTGGCCCATCCTGCCGGGTCGGGCCGCCCGGCGGCTAGGTGCAGGGACCGGCGGCCCACCACGGTGGCAGCAGCGCGAGCGCCTCGTCACCGAGCGGGTTCACGCCGGGTCCCGCGGCGAGGCTGTGCGCGACGAGCACGTGCAGGCACTTGACCCGGTCGGGCATCCCGCCGGCCGAGGTTCCCGCGATCTCCGGGACGGCGGCGATCTCCGCACGGCGGGCCAGGTACCGCTCATGGGCGCGGCGGTAGGCACCGGCCAGCTCCGGTTCGGTCGCCAGGCGGGCGGTCATGGCACGCATGAGGCCGGAGGACTCCAGACTGCTGATCGCCGCGGCGGCCCGGGGGCAGGTCAGGTAGTACAGCGTCGGGAACGGCGTACCGTCCGCAAGCCTGGGCGCGGTCTCCACCACGTCGGGAAGACCGCACGGGCATCGGTGGGCCACCGCCCGCATCGCGCGCGTCGGCCGGCCGAGCTGTGCGGCGACGGTGGCACGGTCGGCGGTGTCGCGGTCGGCGGCGGCGGCAGGGGTCACCGGGTGCCCGCCGGCGGCGGAGCCGCACCCGGTACCCGGTCGGCGGCCAGCACCGACCGCCAGAGCTGGCCGTACCACGGCTGGGCCGGATCGGCGGTCGGTGCCGGGGCACCGGCTCCCGCCGGGTCACTCGCCGGAGCGTCGTGGTCGATCACCAGGTACACGGAGTCACCCGGCATCACGTACTGCAATCGCTTCCGGGCCATCGCCCGCACGTAGGCCGGGTCACGGAGCTGCCGTGCCTGCACGGTGAGCGCGGCGACCCGCTCCTGGGCGGCGGACCGCTGCCGGTCCAGGTCGGCGAGGCGGCTCCGCTGGCTGAGGTACTGCTTGGTCGGGAAGGCCAGGGCCAGCACCAGCGCGCAGCCCACGAGACCGAGCACCGCGGCCCGTCCGGTGAGACCGCTGTTCCGCCACTCCGCGGCGCTCCGGCGGGCCGCCGGGCGGCCGGCGGACCGCCCGACCCGGGTCCGGGCTCCCCGGTCCCGGGTATACCTCGACCCGCCCGGCCGGCGCGAGCGGCCCGGACCGGAGGTCCGCCGCACCGGCCGTGGCGACGGCATGGCTCACTCCGCCGCGGACAGTCGCGGGAACGCGCCGGCGCCGGCATACCGCGCGGCGACGTCGAGCTCCTCCTCGATCCGCAGCAGCTGGTTGTACTTGGCAACCCGTTCCGAGCGGGCCGGCGCACCGGTCTTGATCTGGCCACTGCCGCAGGCCACCGCGAGGTCGGCGATGGTGGTGTCCTCGGTCTCGCCGGAACGGTGGCTCATCATCGTGGCGAAGCCGGCGTGGTGGGCCATGGTGACCGCGTCCAGGGTCTCGCTCAAGGTGCCGATCTGGTTGACCTTCACCAGCAGGGCGTTCGCGCTCCGCTCCCGGATGCCGCGGCGCAGCCGCTCCGGGTTGGTGACGAACAGGTCATCACCGACGATCTGGACCCGGTCACCGAGCCGCTCGGTGAGCCGCTGCCAGCCACCCCAGTCGTCCTCTGCCAGCGGGTCCTCCAGGGACACCAGCGGGTAGTCCGAAACGAGCTGCGTGTAGTACGCGACGAGCTCGTCGACCGTCAGGCTGGCACCCTCCAGCCGGTAGCCGCCGTCGGCGTGGAGCTCGGTGGCCGCGACGTCGAGCGCCAGCGCCACGTCCCGGCCCACGTCCAGGCCGACCTGGCCGATCGCCTCGATGATCAGGTCCAGCGCGGCGCGGTTGCTGTCCAGGTCCGGGGCGAAGCCACCCTCGTCGCCCAGCCCGGTGGCCAGGCCCCGGCTCCTGAGCACCGACTTCAGCGCGTGGTAGACCTCCGCACCCCAGCGCAGCGCGTCGGCGAACGTCGCCGCCCCGATCGGAGCGATCATGAACTCCTGGACGTCGACGTTGGTGTCGGCGTGCGCGCCGCCGTTGAGGATGTTCATCATCGGCACCGGCAGGAGGTGCGCGTTCGGGCCACCGAGATAGCGGAACAGCGGCAGGTCCGCAGACTGCGCCGCCGCGCGCGCCACCGCCAGCGACACCCCGAGCAGCGCGTTGGCGCCCAGCCGGGACTTGTCGGCCGTGCCGTCGAGATCGAGCAGCCGGGCGTCCACGATCCGCTGCTCGGAGGCATCGATCCCGAGAATCTCGGGGCCGATGGTCTCGACCACCCCGTTGACCGCCTGGCGCACCCCCTTGCCGCCGTACCGGTCGGTGCCGTCCCGCAGCTCGACGGCCTCGAACGCGCCCGTGGACGCACCGCTGGGCACCGCGGCGCGAGCGAGCGTGCCGTCATCCAGCACGACCTCCACCTCGACGGTGGGGTTGCCGCGCGAGTCGAGGATCTCGCGGGCACCAACGGCCTCGATGGTCGCCACGGTGCGGCTCCTTTCGGCGGGGTTCCGGTCGGCGGGTTCCGGTCGATCCGAGCGTAGTGCTCGGCCGGAACCACACCCCGGCGGCCCGCCGGGCCGGACGTGTCATAGTTCGCCGGGTGAGGCTGTGGCAACGCCGCGCGGTGCGGCACATGGTGTGGTCCCTGGTTCCGCTGCTGGTGATCGGCGCCACCGCGATCGGCGTGCTCGGCACGGCATACCGGCAGGTGGTCGCCGAGCTGCGGCCCGCGACGGCGGTGGCGCGGGCCACGGTCACCACCGGCGGGGTCGGCCGGGACGGGCTGTCGCTGCGGTGGACCGACGGCGCCGGCGCCGCGCACGTCAGCCGGTTGGTCTTCCCCCGCACGGGCGATGTGCCGGCCGGGACGGCGGTCGAGGTGCGGTACGTCCCCGGCGACCCGAGCCGGGTGTACTCCGCCGCTGACGAGCCGAACACCCGTGGTCGCGGGTACCTCAGCGGGGTCACCTTCGGCGTGCTGGTGCTCGTGGTGGCCCTCGTCGGCACCGGTTACCGACTCGTTCGGCGGGTCCGGCTGGAACGCCGCCCGGCGCGGAGCCTCCCGGTGCGCTGGGCGGCGAGCAAGCGTGGGCTGATCCAACGGTCGTGGCTGGTCGTCACCGATGGCGACCGGGAATGGTGGCAGCCGGTCTACTGGCAGCCGGGGTTGCCGGACCTTCTGGCGGGCACGCCGTGTCCGGTGCGCGGCACGCCCGCGACGGGGCGGCTGCTCCTCGCCGAGGTCGGCGGCCAGCCGGTGTGGCCCAGCGGCCGGTGCCGGCGCCGGCCGCCCGCCGGCGAGCTCACCGAGAACCTGGTCGCGTGGACCAGGGCCCAGCAACGCCGCCGGGACCGGGACGCCACCGGGACCGCGCCACCGATCTCGATGACCCGGCACCTCCTCGGCGACATCGGGCTGGTCCTGCCCGCGCCCGTGCTCGGGCTGCTGTGGGCCTACTTCGACGGTTCCGGCACCGAGGGGTTCGTGGTGGCGACGGCACTGCTCTTCGGCGTGCTGTTCTGGCTGCCGGGCGTGTTCGGCTCCGACCCGACCTGACCCGCCGGCTGGCCCGCCGGCTGGCCCGCGGACGCTGTGGACGCCGCGGCCTCGGCGGCGAGGATCGCGTCCCGGTACGCCCTGGCCACGGCGCGAAGCTCGACCTCCGGGTCCACCCCCACCTCCCGGGCCTCAGCGACGAGCCGCCAGAGTCGGCCGCCGATCCCCGCTCCGATCCCCGCAGCGGAGATCGCCCCGGAGATCGCCTCGGAGATCGCCTCGGAGATCGCCCCGGCGGGGAGCACCACGTCGGCCGCCTTCCGCTGCAGGGTGGCCGCCAGCACGAGCGCCGGCTGCCCCATCGGGATGCCCGCGGTGACCGACGTACGCCGCTTCTCGGCGCGCTTGATGTCCTCCCAGTTGGCGGCCACCTCGGCGGCTCCGGTCACCGCGACGTCGGCGAACACGTGCGGGTGCCGCCGCACCAGCTTCGCGACCAGGTCACCGGCCACGTCGTCGATCGACCACCGGTCGTCCGCGACCCGTTCCTCCGCCAACCGGGCGTGGAACGCCACCTGGAGCAGCAGGTCTCCGAGCTCCTCGCGGAGCGCCTCCGGGTCGTCCAGCTCCAGCGCCTCGTACGCCTCGTACGCCTCCTCCAGCAGGTACGGCATGAGCGAGGTGTGGCTCTGCTCCGCGTCCCACGGGCAGCCACCCGGCGAACGCAGCCGGTCCATCACGGCCACCACGTCCAGCAACCGCGCACCGGGCGGGTCCCACGAGCCGTAGACGACCTCCAGCTCCACGCCCGTCGAGCGGGCCACCAGGTCACCCACCGCGCGGACGAAGCCGGGGTCACCGTCCGGCCCGGCCAGCCACACCACGACACCACCGGTTTCGCGGACCAGCTCCCGGAACGTCGCGGCGGCCGGTGCCGGCGCGCCCAGCGGCTCCGGCGCGCCCAGCGGCTCCTGCGCGCCCAGCGGCAACGCCGCGACCTCGATGCCGGCGGCACGGACCGCGCGGGACTGCGGGGAGTGCGGGTCGGCGGCGTACACCGGACCTGACCGCAGCGCCTCCCACCCGGCCGCCGACAGCAGGCCCGGCGGTAGCCGGGGGGACGTGGCGACGAGCAGCAGCCGATCGGTCACAGCAGCGGTGGCCGGGCCGGACGCTGGGCCAGCCGCACCACCGGGTTGGCGTAGGCATCGACCCGCAGCGCGCGCGGGTTCCAGACGCCGTAGCGGGGGTCCGTCCGGACACCGAGCTCCACCGCGAGCTGCACCAGGTAACCCTGGCCCACCTGCATGGCGGCGGAAATGCTCTGCTGGGCCCCGGGAAGCCGCAGGTCCCGACCGTCCACCGGCCGCGGCACGCTGCCCTGCGTGTAGCCGAGCTCGGCGATGAGCAGCTCGTCCCGCGCCTCTCGGGTGACCACCGCGGCGGACATCCCATTCCTCGCCCGGATCCGGTCCATCCCACCGGAGATGTCGATGAGCTGCTGCACCTCGGCGTCGGGGACGGCGGCCCCGGTGCGCCGCGCCGCCTCGGCGACGAGCAGGTTCTGGATCTCGCGGTAGAGCACGCCCCGCCGGAACTCGCCGATGTCACCCCCGGACTGCTGGGCGATCGCGTCCCGGACACCGTTCTGGTCGAGCCCCTCGGTCACCTCGGCCTGCAGCTGCCGATCCGTGATCCGCTGGCCGCCCACGAACGCCGCCGAGCCGGCGGTGGGCTGGCATGCGGTCAGCGCGAGCGTGCCGGCGGTGAGCAGGAGACCCGCGACGGCGGTACGACGGCTCATCAGGTGGTCCTTCCGTGCGTTGCCTGGCGGGTGCAAGGCTCTCACGGATCGCCGACCGGCTCATGTCCGGGCCGGCCGGCCAGCCCCATCAGCTCCCGGGGAACGCCGAGACCGTCAGAGATCCGGGCCAGCACGTCGTAGGCGAGCACCCGCCGCCCGCGCATGATCGCGGACACCTCCGGCTGCGACTGGCCGACCAGCGCACCGATGCGCTGCTGGCTGATCCCGCGCCGCTGGAGCAGCCGGTAGACGCGGCCGATGTCGCGGGCAGTCACCGCCTGCCGCATCTCGGGGTCGGCCCAGAGGTTGGGGTCGGGCCGGTCGGCCGGGTTGTCGATCGTGTTCATGGCAGCCAGGTCAGCAGCTGCGGCCATGCTGGACCAGTCCCTGACCGTTGCCTGACGTTGCCCAACACCATGGCTCCCGGAATGCCCGCCGAGCACTCCGGCTCCCCCGCCCTCACCGTGAAGCCCCCTAAACTGACTCCGTTCGGGAGCGCAGCTACCACGTTTCGCACGCATGCGGGAGCCAGGATGCCGAGCGATGACGAGACCTTCGAGTCGGTTCGACGCGAGCCCGATCCGGTGGCACAGGGCCGACGCGCCACCGAGCTGCTCAACATCTACCAACGACGGACCGCCGAGCTGGCAAGACTCCGGCGGGAGGCCATGCGGAGGCTCCAGACCGAGCGTGGCATGAGCTATGCCGCAATCGCGGACGCCTTCGGGCTCTCCAAGGGTCGAATCGGCCAGCTCATCCAGGCAGGACCACCCGTCGAACGGGCGCTGTTCGGGCTCGGCCCGATCAGCATCGCCGTGCCGCTGCGGGGCAGCCCGGACCGGACACTGCCCGTGTTCGCCTCGGAGGACGCCCTCGCCGCCGATCGGCTGGCCGCACTCCTGCGCGACCTCGCGTTCGAGGTGGAACGCGTGAGCATCCCGGTGGACGGCCGATGGCAGCCGGCGGGAGATGTCGTCGCGATCTGCGGACCGAAGTCGTCGGCCGTCAGCGCCCACGCCCTCGAAGCCGATCCGCTCCTTCGCTTCCACGAACGCGACGGCCGGTGGGTCATCGAGGACCGCGCCGACGGCCGCAGCTACGGCTCGCCGCTGGACGACGACCCACCCGACCGGAGCGCCGACATCGCCTATCTCGGCCGGCTCCCGGTCGACGGCGGCACGATGCTGCTCATCGCTGGCGTGCACGCCCTCGGCTCGCTGGGTGCGGTGGACTACCTCATCAACCACCTTGCCGAGCTGTACCGGGTCGTCGGAACGGGACCGTTCTCCATGGTCACGGCCAGCCGGCACCACGGCGAACGGGTCATCCACAGCGAGGCGCTCTGCCCACCACGGGTGCACCAGTAGCCCAAGCCCACAGAACTGCCTCCCGGCGGTCCCCGAGTGTGCCGCGTGTTGCCTGGTGTTGCCCAGTGCCTTCGCATCCCGTGATCGGGTGGTTACGGTTGAATCGTGCCCGACGGACCGTACCGGCATCCGCTCGCCGCGCTGCGCGGCTGGCCGGGCTGGCTGCTGCTGGCCCACCCCGACGACCGGGCCGTCCTCACCGCGGCGTGGACCCCGGCCGGCACGATCACCGTACTCACCGCCGTAGCCCAAGGAGGAGCCGTGGACCGACGTGGATTCCTCATCGTGACCGGTGGCGCGCTGTCCGCGCTCGGCACCGACTGGGCCAACGCCCTGCCGGCCAGCGCCACCCACCCCGGTCGACGCCAACTCACCGCCGACATGGTCACCGGCCTGGAGCAGCGGCTGGACAGCCTCCGGCGACTCGACGACGTCCTCGGCGGAGCCGGCATCCGGCACGCCGCCGTCGCCGAGCTCCAGCTCCTGGACCGGCTCGCCAACGACGCGCACTACGACGACGCGGTCGGCCGCCGGCTGTTCGCGGCCGTCGCCGAGGCCGGCCGGATCTGCGGCTGGACGCACTTCGACGCCGGCCAGCACGCCGCCGCACAGACCTTCTACCTCACCGCGCTACGCGCCGCCGCCACCGCTGGCGACCCCGCCACCGGCGCGAACATCCTCACGTTCATGTCGATCCAGGCCAACGAGCACGGCCATCCACGGGAGGCGGCAAGCCTCGCCCGGACCGCGCTGGAACGCTCCGCCGCGCATGCCACCCCGCGGGTCCGGTCCCTGCTCCACGCCCGGACCGGCCGCGCGTTGGCGCTGGTCGGTGAGCGCAACGAGTCAGCGCGGCAGTTGGGTCTCGCCGCCGACGCGCTGGCCGCTGGTCCGCACGACGATGATCCGCCGTGGCTCTACTACTACGACGAGTACGAGCTGCGCGTGTGTGCCGGGCGGGCTGCCATGGATCTCGACCGACCGACAGCTGCCGCCCAGCACCTGCTCGCGGCCGCCTCTCACCGGATCACCACCGGTTACCTCCGCGACGCCGCCAAGAACCTCGCCGAGGCCGCGCAGGCCCGACTCGCCTCGGGCAATCTCGACGCGACCTGCGACACCGGCCGCCGGGCTGCCGAACTCGCCACCCAGGTGGACTCCAACCAGGTCATCGGCGCGTTGGCGGGCCTGCGAGCCGACCTCGCCCCACACCGATCGGTCCCCGTCGTCCGCGACTTCCTCGACCGCACCGCCTGACCGGGGCCGGGCCCCGGCACTACTGATCGGCGAGAGCCTCATCGACCGCGCGTCGGGCGATGGCGGCCAGGTCGCCGAACAGGGGGCTGGGGCGGGCGGCGTCCCATCGGTAGCGGTGCCAGGTCGCCCAGCAGGACGGGCAGACGTCGAGCCACCGTCGCGGGGCGCCTTGACCCGGTTGGGGTGATCCGCCCGTTCGTGGCCGCCGCCACGCGGTAAGGCCCCGACCGGCGTCGACCGCGGGGTCGATCGCGGGTGGTGGGGGGCGGTCACGGCCGCGCGCTTGGCGACGCGAGTGACAGATCCGCACGTGGGCGTGTCGGGCCGGTAGGTGTCGGTGGGGTACCTAGACTCGCCCGGTAGCGTGACCGCCCATATCGCCCGTCCACAGACGGGTATCACGACTGAGGACTACCGCAGCACGCTGGGAGCCGGATTCGATGAGTCAGGTCAAGCTGGTCCGGGACAAGATTCCGCAGATCATCCGCGACACGGGGGTCGAGCCGGTGACCCGGGTCGCCGACGCCGGGGAGTACCGGAGTCTGCTGCGGGCCAAGCTGGTCGAGGAGGTCGACGAGTTCCTCGCCGCGGACGACCCGGGCGAGTTGGCAGACGTGCTGGAGGTGCTGCTGGCGCTGGCGAGCGATCTCGGTGTCGACCGGGACCAGCTGGAGAAGCTGCGTGCAGCCAAGGCGTTCGAGCGGGGCGGGTTCGGCGACCGGATCGTGTGGGCCGGCAACGCGGCGGCTGCTGGCCACGCGGCCTACGCGGGCTTGGCCAGCAGCACCTGACCCACGCCGGGTGAGCCGGCCAGAAGTGCCTGTTCCGCGGCGGGTCGCAGCCCGGCCCGCCGGCCGAGCGCGACGATCTGCTCGGTGGGTATGCCCTTCTGGAAAGTGCCCTTGGCCGCACTGGACCAGTAGCCGTCATGGTGAACGGGCCAGTTCGCTGACACGGCTCGTGGGTCGATTTCGGCGGGAGATCGCGTGACGACGAGCAGGTGGCCGCCGGGGCGCACGAACCGGGCGGCGTGCTGCAACGCTTTGATTCGCTGCCAGGGGTCGGGCAGGACGTTGAGCGCGAACACGTTCGCGACCAGGTCGTACTGGCGATCGGGTTCGCCGGTCCAGCCGAAGCCGGGGTGGGGATCCCAGCCGTCGGCGTCCAGCCCCGCGGCGCGGTAGTGGGCAACGTCGCTGCCGCGCCCGCATCCTGTGGGCGATCAGCCCGGCCGTCGGAATCAGCGCGATGCGGGACGTCAGGCGCCGGCTCCGCCGCAGAACCCGGCGCCCGGGAGCGTGAATGGTCACAATCAGGTCGTGCTGGCGCCCACGCGGTTCGGCCGTTCTCGGGGCGCGGCCCAGGCGTCAATGGAACCGGACTGCGGGATGGTGAGGATCGGGTGGAGGCCCTGGTCGGCGAGGTGGGCATTGATCTCGCCGGCGGGGCGCCGGAGGTGGAAGCCCTGGCTGCCGTGGGTTCGGGTCGCGGCCAGGTCCTCGCTGATGACGAGCCGGACCTGCCGCAGGACGGGGGTGAGTTGGTCGAGGTCGGGTAGGTGGTCGAGGGTGTCGATGATCCAGAGCGTGTCCGGGGTCGGGGCCAGCGGTAGTGCGTCGGGTTGGTGGACAGGCTCGTGGCTGCCCGCGCGGGCTTGGCGCCAGCGTAGGAACCGGGTGGGTGGGGAGTCGAGGTCGCAGGCGATGACGGTGTAGCCGGTGGCCCGTAGGGCCAGCGTGTCGGCTCCGATGCCGCACCCGTAGTCGAGGACGGTCCGGGAACGTTCTCGGCGCAGCAGGGGTAGGGCGTCGCGTAGGTAGGGTGGCCGGTTGCCGCTGGCGTGCCAGATGACCTGGTTGTACAGGTAGGACGGGGTGTCGGCGTAGAAGCGGCGGATCTGTTCTGGCGTGGTTGCCGCGGCGCCGTCCCATTCGGCGGCCAGCCGGCGGGAGGAGTCGTAGTAGTCGATGAACGCCGGGCCGAGGAACGTGGCCAGGTCGCCGAACAGTGGGCTGGGACGGGCGGCGTCCCATCGGTAGCGGTGCCAGGTTGTCCAGCAGGACGGGCAGGCGTCGAGGTGCCGGCGGGTCTCGTGGTTGCGTTCGGGGTTCAGCGACCGGCGCAGGTAGGCGTCTAGGTCGCTGGTGACCTGCCTGCAGCGGTTCGTGACCGGTTGGTGGTGGTCGGGGATCTGGTCGGTCATGGCGTGCGTCGGTGAGGCGAAGGGGGTGGTGTGGCAGGGTCGGGGTGTCCTGGTCGTCGATCCCGTCTGGGGTTGTCTGGTGAGCGTGAAACACGCGACTGCGGGAGCGTTCGTGTTCTCCCACCTGGATGGCCGGTGGCGGCTGGGGTTGGTGGAGCATCCGCGCCTGGGCCGGCGCATGATCCCGGGCGGGCATGTGGAGGACGACGAGACGCAGGCGCAGGCGGCGTTGCGGGAGGTGGAGGAGGAGTCGGGCCTGGTGGTGCGGTTGATCGACCCGCCCGGCGCGCCGTTGCCGGCGGGGTTCCCCCATCCGCAGGTGGCGTCGCCGTGGTGGATCACCGAGGTGCATGGACCTGCGGACAACCACCTGGACGTCCCGCACGTTCACGTCGATCACCAGTATGTGGCGGTCGCCGATGATCCGCGTCCGGTCACCGTCGCGGTGCACCCCTTCGCGTAGTACGGCGAGGATGCACTGGCGGGTCTGGACATGTTCCTCGACACCCGGTTGCTGGCCTCGGTGTTGTTCTCCTGCATCGATGACGTGGCTGCGGGGCGCCTTGACCCGGTTGGGGTGATCCGCCCGTTTGTGGCCGCCGCCACGCGGTGAGGCCCCGACCGGCGTCGACCGCGGGGTCGATCGCGGGTCGTGGGGGGCGGTCACGGCCGCTCGGTTGGCGTGACCTGGTCGCGGGGGCTCACGCGCCCGGGGTCGTGGGTGGTGGAGATGAGGGTGGCCAGCAGGCGCACGGTGTCCTCGGGGGTGCTGCCGCAGCGGTCGATGACCTGGATGCGCGCGGGGTCATCTGCGGCGAGCTGGGCGTAGACCTCGGCGGCCCGGTGATGCATGCGCCACTGCTCGGGGGTGTGGCTGATGGCGTCGCGGTGTTCGGCGCGGCGGATCGCGGTGGTCACGTCATCGACGATGAGGATGGTCAGGTCCGGTAGTGGCCGCCACGCCTCGGCGAGGGTGAGGATCGCCCGCGCTGAGGCATGGGCGTGGGCGTCGTTGTCGGGATACAGGATGAGGGACTGGTACACGGCGGTGGTGTGTACCCCGCGACCCTCGATGACGCTGCGCCCACGGTTCAGGGCGGGCGCGCAGTATGCCTCGTAGTCGTGCATCTTGATGGCGAGCAGGAGCAGGGTCTCGGTGGCGGGCGCACCGCCGCGCAGGAACGGCTCACCGTTGGAGGCGTCGACCAGTGCCCACAGCAGCGCCCGGCCCAGGTCGTCCCTGTGGTGGGCCAGCCGCTGAGAGAACTCCTCGATCAGGACCGGACGGTCCGCGGGTGGGAGCGAGGACAGCGCGCAGCGAGTGAGGTAGCTCTTGCCGACGCCGTTGAGTCCTTCCACCGCGATCAGCGTTCCTGCACGGGCGTCGTCGTCCACGAGCCACTGTCCTTCCTGCCGCAGGTCGGCTGGTCGCGGCGCTCAGAGCCGCGGGTTGCTCAGAATTGTCAGAACAGGGAGGTCTGCTCGGGACGAGCGGCCTTGGCCTGGTACTCGCCATGGCGGCGCAGGTCGCGCAGGCTGGACCAACACCCGGTCTGGTGCCCGTCACGCAGGAGCCGACCGAAGACCTGGGCTGTGATCTGCACGTCGGGCATCGCGCGGTGCCGGTCCGGTGGGTGCGTCAACTTCAGGTGGTGGATCAGGACGTCGAGGCGGTGGGAGGGCAGGTCGGGGTAGGCGACACGGGCCAGCCGCACCGTGTCGAGCAGGTTCGTGGTGGCCAGCTGTGGACAGTGCTCGCGGCGGTCGAACAGCAGGCCCGCCTCGGTGGGCGCGTTGTGGGCCACCAGCAGCGCGGCGTCTCGTAGGTGGGGGCCGAGGCGGGCGTCCAACTCGGCCAGGATCTGCGCGGCCGGTGGCCGGTCGGCGAGCATCGCGGGGCTGATACCGGTCTGTGCTGTGTCGAACGGGGTGAGCGGCGCGTGGTCGGGGGGCCGGATCAGCGCCGTGTACCGGTCGGTCTCGACGAGCCGGTCCACATCGGTGCGCAACACGATCACCGCGACGTCGACCGGTTCGGGGCGGTGCCCGGTGGGAGTGGTGGTTTCGAAGTCGATGACCACGAAGGTGACCTGCCGGTAGGTGGGGTCCTCGTGCAGGCCGGGCGCAGGTTCCGGTGTCAGCGGCGGGGCCATCGGTGTGCCTCCCGGATGATGGTCTGGGCGTAACCGGCGATGCGGTCGTCGTTGTCGTGGTCGGTGAGGACGACGGCGAGGGTGGTGTCGATGATGCCGGCCGCCCTCGGGCACGGTGTGGTGTCCGCGTCGGTGAACGGTGGACGCCGGTCGGTGGGGACCAGGTGGAAGGTGCCGACGCTGTTGGGTACGCCGAGGTCGGCCAGGTGCCGGCAGAACTCGCGTGGTCGGTCCAGGGTGAGCCGGGCCAGGCCGCAGTACCCGTTCCAGGTCTGCCCTGGCGTCGGTGGGATGGGATGCATTCCGGGTGCGTCGGCGAAACCATCCATGAGCAGGTGGGCCTGCAGTTGGCGGCGGGCGAGCAGGTCGTCGAAGCGGGCCAGGTTGGCCCTGGCCAGCGCGGCCAGGGGTTCGGCGAGTCGGTAGTTGTAGCCCACCCGCGACAGCGGGGCCTGTCCGGGCGGTGGAGCCTGCCAGTGGCTGCGCAGCGCCCGGCAGTCGGCGGCCAGGACCGGGTCGTCGGTGAGCAGATAGCCGCCCTCGCCGGACCAGAGGATCTTGCCGTCCTTGAGGCTGAAACAGCCCCCGGTTGCGGTGGTCCCGGCGTGCCGGTCGCCGCTGCGGGTGCCCTGGGCCTGGCAGGCGTCCTCTATGACGGGCACCCCAATCTGGTCGGCGAGGGCGGTCAGGCCGGCCGGGTCCCCGCAGCGGCCCCACAGGTGTACGGGCAGGATCGCGGCGGTGGCTGACCCGGACTTCGCGGCCAGGTCGGTCAGGTCGAAGCCGGCCCCGTCCGGGGCGCAGTCGACAAACACCGGCCGCGCCCCGGTGTGGATCACCGGCGCGGCGGACATCACCACCGACACCGCGGGCACCAGCACCTCATCCCCGGGCCCGATGCCCAGCCCGGCCATGGCGAGGTGGAGGGCGGTGGTGCCGCTGCTGGTGGCGACGGCATGGCCGGCGCCGAACCGGTGGGCCAGTTCGGCCTCGAACTCCTCGACCTGGTCGCCCGCCGTGGGGTCGGGCATCCGGGCCAGCACGTCGGCCCATGCCGCCAGCGGTCCGTCACCAGCCGGGGTCATCGGCGATCCCCGAAGTTTCCCCGGCGGCCTGTGGCATGGGCCTCGGCTGCGGGCCTGGTCAGGGTGTCGAAGCCGGTCAGGGGCCACATGTTCACGCACTCGCGGGAGAACAGGTCGCAGTCGCCGCATCCGGGTCTTGCGTGGAACACCTCGGCGGCACTGTGCCCGCGGATGCTGCGGTGCCGCTCGGGTGCGGTGGCCGCGATCCGCAGGCTGGACGGGCAGTCCCACACGCTGCCGTCGGGTTCGACGAAGAACAGCGTCCGGCCACCGAAACACCCGCGCTCCGGGAGCGGTTCGACGGCGGCGATCGCGGTGAGGAACCGCTCGGGGTAGGACCCGCTGGGTGAACGCACCCCCGGCGTCTGCCGAAGGCGCGTCAGACCGTTACCGACGACCGGCACGTCGGCTGCGCTCAACGACAACTCGGCGTGCAACGGGTGCCCGCTAGGCAGGCTGATCGGTTGCGGGACGGCGTAGTCGCAGCCGAGGGCTGCGGCCAGGTCGGCGACCCTAGTGATCGCGTCGAGGTTACGAGTGGTGACCACGGTGTAGAGGCCAACCCGTGGAATGCGTCGCTGGGTCAGGTCCGCGTCGGCTCCGGCCACCGCGGCGGGTGCTGCGTGGGTGCTGCCGCGACGGGTGGCGTCGCGGGCGGCCAGCAGTGCCCGCACCCCGGACAGGACGTCATGGTGCCCGTGGTGACCGCCTCGTGCGGGCCGGTAGGTGTCGTGATGCGCGGCGTCAGCGGAATCGACCGACACAGACACCGCATCGACGCCGGCCGCGAGAATGCCGGCCACGACGCTCGGGCGGTTCAGTGGGATCCCGTTGGTGCACAGCACCACCCGTACTCCCAGTGCGGTGATCGCGGCGGCCACGGCCAGGGTGTGGGGCCAGATCAGCGGCTCGCCACCGGCCAGGAATACTCGCTCGACGCCGGAGTCGGGCAGGGTGGCGACGAAGGCGAGAATGTCATCGACGTCCAGGTCGTCGGGCGCCAGGTGGGACAGCGCCCCGGGCTGGTCCGGTGGGGCGAGGCGGTGCTCGTCCATCGTGCCGAAGTAGCAGTATCGGCACGCCAGATCGCAGGGCGACCGCAACGCCCACAACACCGTCAACCCACCGGATGGCCCACCGCCGGTCATGCCGTTCGCCCCCGCCCGGTTCTCGGACCCGGTCCCTCGGGCTGCGGGGGTCGGGCGTGGGTGTACATCGACTCCACCGTCTGCTCCTCGCTGCGGCCGCTCCGCTCGATCACCTGGAATCGGTCAGGGTGAGCGGCGGCCAGCCGCGTGTACAGGTCCGCGACCCGCATCAGCAGAGCGCGGTCGGCAGTCGAAACCGGCACGCCGGTGCGATCGGCGAACCGTGCCACGCAGGTGTCGAGATCGTCGATGATCAGCAGCGTCACGTCCGGGGCGGGCCGCCAGGCCGCGGCAGCCTGGTGCACCCGGTCGACCACGTCGACCGCCTCGCCAACTGGGCGACCCGCGGTCAGGATCGCGGCCTGGTACACCGCGACCGTGTCCACGCCCCTGTCCTCCACGATCACCGATACTCCTGGTGGGGGTGGCTGGAGTTGCTCGAACTCGCGGACCTTCAACGCCAGCAACGCGAACGTCTCCGTCAGCGGGTGCCCGGTCCGCAGGAAGGTCGCACCCGGCCGGGTCAGTGCCCCAATCACCCGCGCGGTCACCTCGTCCTGGCGTGCGTCGGTCAACTCGCCCAGCAACCTGCAGCCAGCGCCCAGTCGGGCAGCGAGCCGCTGCGACAGGTAGGTCTTACCTACTCCGTTGAGCCCTTCGACGCTGACCCACCACAGACCGCGCTTTTCGTCCCCGCCCGCCTCGGTGCCGCCCAATGTCGTGCTGCGGCGTGGTTCGGCGGCCCGCCCACGGGTCATGCCGGGCGCTCGCACACGTAGAGCACCTCGGCGGCGACGTCGGGCACGGTGGTGGCGCTGAGTGCGTCCAGCAAGGCGGCCGGCACGGTGGAGACCATGTCCCGGTACCAGGTGGCGGCGCCGGCGCCGTACCGGTCGGCCAAGGCCTGGGCCAGCAGGTCGGGTTCGGGTGGCAGGAGCCCGACCTGGCTGCGCACCCTCAGCCCGCAGTCGGCCAGGACTGGCAGCAGCTCCTCGGTGTTCCATTCGTAAACATGCACGCGGTGCTGCAACGGCCTCGGCGAGGGGCCTGTGGTGTTCGGAGTGGACAGGAACAGTCGCCCGCCAGGGGCGAGGTGCTGGGCGACGTGGCGCAGGCTGACGCGGGCCGGCTCGACGGGCAGGTGTTCGAGGGCCGAGGTGTACACCGCGACGTCGAACGACCCCAGATCGTTCGTCCAGGTCGCTGCGACGTCCTGCTCGTACAGGTCGATGGGGAACGGACTGCCTCCGTAGACCTCGTCGAGCCGGGCAACCCTCTCACGGGCCTGCGTGAGGTTGTCGGTGCTGATATCCAGGCCGACGTACCGGCGCAGGTGCGGGGCATACCGGTAGAGCACGGGCAGCTGCAGACCCCGCCCACAACACACGTCGACAACCCGCGCCCCCGGGGGGCACCTTTCGGCGATGTACAGCCGCTGCAGGTAGTTCATGATCCCTGACGGCCTGACCTGGCCGACAGCCAACGCCGCGTAGAAGTCGTCCATCTGGTGCACCGAGTACGGGCCGATCATCGGCGTTCCCGGCCGGGTGCGCCACGGCTCGTCCCCCGGGCCCGGGCAGTCCTCACCGGACCCCGGTGGCACGCCACTGTAACCGGCCTTACCGGGCACACCGGCAGCGGTCATGGACTCTCCCACGGGAAGATCACCCATCCTCTCTGGCGCCGCCCGAGATAGGTCAGAACCTTCGCGGGGTCCTCGGCGTCCGGCGGCCAGTTCGCCTCGTTCACCACGCAGGCCAGGGTCCGCACCCGGTCGGCTCCCCGGGCGGCGACCATCTCGCGGGCCGTGGCCACGGTCTGCCCACTGCCGGCCACGTCATCGACCACGAGCACGTTCATGCCGCCCAGGTCTCCCAGGCTGTCCTGGTCCCGTACCACCGGGTTGGGCGCCTTCGCCGCATCCACGCCGTCGGCGAGGGTGTGGACGACGTCGAGGCCACGCACCACCCGCAAGCCCCACCGGTGCGCCAGCATCACTGCGGGCACCATTCCTCCGCGCAGGATGCCCACGATGACTTCGGGCAGCCCGTCCCTGGCCACTTCCTCGGCCAGCAGGGTCACGAGCGCGCTGAAGGCATCCCAGGTCAATCCCACCGGAACGACTCCCGCGCCGACGACCGATCCGATGGCGGGCGCTTCGGCCGTCGTCGCGACGTCCACCGCCTCGGCGAAGACCCTCACGGCTACGAAGTTCGGTTCAGCGTCCACGCATGTCTCCCCACACAAGCACGTGCAGGCGGGTGGTCAGGTTCCACCCGTGGACCAGGGCCACCTCGGCCAGCCACCGGGTCCCCTCCAGCACGCTTTGAGGGTCCTGGCCCTGTGGCATCACCCAGATCGGTGCCAGCTGAAGTTCCCACTGCAGCTGGCTCAGCTCGCGCACGTCGTCCTGGTCGTCGACCACGAACTTGAACACCGCGCGGCCCGTGGCCACCAACGCCCGCAACGCCTCGGGATTGATCCGCCGCCCACCGTCCTCGACGGCGGCGAAGCCACCCAGCTTCGGTGAGACGTTGAACCCGGCCACTGCCTCCGCCAACGCCGGCAACGGTACGAGGGTCCCGTTTGTCTCGACCTCCACCCGCCGACCGGCGGCCCTCAGCGCGGTGACCAGCGGCACAAGCAGACTCTGCTGAAGCAGCGGTTCGCCTCCGGTGACCACCACCAGCTCCGGTGAGGCAGCCAGGACCCAATCAAGGATGTCCGTTGCGGGCAGCCGCCGCGTTTCCGCCGCCACATCGAAGCGGGACCAGTCCCATGTGTAGGGTGTGTCGCAGCTGGGGCACGACAGGTTGCAGCGCGACAACCGCACGAACAGGGCCTGCTGGCCACAGCTTGGCCCCCACTGCCCTTAACTTCCGGGACATGTGTCCACTTGTGGGAGATTTGACGGGATGATTGTTGTTGTGTAGTTGACTTCTTCGGTGTGCCAGTGTTGCCGTTGGTATGCGGTCCGTCCGGAGGTGCGGGTGGGCCGGTCC
>JACQDL010000057.1 GCA_016201065.1 Actinomycetota bacterium
CTCCCGGTGAAGATGATCTTTCGTAGGACCACCTTCATACCGGGGGTTCCGCGTCTTTTGTCGCACCCGCCCCGGCGTGTCGCACCACCACCCCAACAATCACACACAGTCACAACCGGTTACGCGGAATGCCTCATTGGGTACAGACGATGGCCGGTTCGCCGTCAGGTGCGGTCATGACTCATGCGCCTCCGGAAATCGTGGGAAACGCGCCGGGTGAGGTGTCCCGCGTCGAGTCGCCCGAACTTGTCGCGACATGTTCGCAGACGGTTGTCGAGATCGGCGGGCAGATGCGGACCGGCGGCTGAGCTGTCCGGGTCTCGTAACGCACCGGTAGGGTCCGACCACCTGCTGTCGATCAGTGCAGGTGAGGACGACACCGTGGAGCTGGGCGCGTCGGTCGGTGGCCGTGTTCACGATCCACGAGCAGCTCATTGCGGACTACCGGGCGTTCACCTGCGGGTTCGTTCAGGTCCGCGACCCGCGGTTCCGGGCGCACGTGGCGCGGGAGCTCGCCGAGGGCGCGCAGATCTTTCGGGTCGAGCGGGACCAGTGCGACGCGGAGCGGCCGCCGCTGACCTTGCGCGCGCGAACCAGCGGGCCGCCGTGGAGGTGGCCCGCGGCAGCCGGGGGTGTGCCGAGGAGCCACTGCACGACGACCCGTTGACACACGAGCGCGATTCGGTCGAGCCCCACCGGAGCCACCTCATTGCCTGAACCGATCGCGCGGGCCGGGATGCCGGCGCAGTCGCTCCTCGGCGACATGGAGGCCGGAGGGGTCGCTGCCGGGTCACATTCGTCGGCTAGTCTCGCGTGACGCGCATTGGCTCATACCGTGACACATACCGTCCCTGCGGCAATCGCGGTTGCGGTATTGGCAGGAGGGCGCAGTGAAGGCAAGATACGAAAGACGTGTGTATCAGTCCGCCACCGGGCTGATGCAACCCGGCGAGCAGGTCCAGATCATTGCCGGGCGAGGCTGGGCTAGGTGGCGGCGACGGCACGGCGCTCACTCGCCGTCAGCGCCAATATCGGCGCGGCCTTCGCGGCGGCGACCGGCGGTACGGCGTTCGTCGGGTACGCCAACCGCGAGGCCTACGTCGTGCTGACCGACCGACAGCTTATCCTCTTCGAGGCGAACCCGAGTACCGGCTCACCTGGCAAGCATCTGACCAGCATTCCCCGATCGGCGGTGGCGGTGCATACGATCAAGGACGGACGGTTCTTGGTCAAGGTCCAGCTCGCCATCCGTGGCTCGAACGAGATCCTGCAGCTGACCTTCGCACCGCTTCCGCCATCAGCTCGCGTCCGTGGTCGGGCGCTGGCCGCACTGGAAGGGAGCACCCCGCCAAGGACCACACAGCCGGCACCACCACCACGACTGGCACCGCAGTCACGACCTGCGCCGCAGCCATGGCTGGCTCAGCGTCCCGGAGATCCATACCAGCGTCCAGGCGACTACTACCGTGGACCTTGATCCAGCTGTCACGCAGCACATGAGCAGATCGCTGGAGGAATGGGCCGGCGCCTACGTCGGCGGCCCGCCACTGCTGACCGGACCGGTCCGGGTGGTGGACTACGACCCCCAGTGGCCGCTGCTCTTCGGCCGCGAGGAGCAACGCATCCGGGCAGTGCTCGGCGACACCGTCATCTCCGTCGCACATGTGGGGTCGACATCCGTGCCCGGCCTGGCCGCAAAGCCGGTCATCGACATCGACCTGATCGTGCCCAGCTCGGCCGACGAGGACTCCTACGCTCCGCAGCTGGCCGCGTCCGGCTACCGGCTCGTCATCCGCGAGCCCGACTGGCACGAGCACCGCTGCCTGAAGGGTCCGGACACCGACATCAACCTGCACGTCTTCTCACCGGGAAGCCCGGAGGTGGTCCGGCACCAGATCTTCCGGGACTGGCTGCGGGCGCACCCGGAAGACCGGGAGCTGTACGGCCGGATGAAGAAGGATGTCGCCACCAGGGGGTGGCGCTTCATCCAGGAGTACAACAACGCAAAGGAGCCGGTCATCCACGAGATCTACGCGCGCGCCTTCGCCGCGCTCGGCTCACCGTCGTCGCCGCGCCACCCGTAGCGGCGGACACGCTGCTGGCCCTGTCACCCGGACCGTTCACGGATGAACCCCGCATTTCGTACCAACAGGTTCCGTGGATGGCCTGTGGTCAAGCACGCACGGTGCGGACTCGCCTTGCGCGCCATGCCAGCCTTCAGCGCCTCGACGGCGAAGAATGACCGCGGGCCCGAGCCGAACCTCCTGCGGGGATGTCGAGAACCAGACGTCCGCTCCGACCAGTGGGCGAGCGCCCACCCGGAGCGCCGTACGAAGGGACCGAGATGAAGTACATGATCATGTTGTTTGGTGGTTTGGGAGCCACGATGGCGACCCGGACACCCGAATGGGTCGCGGGCATGCAGGAGCTGATGATGACGCTCGACGGCGAGCTGAGGGAGGCTGGTGAGTGGATCGCCGGAGACGGGCTGATGGACCCCAGCCAGGCGACGACGGTCCGCTTCCAGAACGGGTCCCCGGTGCCGACCGACGGGCCGTTCGCCGAGGTCAAGGAGTCGCTGGCCGGCTACTGGATCGTCGAGGTGAGCAAGGAACGGGCGCTGGAGATCGCCTCCCAGGTGGTTGCCTACACCGAGTACCCGATGGAGGTCCGGCAGATGATGGACAACGTGCCGCCAGAGATGTGACCAGGCGGAGCTGCCCGGTCCTGGCACTGGCATTGGTGCGGTGAACGGGGAGCACCAGATCGATGACCTGCTGCGCGAGCTTGCGCCGCAGGTCATCGGCACGCTGGTGCGCCGGCACGGGCAGTTCGACGCGTGCGAGGACGCCGTACAGGAGGCGCTGCTCGCGGCGGCGCTGCGGTGGCCGGCCGATGGGGTGCCGGACCGACCTCGGGGCTGGCTGCTGACCGTCGCCAGCCATTCGCTGGTCGACGGGTGGCGCAGCGAGAGTGCCCGACGTCGCCGCGAGGAAGGCGTCGCGGCGCTTGAGCCGGTCGGCGATCCTCAGGACGCCGGCCGCCGTGGCGCCGACCAGGACGACACGCTCGTGCTGCTCTTCCTGTGCTGCCATCCCGCGCTGTCGCCCCCGTCCCAGCTCGCGCTCACGTTGCGGGCCGTCGGCGGCCTCACGACCACCGAGATCGCGGCCGCGTTCCTCGTGTCCGAGACCACGATGGCGCAACGCATCAGCCGGGCCAAGCAGCGCATCAGGAGCGCTGGCGCCCGGTTCGAGCTGCCGCCGGAGCCGGATCGGGCCGAGCGGCTCGGCGTGGTCCTGCACGTGCTCTACCTCGTCTTCAACGAGGGATACACCACCAGCTCGGGGCCGTCGCTGCACCGGGCCGACCTGACCGCCGAGGCCATCCGGCTCACCCGCCTGCTGCACCGTCTGCTGCCGGGCGAGGGCGAGGTCGCCGGGCTGCTCGCGCTGATGCTGCTGACCGACGCCCGCCGCGCGGCCAGGACCAGCACCGACGGGTCGATCGTGCCGCTCGCCGAGCAACGCCGGGAGCTCTGGGACGCCGCCGGGATCGCCGACGGCCTGGCGCTGGTCAGCAGGACCCTGGGCACCGTCCCGGTCGGTCCCTACCAGCTCCAGGCGGCGATCGCCGCGGTGCACGACGAGGCCCCGACTGCCGAGGAAACCGACTGGCCGCAGATCCTCGCGCTGTATGAGGTGCTCGGCCGGGTGGCACCGGGACCGGTGGTCACGCTCAGCCGCGCGGTCGCCCTGGCGATGGTGCACGGCCCGCTGGCCGGGCTCGCCCTGCTCGGTACGCTCGACGCGGACGGCCGGATGACACACACCCACCGCCTTGAGGCGGTGCGGGGGCACCTGCTGGAACGTGCCGGTGACACGGTCGCGGCGCGCGAGTCGTACCTGCGGGCGGCGAGGATGACCGCGAGCCTGCCCGAGCAGCGGTACCTCGCCCTGCGCGCAGCTCAGCTGCACCAGCTCGCCCCACCTGCCGACCCGGCGGGCTGACCCTGCGCTCCATGGCCAGCGCGGGCACGTACAGGCCGGCGTTGCTGTGTGGCACCAGGATCAGATCCCGGTCAGCCGGCGGCACGGCGGGTGGTCGCGCCCCGCGAGGAGTTCCTCCGGCTCCGCAACGCCAGGTATCGGTTCACTGGAAGGCGGCGTGGATGTCGCCTTCGGTGGCGGCCTCGGAGACGAT
This sequence comes from Actinomycetota bacterium, assembly GCA_016201065.1. GTDB lineage: Bacteria > Actinomycetota > Actinomycetes > Mycobacteriales > JACQDL01 > JACQDL01. The sequence goes on from JACQDL010000057.1 coordinate 4,204, forward strand.
CAGTACCTCGTCGCCGGGTTGGAGGCGGAACTGTGGGCCGGGGACGGTGGGCTGGCCATCGCGGATCACGGCGGCGACCACGGTGCCGGCCGGCAGGGGGATCTCGGCCAGGGTGTGCCCGGCGGCGTGGGAGTGTGGGGTCAGGGCGGTCTCGATCACGCTGACCCCGGCCCGGCTCAGCCGCAGCAGGGCCACGGTGTCCGCGGCGCCGGTCGCCTCCTCGATCAGGGTGATCAACGGTGTCGCGGCCGGCACGGCGACGTCGACACCCCAGTGATGATCGAACAGCCAGGCATTGTCGGAGTCGTTGACCCGGGCGACCACCCTGGGTACCGCGAACTGGCGCTTGGCGAGCAGGCTGATGACGAGGTTGTCCTCGTCCTCGCCGGTGGCGGCCACGAGCAGGTCGATGGTCAGCGCGCCGGCCTCCTCCAAGGCGGAGGGTTCGCAGGCGTCGCCGACCAACACCCGGGCGGAAAGCTGCGGCTGGAGTCCGGCCACCCGGTCGTCGTCCCGTTCGATGATGGTGACCTCGCCGCCGGTGGCGAGGAAGACCTTGGCTATCTGGACGCCGAGCCGGCCGGCGCCGGCGATGAGGACCTTCATGTCCCGAGCTCCTTACCCAGGAAACCCCGGAGCCGGCCCAGGGCTGTGGCGGCGACGGCGAAGGTGACCAGATCGTCGGGTTCGGCCGGGTCCGCGTGGCCGGGTACGAAGGAACGGCCGCCACGGGTGACCTCGACCACGCGGATCTCGCCGTCCACCTCCAGCTCGGTCAGCCGCCTGCCGGTGAGGTATGCCGGCAGCTGGGAGCGGACCAGGAGGGTTTCGCCGTTGCCGAAGCTGCACTCGGGGGTCAGGTGGCGGTGCAGCAGCATCAGGTGGATCTGCTGCACCGTCCACCGCACGCTCGCCACCGTGGGGATCCCCAGGTCGCGGTAGATGTCGGCGCGGCGAGGGTCGTAGATGCGGGCGAGAACCAACGGCACCCGGTAGGTCTCCCTGGCGGTGCGCGCCACCACGATGTTGGTGTTGTCACCGGAGGTGACCGCGACCATGGCGTCGGCGGATCGAATCCCGGCGGCATCCAGGACCGTGCGGCTGTAGCCGTTGCCGACGTGGAACTGGCCCGGGAAGTTCTTCGGCAACAACCGGCGCGCCTTGGAGTCACGATCGATCGCCACGACGTCGTGTCCTTCCACCGTGAGCGTGCCGGCCAGCCCGGAACCGACCCGCCCGCAGCCCACCACGATGACCCTCATCGACTGCTCCTCTCCGCTCCGGTCCTCTCCGCTCCGGCCGACCGCTCGCCTGGCCGCTCACCACGCGGCCGCCACACCTGTGGCCCAGCGCCGCGTCGCGCCTGGCCGCGGCGCAGTACCCACTTGCGGGTCTCCTCGGCCAGCAGCAACAGCAACCCGAAGGCGGTCAGGACGGCCCAGTCGACGGGACGCAGCGGCGCGGTGTGGAAGACGGCCTGCAACAGCGGGAGGTAGCTGATTGCGGCCATCAATCCCAGGCTGAGGCACTCGGCAATGATCAACCGCGGGTTGGACAGCAGCCCGACCCGGAAGATGCTCTGCCGGTCGGTGCGCACCGCGAGCCCATTGAAGAATTGACTGATCACGATGCCCGCCTGGGTCGTGGTGAGCGCCTCCCGGTACACCGGATTGTCGGCGGTGAAGGCGGCGTACGGAATGCCCGCGGAGTGGATGTGCCAGAAGAACGCCGCACACACGCCGAGCGCCTGGATGCTGCCGAGGAAGAGGAACCGGCCGACGACGGCCGTGGAGAACAGCGGCTCCCTCGGAGAGCGCGGTGGGCGGTCCATGACGTCCGGCTCGGGTGGTTCCGCGCCAAGAGCGAGCGCGGGCAGCACGTCCGAGCCCAGGTCGATGGCCAGCACCTGGACGGCCGTGATCGGTACCAGCGGGAAGCCGGCGACAGTGGCGGCCAGGATGGGTGCCAGCTCGGCGATGTTGTGGCTGAACAGGTAGATCAGGAACTTGCGGATGTTCTGGTACACCGAGCGGCCCATCCGCACCGCGGTCGCGATCGACGCGAACGAGTCGTCCAGCAGCACCATCGCCGCGGCCTCGCGAGCGACATCGGTGCCCGAGGCTCCCATGGCGACACCGATGTCGGCGTGCTTGAGCGCGGGCGCGTCGTTGGCGCCGTCGCCGGTGACCGCCACCACCTCACCGCGACCCTGCAGGGCGGCCACCACCCGCATCTTGTGCTCCGGGCTCACCCGGCACAGCAGCAGCTCCGCCGGCTCACCGAGGAGCCCCACCAGCGCCGCGTCGTCCATCCGGTCCAGCTGCGATCCGGTCACCACCCGCGGCTGGTCCCGCACGATGCCCACCCTGCGGGCGATCGCCTCCGCGGTCAGCGGATGGTCGCCGGTCACCATCACGATCCTGATCCCGGCACCCCGGCAGGCCCGGACCGCGTCGGCGACCTCCGGGCGCGGCGGGTCGAGCATCCCGGCCATGCCTATCAGGCTGAGTTGTGACTCGGTGACCTCCTGGGTCGCCGAGGGTGGTACGGCCCGCCAGGCCACCGCCAGCACCCGCAGCCCCTCGGCGGCCATCGCGTCCACGGCGGCGTTCACCATCGACGCGAGCTGCCCGGTCAGCGGACGGCGCGCGCCGTCCCACTCGATGTGGGTGCACCGGGCGAGCACCTCAGCCGGGGCGCCCTTGACGTAGGCGTGGAAGCCGGTCCCGACCCGGTGCACGGTGCTCATCAGCTTGCGGGTCGAATCGAACGGGAACTCCGTCACCCGCGGAGCCGCGGCCTCCTCGTCAGCCAACTCCACCCCTGCCTTGGCGGCCGCAGCCAGCAGCGCGCCCTCGGTCGTGTCACCGAGCACCCGCCACCCCTGCCCTTCGGCTGGTGGGACCAGGCGGGCGTTGCTGCACAGGGCGGCCGCCCGCAACGCACCACGCACCGCCACCGCGTCGCTGACCTGCCCCACGGGTGCGTACCCCACGCCGGACACGGGATACGCGGTGCCGTCCGCCCACACCCGGGTCACCGTCATCTCGGCCTGGGTGAGCGTGCCGGTCTTGTCCGTGCACACCACGGTGGTCGACCCCAGCGCCTCCACCGCCAGCAACCGCTTGATCAGCGCGTGCTGGCGGGCCATCCGGCGTACCCCGATCGCCAACGACACCGACAACGTCGCCGGCAGGCCTTCGGGCACCAGCGCCACCATCACCCCCAGCGCGAACACGAAGGACGCCACCAGCGACTGCCCGGCCGGCGCCCGGATCGCGAACACCACCACGCCGGTGGCCAGCGCCACCCCGGCGACCCGCCGGGCCATCGAGGCGACCTGCCGCTGCAACGGCGTCTTCTGCTGCGGGGCCTGCGCCGCGAGCCGGAAGATCCGACCGAACTCGGTGGCAGCGCCGGTGGCGAACACCACCGCCTTGCCGGAGCCGGCGGCCATCGTCGTGCCCATGAAGACGCAGTTGCGGGACTGAAGCGGCTGGGTGTCGGCGGCCACCGGATCAGCGGTGCGCGCGACCGGTTCGCTCTCCCCGGTCAGCGCGGCGTTGTTCGCCGCCGCCTCGTGCACCTCGATCAGGCGGCAGTCGGCCGGCACCGCGTCACCGGCCTCCAGCACCACCAGGTCCCCCGGCACCAGCTCACGCACCGGCAGCTCGCGCCGTTCACCGTCCCGAAGCACCCGGCAGGTGCGCGGCACCATCGCCTGCAACGCCTGCGCGGTGCGTTCCGCCGAGTACTCCTGGGCGAACCCGATCACCGCGTTCAGCCACACCACGCACAGCACGGCGACCGCCAGCTGCACGGTGCCCACGTCCCTGGGTTGCTGCAGGGCGTACGCGAGGAAGGTGATCGCCGAAGCCACCAGGAGCACGACGGCGAACAGGTCGGTGAACTGCGTCGCGAAGCGGCGTCCCAGGTGACGGCCGCGTGGCCGGGGCAGCTCGTTGAAGCCGAAACGGGCGAGCCGCGCGGCCGCCTCCCGCGACGACAACCCACGCACGCCGCCACCCAGCAAGGCCAGCACCGCCACGCCGGACCGCGTCCGCACCGACGGACCGGTCGGCCCGCCCGTGGCGCCACCCTCGCCGGTCATCCACGGGTCCCCACCGCCGCTGACCACCCTCCCACGGTAGGGGCGGTCACCCTCACCGCGTAGAGGCCGAACGGCCCGCGCGGAGGAGAGTTGGTTCGGCCTGGGTCAACGTAGCCTCGTGGTGCAGTTCATGGTGGACCAGCCCGCGGTCACTACGCGGATGAACGTTGACGATCTCGCCGAACCGGGGCCGGAGACGGCGTGTGCCGCTACCGGGTGCGGCGCCGGCCGTGCCGGCGCATCCCGTCCACCCTCGCCACGAACTGCCCGGCGCGCAGGATCGGCACACCCCGCCACGGCGACATTCCGGTCACGTCGGCATCCTCGGAGACGATCAGCAGCGCACCCACCTCGGCAGCCAGGTCGAGGACCAGGTTGTCCTCATGGTCCGGGCAGTCGTGCACCGTTCTGGGTGGGTCCAGCACCCCGCCCCCGGAGGCGTCCGCCATCTCGATGAGGATCTCCTGGTAGGCGCTGGTGTCCTCCTTGGGCGTGCCGACGACCGCGCCCAGCACCCGGGTCGTGTTGCCCAGGATATGCGGGGACAGCCACAGCGCGAACTCGGCCGCGTCGTTGATCACGCCCAGGCAGTCCGCGAACGGGTTACCCGAGGTGGGCGGCGGGGACGGCCAGGACACGTACGGGCTGTTGCCCGAGGCGATGGCCTGAACCAGAACGTTGACGTCGAAGACGACCGGTATGGCCACCGGCCCCGGCAAGGTCACTGCCCGGCACCCTTGTATGCCTCCTGGATCAACCCCGGCAGCTCCTCGGCCGCGATCCCCCGCTCGGCCAGCCTGTGGTGGTTCGCCACCTGCAACTCCCGCAACCGCTCCGCCCGACGCAGCGATTCCATGACCTTCAACGTGGCCCGCAGGTACGCCGACCGGTTGCCCCCACCGAAGTGCTCAGCCAACCGGTCCAGTCGCTCCCGGTCCTCATCAGAGATCGCGAAACCCACGGTCTGTGACGCCATCACGCCTCACCCCCTCACCACCGGCCTCGATCCTACGTTCGGTTGCACACAAGATGCAAGAGGTTGCCTACAGCCATCATGCCGCGAGCGGATCGCCGCTGACCGGATGGCATTCCTGCACGACGTCGTGCAGTGGCCCGACCCGTGGCTGAGCCTGAACCCGAGCTTCGCCAGCGGCGGCACGATCCCGGAGCTGGTCGGCGCCGGCCTGCTGGAGCCGGAGTGCGAGCGGATCTTCCGGATCAAGACCGGCCCGCAGGACCCCGGGCGGCTGCCGCTGACCCTGCACGCCCACCAGCGGGCGGCGGTGGAGGTGTAGCCATTCAGCCTGAGTGGGCTGGGGCGTGTGATCAGCGGTCGTGGATCGGCTGATAGGTGATGGGCTGGCGCGGTGGGGCTGGTCAGCCGGGTCTGATGGCGGCGGGTAGCCAGGGTCCGTCGGTGAAGAGCTGGGTGAGCGCGTCGAGCTGGTCGATGCCCCATTTTGCGGCGGTGGACAGGTATGACTGCACTATGGCGAAGTCGGCGAGTCCTTCGAGGGTGCGCCAGCAGCCGCCTGAGGTGCGCATCTGTACTTTGACGGGGCGGATGTCACGTTCGGCTTGGTTGCTGGTGAAACCGACGGCGAGGTCGGTGGTGAACCGCAGGATCATGTCCTGGTGGTCGCGGAACCGGCGGGCCAGGCGGAGGCCGTCTTTGCCGGCCTTGCCGCGGTGGTTCTGGTTGTCCGAGATGCCCTTAGCGACCGCGCCGCGGTACCAGGAGCCGATCTCGGCGAGCGCCGCGTCGTCGAGGCGGGGCTTCCCGGCGGTGCGGGCGGCGGTGGCCTTCGCGTTCGCGGTAATGAGCAGGTCGGCCATGGACCTGGCCCACACCTGCCCGTCGGGATCAGTTTCATAGACGGCGCGCAGGTCGCGCAGGCCGTGAGCTCCGCACCAGGCGTGCACCGCGCCGGCGAGGTGGGCGTACCCGGCGTAGCCGTCGCGGACGATCGTGCCGGCGTAGCCAGGGCCGAAGATCAGCCGACCCGCGTCCGCAGACCAACCCGGGCCCACTCAGGCTGAATAGGTACCGGTCTCCCTGCGGGTTCACCCGTTCCAGCCGCGCCAGAATGGGGTGTGGTCGGTGTCGGCGGCGAGCAGGGCGTTCTTCAGTGCGGTGGGCCGGACGTCGGTGTCGGGCAGGTCGGCCAGCGGGAGCCAGTGGAACTCGAGGTGGTCTTCCTGGCTGGTGGGGTCGTCGGTGGCCAGCGCGATCTCGAACACGAGGTTGAGTTCGTGGTGGGTGGCGCCGTCCTCCACATAGCCGTGTTCGACGACGCCGACGAATCCGGCGATCTTGGCTTCGGTGCCGAGTTCCTCGGCGATCTCTCGGACGAGGGCGGGCTCGACCCGCTCGCCGGGTTCGACGTGGCCGCCGGGGAGGAAGAACCAGGATTTGCCGAGCTGGCGGGCCAGGAGGAGGTGCTGGTCGCGGCGGATCACGGCCCTGGCGATGATCTCGGTGGTCTCGGTCATGGGGTTGCCCTTCGTGTCGGTCGGTAGTCCTAGTGTCGCAGTTTGTGAATGTTGACGAACTGACGGCCGAGCGTGTCGCGACCGCGGTGGAACAACTGTTGCCGGACTCCGCTCCTGTTCGCCCGGTGGCGGTCCTGCGGAAGGGCCGCAGCCACGCGTCCTGGGTGTTGGACTCGGCGGCGGGTCTGCTGGTGGGCAAGGTGCTGCTGCGCGGTGATCGGGATGTGGTGCGGCGGCGGATCGCCGAGCACCAACAACAGGGGGGCGGCACATCGATCGGCATGGCCGCTCCGGCTGGTGCACACTTCGGCCCACCGCTCAGCGCCTCCCGCTCCAACCGGTGGGTCGGTGGGATCGGGGAGGTCGACGACCTCGGGCGGATCGACGCGGTCCAGCAACGACCGTCCAGGCTGGATGCCGGCACCGTCGAGTTGCTGACCCGACTACTGGCCGGCCAGCGGCGGCTGGAGGACGCACTGGGTCCGGCCGCCGTGCTCGGACCGATGGCGCGGCAACTGGAGGAGCTGGACGTGATGCTGCGGGAGGCCACCGGCCGGAGCCGGGACGCGCTGGCCCGCGTGGTCGCCGAGTGGACCTGCTACGTCGGTTGGCTTCATGCCGCGCTCCGCCACGACCACCAGGCACTCGCCTTGTGCGCCCGGGCCACGGAGCTGGCCGACGATGTGGGCGACGGCACCGTCGCGTCAACGGCGACAAGCTTCCAGGGCTACGTGGCCCGCCAGCAGGGTCGGCCGCGTGCGGTCATTCGCGCGGCGGCTGCGGCGCTGGAGGTGCCCGGAGCCGACCAAACGCAGCGCACCTTCGATCTGTTGCAGGCCGCACAAGGCTATGCGGCTCTGGGCGATGCGGGCGAGGCATGCCGGTACCTCGGCCGGGCGGCCGACCTCGCCACCCGTGCCGGCGCACCGCCGCCGAGCGTCTACTGGTACACGGAGCCCTTCTTCCGGCTCAACATCGGCCTCGTGCAGCTGGGCATCTCGCGACACCGGGACGCGGTGGACTCGCTGCGCGCCGGCCTGAAGGATCTGCCAGCCGACCAGCGGGACGCCCGATGGACCGACGAGTACCGGGAGGCCCTGGCCGCCGCCTCGGAGCACCGGTGACCCGGCGCGACCGCCAGCCGATCACGGTGATTCCGGGAGCGGCCACCGTGCCCTGGGAACATCTGTCGCAGTTCTTCGCCGACGAGCGCGCCGTGAGCGCCGAGACCGTCCTGCGGTTGTCATGCGACTGGCGCACCACCGACCCACCCCAGATCCAGCAACCGGCCACCGGGCGACGGGTCGGCCTGCACATGGCCCGGACCACTACCGAACGGACCGATGCGCTCCGGCGGATGGATGACTTCCTCGGCGGCGGTGACCTGCACGACCTGGTTCGCCGGGAGCTACGGGCCACCGTCGAGGTGGTCCGGGATGCCTCCTACTCGGAGCAGACCGGCCGGGCGCTGCTAGCAGCGGTCGGCGAACTGGCGCAGCTGGCCGGATGGGTGACCAGCGACCACGGTCTGCACGCTGCCGCCAGCCGCTACTACCTCGGTGGCGTCATCGCCGCACACGCGGCACGCGACGCGCCGCTCGCCGGGAATCTCCTCTCCTCCCTCGCGTACCAGGTGGCGAACGTCGGCGACCCGAGGGATGCGGTGCTGCTGGCCTCCACCGCGTTCCGTGGGGCGCAGGCCACCGCGACACATGCCACCCGCGCCGTGCTGCTCGAACGGCTCGCCTGGGCCAACGCCCGTCTCGGTGATCACCAGATGACCATCCGCCTCCTCGGCGAGGTGGACGAGGTCTTCGCCAGCAGTACTCCGGTCAACGAGCCGCAGTGGCTCTACTGGCTCAACCGCGACGAGATCGACATCATGGCAGGGCGCTGCCTGGTCCAGCTTCGAGCGCCCCGCCGGGCCGTCGAGCTTCTGACCGCCGCCCTCGACCGCTACGACGACGCACATGCCCGCGAGAAATCGCTCTACCTGTCCTGGCTGGCTGAGGCGCACCTGCACGACCGCAACGTCGAGGCATCCGCCGACGTCGCGCTCCGTGCCCTGCGTCTTGGTGCCAGCGTGGCGAGCTCCCAAAGCCTGGATCGCATCCGGCACCTCCGGTGCCTCCTCCGGCCCCACCGTGACAACAAGACCGCCGCCGCCTTCGACGCCGAATCCTCGGCGGTCCTCCGCGCGGAGCACGGCAAGCGCGACACTCCGCCACCAGCGCCGGTTGGATGCGGGTGCCGCTGACGGACCACGTACGGATGCCGTGCGCGCATCGCATGCTCTCGCTGCGGGCACAGTCCGTCACTCATGGCGTCGGGACATCCGCCCAGCCCGCCACTCGCCTACCGCCTGCCAAACCGATGGCGGCAGACGCTTCGGTTTCGGAGGGTTGGCGTCCGCGAACGCCCGATCCACCTCCGCGGTGAAGAAATCCTCGGCTTCGTCCCCAGCCGTGACCCCGGCCCGAGCGGCCCGCGCCTTGCTCCAGAACAAATAGACGTCACGGCTCGTCATGAGGTACGTGAGAGCGCCACGCAATTCAGCCAGCTCGATCGCATGAGTCTCGTAGGCGATTTTCTGCAGATTGAGGATCAGGTTGCAGTAGTGGTCCTTCTTTGTTTCGGCGACACCAGCCGAAATCGGAGGCCAAACCTGACGTAACCCGCGGTCCCCGATTGCCATCTTGATAAGATCGGTATGCAGTTGCCGAATCGCGATCTCGCCGCTCCGCTGCTGCTCCTCTCTGCTGATGGCGAGTTCGTCTCGTTGGTTCTGGAGCTCACGGCTCTGGAGAAAGAGGGGCAGGGCGATCCCAATGAAGGCGACGCCTGAGAAGAGCACGCCGATCGGTTCGAGTGCCTGCCCGATCTGGGACCAGCGACTCAACGTCCTCTCGTCCACGCGGAGGAGAAGAAGCGCCGGCACGATGACGCTCGCCGCAACCAACGCGAAGCCGACCAGCAGGGAGGCACCGACCGCGACGGTCCGCGACCATCGATGGCTCACGGCACGCCCCTCGCGGCGAAGCGTGGTGCGGCAGGCACGTCGTCGACCGCTTGATGGGTTGCCGCAGCACGGGCCGATGGCAGGTCACACTGTGGCAAGGAACCGAATGAGCGGCACGGCACGCCGGCGAAGCTCGGTGATCGTTTCCTCCATCGCGACGAGAGCATCACGATCGTGGGTGAGCCATCCGCCGGTTTGCCGCCCGACGTCGCCAGAGCCGTAGTCGTGGACAAGCGCGGTATGCCCGTCAAACAGCAGGAAATCGAAGTACCGTTCATCCGGAAGTTTCGCGATCGGTTCAGCGACGATCTCGATGTGCTCGCCCATCTCCGAACGAATGCGGTAGCTGAGCATCTCGTATTCGAGGTAGGGCGTCAGCGGTTCACCGACGATCCGTACCCGGGCGTACTCGATCTTCCTCCGCTGTACGTCCAGGTAGAGCGGGCGGTCCGCCTCCGCCTCGCGCCGGAGAAGGTCCCTGGCGCCCTCGATATCGCCGCGATCGTAGCGAACCTGCGATTCGTTGGCAGCGACCTCCCGATATGCTTGCCACGATTCAAGTTTCAGGAATCGCGAGACGGTTCGCGACCACGCGTTCGCGAAGGCGGCGGAGAACTCGTCGAGATCGAGACGAGTGCTGTGCGCGAGAGCCCAGGCCGGTGGGTACATCTATTCCTCCGGGAAGTCGCCCTTCGCCGCAATGAACACATTTCTGGGTACCCGCACGACACGTTCGTTCGGTGCGCACCGTGCGTCGATGAGCGCCAGATCGTCGACCTGCGCCGTGATGTCCACACCGATCACCGCGAATGCGCCGTCATCCAGCTCTAGAATGTCCGGCGAGCCACTGACGCCAGTGGCATTGCCTAGCTCGATCGGCGTCTTTCCGAGGCTGCGGATTACTTTCACTCGACACGCTCCAAAATGGCAGCCGGCGGGTCTACCGAGCGTAACACGGAACAGTGTTCGCACGAGGCCGCCGGCAATGACCATTCCGGGCCTTTGGTCGTGATCCCGTTCCGTTTGGTGTTCCTGATCTTCTGTCCGCGCCGGGGCGTGGAGCGTTCACGAGCCTCCCGCCAGCGCGGGATCATGTCCGCACCGCCGGGCGGCGGGACGTGGCAGCGGCCGATGAGGCAAGGAAGGTTGGCGGCGGTGTCGTGGGCGCGGGCGTGGCCCCGGTGACCGGCGCCCCGGCGGGACCCCGCACCTGGCTGGTGCGCGGATCGGCGGTCTCGGGCGTCAACGTCGTCGGGGCGTGGCTCGACAAAGGGTTCGTCAGCCTCGCCGCCGCGTACCTGCGGCCCGTGGCGCCGGGGATCGGCCTGGACGAGCTGCGCGACGCGGTCGAGATCGACTACGCCCACCTCTCCTACAACCAGCGCAAGGCGAAGGTCGCCGAACTGCACGCCTTCCTCAACCGGATGAACGTCGGCGACGCGATCGTCACCACCGCCGAGGGGCGGGTCCACGCCGGCCCCGGTGCCCGAGGCGACGCTGCCGGAGCTGCCGGCGGACCTCGTCAACGAGCTGCTGGCCGGCGAGGCGGCCAACGTCCGGCTCGTCCAGTTCCACCCGGCGTACTCCTACGAGGATTTCTTCGAGGGTTTCCGGCCGACCGCCGTCGACGCGACCGGGCGGATCGGGTTCGGCCTGGTCCCCGGCCCGTTCCGGAAGATCGTGGACGACGCCCGGGCCGACCCCGGCCGGCCCTACATCCTGATCGTCGACGAGATCGACCGCGCCAACCTCGCGAAGGTCTTCGGTGAGCTGTACTTCCTGCTGGAGTACCGCGACCGGGGCATCCGGCCGATGTACGCCGCCGACCTGCTGGAGGAGCTGAACAGCCGGATCGGCGACCGCGACGGCGCCGTCGGACCCTCCTACCTGATGCGCCCCGGGGCGGGCGGCCGTGCGCCGCGCCGCCGCGCAGGCGGACGACTCCGGCGCCACCACCCACCGCCCCGGTCACCGATTCGGGCGGCACCGGTCCGTGACCCCACAGCGGGTCGACCTCGTCGAGAGCGGCCCCGACGTCGCGGTGACGCTCGCCGCCGAGGTCGGTGTCGCGCTCGCCGGCACCGGGTTCGTGGACGCCCGGCCGGTGCCCGGCACACCACTGTGGTCGCTGCGACCGCTGTCGAAGGTCGGCGCCGTGTCGGTGCGCACCAGCGCGGGCGGCGGCGTCGAGGTCCATGTCGCGCCGAAGATCCCCATCGCCAGGATCATGGTCCTGCTGGAACACTCGCCGGCCGGCGTCCGCTGGCAGACCCCGACCGTCGATGTGGGGCGCCACGGCGAGCTGCTGGGCGCGGTGGTGGAGGTGTTCGAACGGCTTGCCACCCGCGCCCTCGCCGGTGGCCTGCAACACGGGTACCGCACCGTGGAGGAGGCGCTGCCGGTCGTGCGGGGACGGGTCAGGGAGGCCGAGCAGCTCCGCCGCCGGTTCGTGCTCCCGCTGCCGGTGGAGGTGCGCTACGACGACTTCACCGTCGACACCGCCGAGAACCGGTTGCTACGGTCCGCGGTCACCCGCGCCCGCCGCCTGGTGCCCGCGCTGCGCCTCGCCCAGGTCATCGTTGACGGTTCGTAGTTCGAACCGGTCGGTGCCGGGTTCACCGTCACCTGATGATGGCCAGACCCACGATCGCGAAGGCCAGACCGAAACCGCGCGCTCCCCGGCCGGTGTAGCAGACGCGAGCGCTCTGATTGCCGGTGGTGACCTCGCGCCAGTCTTCGTCGTTGCCGGACATGAATACCTCTCCAAGGACTGGACGATCCCGCAGCGCACAAGCCCGCACCGTGGCGCACGGCAGGGGTTCCGCACGGTCCATGCCTAGGATGGCGTGATGTCCGACGACGATCGCCCGTGGGAGCCGCCCCTCGCCGGTACCGAGGCCGAGCACCTCACCGGCGCGCTCGATCGCCTGCGCACAACCTTCCGACGGCGGACTCGACCAGCTCGTCCACATCTCCTGGCCCGATGGCCGCCAACTCAGCCTGCGGCGCATCGTGCGCGACCTGATCGAGGAGTACGGGCGGCACCGGGCACGCCGACCTGCTCCGCGAGACCGTGGACGGACTGGTCGGCGAGGACCCTCCGGCCGGATGGCACGCAAGATCTAACCGGCCGCACCCGGGTGCCGGGCGTGCCGCTGGACGCTCCCGATGACCGTCCCCTTGGGTAGGCTTCGCGCCGGTTCCGATTCCGCTGACGGGAGGGCCCGATGGATGGCTGGACGTTCCACGCGGAGCTGGTCACCAAGACGTTCGGGGAGTTCCGCGCGAACGACGAGATCTCGCTGGAGGTCCGGCCCGGGGAGGTAGGCGGCCTGCTCGGACCGAACGGCGCCGGCAAGACCACTCTCGTCAAGCAGATCATCGGCCTGCTCAAGCCCACCTCCGGCGGCCTTCGGCTGGGGCCCTACGACCTGGTCGAGGACCCGGCCGCGGCCCGCCAGCTGCGCTCCTACTCGATGATGATGCGGTCCCTGGACGCGCTGCGGGACTGAAGCTGGCCGGTCGCCCCGGCCAGGTGTCGGGGCGGGCATACGCCGCGCCCGCCCCGACCGGCCGCTACCGGGTCGCTCTGTCGTAGGCGACCTTCAGCAACGAGGCGGCGTTGACCGCGGGGCCACTCGGGCCGCCCGGGATCTCCGGCTGAGTGACGACCAGCATCAACAGCAGATCGCCCTTCCGCACCCCCAGCATGTCCACGTTGAACGTGACCGGTGACTGGGCGACCGTACCGGCGAGCCGCACCCCCACCTGGTCGTCGCCGAGCGCCGGGAGCTTGAACGTGGAGATCTTGAACGTGATCTTCATGTCTGACTCGGTCGTCGTGAACTGCTTGCACTTGCCGAAGACCGTATTGAATGCCGCGATCTCCTGACGGGCCGATTCCGCGCTCGGCGCGCTGGTCAGCGACTCGTCCACGACACTGCCGCTGGTCCCGTGGGTGAAGCTGATGCTGGCCTCGGTCGCCCCCTCGACGGTGGTGTCACCCTGCATCGCCTGGCCGAACAGGGCGCAGTCCTTGCCACCCTCAACCGGCGGCTCGGCGGTAGCCGAGCCCGTCGCCGAGCCCGTCGCCGAACTTGACGGGGTGGACTCGTGGACCGTGGTAAAGCCGGACGGCAGGTCGGAGTTGGTCAGCAGCACTGCCTTCAGCTCGGCCTCGGTCCGCGTCGATGCTGTGGGGGTCGAACTCGGAGCTGGGCCGGTGCTCCCGGCTGGCTTGCCGGCGTCGGTGCCGGACGTGCCGGAGCTGCAGGCGGCCAGCGCCAGTGTCGCCGCCACGGTCAGCCCCGCGACCCTGGCCCATCGGGATGTCTTGTCCACAACCATCTCTTCCTTCGTCCGTCGAGACCAGCGACCGATCAGCCGCCCGCTGGCGGTTCGTGCCCGCACCGCGTCACCACCGCTGTCCGGCCGGCAACCACGGTCGGGGCGACACGTACCCGACTGGTGACCCACTTTGTCATCCACTCAGACACGAGTCGCGCGGACTATACAAGTGATCCTTGGTTGCGACGGTTCTGGAGGTTAAGTCGAGTTCTGGTGACGATCCACCCTGCGCGCACTGGGTGACGAGCGTCGATCGTGATCATGCTCGATCCGGTCGGCTGCCAGCTCACGTAGGCCGCCGTCTGCCCGCGCTCCGGCTGGACCGACAACGACGGGACCACGCCAGTGGGCGGGGGTCGTGCACGACCCGATCGCGCGAATCGCGAGCCTGGAGATGGTCAGTTCCGGCGCGGTGGCCGCAGACCATGCGCGCGCGAGCCCGTTCGTGCAGTTCGGGTCGTCGGTCGAGGAGGTCTGCGACCAGCTCGTTGACCTGCGCGATCGCCACGGGGTGTCCTACGTGACGGTCTTCGACGGACGGTCGGAGGGATTCGACGACGTCGTCGTGAGGCTTTCCGGCTCGTAGCGGTAGGCGCCTCGGCGCCGAATGTTCCGGGGTGTCGGTCATCGCTCGGCGACGATGATCCGCGCCTGCCAGGTGCGCTGGGGCGGGCCGTGCGGGTCTCCGGCGAACGGGGCGGTCGTCGTGCTGACACCAGCGACACCAGGACCGACCGCTGTGCAGCCATTCGTCAGATCGATCTGGCCGACCAGCCAGGATTGGCCGACCGGACGCGACCATCAGCGCGGTACGGCCACCAGGCGGTCCACGAGATCGTCGACCTGCTCGTCGAGGTCGGACCACGGCCTGCGGCGCGGCATGCTGCGCAGCCCCACCGTGCCGTGCAGGGACGTCCACAGGTGGACGGCGACCAGCCTGGCCCGTTCGGGTGTCTCGGCCCGGCCTCCGGCGGCGAACGCGGCGGTGACGTCGGTCGTCAGGTCCTCGAACGCGGCCGCCACGATGGGCTGGTCGGCCGCCGTGCCACGCAGGTCGATCCGGGCGCTGAACATGACGGCGTACTCCCCGGGATGCTCCTGCCCGTAGCGCACATAGGCGTGCGCGCGCGCCCGCACCCGGGCGACCGGGTCGTCACCGGCCGCGTCCGCCGCCCGCGACAGCGCGGCGCCGAGCTCGTCCAGGCGAACCCGCTTCACCTCCGCGATGATCTCCTCGACCGTCTCGAAGTGCAGGTAGATCGATGTCGCGGCGACCCCGACCTCGCGTGCCAGGGCGCGGAGCGTGACCGTCGAGGCATCGCCGGTTCGGGCGATCATGGTGCTGGCGGCCTCGACGATGGCCGCTCTCAGCGTCTGGCCCTCGCCCCGGCGGGCCGGGGCGCGGCGCCGCCGTACGACGTCCGGGTGAGCGACGGCCTTGACGGCTCCGCTCGACGCAGCTGTGGATACCCGAGCCGGCATGATCGCCGTCCCTTCCGGCGCACCGAGGAGCGACTTTTCGATCCCCGGCGACACCAATCGGTTGACAACTGTAGCCCTACCGGCGTTCACTAACGCCGTTCCACACGCTACACGCGTAGCCCGATCACCGGCTGACGATGAGGTTGCGATGTCCACCGTGTCCACCACCAGCACGCCAACCGTATCGTCACCCGCCGCCTCCGGCCGGGACGCCGCCTGGACGCTCGGTGTCGTCTGCACCGCCGTCTTCATGCTGCTGCTGGACGTGACGATCGTCGCGGTCGCCTTGGCCGACATGAGGTCCGACCTGTCCGCCAGCCTGCCGTCACTTCAGTGGGTGGTCGACGCCTACACGCTCACCTTGGCCGGGCTCCTGCTCACCGCCGCCACCCTCGGTGACCGCATCGGCCGCAAACGGGTCTTCGTCGCGGGGCTGGCTCTGTTCACCGTCTCGTCCCTGGCCTGCGCCCTCGCGGCCGACGCCACGGTCCTTGACGCGTTCCGCGCCATCCAAGGCATCGGCGCGGCGCTGCTGTTCGGAACGGCGGTACCGCTGCTCGGTGCCGCCTTCCCCACGCCGGCCGGCCGGGCACGTGCCATCGGCGTCTTCGGCGCCACCCTCGCGGGCGCCACGGCGATCGGCCCACTCGTCGGGGGAGCGCTCGTCAGCGGGCCAGGCTGGCGCTGGATCTTCCTCATCAACGTGCCGATCGGCGTGCTGACGCTCCTGGCGTGCCTCAGGCTCCGCGAGTCACGCACGCCGAGGGTGCAGCCCGCCGACTGGCCCGGCACCTTCCTGCTCACTGCCGGCCTGTTCACCCTTCTCCTGGCGCTCATCCGGGGGAACGACGCCGGCTGGACCAGTCCCGCGATCGTCGGTCTCCTCGTCGCGACGGTGGCCCTGCTCGGCGGTTTCGTCGCCCGCGAGCTCGCCGCCGACCACCCCATGCTCGACCTCCGCATGTTCGCCCGGCCTGCCTTCAGCGGGGTGTCGCTCTCGGTCGCAGCGATCGCGGGAACCCTCGTCGCGGCCACCTACTACATCGCGCTCTACCTGCAAAACGGCGTCGGGCTGACTCCCTTCGAGACCGGTGTGCGGGTGTTGCCCCTGACCGTCGCGTCCTTCGTGGCGGCCCCGGTGACGGCGGTCCTCCTGCGCCGCACGGGAACCGCCGCCCCCAACGTTGTGGCCCTCGTGCTTGCCGGCAGCGGCCTGCTGCTGGCGGCCCGGGTCGACGCGACTGCCCCGTGGGCGGTCCTGGTGCCTGGCTTTGTCGTGGCGGGCGTGGGGCTCGGCATCGGCTCTGCGGCCTCGATCACCGCCGCGTTGGCCTCGGTGGAACCCGACCGAGCCGGCATGGCGACCGGCTCGGTGAACACCGCCCGGCAGGTCGGCACCGCCGCTGGGGTGGCCGCGCTCGGTGCGCTCTTCCAACACACCGCGACCGCGCGGGCCGGCTCCGCGCTCGCCGCGTTGCCCCTGCCCGCACCGATGAGAACCGCGCTCGCCGACGGTGTGGGATCCGGCGGAGGCCGGCTCGTCGCCGACGCGCTGCCGGCCTCCGCCGGAGTTGACGCGCACGCCGCGGTCACCACAGCGGCGGTCGGTGCCACCGCTGACGCACTCGCCACGGTGCTCACCGTCGGCGGCGTCACCGCGCTCGCGCTCGCGGCGGTCTGCGCGGTGCTGCTCTGGCCCCGCGCCAGCTGACCCGCGCATACCACGCGGCGATCGCGTACCTTCCGGCACCTTCGGTAAAGGTTGCCTTCTCGAACTATCTAGTTGTATCGTCGAACCATGTCCCAACAGACGCCCTCACCCGACGTGACGGCATTGCAGACCCAGATCACGGCGTTTGTCCGGGCGTTCGGCCTGCACCAGCCCGACCAGACCCCGTGTGGTCGCCCGATCCCGGTGTCCGAGGCGCACGCGCTGATGGAGATCGAACGCGACGGACCGCTTCCCCAGCACGAGCTCGCCACCCGGCTGCGGCTGGAGAAGAGCACCGTCAGCCGGCTGGTGAGCCAGCTGCATGGGCGGGGCTGGATCGAGCGGGGCAAGCGGGACGGGGACGCCCGGGTGATCTGGCTGAAGCTCACCGACGCCGGCCGCACCGCCGCCACACAGCTCGCCACCGCTCGGACGGCGACGTTCGCTGCCCTGCTCGACGCGATCCCCGCCGACAAACGCGACACCGTCCTGGACAGCATCACCACACTCGTGGAGGCCCTTCGTGACCACCGTTGAACCCGTCGCACCCACCACGCCAACTCCGCCGGCAAGGCGACGCAGGATGCCGCTGATCGTGGCCGTCGTCGTCGGGCTCGTCGTCGTGGCCGGGTTGTTCGTCAGCGGGTACGCCACCCGGGGCGGAGCACACAACACCGCCGGGGATGACACTCTCGCCGCGATCACCGCCCGAGCAGCGGCGGTGATGCCGTTCGATCTCAACGCCACGGTGCACACCTTCACCATGAATGACCGCGGCGGCGTCGAGCTCGTTGTCGCCAAGGACCCCGCCGACCAGCGCAACACCAACCTGATCCGCGACCACCTGCGACACGAGGCGACCGAGTTCGGCAAGGGCAACTTCGCCGCGTCGGCCGCGATCCACGGCGCGGACATGCCCGGCCTGCGGAAGCTGCAGGCGGCTACCGGCCGCCTCTCGGTGGTCTACGAGGTGGCGCCCGCCGGTGCCCGCATCATCTACAGCGGCAACGACGCCGACGTGGTTGCCGCGATCCACGAGTGGTTCGGCGCACAGACCAGCGACCACTCGATGCCCGGCATGGGCGGCATGGGCGGGTGACCTTCCCCGTCAGCGAGGACCGGGCGAGTCGAGAAGGAACGGGGTGAGCAGGCCGGGCAGGAGTGCATCGGCGACGCACACCGCGGTGCCCAGCTCCACATCGGGCACCGCGTAGTGCTGGGCACCGGCGGCGGTGGTCGCCGTCAGGGTGGCGAGGCCGGCCCGGCGCTGGAAGAACGACTCGCGCACGGTCCAGCCGACGATGCCCTCCCGCGACAGCATGGTGCGGCGCCGCACCAGCGAACCGGCGCTGCGGACCAGGTACTCCCCCACCACGGCATGGCCCAGGTTCCGGTACCGGTCCCAGGCCAGGACCGCCACGAACGGCATCGCGACGACGCCGAGCAGCCAGGCACCGGCCGGTCCGGCGACCAGCCGACCCAGCGGGAGCAGCGCCACGGCACCCAGCACGCACGGCAGCAGCGCCCGGCCGTACCTGCGCTGCCGCGCCCGTCGGCCGTGCCGAGCCAGCGGTGTGGTGACCGGACGGTCAGTGCCGAGCACAGCGGCGGCGACCCGGTCGGCGTCGGCACGCGGTGCCGGCGGCAGCAGCATGGCCGCGGTGTCGGACGAGTCGTGGCCGGTCCGGAGTCCGGTGGTCACCGCGCTGCAGCGGGCACCGCCGACGATCCGCAGCAGCATCGGTTCGCTGATCTCGACCCCCCGGACCCGGCTCAGCTCGATGGTCACCGCCCGCCGGGCGATCAGCCCGCGCACCACGTGCAGGGTGCCGCCGGAGTGCCGGGTCAGCCGGTACCCACCGAAGGCGAGCAGGTAGCCGGCGGTCGAGACGAGCGCGACCACGACCACAAAGGCGAGGGCGACCTCAACGACCGCCCGCCACAGCGGCGCCGCGCCGAGGTGAGTGGCAACCGCGTGCAGCGGCCGGTACCGGCTCAGGTCGACCTCGGCCTCGGAGGTCACCCGCGACAGCAGTCCGGTCACGACGCCGACGGCGACCAGGCCGGAGAGCGTGAACGGCCCGAACCGCAGCCAGCTCGGCCGAACCGCGGCCAGCGTGACCTCCGCGGCCCGCTGCGGGCCAACGGCATGGTCGAGACCCGGCGCCGCCATGACGGCGGTGCCGGTCGCTGCCTGACGGCGGCGTACCAGCTCCTCCCGGAGCCGGGCGGCGGCGGCCGCGTCGAGGGCATCCAGCCGCAGACCCTCGTGGCCGGCGCCCACGGCGGCCCCGGTCCCGAGGGTGACCCGCTCCAGCCGCAGCACCCGGTGCAACGCACCGGCCGACAGGTCGACGGTGCGGACCCGGTCCAGCGGTGCCACGAGCAGCCGGCGGCGCAGCAGCCCGCGGCGGACCTGCACCTGGTCGCCGGTCACGCGGTACGTCGTGGTGAACCAGCGCAGCGCACCGACCAGGACGGCGACCCCAGTGGCGGCCAGACCCCACGCCACACCCTGACCGTTGCGGTGCCCCGCGAGGACGATCCCGATCAGGGCCGGTGCCAACCGGACCAGCTCCTGGACCGGATGCACCAGCAGCATCCGCCGGCTCAACCGGCGCCACTCGCCGCCGACCGCAGGCTCAGCTCCAGTCGGGTCGGCGGCGTGGCGGCGGTCACGGCCGGCGGTCATGTCGCGTCACCGTGAGTGGCCTGCACGGCCTGGGTGAGCTCCGCCACGAGCTGTTCGGCAACGACCCGATCCAGGCTGTTGATCTCGATCGGCCCGGCTGCCGACCCGGTCGTCACCGTGACCGTGGTCAGGTCGAAGATCCGCTGCAGCAGCCGGCGCTCGCTGTCCACCGTCTGGATCCGGGAGACCGGCGCGATCCGCTTCTCCTGGTTGAGCCACCCCGACTGGGAGTACACGGCCTGCGGTGTGACCTCCCACCGGTGCACCCGGTGGCGCCACCGCGGCATGACCACGAGGTGGGCGACGGCGACCAACCCCGTCCCGGCGAGCACCACACCCACCAGCCCGGATGGTGCGGCGCCGGCGCCCAACCCGAACGTCTCCACCGCCAGGACCAGCGCCCAGCCGGCGGCCGCCCGCAGGGTCCAGTACCCGATCGCGCGGCGGCACACCAGGTACCGCGGCGGGCGCAGGTACGCCGCGGTCGCCGTCACGCTCCGCTGACCCGGGCTCTCCTGAGGGGTGGTCACCCACCTATGCTCCCCCGACCGATCGGTCAGAGCAGCCCCTCGGGCGGGTTGGTATCACCGATCCCGACGACGAGGGCGCCCGCCGGACGCCCAACCCGGTGGTGGGTCAAAGATACTTGACGTAGTGTCAATGTTGTCTTACGCTCTCGCGGGTCAGGTTGTCGTACGTCGGGAGCGGGCATGTCCTACGAAGAAAAGGGTGCCTGGGTCTACCTCGTGGCCAGCGTCGGCACCCTCGCGACCTACCTCGCCATCATTCTCGGACGGACCAGACACACTCCCGTCACCGAGGTGGCCTACGTGTCGACGATGCTGTGGACCATCGGGATCTCCGTCACCCTGTCGATCGTCGGCCGGGTAGCGGTCGAGATTGCGAGACCCAGCGACAACCACAAGAGCGACGTCCGGGACAAGGACATCAACCGGTTCGGCGAATACGTCGGCGGGGTTGTCCTCGCCATCGGCATGCTGGTGCCGTTCGGCCTCACGCTGGCGAGTTCCGAGCACTTCTGGATCGCCCATGCGATGTTCGCGGCGTTCTACCTGTCGGCGCTTGTCAGTACACCTATAAAGCTCGTCGCCTACCGCCGAGGCCTGTAGCAATGGGCAAACCCACAAAGGTCACCAACACGATCCGTGCGCTCCGGTTCGCCAACGGCGAGATGACGCAGGCGGAACTCGCCAAACGGGTCGACGTCACTCGCCAGACCATCATCGCCATCGAACAGGGTCGCTACTCGCCCTCCCTGGAAATGGCGTTCCAGATCGCCAGGGTGTTCTGCGTCCCGCTCGACGACGTGTTCCGGTACCCCGACGCCGAAGACTAGTCCCCCACACATACACACACCACCTGGCACGCGAGGAGTCTCGCGGCCCCCGTTCGGCATACCCAAGATCAAGGAGCAGTCGTGACATCACCCAAGTCCCTCGCGAGGGTCACGGGAGTCCTCTATCTCCTCCTCGCCGTGCTCGGGATGTTCTCAGCGACCGTGCTGGACTCCGTCGTCGTGCCTGGTGACGCCGCGGCCACCGCCGGCAGCGTCCTGGGCTCGCGGTGGTTGTTCGCGAGCAGCCTCCTGACCTGGATCGGGATCGTCGTCGTCGACATCGCCGTCGCTGTCACGTTCTACGTTCTCCTGCGGCCGGTCAGCCGGACGTTGTCGCTGCTCGCGGCGGGCATCCGGCTGGTCTACTCGGCCATGCTCGCCGCCATCCTGCCCAACCTCTACGACGCCTTCCTGCTGCTGACCGATGCCGAACGAGGAGCGGGGCTGGACGATCGGCAGGTTCGGACCATGGCGTTGTCGGCCCTCACCACCTTCAGCACGGGGTTCCTCCTGGCCATCGTCTTCTTCGGCGTCCATCTGGTGGTGCTCGGTTCCCTGCTCTACCGATCACGGTATGTCCCGCGAGCTCTTGGGATCCTCGTCGCCGCCGCCGGTGCCGGGTACATCGGTGACAGCCTCGCCAATCTCTTCGTCGCCGCCTATGGCGGTCCGGCGAGTGCGTTCTTCCTCGTACCCGCCCTCGTTGGCGAGCTCGGGCTGACCGGGTGGTTGCTGGTGAAGGGCGTCAGGACCGCCCAGCCGGACCGATCGTGACCGGCATCAACGAAAGCGCCTGCCGCCACCTCACAACGGGTGACACGTTGTCCGGTCAAAATCCACTTGCTGCTGCCGGCGTTGAGCTGGCGGCACCTACAGCAGCCCCTTGGTCGGATTCGAGTCGCCGAACCCGTGCGCCTCCTCGATGTAGCCGGCGAACGAGCGGGACCCGTCCGCCCACCGGCCGTGCCGGGAGACCTCCAGCGGCGCGGCGCCGGTGGCCAGCATCGTCGTCGCCCCGCCCCGGCGCAGGCTGTGTCCGGTGTACGCGCGGGCACCGTCGGCCGGCACCGCGTCGTCGAGTCCGGCCCGGCGGGCGGCGGCGCTGATGAGGTCACCGATGGCCTGCGGCCGCAGCCGCCCGTCCCGGGTATCGGCGCCGTACCGGCCACCGCAGCGGGCGCCGGCGTGCCCCCACCGGTCGACCCGGGTGAACAACGGCCCGGCGTGGATCTCCTGCCCGGTGAGGTAGCCCGACCACTCCAGCACCGCCCGAACCGGGCACAGCGCCGGGTCGGCGGCGGTGTGCACGTACCGGACCACCCCCCGGGCGCCCTGGTCGGTCTTCGAGCTGCGGATCACCACGACGAGCCCCTGGCCCGGCGCGTGGTGCACGTCCGTCAGGTTCAACGCCGCCAGCTCCGCACGGCGGGCGAGCAACGCGAAGCCGAGCAGCAGCACCGCCCGATCCCGGAGGCCGGCGCCGGTGGCCAGGTCGCAGCCGTCGACGATCGCCCGCAGCTGGGCGACCGTCAGCGGTAGTGCCTTGCGTGGACCGTGCGCGCGGGTCGGGTCCGCGGCCTGCTCGCGGGCCCGGTCGACGATCACCTTCCGCGCGTAGATCGGGTCCGGTGGGGGGTGCCCGGCCGCCCGGTGCAATGTCCGGACCGTGGCGAGATGCGCGTCCAGCGTGGCTGCCGAGCAGCCGCGCGTGGTGGCCAGGTGGTCCAGGTAGACCGCGACCGTCTGGGCCGTCGCCGGCAGCGCCACCCGCCCCGACTCGCCGCACCACGCCTCGAACGAGCGCCACCGCGAGCCGTAGGCGGTGCGGGTGTTCGTCGGCACGCTCCGCTCGATCCGCGCCGCGGCCGGCTCCGGCACGTCGAAGTCGGTCTCCGTGTACGACGCCGTTCCCGCATCCCGCACCGGGTGGGCGGCCGTCCCCTCGGGTCGCGCGGCCACCACACCGGTCATCGGATCCCCGCCGTTCCCATCAGGCTTCTCAGTCACGATATGGAACAGTACCGGGACCGAGGTCGAAAAATCGAGTCGAGAATCGTTCTTTTTGATCTATCTTTCTTTGAAACACTCCAATCATCCATCCAATAGGAGTGATAGATTGCATCCATGATGCGCACGCCGGACGCCGAGCCGGTTCCCGACCAACCGGGCAAGGACCCGCAGGCCTGCATCTGGCCGGGGTGCTCCCGATCGAAGGCGGCGGGAAAGGCGGCGGGCTCCGGGCGCCGGCCCGACTACTGCGAGCAGTCCGACGAACCTGGCGGGACCGTCCACAACCCCCGCAACCGGTGGGCTGCCAAGCGCTCCGGGCGGTTACCCGAGGAGGAGCCGGTCGGCTGGCGCGCCACCGACCCCCGCCGCCCGGTCTCCGCGACCAGGCTGCACGCCCGGGACCTGCTGGACGGAGCCCGCAGCTCCACCGCCGACGCGGTCACCTCGATCACCAGAGCCACCGAGAGCCTCCGGGGCGTCCTGGAGCAGTTCACGGCCCTCACCGACGTCGACTCCGTCGAGGCGGAGATTGCCGCCGTGACCTCCGACGCCGATCAACGGATCGCCGCCGCCCGCGCCGACGCCGTCGCCGCCGACCAGCGCCGCCTGGCGGCCGAGCGCGCCCGCGACGACGCACAGCGCGAGCGGGACGAGGCCAACGCCGCTGCTGAGCAGCTGGCGGCCGACACCGCGGCTGCCGAGCAGGTCCGCGACGACGCGATCACGGAGTCGGATGCCGCTCGTGCCGAAGCCGCTGCGGCAGTCGCGACCGCCCGCCGGGAGGTCGCCGCCGCCCGCCAGGAGGTCGATGCGGCGCACACCGAGCTCGCCGCCGCGAACGAGCGCGCCACCCGGGTGGAGGCCGAGGCCCGCTCGCACGTCGCCGAGGTGGAGGCCGCCACCGCGAAGCGGCTCGCCGCGGCTGAGCAACGCGCTGCGGCCGAGGTTGCCGCGGCTCGCGACACAGCGGAGCGTGAGGTCGCCGCGGCTCGCGACACAGCGGAGCGTGAGGTCGCCGCGGCTCGGGAGCGCGCCCGGTTGGCCGAGACCGAGGCCACCCGGGCCGAGGCGCGCGCCACCGCCGCGACCGAGGATGTGGCGCACCTGCGCGGCGAGCACAGGGCAGAGCTGGCCCGGATGGAGCGTGCGCACCACGACGAGATCGAGGCGCTGCGCGACGCCGTCACGGAAGCCCGGAAGCGTGCCAGCCGCGCCGAGACGGACGCCGACGCCCTCCGTGCCGCACTCGGGCGGCTCGACCGGGCCGCCACCACGCCAGCGGCGACGGGGGCGTGACCTCCGGACCGCCGTCTCTCGTCCCGCCCGCGACACGCCCGCGTCAGGCCGCGACGTCACGTCGCCGGAAGCCGAGCACGGCGAGGAGGACCAGGACCGTCACCGTGCCGACCGCCACCGCCACTCCGGTCAGGGACACCCCGGTGACCAGCGGGTCATGGCCGGCGTACTGGTAGAAGGGCGAGAGTTTCTGTAGCGGCTCCAGCCAGGAGACGACCGGACCGAGCCCGTTGACGATGTACGCCAGCACGGCGACCACCGCGGGCACGGCCCGGCTCAACCCCGGACGCCCGCTGGTCGCTCCGATGGCCAGCGCGAACGCGCCGAAGACCAGCGCGAGCAACGCCATGTGCAGCATGGCCGCCAGCACCGCGCCGACCGGCAACCCCATGTCCGCCAGCGATCCCTCGGCGATCATGGCCACGCCCATGACGGCGGCGAGCAGCGCGGTGCCCAGCGCCATCGCCGCGAGCTTGTGCAAGACCAGCCGGGTCCGGCTGATCGGGTTGGCCAGCAGCAGGTCGAGGGTGTGCCGATCCTCCTCGCCAGCGACCGCAGCCGCGCCCGCCGCGATGGTGTAGATGAGCAGGAGCATCGGTCCCATGAAGGACAGCAGCTCGATCTTCACGTAACCGGTCGGGGTGGACATGTCCGCGCCGGACATCGCGAACAGCGAACGCATCGCCTCGGGCATCCTGTCGAGAAGGTCGCTCATTGACGGCTGCCCCCGGATGCTGGGCCAGATCGCGACGTACATGGCCACCAGCAGCGCCAGGCTCATCGACCAGGCGAGCAGGGCGCGTCGCTGGTCGAACAGGGTCTTGCCGGTGACGCTACGCAGCACCGCCCTCACCCGCTCCGTAGAAGGCCATGAACGTCTCCTCCAGCTCGGCCTCGGCGCACTCGAAGTCGACCACCCGGTGCTGGCTGACCTGTTTCAGCAGCGTGTCGAGGGCGAGCTGGGGGGCGCTGCAGGTCAGCGCGTGGTCGGTGACCACGACGTCCCGGACGCCCGGCACGGCGGCGAAGTCCGCCGCGGTCACCTCGTTCTCGAACCGGGCGGTCACGTGGTGCAGCGACTTGCCCCGCAGCTCGTCGAGGCGTTCGACGGCGATCAGCCGCCCGGCCCGCAGGATGCCGATCCGATCGGCGGTCCGCTGCACCTCGGCAAGCAGGTGCGAGGAGAGCAGGACCGTGCCGCCGGCGGCGGTGTGCTCGCGCAGCACGGCGTTGTACTCCTGCTGCACCAGCGGGTCGAGACCGCTGGTCGGCTCGTCGAGGATGAGCAGCTCCGGCCCGGCCATCAGGGCCAGCACCACGGCCAGCTTCTGCCGGTTGCCCTTGGACAGGGCACGGACCGGGCGGTCCAGCTCCAGGTCGAGCCGGTCCGCGAGGGTGCGAATCCGGTCCCGGTCGGGCGTGCCGCACAGGTACCCGATGTAGGTCGCGTGCTGGTACCCGGTCATCCGGTCGTACAGCGCCGGCTCGCCGGAGAGGTACCCCACCCGGCGGTGGACCGCCACCGAGTCCCGCCAGGCGTCCAGCCCCAACACCTCGGCCCGCCCCGCCGTCGGGCGCAGGAAACCCATCAACAGCCGCAGGGTAGTCGTCTTGCCGGCACCGTTCGGCCCGAGGTAGCCGAAGACCTCGCCCCGTTCGATGGTGAGGTCGACGTCACGGAGGGCGACGGTACGTCCGTACGCCTTCGTCAGCCCTTCGGTGCGAACAACCAGGTCCGCCGCCATACGACCAGCCTTACCACGGAACGCCGACCAGGCAAGGGACCCAAGGCCCCATCCTTGCTGCCGCCGCCACCAGTGGACCCGTGTCGCAGATGATCACTGCAGACGGCCCAATCCCTCTACCAGCAGATCCTCATGGTGCCGACCGCGATCGGCGCGATCCGCGCCGATCGTGCCCACCCACGGTGGCGGCCATGCACCGACGGCCGCGAACCCGCATGGCGCCGCAGCTCATCTCGTTCGGCACTCACATCAAGAACGATACCGGTGCTCGGACCCGACAACCCGGCAACCCGGCGACTCCACGCTTCAGCGCCTATCCTTCGGTTGTGTCCCTGCCCGACCTCGGCTTGCCGCCTGCCGCTGGCGGTGACCTCACGCCCAGATCGATCCGCGCGTCTGCTGCCTGAGGAAGCCGGTGACTTCGACCGGGAGTTCCGCGAGGCGATGACTGTAGCAACCGAGTCCCTGGACCTGACCGGAGTCTTGGAACTCCTGCCACGGTGGCGCCGGGTGGCGTGGTCCTCAGGTGACAGGCAGGCGCACCGGCGCATGCTTGAGCACGCCGAACGACTCAACACAGGCGTGGGCGTGGCGACCGAGTCGTGGCAGCAGACGAAGGCCCGGCTGGGCCTGCAGGTGTACATCGTCGAGACCGACTCCGACGCCGTCGACCAGGTCGACGCTTTGCCCGCCTCAGCGTTACCCGCATACGCCGAACTGATGACGCTGCTCGACCTGGTCGGCGCTCAGCCGAGGAGGCGGTGGTCCAGCCCGGTATGCCGGCGGCCGCTGCCGACGGTGCGGACCGCCTGCCCGATCGCCTTGCGGGAGCCGACGAGCACGACCAGCCGCTTGGCCCGGGTGACCGCGGTGTAGAGCAGGTTGCGTTGCAGCATCATCCACGAGCTGGTCGTCAGCGGGATGACCACCGCCGGGTACTCGCTGCCCTGGGAGCGGTGGATGGTCACCGCATAGGCGTGCGAGAGCTCGTCCAACTCGGCAAAGTCGTACGGCACCTCCTCCTCATCGTCGGTGCGCACCACGAGCCGCTGCTCGACCGGGTCCAGGCCGATCACCACTCCCCCGGTGCCGTTGAACACGCCGTTGCGACCCTTGTCGTAGTTGTTGCGGATCTGGGTCACCTTGTCGCCGACCCGGAACACCCGGCCACCGATCCGCCGTTCGGGGGTCCCCGGCCGCTCCGGCGTCAGCGCCTCCTGCAGCAGGGTGTTGAGGGCACCGGCGCCGGCCGGGCCGCGGTGCATCGGGGTGAGCACCTGCACCTCGCGGCGCGGGTCCAGCCCGAACTTCCGGGGCACCCGGTGGGCGACCACGTCGACGGTGATCCGGGCCGCATCCTCCGCCTCGTCGGTGGCGAAGAGGAAGAAGTCCGCCAGACCGTCGGTGACCGGTGGGGTGCCGGCGTTGATCCGGTGCGCGTTGGTCACCACGCCGGACCGCTGCGCCTGCCGGAAGACCTGGGTGAGGCGGACGTTCGGGATCGGGCTGGTCGGCGTGAGCAGGTCACGCAGCACCTCCCCGGCGCCGACCGACGGAAGCTGGTCGACGTCCCCCACGAACAGCAGGTGCGCGCCGGGCGGCACCGCCTTGGCGAGCTTGTTCGCCAGCAGCAGGTCCAGCATCGATGCCTCGTCGACGACCACCAGGTCCGCGTCCAGCGGGCGGTCCCGGTCGTAGGCGGCGTCGCCGCCGGGCCGCAGCTCCAGCAGCCGGTGCACGGTCAGCGCCTCGCAGCCGGTCAGCTCGGCCAACCGCTTCGCGGCCCGCCCGGTCGGCGCGACCAGCACGACCTTCGCCTTCTTCGCCGCCGCGAGGCTGACCACGGAGCGGACGGTGAAGCTCTTCCCGCACCCCGGACCCCCGGTCAGCACCGACACCTTCTCGGTCAGCGCCAGCCGCACCGCGTGTTCCTGCTCGGGGGCCAGGTCGGTGCCGGTGCGGCCGCGCAGCCACGCCAGCGCGGCGCGGAAGTCCACACCCTGGAACACCGACAGCCGGTCGACGTCGGCCCGCAGCAGCCGCAGCAGCTGGTTGGCGAGGGAGATCTCGGCCCGGTGGAACGGCACCAGGTACACCGCCGGCACCGGCCGCTGCGGGTCGTCCCCGGGTAGCTCGTCGCGGACCACGCCACCGGCCTCCACCAGCTCGGCCAGACACTCGATCACCAGCCCGGTGTCCACCCCGAGCAGCTTCACCGCCTCGCTGGTCAGCCGCGGCTCCGGGAGGTAGCAGTCCCCGCCGTCGGCGGCCTCCGAGAGCGCGAACTGGAGCCCCGCCTGGACCCGCTGCGGGCTGTCGAACGGGATGCCGACCGACTGGGCGATCCGGTCCGCGGTGAGGAAGCCGATCCCCCACACGTCGCTGGCCAGCCGGTACGGCTCGGTCCGGACGACGCCGATCGACGCGTCGCCGTAGTTCTTGAAGATCCGAACCGCCAGCGAGGTGGACACCCCCACGCCCTGGAGGAAGACCATCACCTCCTTGATCGCCTTCTGCTCCTGCCAGGCGTCGGCGATGAGGGCGGTCCGTTTCGGACCGAGGTTGGGGACCTCGACGAGCCGCTTCGGCTCGGTCTCGATGACCTCCAGTGTCTGCACGCCGAAGTGCTCGACGATCCGCTCGGCCAGCCGCGGACCGATACCCTTGATCAGCCCGGAACCGAGGTACCGGCGGATCCCCTGGATGGTGGCCGGCAGCACGGTGATGTAGTTCTCGACGCTGAACTGCTTGCCGTACTGCGGGTGCGAGGTCCACCGGCCCTGCATCCGGATGGACTCCCCGGGCTGCGCGCCCAGCAACGCGCCGACGACGGTGAGCAGGTCACCACCACGCCCGGTGTCCACCCGGGCCACCGTGTACCCGGTCTCCTCGTTGGCGTAGGTGATCCGCTCCAGTACACCCTCGACCGTCGCCAGCTTGACCGGTGCCGCCGCTGCCACCCGACCGTCTCCCACCCGCTGAGGCTCCCACCCGTGAGGTGAGCGCAGGGTATCGACTCCCTGCGGAGGTCCGTCACCCACGCGGCGGCACCGCGGCCGCGGCCGCGACCGGCTAGCCTCCAGGATGGCAGAGATCCAGTGATCCCCGGAGGCACCGATGGCCCGCCCGATCCGGATCGGCGTCCAGATCCAGCCCCAGCACGCCGACTACGCCGAGATCAGGCGTGCCGTCGCCGCCGCCGAGGAGGCCGGGGTCGACGTCGTGTTCAACTGGGACCACTTCTTCCCGCTCTACGGCGAGCCGGACGGCGCGCACTTCGAGTGCTGGACGATGCTCGGCGCCTGGGCGGAGGCCACGTCCCGGGTCGAGATCGGCGCGTTGGTGACCTGCAACAGCTACCGCAACCCGGAGCTGCTGGCGGACATGGCCCGCACCGTCGACCACATCAGCGACGGCCGGCTGATCCTCGGCCTCGGCGCCGGCTGGTTCGAACGGGACTACACCGAGTACGGCTATGACTTCGGTACGGCGGGCGACCGGCTGGCGGCGTTGGAGCGCGCGCTGCCCCGGATCGAGGCCCGCCTGCGCAAGGTCAACCCGGCTCCGACCCGGAAGATCCCGGTGTTGATCGGGGGCGGCGGCGAGAAGAAGACCCTCCGGTACACGGCGCGGTACGCCGATATCTGGCACGGCTTCGGCGAGCCCGCCGAGCTCACCGCCAAGCACGCGATCCTGGACACCTGGTGTGCCACCGAGGGACGGGACCCGGCCGACATCGAGCGGTCCGCAAACGTGAGCACCGGTCCGGACGCCGTTGGCGCCGAGTTGGTCGCGGCCGGCACCACGCTGGTCACCATCGGCCTGACCGGTCCCCGGTACGACCTGGGACGGGTCACCGACTGGGTCGCCTGGCGGGACGAGCAGAACGCCGCCAGCGCCCGCTGAGTCCGGAGTTGGCCGTTTCGCGCGGTCTGGGTCAGTAGACGATCACCGGCCCCGTTCCTACACTCCCACCAGTCAGCACGGACAGCCGTGCCGGAGGGGGACGCCTGCCGGAAGGGACGGGCTGTGATGGCGGAGGAGCTCTGGCGCAAGGACGCGTCGACGCTGGCCACGATGATCCGCGCGAGGGACGTCTCCAGCGCGGAGGTGGTCGAGGCGCACCTGGCGCGGATCGACGCGGTGAACCCGGCGCTCAACGCGGTCGTGCGGGTCTTGGCCGAGCCGGCCCGCGAGTCGGCGGCAGCGGCGGACCGCGCCCTCGCGGCCGGTGAGAAGGTCGGCCCGCTGCATGGCGTGCCGTTCACGGTCAAGGAGAACGTCGATCTCGCCGGCACGCCCACGACGTGGGGGGTTCCCGCGCTCGCCGAGGCGGTCGCGCCGATCGACGCGCCGATCGTGGCCCGGCTGCGCGCCGCCGGAGCCATCCCGATCGGGCGGACCAACCTGCCGGACATGGCGCTTCGCGTGCACACCGACTCCTCCCTGCACGGTCTGACCCGCAACCCGTGGCGGGCGGACCGCACCACCGGTGGATCCAGCGGTGGCGAGGCGGTCGCGCTGGCCACCGGGATGAGTCCGTTGGGGCTCGGCAACGACCTCGGCGGGTCGCTGCGCAACCCCGCGCACTGCTGCGGGATCTCCGCCCTGAAGCCCACCACCAACCGGCTGCCGATGGCGACGGTGATTCCGCCGGAGGACCCCACCCTCGCCGCCCAGCTGATGTCGGTTGACGGTCCGATGGCCCGCCGGGTCGCCGACCTGCGGCTGGCTCTGGCCCTGATGGCCGGCCCGGACCCGCGGGACCCGTTCTGCGTGCCGGCGCCACTGGAGCAGCCGGAACAGCCGGGCGCTGGGCCACTGCGGGTGGCGCTGGTGGCGGAACCACCAGGAGGCCCGACCGACCCGGGCATCGCTGCCGCCGTCCGGCTGGCCGGCGCGCACCTCGCCGCCGCCGGCTACGAGGTCGTCGAGGTCACCCCGCCGGCGTACGAACAGGCCGTGGACTGCTGGGGACGCACCCTGATCACGGACCTGCGGGCGATGATGCCGGTGCTGACCCAGATCATGGGTGCCGACGCGGTGACGTTCCTCAGCCACGCCGAGTCGGCGTACCCGACGCTGGACACCGCGGCGATCGCGATGATGTACGTCGAGCGGCACGGCATCGCCCGCGCCTGGTCGGCGTTCATGGCCGAGCACCCCATCGTGGTGTCGCCGGTCTGGACCCAGCCGGCGTTCGAGGTCGGCTTCGATGTCGCCTCCCCGGACGCGCCGATGGCCACGCTCAGCCTGATGCGGCCGGTGCTGCCGGCGAACCTGCTCGGGCTGCCGTCGGCGGTGGTGCCGTGCGGCATGGCCGACGGGATGCCGGTGGGGGTGCAGTGCATCGGCCGCCGGTTCCGCGAGGACCAGTGCCTGGCCGCCGCGGAGGCGATCGAACGCGCCACCGGTGGCACGACGCCGATCGATCCCACCTGGTGAACGTGCGGCACCGGACGGGTGCCACTGCTGTCCGGCCGGTTCGCGGTGCTCAACGACCCGCACGGCGCGGTCTTCAGCGTGATCGCGGTGAACCCGGAAGTGGCAGGGTGAGCCCGAGGAAGCGCCCCACGTCGTCGGCGTCGCGCCGCAGCCCGTCAAGGTCCGGCGCGGGGAGCGGGCCGAAGGGTTCGAGGACGACCCGCCGCAGGTTTCGCCCGCCGTCAAGCCGCCAGCTCCCGACCACCCGCCCACCGACGATCGCCGCCGGACGGATGTACCCGCCACCGGCCTGGATCCGCGTTGCGTGGACCGGGTCGACGAACAGGTCACGGCCACGGTAGCCGAGCAGCAGCGAGTCGAAATGGCCCAACAACCGGGGTGGGCACACCGGGTCGGCGTCCAGCTCCAGCGACCGCGGCGCGCACAGCACGGTGCCGGCCACCTCGACCTCGACGAGCTCGTCGGCCAGCAGCGTGAACGCCCGCCTGCCGTCGCGCACCGGGAGGCCCGACCAGGCCACGAAGTCGGCGACCCCGGCGGGGCCGTAGCCGGCGAGGTACCGGCGAGCCAACTCCGCCAGCGCGCCGTCCCGGTCCCCCGCAGGCCCGGCCGCGACCCACTCGTCCAGCAGCACGTATGTCGGCTCGTCAGCGTCCACCTCGGGGCCCCGACAGATCAGGCCGCGCATCGCGGCGTAGCCAACGAGATGCGCCGGTGCCTGGCTCCTCAGGTCCAGGGCCAGCCCCTCGTCACCGAGCCGCCGGACCAGCTCGGCGCGGGTCAACGGCACCGAACCACGCAGCACCCGCTCGATACCGGCCATGCCTCGACCACAGCTCACCTCGTCGAGACCGAGCTGCTCGCGGCGGCGCTGGTGGGCCCGGGCGAACACCGGTCCGAGCAGTCCCACCATCCACCGGACGTCCGCTGCCGCGAGCATGTGTAGCGTGCCCCGCATCGCCCAGGTGCGGACCACCTCACCAACCGCGCAGGTACGGTTCACGTCCTCCACGCCGATCCCCGTGACGCGGGCGCGCAGCGCCAACCGTGCGGGTGCGGCAGCCTGTGCCTGCACTCCGACGACGCGGGTCACGGCGCCGACGATCCCCCCGGCCGGCTCGCCAGCCAGATGCTGCGCCGTCAGCCGCAGGACCCTCAGCTGGTCCGCGGTGAGCGCTCGCGCCATGATCCGGAGCGTAGCGGCACGGTTGCCGCGGACATCGCCGGGTGCGGATGACGCGATCTTCCCGTCGACAGGGCGGGTACCATCCGAGGTCACCATGAACAGCACCGCAGACCTGCACCCGCCAGCAGACCACACCCCCTACCGGTGGACCGGGGCCGGCGGACCGTTCACGCTGCTGCTGTCCCCGGAGGTGTTCACGCCGAGCAGCACGAGCCGCGTGCTGGCAGACACCATCCGGGTCGCCCCCGGAGATACGGCGCTGGACCTCGGGTGCGGCTGCGGGGTGTTGAGCTTCGCGGCCCTGAACCTGGGTGCCGGCCGCGTCATCGGTTCGGACATCTCGACCGCCTCGATCCGCTGCGCCCTCGACAACGCCGACCGACTCGGCGTCACCGACCGCGCCGAGTTCCGGATCGGGCACCTCCTCGACGCGGTGCGGGATGAACGGGCCGATGTCATCATCGCCGACGTCAGTGGTGTCCCGGACGCACTCGCGGCGGCGACCGGCTGGTTCCCGGACGGCCGGGGCGGTGGTCCCAGCGGCGCCGAACTTCCAAGCGCGATGCTCAGCGGGATCGACGAGCTGCTCACCCCGACCGGCCGCGTGTACCTGCCGACCGCCACGTTGCAGGCGGAGGAGGCGGTGCTCGACGCCGCCCATGCGGTGTTCGGCGACCGGATGTCCGAGGTGGCCCGGCGCGAGTTCCCGCTCCCCCAGTCGGTGACCGACGCTCCTGAGGTGGCGAAGCTGGTCGACACCGGCATGCTCCAGCTCACCCGCAGGGGCAGCCGGTTGACCTGGCGGCTGTCGGTCTGGGAGTGCCGCCGCCAGTAGACCCCGGTCCGTGCCGGCGTCGGAGCGGTGCCTCCAGCAGCAGTGGCTCCAGCAGTTGGGGCTACAGCAGCAGCGCCCGGCCGCCGTCGATGGCCAACGTGGCCCCGGTGACCATCGTCGAGTCGGCCGAGGCCAGCCAGGACACGACCCGCGCCACGTCCTCGGCGGTGACGAGGCGACCCAGCGGGGTCCGGGCCAGGGCGTCGGAGCGGATGACCGGCCAGTCCGGTAGTCGCCGCGCCGCCCGCGTGTCGACCAGACCGGCGCTGACCGCGTTGACCCGGGTCTGCGGAGCCAGCTCGACGGCGAGGTAGCGGACCAGCGCCTCCAGCGCGGCCTTGCTCGCGCCGACCGCCGCGTAGGCGGGCACGACCCGGTGCGAGCCGGGGCTGGTCAGCGCCACCACGGCGCGTGGTCGCCACGCCGTGGCGAGAGTCCGCAGCGGCCGGACGTTCACCGCGAAGGTCCAGTCGAGGTGACGGTCCGTGAGCTCGCCTACCGGTCGCAGCACACCCGAGGCAGCGTTGCTGACCAACACATCGACGGCCCCCACCCGCGCCGTCACCTCCGCGGCGAACTCCTCGGTACCGCTGGCGCCGGCGAAGTTCGCCTGGACGACCTCCGCCTGTCGGCCACACTCCCGCACCGATGCGGCCGTCCGTTCCGCGGCGTCGAGCCGACGGAACGTGTGCAGCACCAGGTCGTGGCCATCTTCGGCGAGGCGCTGCGCGATCAGCTGCCCGATGTCACCGGACGCCCCGGTCACCACTGCCCAGGTCACGCCCGCTCCTCCGCTGACCGCTGTGACACCGGACCGTCGGGGGTGGGACTCCGGACCGCTGCGCGCCGCCCGACTGGGGCGGCCGCGGTGAGCCTACTCGCCGCGGCAGGACTGGTCAGCGAGCCGACCAACGGACTATGGCCGCACCATGGCGGATTTCCGTCCCAGCCCATACCATCCCGACATCGACTCGACGCCGCGCTCCGCGTTCCTGCCCCGACACCGGCCGGTACCCCGTGCCGGAGGCAGGTCGGCGCGCCTGTTATGCCGTCGGCGCCTCCTCGGTCTGCAGGGGCAGCCGGAAGGCCTCCCGGTCGAACTTCGGCGCGACCGTACGCAGCTCGTTGAGCAGGTCCGCGGTATGCGGAGGGCACAGTCGCCACGGCTTCGGCGCGCCGACCCCACGCAGGTGGAGGCTCGCGTAGCGGCTCACCCGGGTACCGCAGACCGAGCAGTGGCCCTCGACCGGTTCACCCATCCGATCGTTCCAGATCTGCCAGCAGGCCCCACACAGGGTGCCCGAATCATCACGCATGTCGCGGTCGCCGGGGTGGTAGGCGAACCGGACGCCGGTCGTTGGCCCGCTGTCGCCGCTCCCGGCGAAGCCGGACAGGGGGCACCCACACCGGTCACACCGCAGGTCGGAGATCGTCACAGAGCGCTCCCTACTTTCGCCTCTTGACACGTCGTGTAAACATATAAAGAAATTTGCATGTCCTGCCACAAGCCCCCATCTTCGGCCGCAAGGCCGCCATCTCGGGAAGGGTCCCCCGCCATGGCCGATACCCCTGCACAAGTCCTCGACTGCACGGGCCTAGCGTGCCCACTGCCGGTCATCAAGAGCTCACAAGCGATCAAGACTATCGAGGTCGGCGAGGTGCTGGAACTGCTGGCCACCGACCCCGGCGTCGAACCGGACATGGCCGCGTGGACGCGGCGGACCGGTAACGAGCTGGTGGGTATCAGCAAGGACGGCAGCGTCTTCCACGTCCTCATCCGTCGGGGTCGGTGACGCGCTGTGTGGACCGGTGAGGGCGAGTCGAAAATCCTCTACGTCCAGACCCACGGGACCACGGACCCGGGTCGGTCGGCCACCCCGTTCTTCCTCGCCGCGACAGCCGCGGCAATGGAGTCCGAGGTCATGATCTACTTCACGATGTACGGGCCGACGCTGCTGCAGCGGGATGTCGTGGACAAGATCGGCCCCAAGGGCACGGTCGGGCAGCCGCTGCGCTACTTCATCGAGCAGGCGACCGGCCTCGGCGTGCGGTTGCTGGTGTGCCAGCCCTCGCTCGACCTCAACGACCTGGCCATCGAGGACCTGATCGACGGCGTCGACATGATCGGTGGCGCAGCGTTCAACGACCTGGCGATCCAGGCCGACGCCGTAATCAGCTTCTAGAGGGGGCCGCCATGACCCAGAGCTCGGCGATCTACAAGGTCCCCGACGTCGCCGGACACACCGACGTCTCGTACGAGGAGAAGGCACGGCTGTTCGCCGAGGTCAAGAGCGACGTCCGGTTCTCCGACTACCTCTATGGCTGTTACGAGTGTGGGATCTGCGTGGCGGCCTGCCCCTCGGCACGGTTCTACGACTTCAGCCCACGGCGGATCGCCCAGGCAGCCGCCCGCGAAGACGTCGAGTTGATCTACCAGCAGATGCAGGAAGACATCTGGGAATGCTCCCAGTGCTTCTCCTGCCTGCGCTGCCCCCGGGGCAACAACCCGGGCGGGATCATCACGATCATGCGCGAGGTGTCCATCAACAACGGCCTGAACTCCGCGAAGGAGGCCCTCGGCGGGTACTCCCGGATCATCTACAAGATCATGTCGACTGGCACCCAGGTGTCCCCCGACATGCTCCAACCTGACGCGTTCCCCGACTGGGGCCCTGAGACCGGCGACGTGTCGAACAACCTCGACCTCTGGCGCCGCGCCCTGCCGTCGGACACCCTGCACACCACCTCCACGGGCTGGGACGTCAGCGAACGGACCCTGGTCGAACTCTACTTGATTTGGTTCCACACCGGGGCGCTCAGCATGATCAAGGATGTCGACAGCGGGCTGCACGCCATCCTCCAAGAAATCATGGAAGAGCGCCTAGAGGACGAGGGGATTGAGCTGTGACCATCCCGATGGAAGCCCTCATGCACAAGAAGGCGAACTTCGAGCGCGACACCGAGCGCTACCACGATTTCCGCGAGGAGCTGCTCAATCTCGCGGACTCCGGCGAGATCATGCTGCAGCGCATCACCGGTGAGACCGCCGAGGTGCCGACCAAATACGGCCGGATGAAGCGGATCCAGAAGGGTCACCTCTGGCACCACAAGTCGTGCGGCCAGTGCGGGCACATCCCGGGCTACTCGACCTCGATCTTCTGGGTGATGCGGAAACTCGGCTACGACTCGCTCGACCCGAAGGACCAGACCTCCTGCACGGCGTGGAACTACTACGCCAGCGCGACGTCGAACGCCGCCGCCCAGGCGGCGGTCGCGGTCCGCAACTTCGCGGCGGCGCACGAGACCGGCTACTACCCCATGATCCACTGCGGCACCTCGTACGGGCACTACAAGGAGGTGCGGCATGAGCTGATGGCGCACCCCGAGCTGCGCCGCGAGGTCCGTGAGGTCATGAAGAAGCTCGGCAAGCAGCTGGTGCTGCCCGAGGAGATCGTCCACTACTCGGAATGGTTCCACGCCATGCGGCACGAGATCGCCGCCAAGCAGACGCGGGACTTCTCCAACATCGCGGTGACCGTGCACCCGGCGTGCCACTACTACAAGCTCGTCGAGGGTGACGCGATCTACGACCCCGACGTGTACGGCGGGCAGCGCACCGCGGTCGTCACCGCGCTGGCGGAGTCCCTCGGCGCCGAGGTGCGCAACTACTCGACCTGGTTCGACTGCTGTGGCTTCGGCTTCCGGCACATCCTCGTGCAGCGTGACTTCACCCGGTCCTTCGCCACCCTGCGGAAGATCGAGCGGATGAAGGAGGAGGCGGACCCGGACGTCGTGCTGACCCACGACACCGGCTGCGTCACCACCCTCGACAAGAGCCAGTTCGCGACCCAGGCCCACGGCCGCAACGTCGGTATCGCGGTGATGAGCGAGGCGCAGTTCGCCGCGCTCGCGATGGGTGCCCACCCCTACAAGGTCTGCCAGCTGCACTGGCACTCCGCGGACTACCGTCCGCTGCTGGAGAAGATGGGCATCGACCACGAGCAGGCATGGGCGGAGTTCCAGGCCGACCTGGCCCGACTGGAGCGCGGCGAGAAGCGTTACCTCGACTGGGACGACGTCGACGCGTAGCACACCCGCCACGGCCGGCGGCGGCCCGCACGAAACGGTCCGCCGCCGGGTCGGTTTCAGACAACACAGCAGCCATCTCCCGGCTGCGCCCGACCGGAGGGCGCGGCCGGTATGCCCCCACGTCGCCAGAACGAGGTAGAAGATGCCATCCGACACCGTTGCTGTCATCGGCGGCGGACCCGCGGGTCTGCGTGCCGCCCAGACCATCGCTGAGCTCGGTCACCGGGTCGTGCTGATCGAACAGCACCACGAGCTGGGCGGTCGGCCGATTCAGGAGAACTACGCCGGGATCACACCGCACGGAGAGCCCGCCGAGCCGCTGCTGCGCCGGATGGCCGAGCTGGTCACCACCAACCCGCTCGCCGAGGTCCGGCTGTCCACCGAGGTGATCGGCGTCCGCGGCGAGCCCGGGGACTTCACGCTGACCCTGGAGTCGGTGGCCGGCACCGAGACGCTCGATGTCGGCGCCGCGGTGCTGGCAACCGGTTTCCAGCACTTCGACCCGGGCCGGGAGACCCAGATGTACGGCTACTACGAGTTCCCCGACGTCATCGCGCTGCAGGACCTGGAGGGGATGCTCAAGGAACACAAGGTGGTGCGCCCCTCCAACGGCGAGACCCCGAAGAAGCTGTGTTTCGTCCAGTGCGTTGGCAGCCGTGACCGGCACATCGGCAACGAGTACTGCTCGAAGGTCTGCTGCGGTGTCGCCTCCAAGGAGGCGATCGAGGTCCGTCAGCTGCTGCCGGACTGCCAGGTCTACATCTTCTACATCGACATGCGGATGTACGGCTACTGGGAGAGCCAGATCTACTGGCCGGCCCAGGAGAAGCACCACGTGCAGTACGTCAAGGGGATCATCACCGAGGTGCTGCCCAAGGGCGACAAGCTGATCGTCCGCGGCGAGGACACCACCATGGGGCGGCCGATGGAGCTGGCGATGGACATGGTCGTGCTGTCGGTCGGGATGGAGCCGTCGGCCGGCACCCGCAAGATGTCCCGGCTGTTCGGGGTCGCCCAGAACAAGTACGGCTTCGTGCGTGCCGCCAGCAGCCCGCTGGACCCGGTCTCCACCAGCCGGGACGGCATCTACGCCTGCGGCGCGGCGCTCGGCCCGGCCGACCTGGAGGACGCCGTCTCCTCCGGCTCGAACGCCGCGACCAAGGCGATCTCGTTCATCCGCACCCGCAACGCCGTGGCCGAGGGCCGCGACGCAGTGGTCACGGGCTGAGCGGGGCCGCCTGATGTCCCCCGGCCCCGTCGTCGACACCGTCACCGCGGAGGAGTTCCTCCGGGAGGTGACGACCCAGGTCGCCCCGGACGAGCTGCGTGCGGTCGCGGTCGACCTGACGCGCAAGTCCGCCGCGATGCGGGAGCTGGTCGGTGACGATCCGGCCGCGATGGACCGGGACGCCCTGCGCGGCCTGCTGCGCCGCTGCTTCTCCACCCGGCGGCACGCCGACAGCATCCTTGGCGCAATCGGCGTGCCGACCCTCGCCGCCGCCGTGGCCGACCTGCTCGACGGGCCGGCCGGGCTGGCGACCCGGTTCGATGCCTTCTCGTCCGTCGTCGCCCCGGCCCCGGCCGGCGGGTTCGACCTGCCCGGCGAGCTGCTGCACTTCCTGCAGCCCGACCGGTACTGGTTGTGGACCCGCTGGGTCTGGGACCCGGACAACGAGACCGGCGCGCTGCGGCTGGTCACGATGGACGAGGTCGACCTGTACGGCAGCGACCGGGGCGAGACCTATCTCCAGGTCGGTCAGGCCATGGCCTTCGTCGAACAGACCGGGAAGGCCGCCGGATTCACCGGGATGGGGGCCGGCCTGTTCGGCGCCGATGTCTTTCTCGCCTCCGTATACGCGATCTACCTACATACCGTGCTGGGAATGCGCATGACACAGGAGTTCACTCGGCTCGCCCCCCCGGTGGGCGAGCTTGTCCGTCGGTTGCTCGGCGTCTACCACAGGGAGGACTGACCTCATGCCCATCTCCGGGAAGAAGGTCGACCCGACAGTCGTGGAGAAGGACGTCGCCACCGTCCGCTCCACCATCAGTGGCCGGGAGGTTGAGCTTCCGGCCATGTGGAACCGGATGTTCGAGCCCCGGGTGCTCACCGAGACCAGCGCCGAAGGCTTCGAGAAGCTCAACGCCCTTCCGGGGGCGGAGTCGCTGGAATGGTGCTACGGCTGCGGTAAGTGCGTGCCGGTCTGCCCCGTCGACCTCGTCGGCGAGTACGGCCCGCGCAAGCTGCACCGCAAGGTGCAGACCGGCACCGACCTGCTCGCCGACCCCGGGACGTGGCTGTGCACCACGTGTGCGAACTGCCTGCGGGTGTGCCCGAAGGAGGTCGACATGATCCAGATCATGCCGGCCGTCCGGGAGGCGGCGATCCAGGAGGGGAACGTCCCGGCCGAGCTGCAGACCGTCTTCGAGAGCACCTTCCGGTACGGCAACGCGCTGGGCGCCAACCCGCGCCGCCGCGCCGCGTGGACCCGCGACTCCGGCATCCACGTCCGCGTGCTGGCCGACGACCCGCACCCGGTCGACGTTCTCTTCTACGTCGAGGACTACTGGAGCTACCACCCCCGCGGCCAGCAGGCCGCGAAGGCGTTCGTCCGGATCATGCACTCCCTCGGCGTCGACTTCGCGATCCTCGGCGCCGAGGAGAAGACGATCGGCGACTCGCAACGTCTCGCCGGCGAGCGCGGTCTGTTCGACTCCCTCGTCGAGCAGGTCAGCGCGACCCTGGAGCGGTACGAGTTCAACCGGATCGTCACCCCGGACCCGCACGCCTACAACGCCCTGATCAAGGAGTACCCCAAGCGGGGCCACACCTACGACGTGCTGCACTACACCCAGCTCCTCGCACCGCTGATCCCCAAGATGCACTGGAGCGGCACGATCGAGGCCAAGGTCACCTTCCACGACCCCTGCTACCTGGGCCGGCACAACGGGGAGTACGACGCCCCCCGGAAGCTGCTGCAGGCCATCCCCGGCCTGGAGCTGGTCGAGATGGGGCGGTGCAAGGAGACCGCGTACTGCTGCGGCGGCGGTGGCGGCGGGATGTGGCTGGACAGCTTCACCCGCGACTACACCTCCGAGCGGCTGTCCGAGCGGCGCGTGCGCGAGGCGGTGGAGTACGGCGCGGACATCCTCGCGGTCTGCTGCCCGTATGAGGTGTCGCGGTTCGAGGACGCAGCGAAGTCGACCGGCAACGAGGACCTCCTGGTCCGCGACATTGCCGAGCTCATCGACGCGGCGATGGGCCATGGCGAGTAGCCGCCCGCGGCTACGCGTGCTCGACTTCGGCACGGTCAGCCCGCTGCGCAGCCAGACCCTCTGGCACGCCTTGGGCTACGGCGAGACCGGGTCGGCGGCGACGCTGTCGTTCGCGCGGCCACAGTCGCCCTACGTCTGCCTGGGTCTCCACCGCAACGCGGAGGAGCTCGACAGCGTGGCGGTGGACCGGTACCAGCTGCCGGTCTACCGCCGGATGGTCGGGGGCGGGCCGGTGTACCTCGACCCCGACCAGCTCTTCTTCCAGATCTCGCTGCCCGTCTCGCAGGTACCGCCACGCCGCAGCCAGGCCCTTGCCGAGCTGCTCGCGCCCGCCGTCCGGGCGCTGGTCCGGCTCGGCGTGCCGGCGGTGCTCGACGAGCACGGGGAGATCAGCGTCGACGGCCGGAAGGTGTGCGGGCACGGTGCCGGGCAGATCGAGGACACCGTGCTCGTGGTCGGCAACCTGATCACCGGCTTCGACCACGAGCGTGCGGCGGCCGTGCTGCGAGTCTCCTCGCCCGCGACCCGGGCCGAGGTGCTGCGGTTGATGCGCCGGTACGTCGCCGCGACGCCCGTCGACCCGAACGCGTGGCGCCAGGCGATGGTCGAGGAGTACGCGGCGCAGCTCGGCGCGGACACGCTGCCCGGCCGGCTGGACACCGACGAGCAGGCGGCAGTCCACCGGCTGGACGCGCTGTTCACCTCCGCGGAGTGGCTCCAGGGCACGCCACGGCCGGCCAAGCCGGTCCGCACCATCAAGATCCGGGCCGGCGTGTGGGTCCACGAATGGGACCACCCCGACGCGTGCACGGTGCTCAGCATCGCCGACGGCAAGGTCGACAACGTCCTCGTCGAGCCGCGCGGCGACCGCACCCCCACGCCCGCGTTGACCAGCCTGGTCGGCGCCGCCGTCGACGACGCACGAACCGCACTCAGCGCCGCCGCCACCGCCCCGCTGGCGGCGGCGCTGGCGGCCACCCAGCCAGGACAGGTGAGCGCATGACCAGCGAGAACACCCTCCACAACGACGAGCTGCTCGTTGCCGGGTTCCCGGTCCGGTCGGACCGGTACTACGACCGGGACAACCACGTCTGGTTGCTGCCGATGCCCGACGGGCGGGTCCGGATCGGCCTTGACGCACTGAACGTCGAGACGACCGGCACCCTGGCCGGCCTCGGCTTCCTGCCGGTCGGCAGCGTGCTGCGGCGCGGCGGGACCTACGGCAGCCTGGAGGCCGCGAAGTACGTCGGTCCGCTGCTGACCCCCATCTCGGGGATCTTCGCCGCCGGCAACGAGGCGGTGCTCGCCGAGCCGGGCCTGGTCACCGCCGATCCCTACGGTGCGGGCTGGCTTGCAGAGCTCGAGCCGACCGACTTCGACGCCGAGCTGCCGCTGCTGCTGCACACCGAGGCCGAGCTGCGCAGCTGGTTCAGCGCGACGGTCACCGACTACCGGTCCCGGGGACTGATCGCCGAATGACCACGGGCACCCAGGACGGGCTCAGCACGCACACGGCCGACCCCGCCGCGACCTACTTCGGGTACGACGTCATCGACTTCTACGCCCCCGGGCTGAAGCGGTGGCAGACCAGCGAGTGGACGCCGACCAACCCCAAGCGGTTCCTGCCGGTGTCGGTGACCGGTTCCGCGTGCGCGCTCAGCTGTGACCACTGCCAGTCCAACGTGCTGCACGGGATGGCCAGCGTGGGCACCGGCGAGGACCTGTTCACTGTCGCCAGCCGGCTGCACGCGCAGGGCAGCAAGGGGCTGCTGGTCTCCGGCGGTTCGACCCGGACCGGTGGCGTGCCGCTGCTGCCGCACCTGGCGCACGTGCCGCGCATCCGGGACGAGCTGGGCATGAGCGTCGTCGTGCACTCCGGCGTCGTCTCGCCGAAGCTCGCGATGGCACTGGCCGACGCCGGCGTCGATGGCGTCATGCTCGACATCATCGGCGCCGAGGAGACGATCCGGGACGTCTACCACCTCGACCTCACGCCGGCCGACTTCGACACCTCGCTGGGGTTGC
The DNA here is from genome assembly GCA_016201065.1 of Actinomycetota bacterium. Taxonomy (GTDB): domain Bacteria; phylum Actinomycetota; class Actinomycetes; order Mycobacteriales; family JACQDL01; genus JACQDL01. Next base: position 47,323 of record JACQDL010000057.1, read on the forward strand.
TCGCCGACAACGGGCTGCGGATCATCCCGCACATCGTGCTCGGGCTGCACTACGGGAAGTTCCTCGGCGAGCACAACGCGCTGGAGATGCTGCTCAGGCACCCGGTGAGCACACTGATCCTGGTCGTGCTGGTGCCGCTGGTCGGCACCCCCATGGCCCACCTGCCCCCGCCGCCGAACGACGAGGTCATCTCCTTCTTCGGCACCGCCCGGCAGGCCGCGCCGCAGCTGCCGATCAACCTCGGCTGCGCCCGCCCGATGGGCGAGGCAAAGCTGGAGCTGGACCACGCCGCCGTCGACCTCGGCCTCAACGGCATCGCCTACCCGGCCGACGGCGTGATCGAGTACGCCGCCACGAAGGGGCGCACGCCGCGCCTGTACGAGTACTGCTGCTCGCTGACGTGGGCGGGCGACGAGAACGCCTACGACCGGGTCGAGGTGGGCTAGTGGCCGACACGGTCGCCTTCCGGCTGCTCGTCGACGACGACGTCGACGCGGCGGCCGGCCTGGCCGTGGACGAGGCGCTGATGGCCGGCTGTGCCCGCGACGCCGACCCACCCCGCCCCACCCTGCGGCTGTACACCTACCGCAGCCACAGCGCGCTCGTCGGGCGGTACCAGAGCCTCGCCGGCGAGCTGGATCTGGACCGGTGCCGGGAGACCGGCACCGGGGTCGGTCGGCGCCCGACCGGCGGCGGTGCCATCGTCATGGGGCGCGACCAGCTCGGCGTCGCGCTCATCGTGCCGGCACCACCGCGTCCGCCCCGGCAGCTGCTGCGTGAGCTGTCCGCCGGGGTGCTCGCCGGGCTCGCCGGGCTGGGGGTCCCCGCCGAGTTCGGCGGCAAGAACGACCTGCTCGTCAACGGACGCAAGATCGCCGGGCTCGGCATGTACACCGACGGCTCGGGTGCGGTGCTCTTCCACGCCAGCGTCCTGGCGGACCTGGACATCGACTTCATGCTCCAGGTGTTGAACATCCCGGCCGCCAAGCTCGCCAGGCACGGTGCGTCCGCCGTTGCCCAGCGGGTGACCACGGTGACCCGGGAGACCGGTCAGCGGCACTCCGGGGCGGGCATCCGCTCCGCCATCGCGGACGGGTTCACCGAAACGCTCGGCGTGCGGCTGGAGCGTGGGGAGCTCACCTCGGCGGAGACCGCCGAGGCGGAACGCCTCATCCACACCCGCTACGCCGACCCGGAGTGGCTGTACCCCAAGGCTGCGGCACCCGACGGCACCGGCACCGCCCGGTTCCGTTCTCCCGACGGACCGGTGCGGGTCTTCGTCGCCGCCCAGGGGTCGTTGATCAAGAGCGTCCTGTTCACCGGAGACTTCACCGCACCGCCCGACGCGCTCACCCGGCTGGAGTCGACCCTGCGCTGGCAGCGGCTCGACCCGGCCGCGGTGGAGCGCGCGGTACGGGAGTCGACCGGCGGCACGGGCACGGACGGTTGGCACTCCCCAGCGGAGGTGGTGACGGCGGTGCTGACCGCCGGCGCCAGAGCGCTCGAACACGCCACGGCACACCCCCATCGAGCGACGGGCTCCTGCTACTTCCCCGACACCCCATCGCGAGACGCCGAATGAGAGACACGATGGCCAGGACAAGCTTGCCGCTGCTGTCGGCCCGCCCGGAGGCCGACCCGGAGACGGCACAGATCAGCCCGGACTGGGTCCGGATCTCCCTCGCCAGCGCCTACGCGCTGCGGTTCCAGTCCGGACGGTTCACCCGGGACTTCGACTTCGGCGGCATCAACCTGCTGCTGAGCTACGACAACGGGTGCCTGTCCGACTGCGGCTACTGCGGCCTGGCCCGGACCCGACCGGGCGAGTACGCGGACAAGTCGTTCATCCGCGTCGACTGGCCGCTGGTGCGCACCGACGACCTCGTGGAGCGGATGGCGAAGTACGAGTCGAAGCTGACCCGGCTGTGCATCTCGATGGTGACCCACGGCCACGCCTACGCCGACACCTGCGACATCACGGCGCGGATCGCGGCCCGGGTCCGCACCCCGCTGTCGATCCTGGTCGCGCCTCCGACGCTCAACCGGGAGCGGCTGGAGACGTTCCGGAAGCTCGGCGTCGACATGATCGGCATCGGGCTGGACGCGGTCACCGAGGACCTGTTCCGGGCGATCCGCACCGACGTGCCGGCCGGCGGCCTGAGCTGGGAGAAGTACTGGGAGGTGGTGGACGACGCCCGCGACATCTTCGGACCGTGGAAGGTCAACTGCCACACCCTGGTCGGGCTCGGTGAACGCGACACCGACATGATCGACATCTTTGTCCGGCTGCGCGACCGGGAGATCTTCTCCTACCTGTTCTGCTTCAACCCGGAGCCGGACTCCCGGATGGCCGACCACGAGAAGTCCACGGTGCAGCGCTGGCGGCGGATCCAGCTCGCCCGGCACCTCGTCGAGACCGAGGGGTACGGCCCTCACGACTTCAGCTTCGACGAGGATGGGATGCTCCTGGACGTTCACGGCGAAGCGCCGCAGATCGACGCCGCGGTCGAGAGCGGGATCCCGTTCCTGACCAACGGCTGCCCGGGCGAGAACGGCGAGCCCGGTTGCACACGCCCCTACGGGTCCTACCGACCCTCCGAGGGCTTCCGTGACTACCCCTTCCCCCCCAACGCCGCCGACCTCGTCGAGATCCGGGACCAGCTCGCGCTGCCCCGGCTGTCGACCGGCCGGTAAGGAGACCCGATGCGTATCGCTGTCATTCTCAAGGCGGTACCAGATCTCGTCGAGGAGATGGAGCTCACCTCCGACGGGACAGACCTGGACCGCGAGTACCTGAAGTTCGTCACCAACGAGTGGGACGAGCAGGCGCTCGAGGAGGCGCTGCTGCTCAAGGACAGCGACGGTGCGGAGGTCGTGGCCGTCGGTATGGCCGACGATCCCGACATCGAGCAGGCGCTGTACTCGGCCGTCGCCAAGGGTGCCGACCGGGCGGTGACGATCGCCGGGGCGACCGGCGTCGACACCCGCAGCCGGGCCGCCGCCGTGGCCGCCTGGCTGAAGGACAACCCGGCCGACCTCGTGCTCAGCGGGGTCCAGGCACCCGACGACCTGGACGGCCAGCTCCCGGCGGCGCTCGGCGCCGCGCTCGGCCTGCCGCACGTGTCGGTCGTGGTCTCGGTGGCCCTGGACGGTGCAGCGGCGATCGTCCGGCAGGAGTTCAGCGGCGGCCGGGCCGCGGACCTGAACGTCACGCTCCCGGCCGTGCTCGGGATCCAGGTGGCCCGGCAGGCGCCGCGGTACGCCCCGGTCACCCGGGTCCGGCAGGTCATGCAGTCCACCACCATCGACGAGGCGTCGGTGGCGGTGGACGAGGCCGCCGCCGGGATCCGGGTACGCCGGATGTACCCGCCCGAGAAGACAACGCATGCGGAGATGATCGACGGCAGCCCGGCCGAGGTCGCCGCGCGGATCGTCGAGCTGCTCCGCAGCCGCAGCCTGGTGAAGGGGTGATGGGCATGAGCGGGAACGTTCTCGTGCTGGCCGAGCAGAGCGACGGCCAGGTCAGCGACGCGACCTACGAGCTGCTGGGCAAGGGGCGCGAGCTCGCCACGGCGTGGGGCGGCACCCTGGAGGTCGCGACCTTCGGCCCGACCGACGTCTCCGGGCAGCTCGGCATCGCCGACGCGGTCGTCCGGGTCGACCACCCGGCGCTGGCCAGCTACACCGCGGACGCCTACGAGCAGGTGCTGCTGCAGCTGCTCACCGAGCGGGCACCACGGCTGCTGCTGCTGTCCAACGACACCGTCGGGCTGGACCTTGGCACCGCGCTGGCGGTCTCCTGGGATGCCTCCCAGGTCGCCTACGTGATGGCGCTGGCGGTCGACGGCGACACGCCGGTGGCCACGGCGCAGATCCTCGGCGGCAAGATCCTCGCCGAGGTCGAGATCACCGCACCGCGCGGCATCTGCACGGTGATCGGCGGGTCGTTCCCGCTCGCCGCCGGCAAGGGCGACGGGACGCCGGAGATCGTCACGGCGGCCGCCCCCGGCGGGCTGGACGCACCACGGATCAGTCTCCGCGCGATCGTCGAGCCGGACACCAGCGACGTCGACATCACCGCCGCGGACCTGCTGGTGTCCGCGGGCCGGGGGGTGGGCTCCAAGGATGACCTGGAGGTCGTCCAGGAGCTTGCCGACGCGCTCGGCGCGCCGCTGTCGGCCTCCCGTCCGGTCATCGACGCCGGATGGATGCCGAAGACCCGGCAGGTCGGGAAGTCGGGGCTGAAGGTGAAGCCCAAGGCCTACCTGTCCTTCGGGATCTCCGGCGCGCCGGAGCACCTGGAGGGCATGCGGGACGCGGAGCTGATCATCGCGTGCAACACCGACGCGAACGCGCCCATCTTCGACGTGGCCCACTACGGCACCACCGTCGACCTGTTCGACCTGGTTCCGGCGATCGTGGAGGAGATCGGCGGGTGAGACACACGCTGGCCAGTGGGGAGACCCGGCAGGTCTTCGAGGGGATCGGCGCGGTCGGGACGGCGGCGTTCTACGTCCTGTCCATCGTGACCGTCGCGGCGTTCCTGATCGGATCATGGCGCCGGACGCAGAAGTACCGTCGAGGGCGACCGGCGGGTCGTGGTGGGACGATCCGCCGGGCCCTGCTGGTCAGCCCGCTCGCGTTGCGGCGACGGCCGGATACCGGCTCGGTGGCCCAGGTGGCGACCAACGCCACGATAGGGCGGCGCAACAGGGGCGTCGGTATCGCGCACTTCATGGTGTTCTGGGGCTTCATCACCCTTTTTATCGGCACCGTGATCCTGACCATCGACTTCGACATCGTCCGGCACGTGAGCAAGTGGTTCTGGGGTCACGAGGACAGCTTCTTCACCGGCACCTTCTACCTGGGGTACTCGGTGGTGCTGGACACGATGGGCGTGGCCACCGTGCTCGGGCTCACCTACCTCGCGCTACGCCGCGGGGTCCGGCCGCCGGCCCGGCTGGACTACAGCCGGGCCGAGCAGCCGGCGGGTGGCTACTCCCGGAAGGCTCTGGTCCTCGGGGACTGGATGTTCATCGGCCTGTTCGCCGGCATCCTGATCACCGGCTTCCTGGGCGAAGCGGTCCGGATCGTCGCGAACAAGTTCCCGGAGTTCGAGATCTGGTCCCCGGCGGGGTGGCTGCTGGCCCGCGGTTTCGAGGCCGTCGGCCTGTCCGCGGGTGCGGCGGCGACCACGCACACGGTGGTCTGGTGGAGCCACGCGTTCCTCGCGCTCGGGTTCGTCATCTACATCCCGTACTCGAAGGCGATGCACATGCTCGTTGACGGGGTCAACCTGCTGGCCCACGACAAGAACGCCACCCGGGCACTGCCGGCCCCCCCGGCCGACGCCGACCACATCGGGTACCGGGAGCTGGCCGACTTCACCTGGAAGGAGCTGCTCGACTTCGACGCCTGCACGAAGTGCGGGCGCTGCCACGAGGTGTGCCCGGCGCGGACCGGCGGCGCTCCGCTGTCGCCCCGCGACCTCATCCTCGACCTGCGGCAGTGGGCCGACCTGCAGACCGGCGGGAAGACCCTGCTCGACCGGGAGCAGCGGCCGGACGCGACCGGTCCGCTGCAGAACGGGCAGGCTGCGGTCGCCGGCACGGTGATCCCGGCCAAGACGCTGTGGTCCTGCACCACCTGCATGGCCTGCGTCGAGGCGTGCCCGGTCGGGATCGAGCACGTGCCGACGATCGTCCAGATGCGACGCAGCCTGGTCGACGCCGGCACGATGGACCCGACCCTCCAGCAGGCGCTGCAGAACCTGGCCAGCCAGGGCAACTCCTTCGGCAAGTCCGCCCGGATGCGGGCCCGCTGGACGAAGGGGCTGGAGACCCCGATCAAGGACGCTCGCAAGGAGCCGGTGAAGTACCTGTGGTTCGTGGGCGACTACGCGTCCTTCGACGAGCGGCTACAGGACAACTCGCGGCTGCTGGCCACCCTGCTCACCAAGGCGGGGGTGGACTTCGGGATCCTCTACGAGGGCGAGCGCAACGCCGGCAACGACGTGCGGCGGGTCGGCGAGGAGGGGCTGTTCGAGATGCTCGCCGAGCAGAACATCAAGTCGCTGGAGGCGGCGCAGTTCGAGGAGATCTTCACGACCGACCCGCACTCGCTGAACACGCTGCGCAACGAGTACCCGGCGCTGGGCGCCACGTACAAGGTCTGGCACTACACCGAGCTGCTGGTGCACCTGGTGGAGTCCGGCGCGTTGCCGGTGAAGCCGCTCAACCTCCGGGTGACCTACCACGACCCGTGCTACCTGTCGCGGTACAACGGCGTCATCGAGGCGCCGCGGACGCTGCTGGCGGCGCTCGGCTGCGAGCTGGTCGAGATGCCGCGCAACAAGACCAACAGCTTCTGCTGCGGTGCCGGTGGCGGCCGGATCTGGATGGACGACAGCGTCCTGTCGGAGCGGCCGAGCGAGAACCGGATCAAGGAGGCGGCCGCGCTGGAGGACGTCGGGCACTTCGTGGTGTCCTGCCCGAAGGACATGACGATGTACTCCGACGCCGCCAAGACCACCGGCCACGACGGCACGCTGACCGTGCTCGACATCGTCCGGCTGGTCGACCAGGCCCTGGTCCGGCCACCGGCGGAGCCCGCGACCGATGACGTGGCGGTGCCGGTGTGAACCGGCCCGCCACCTCGTCGGGTGGGACAGGTGCGGCGATGACCTGTCCCTGGTGCGGGATCGAGGTACCCCTTCGGTCCCTGCACGCGCACCTGTCGGACGAGCACGGCGACGTGGTCGGCATCGTCGGGCAGGACGACAGGCAGTTCTACGAGGTGCGCTGCCCGTCCTGCGACGCGGGGTACCGCAAGCCCATCAAGAAGAGCGGTCGTGACCCGGACTTCCTCGCCGAGTTCGACCGCGAGGTGCGCATGGTCGCCCTGGACATGTTGGTCAATCATCTGTTGGCGGAACATCAGACCGCCGTGGAAGGGTGAAGGATGGCAACGGCCCGAAACTGCAACCTGCCGGACGACCTGCACTACGTGATCGAAAAGCACGTGTGGGCCCGCACCGACGGTGACCTGGTCACGGTAGGCATCACCGACGTCGCCCAGAACCTGGCCAAGACGCTCATCGCGGTGACCCCGAAGAAGGTCGGGCGGGCGGTCCGCAAGGGCCAGAACGTCGCCACCGTCGAGAGCGGCAAGTTCGTCGGACCCGTGCCGGCGCCGGTGAGCGGCGAGATCGTCGAGGTCAACCAGGCCGTCATCGACCGGCCCAGCGCGGTCAACGACGACCCGTACGGCGCCGGCTGGATCGCCCGGCTGCGCCCGACGGACTGGGCGGGCGAGTCAGGCGACCTCGCCACCGGACCGGAGGGGCTGGCGGCATACGAGCAGTTCCTCGAGCGCGAGGGAATCTCCTGCGAGGGGTGAGATGACCGACCGCGTCTGGAACGGGTGCGTCGTGCCGGATGACCGGCTCTACGACGTCGACATGCATGTCTGGGTCATGCTCGACGGCGACGAGGCTGTGCTCGGCATGACCGACGTGGCCCAGTCGATGGGCGGCCGGATCGTCCAGGTGACCTGGAAGCGCCCCGGGCGACAGCTCACCCGGGGCCGGCCGGTGGCGGTCGTCGAGAGCGCGAAATGGGTCGGGCCGTTCCCCACCCCGCTGTCCGGAGAGCTCGTCGCGGTGAACACCGAAGGCTTCAACCGCGACCCGAACATCGCCAACCGGGATCCCTACCAGGCCGGCTGGATGGCGCGGATCCGGCCACGCCATCTCGACGAGGAGCGGACGCACCTGGTCGACGGCGTCCAGGCATACCAGCGCTACCAGAGGTTCATCAACGACAACGACATCCGCTGCTACCGGTGCGCGGACTGACCCCAGCTGATCGACGGAACGAAGAGGAGGCCGGTATGGACGGTGCCCCAGAAGGGACCCGACCCCCGTCCGGCACGTCCCGAATCCCACGACCGTGGTGGCTGCTGCTGATCGTGCTCTTCGGGGCCTACCTGCTATTCCGCCTGGGCCAGGCGGTCATCTGGCTCGCCCATCTCGCCTGACCCCTGCCCGAACCAACGGGCAGGGTCACCCTCGTACAGCGGAGGTCTCCCATGACAACGAACGACCGCAGCAACACCAGTCCCGGCGACCTGGATCGGGTCAAGCGGATGGCCATGGTCTGCTGGAGCAGCGACCTGGACCGGGTCTGGCCGGTGCTCATCCTGGGCACGACCGCGGCAGCCTCCGGCATGGAGGTCGACATCTTCTTCACCTTCTGGGGCCTGCGCGTGCTGCAACGCAACGACCGGCGCGTCACCGGCAGCAACTGGATGCAGAAGGCCGAGGCCCTCGTCGACCGGGGGGGCACCGACCACCTCAAGCTCGGCAAGATCCACTTCGGTGGTGCCGGCACCAAGATGATCCGGAAGCTGGCGGTGAACAACAAGGTCGCCTCCCCCACCGAGCTGCTCCAGATGGGGATGGACATCGGCGTCCGGCTGCATCCATGCCAGATGACCATGGACCTCTACGGGCTGACGCGGGAGGACTTCATCGACGGGGTGAACCCGTCGCTCGGTGCGGCGGCCTTCATGGAGATGGCTGCCGAGGCCGACGTCAGCTTCTTCATCTGAACCGCCACGACGGAGGGGTTGGGCCCACGGTGAGTGCGGCGACCGGCAACGACGAGCAGGCCATCGGTGTGCTCCTGACGGACGACCCGCTGGTCGTCCGTCAGCTCGGCACCGTGCTGGCGGGCGGGCGGCACCCGATCGACTGGGTCGGGTACGGCGTCGCGACCGCCCGGGGCCGCGATCCGCTGGTCGTGGTGGTCGACCTCGGTCGGGCCGACGGGATCGAGCTGGCGACGAGCGTGCGGCGGCAGTGGCCCCGGGCGCTCGTCGCCGGTTTCCTGGCGCTGCCCGACCAGGCGCTGTGGCTGTCCGGGCAGCGCGCCGGCTGTGACCTCGTGGTCAACCGCGGCGCGCTGGCCCGGCGGCTGCGGGAGCTGCTCGGCAGCCCGGATGGCCTGAGCCGGCGCACGTTCCCACTGCTGGCGGCGAACGACACGGCCGGGCGGCTCGGCTTCGTCGCCGCGGTGCCCGACACGCCCGTGGGGCCGGTCGCCGTCTACCAGATCGAAGGTCAGCTGTACGCCGCTGCCGACCGCTGCCCGCACGCGGGAGCCACGCTGTCAGCAGGTGTGCTTGACCACACGACCGTCACCTGCCCCCGGCACGGTAGTCAGTTCGACGTATGCTCAGGCCAGCGGCTGCGCGGCCCGGCGGACGACGACATCGCCGTCTACCCGGTGGTCGTCGAGGGCGGGCAGGTGCTGCTCGTCCTTGGTCAGAGCGTGGACCGAGAGGGTTGAGGCGCATGCCGAGCAAGACCAATGACACATCGGTCCAGCCCGCAGAGAGCCACCACGAGGACACGATCCGCGCACGCCCCGACGAACTGTACGAGCTGCACGCACGCATCTGCAAAGCCATCGCCGACCCCAAGCGGCTGTGCATTCTCAACGAGCTGCGGGACGGTCCACGGTCGGTCGGTGAGATCGCCAGCGCACTGGGCTTCTCCCAGCCGAACACCAGCCAGCATCTGGCCATCCTGCGCAGCCGCGGCATCCTGACCAGCTCCCGCTCCGGCCCGACGATCTACTACGCGCTGCGCACCACCAAGGTCATCGAAGCGGTGGACCTGCTCCGGGAGTTCATGGCCGAGGTGCTCGGCGGAGGGGACAACCTCGACGCGGGCGTGCTCGAGGCGCGCGCCGGACGCTGACCCTCGGCCCTCGGCCCGCGGCCGCCGGTGGACGCTCACCGCCCGAGCACCAGAGCGTCCACCGCCACCGCGAGGAACAGCAACGCCAGATAGCTGTTCGACAGGTGGAACAGGCGCATCGGCCGGACCGCGCCGCCCCGGCGGACACCCACCTCCAACCGGTGCGCCTCGGCGAGGAACGCCACGCCCGCGACCAGCGCGACCGCACCGTAGATCCACCCCGTGGCCAGCGGCCACAGCAGCAACGAGGTGCCGACCGTCAGCCACCCGTAGACCAGGATCTGCCGGACCACGGTGGCGTCCGTGGCGACCACCGGCAGCATCGGCACACCAGCGCGGGCGTAGTCCTCCCGGAACCTCATTGCCAGCGGCCAGTAGTGCGCGGGAGTCCAGAAGAAGATCACCCCGAAGAGCACCAACGGAGCCCAGCCCACCCGGCCGGTCACCACGGCCCACCCGATCAGCACCGGCATGCACCCCGCTGCGCCACCCCAGACGATGTTCTGCGGCGTGCGTCGCTTGAGACCGAGGGTGTAGACGACGACGTAGAACAGGATCGCCGACAGGGTCAGCGCGGTGGCGAGCAGGTTGGTCGTCAGCCACATCCAGCCGACCGCGAAGGCGCCCAGCAGGTTCCCGAACACCAGCGCACCGCGGGCACTGACGGTGTGCCGCACCAGCGGGCGCTGGCGGGTCCTTCCCATCAGCTCGTCGATGTCGCGGTCGAAGTAGGAGTTCAGCGCGTTGGCGCTGCCCGCCGCCGTGGTGCCGCCGACCAGGGTGGCCAGCACGAGCCACCAGCCGGGCAGGCCGTGGGCCGCCAGCATCATGGTCGGGAAGGTGGTGACCAGCAGCAGCTCGATGATCCGCGGCTTGGTCAGCGCCAGGTAGGCCCGCACCGCGGTCGACACCGACGAGGAGGTCCGGCCGCGCCCCACGCGCTCGACGACGACGGTCACCACGCCGCCGGAACAAGTCGGGTCATCTGCGACACCTCGGATCGGTCGGGGTTCGACGGGCGTCCGCGATGCGGGCCGGCGAGGGGAGGACGAACAATGGTGCCCAACTGTAGCTCCGGACGAGCCTCTACAGACTGTCGGGGTGCCGGAGTGGTTCGAGATCCCCTGGCCGCTCCCCCTGCGTCGGGAGTCGGTGGGGCGCTGGCCCGGGCTAGGGTGGCGCCGACCACGGCGGACGGCTCCGGTCGTGTCCCGCGGGACCGGAGCGCGGCCCGGCGTGGCACCCAGCTGGCTCGGGCTGGTCGCATCCGATCCGGTCCGGCCCCAGCTCACCGCCGATCGACCTTAGGAGCGCGAGCCTTGGTGACCGAGAACGCGAGTGCGACCACCGGCGGGTACCCCGGCTGGTGGACCGATCTGGACCGTCGTGCCGTGGACACGGCACGAGTGCTGGCGATGGACGCCGTGCAGAAGGTCGGCAACGGCCACCCGGGCACCGCGATGAGCCTCGCCCCGGTGGCGTACCTGCTGTTCCAGCGCGCCATGCGGCACGATCCGACCGACCCGGGTTGGGCCGGTCGGGACCGCTTCGTCCTCTCCTGCGGACACTCCAGCCTGACCCTCTACAACCAGCTCTACCTGTCCGGCTACGGTCTGGAGCTGGACGACATCAGGGCGCTGCGGACGTGGGGCTCGCTGACCCCGGGCCACCCCGAGTACGGGCACACGGCGGGGGTGGAGACCACCACCGGTCCGCTCGGGCAGGGCATCGGCAACGCGGTGGGGATGGCCATGGCCGCACGCCGCGAGCGCGGGCTCTTCGACCCCGACGCCCCTGCCGGCAGCAGCCCGTTCGACCACCACATCTGGGTGATCGCCTCCGATGGTGACATCGAGGAAGGGATCAGCCACGAGGCGAGCGCGATCGCCGGGCACCAGCAGCTCGGCAACCTGACGCTCATCTACGACGACAACCACATCTCGATCGAGGACGACACCGCGATCGCGCACTCCGAGGACGTGGTGGCCCGCTACGAGGCCTACGGCTGGCACGTGCAGCGGGTGGACTGGACGGCGGGCGAGTCCTACCGCGAGGACGTCGCCGCGCTGGAGCGGGCCCTGGCGGCGACCCGCGCCGAGACCACCCGGCCGTCGTTCGTCGCGCTGCGCACCGTCATCGGCTGGCCGGCACCGAACCTGCAGAACACCGGCAAGGCGCATGGCGCGGCCCTGGGCACCAGCGAGGTCGCGGCGACCAAGGAACGGCTCGGGTTCGATCCGGACCAGACGTTCGAGGTGGCACCGGAGGTGCTGGTGCACGCCCGCACGGTGCTCGACCGCAGCCGGCAGGCCCGGGCCGGCTGGCAGCGGACCTTCGATGCCTGGCGGGCCGGGAACCCGGAGCGCGCCGCCCTGTTCGACCGGCTGGCCGGCCGGGATCTCCCCGCCGGGTGGACCGAGGTGCTGCCGACCTTCCCCGCCGACCCGAAGGGGATGGCCACCCGCAAGGCGTCCGGTGCCGTGCTCGCCGCACTCGCGCCGGTCCTGCCCGAGCTGTGGGGTGGTTCGGCGGACCTGGCCGAGTCGAACAACACGACGATGGCCGGTGAGCCGTCGTTCGTCCCCACCGCGCACCAGACCAAGCAGTGGCGGGGCGGGCCGTACGGCCGGACGCTGCACTTCGGCATCCGCGAGCACGCCATGGGCTCGGTGCTCAACGGCATCGCGCTGCACGGCGGCACCCGGCCGTACGGCGGCACGTTCCTGGTGTTCAGCGACTACATGCGGCCCTCGGTGCGGCTGGCCGCGCTGATGAGGCTGCCCGTCACCTACGTGTGGACGCACGACTCGATCGGTCTCGGCGAGGACGGGCCCACCCACCAGCCGGTGGAGCACCTGGCCACGCTGCGCGCGATTCCGGGGCTGGACGTGGTCCGACCCGCCGACGCCAACGAGACGGTCGTCGCCTGGCGGACGGTGCTGGAGCGCACCGACCACCCTGCCGGCCTGTGCCTGAGCAGGCAGGACGTGCCGACCGTGGACCGGTCGGTGTTCGGGTCGGCCGAGGGCACCGCACGGGGCGGCTACGTGCTGGCCGAGGCGAGCGGCGGCACGCCGGCGGTGATACTCCTCGGCACCGGCTCGGAGGTGCAGCTCTGCGTGGCCGCGCGAGACCAGCTGGAGGCGGCGGGCACGCCGACCCGTGTCGTCTCCATGCCGTGTGTGGAGTGGTTCCGCGAGCAGGACACGACCTACCAGGACGAGGTGCTGCCGCCGACCGTGCGGGCCAGGGTCAGCGTCGAGGCCGCCATCGGGATGGGATGGCGCGAGCTGGTGGGCGACGCCGGCGAGATCGTGAGCCTGGAACACTTCGGTGCCAGCGCGGCATTCTCGGTGTTGCTGGAACGGTTTGGCTTCACCGCGGACCGGGTGGTGACGGCGGCTCGGGCGAGCCTGGTCCGCGCCGGTTCGACCTTCGCACCGGCCGCCGACGGCTGAGCGCCCCAACACCAACAGGAAGGAGTCCGAAGATGACCGACACCCTTGCCGAACTGTCCGCCGTGGGCGTAGCCGTGTGGTTGGACGACATCAGCCGGGACCGGCTGGTCACCGGGAACCTGGCGACGCTGGTCCGCGAGCAGCATGTGGTCGGCGTGACCAGCAACCCCACCATCTTCGCCAAGGCGTTGCAGCAGGGCGACGCCTACCGCGAGCAGCTGCGCGACCTCGGGGTGCGCGCCGTGGACCTCGGCGAGGCGGTGCGCGCGCTGACCGCCACCGACATCCGGTGGGCCTGCGACGTGCTCCGCCCCGCCTACGACGCCAGCGACGGCGTCGACGGTCGGGTCTCGCTGGAGGTCGACCCCCGGATCGCGCACGACACGGCGAAGACCGTGGCCGAGGCCAAGGCGCTGTGGTGGCTGGTGGACCGCCCCAACCTGTTCATCAAGATCCCGGCCACGCTCGCCGGGCTGCCGGCGATCACCGAGGTGCTCGCCGCCGGGATCAGCGTCAACGTGACCCTCATCTTCGGCCTGGACCGCTACGACGCCGTCATGGACGCCTACCTCGCCGGCCTGGAGCGGGCCACGGCGGCGGGCCACGACCTGGCCCAGATCGGGTCGGTGGCGTCGTTCTTCATCTCCCGGGTCGACACCGAGGTCGACGCGCGGCTGGACAAGCTGGACGGCGCCGGGGCCCGGGAGCTGCGCGGCCAGGCCGCCATCGCCAACGCCCGGCTGGCCTACGAGCGGTACGAGCGAGCCTTCGGCACGCCGCGGTGGCAGACTCTCGCCGCCGCCGGCGCCCGACCGCAACGCCCGCTGTGGGCGTCCACGTCCACCAAGGATCCCGCCTACGACGACACCCGCTACGTTGTGGAGCTGGTGGCCGCAGGCACCGTCAACACGATGCCGGCGGCGACCATCGACGCGGTCGCCGACCACGGTGTGCTCCGCGGTGACACGATCACCGGCGGGTACGCCGAGGCCCGGCGGGTCTTCGAGCGGCTGGAGTCGCTGGGGATCGGCTACGACGACGTGGTTAGGGTCCTGGAGGAGGAAGGCGTCCAGAAGTTCATCGACTCCTGGACCGAGCTCCTGGACGCCGTCGCCGGCCAGCTCCGGGCGGCGCGGGACGACGGGACGAGCTGAAAGGGGCAGACGTGGGCACCACCGACGTGCAGGTCGTGATCACCGGTGGGCTCGCCGCCGCCGCCCGGGCGGTGGCGGACGAGCTGACCGGCGAGGACGTCCCGGCCCGGCTCGCCGGGCAGGACGCCACCCTGTGGGGCGAGGCGGCCGAGGCGGAGGCCTCGATCCGGCTCGGCTGGCTCGACCTGCCGGACACCTCCCGGGAGCTGGTGGACCGGCTCGCCACGCTGCGTGCCGAGCTCCTCGCCGACGGGCTGGACCACGTCGTGCTCGCCGGAATGGGTGGCTCCTCCCTTGCCCCGGAGGTGATCACCCGCGGCGCTGGGGTGCCGCTGACCGTGCTGGACACCACCGACCCCGGACAGGTGCGGTCCGCCATCGGTGATCGGCTGTCCCGCACCGTGGTGGTCGTCTCCAGCAAGTCCGGCGGGACGGTGGAGACCGACAGCCATCGCCGGGCGTACGCGCAGGCGTTCCGTGCCGCCGGGCTCGCGGACGACGAGGTCGGTCGGCGGTTCATCGTTGTCACCGATCCTGGCTCACCGCTGGAACGCACCGCCACGGAGCTCGGTGCCCGGGCGGTCTTCCTCGCCGCCCCGGATGTCGGTGGCCGGTACTCGGCGCTGTCCGCCTTCGGCCTGGTCCCCTCCGCCCTCGCTGGCGTGGACATCGCCGCACTGCTCGCCGAGGCGCAGGCGGTGGCCGGCCTGCTCGGCAAGAACGAGGCCAACCCGGGGCTCCAGCTCGGTGCCGCTCTCGGAGCCGCCTGGCGAACCGGCCACGACAAGGTCGCGATCGTCCATACCGGCGCCGACGTCGCAGGGTTCGGCGACTGGGCCGAACAGCTCGTCGCCGAGTCGACCGGCAAGCAGGGCAGGGGCCTCCTCCCGGTCGTGGTCGAGGGCGCCGGCGCGCCCGGCGGGTCCGGACCGGATGTCGCGACCGTGTTGGTCAGCGCCACCCCGACCACTCCGGCCACGCCGGCCGCTACCGGTGCGGACAGCGGTCCGCCCACGGCCACCGTGACCGGACCGGTGGGTGCGCAGTTCCTGGTCTGGGAGTACGCCACCGCCCTGGCCGGCCGGGTGATCGGGATCAACCCGTTCGACCAGCCGAACGTCGCCGAGTCGAAGGAGAACACGACCCGGATCCTCACCACGGGAGCCACGGTGGTCGCGCCGTCCTTCACCGACGGGCCCGTCGACGGGTATGGCGACGCCGGGTTGCTCGCCGGCGTCGTCGACCTCACCGGCGCGATCCACGCCCTGCTGGCGGCGGCGCCGGGGCGCGGGTACCTCGCCGTGATGGCATACCTCGACCGGCACGCGGACGCCGCGGCCGCCGGGCTACGGCAGGCCCTGGCCAGCCGGACCGACCGCGCCGTCACCTTCGGCTGGGGGCCACGGTTCCTGCACTCCACCGGTCAGTACCACAAGGGCGGCCCGGCCGGCGGCTGCTTCCTCCAGCTCACCGGCGCGACGGTCGTCGACCTGCCGGTGCCCGGCCGGCCGTTCACCTTCGGTGAGCTCCAGGCGGCCCAGGCGGCCGGCGACATCCAGGCACTGGCCTCCCGCGGCTACCCGGTGCTGCGGCTGCACCTCAACGACCGGGCAGCCGGTATCGCCCGGCTGCTGGCGGCGGTGCAGTGAACCGGCAGCGGGCCGCGGACCTCCCGCACACCAACCCGCTCCGCGACCCCCGGGACCGGCGGCTGCCCCGGGTCCCTGAACCATGCGCGCTGGTCGTCTTCGGGGTCACCGGAGACCTGGCCCGCAAGAAGCTCATCCCCGCGGTGTACGACCTGGCCAACCGTGGCCTGCTGCCGACCGACTTCGTGCTGCTGGGCTTCGCCCGCCGGGACTGGGACCACGGCGCCTTCGAGGACGTCGCGAAGAACGCCGCCCGGGAACACTCCCGGACGCCGTGGCGGCAGGACGTCTGGCGGCGGCTGATCGGCAACATCAAGTTCGTGCCGGGCGCCTTCGATGACGACGCCGCGTTCGATCAGCTGGCGGCCACCCTCGGCCAGCTGCGGGACAGTCACGGCATCCGGGGCAACGCGGCGTTCTACCTGTCCGTGCCACCCACGATGTTCCCGGTCGTGCTCCGGCAGCTCGCCCGCACCGGGATGGCCGACAACGACAGGTCGGGCGGCTGGCGTCGGGTCGTCGTGGAGAAGCCGTTCGGCCACGACCTGGACTCCAGTCGGGAGCTGAACGCCCTGGTGGACGACGTGTTCACGGCACCTGACGTGTTCCGGATCGACCACTACCTCGGCAAGGAGACCGTCCAGAACCTGCTCGCCCTGCGGTTCGCCAACACCCTGTTCGAGCCCGTGTGGAACGCCAACTACGTCGACTCGGTCCAGATCACCATGGCCGAGGATGTCGGGATCGAGAGCCGCGCCGCCTTCTACGACCGGACCGGCGCCGCCCGGGATGTCCTGCAGAACCACCTCCTCCAGCTTCTGGCGCTGACCGCCATGGAGGAACCGGTGGAGTTCACCGCGGACGCGATCCGCACCGAGAAGCTCAAGGTGCTGCGGGCCATCACGCTGCCACGTGACCTGGCCGACGCCGCGGTACGCGGCCAGTACGCCCAGGGGTGGCTGGCCGGCGAGCGGGTGAACGGCTACCTCCAGGAGAAGGACGTCCCGGCCGAGTCGACCACCGAGACCTTCGCCGCGGTCCGCCTCGGCCTCGGCACCCGCCGGTGGGCGGGGGTTCCCTTCTACCTGCGGACCGGAAAGCGGCTACCCAGGCGGGTCACCGAGATCGCGGTGGTGTTCCGGCAGGCCCCGCACCTGCCGTTCGTGGCGACGGACACCGAGGAGCTCGGGCACAACCAGCTCGTGATCCGGGTCCAGCCGGACGAGGGTGTCACGATGAAGTTCGGCTCGAAGGTGCCGGGCTCCACGATGGAGGTCCGCGACGTCGCGATGGACTTCCTCTACGGCGAGCAGTTCACCGAGTCGAGCCCGGAGGCCTACGAGCGGCTGCTGCTGGACGTCCTGCTCGGCGACGCGACGCTGTTCCCGCGTAACGACGAGGTCGAGGCGTCGTGGCGGGTCATCGATCCGCTGGAGGAGTTCTGGACCGGCACGCAGCCGTTCCAGTACCGGGCCGGCGAGTGGGGGCCGAAGGAGGCCGATCAGATGCTCGGTCGGCACGGTCGACGGTGGCGGCGGCCATGACCACCCTGTGGGACACCTCCGGGACGGCCGTGGTCAAGGCGCTCGCCGCGGAACGGCGCAGCGGCGGTTCGATGACCTCCGGATGCGTTCTGACGCTGGTTGTCGTCGTCGACGAGAAGGACGTCCACGAGGCCGAGGAGGCGGCGGCCCGGGCCGCCCAGGCGCACCCCCTGCGGTTGCTGATCGTGATCCGCCGGCAGATCGAGACGCCGGTACCGCGGCTCGACGCCGAGGTGACGATCGGTGGCCGGCTGGGACCGGGCGAGGCGGTGGTGATGCGGATGTACGGCCGGCTCGGTCTGCACGCCGAGTCGGTGGTGCTCCCACTGCTCGCACCGGACGCGCCGGTCGTCACCTGGTGGCACGCGCAGCCCCCGGACCTCATCGCCCACGACCCGCTCGGCGTGCTCGCCGACCGCCGGGTGACCGACTCCAGCCTCGCCGCCGACCCGCGGGCCGCCCTGGCGTTGCGGGCCAACGACTACGCGCCGGGTGACACCGACCTGGCCTGGACCCGGACCACCGCGTGGCGCTCCGATCTCGCCAGCGCCTTCGACACGCTGCGGTGCCGGCCCACGGCAGCCTCGGTGCAGGGCGGCGACACCGACCCGAGCGCGCTGCTGCTGGCCGGGTGGCTCAGCAGCCGGCTCGCCACACCGGTGTCGGTGCAGGCCGGCGAGGGATACGGCATCGACGGCGTCCGGATCGGGCTGGAGGACACCCACGACCTCCTGCTGTGCCGGTCCAACGGTGACCATGTCGTGCTGCAGCGGGCCGGCGCCGCCGACTCCACCTCCCCGCGGGCCGAGCGTGACCTCGGCGACCTGCTCGCCGAGGAGCTCCGCCATCTCGACGCCGACCAGCCCTACGGTGAGGCGCTGGGCGCGGCATTCGGTCTGGCCGACCTGACCAACCGGCCGCCGACCCGGGTCCACATCTGGCACGACCCGATGCAGCAGACCGCCACCCCCGAACCTGCCGGGCCGAGCAGGACCGCCGGGGCACGGCGGGACCGGCCGGCGCCATGAGCCGTCCCGAGGTCGTCGTGCACAGCTCCGCCGACCTGCTGGCCAAGGCGGTCGCCGCCCGGCTGGTGACCCGACTGGTGGACGCCCAGGCCGCCCGAGGCGGTGCGTCGATCGTGCTCACCGGCGGTCGGGTGGGCATCCAGACGCTGCGGGAACTGCACGCGAGCCCGGCGCGCGATGCGGTCGACTGGCAGCGGGTCGAGGTGTGGTGGGGTGACGAGCGATGGCTGCCGGCCAGCTCCGCCGAGCGCAACGACGTGCAGGCCCGCGCGGCCCTGCTGGACGCCGTGGCGATGGACCCGGCGCGGGTCCATCCGCTGCCCGCGGCTGACGGCCCGTTCAGCGGTGACCCGGAGGAGGCGGCCGAGGCGTACGCCACCGAGCTCGCCACGGCGGCCGGCCGTGACCACCATGGCGACGTGCCCCGCTTCGACGTGCTGTTGCTCGGCGTCGGCGAGGAGGGGCACACGGCCTCGATCTTCCCCGAGTCCCCGGCCGCGCACGACCAGCGGGCCGTGATCGCGGTGCGGGGCTGCCCCAAACCGCCGCCGACCCGGTTGACGCTCGGTTTCCGGGCGATCCGGTCAGCTGCTGAGGTGTGGCTGGTCGCGGCCGGTGCCGACAAGGCCAGCGCGGTCGCCCTGGCCCTCGGCGGTGCCGGCGAGGTGCAGCTTCCCGCCGCCGGCGCCACCGGGCTGAACCGCACACTGTGGCTGCTGGACCGGGCGGCCGCCAGCAAGCTTCCGACCGGGCTGGCCCGGCTCCCGGTCAGCTAGCGGTCCCAGCGACCTGGGAGTCCCAGCGAGCCGGGAGTCCCAGTGAGCCGTGAGTCCCAGTGAGGTAGGAGTCCCGGTGAGCTGGGGCGGGCACCGGTCGGCACGAGACCCTCACCGCGACCGGTGCCCGGACCAGCCTACCGCTCGCCGCGGCGGGCCCGCAGCTTGGCGAGCGCCTCCTCAAGGATCGCGGCACCCTCCGCGTCGGTCCGGCGTTCCTTGACGTACGCGAGATGGGTCTTGTACGGCTCGTTCCGCAACGGCGCCGGTGGGCTGCTGCGATCCGGTCCCGCCGGGAAACCGCACTGCGGGCAGTCCCAGCTCTCCGGGACCATTGCTTCGAGAGCGAAGGAAGGCCGGACCTCATGTCCGTTGACGCACCAGAACTGGACCCGACGACGCGGTGCCGACTCGCCTCGCTCGGCCTCCCCCATCGGACCCGCGCCGACCCGCGTGCCCTTGATGGCGTTGCCACCTGCCACGGTGTGTGCTCCTTTGACCGGTCTTCACGACTCCCGCGGGACCCGCCGTGGGTGGCCGCCGCGACTCGCCGCGGCAACCCCCCACCACACCAGTGGCGCGGCCCCTACGGGCAACTTCCAGACAACGTCCGGGCGCTCCAGCGGTCAGGGGAGCTCATGGGGTAACGCTACGCGATGGCCGGCCCGGCCCGGGCGGACGGCCACCCGCACGGAGCTAGCCGGCCTTCTCCAGCAGGCCGAGCGCCACGATGCAGGCGGTCCAGAGCAGGCCGGTGACCAGGGTCATCCGGTCGAGGTTCTTCTCCACCACGGACGAGCCGGACAGCGAGGAGGACATCGAGCCGCCGAACATCGACGACAGGCCGCCGCCCTTGCCGCGGTGCAGCAGGACCAGGACCACGAGCAGCACGCTCGAAAGCACCAGAACGATCGACAAGCCGAGAGTCATCGCCGCAAGTCACGCCTCTCCGATGGTGTGGACACCACAGGCTACCCCCCGCGGGCACCCCGCTGGCCGCGGTCGGCACTCTTCGCTCACGCCACGCCGACCGAGACGAGGTCGTGGTTGCCCCAGACGACCTGCACGTAGGCGTTGCGCACCCGGGCGCTGGTGAGGAGCACGACCTTGTCCTCGACCAACGGCACGTAGCCGGCCCGCTGCATCGCCACCGCGTTGACCCGACGCCACAGCTCGCCAGCCACCACCGGGTCGACCTCACCCGCGGCCGAGTCGGCCAGCCGCGCCAGGCCGAGGTCGGAGAGCTGGGCGTAGTTGGTGTTGCCCAGCGACGCCGTGTTGCGGCTGTCCAGCAGCGGCGGGAGGAACGCCGCCAGCGACGGGAAGTCCGCCGACCAGCTCACCACCACGATCCCGTACCCGCCGTCAGCGATCGCCTTCGGCGCGCCGGCACCGGAGGTCAGGAAGACCTCCTCCGGGAACGGTCGCACCTCCGCCTCGATGCCGACCCGGGCCAGCGCCGTGCTGACCTCCTGGGCGATCCGCAGGCTCCGGCCGGAACCCACGGTGGCGATCCTGGTGCTGAACCCGCCGGGATGCCCGCACGCCGCGAGCTCACCGCGGGCCCGGGCAAGGTCGCCGTGGTTCCCCTCGCCGCTCGGGAACGGCGCGCTGGCCGGATAGCCCGGCAGGGTGCGCGGCCACAGCGAGGTGGCCAGGGTCGCGCCGTAGTCCCCGCCGAGCCCGTCCTTGATGGCGGCCTTGTCGACCGCGTACTGCACGGCGTACCGGCAGTGCGGGTTGCGCATCGGTGCCACCGTCGCCGGCAGCGCCAGCATCCGCAGGCTGCTGTTGATCGGGTTGTCGGTCCGGGCCGCGAGGTCCCGGTCGCGCAGCGTGCTCGCGACCGAGTCCGGCTGCAGGCCCGATCCGGTGATGTCCAGGTCAGCGCCGCCGTCCCGCAGCCGCGCGTCCCGCTCGGTCGGGGTCAGACCCACCACGAGCTCGATCCGGTCCGGTAGGGCGGTGCGGACCAGGTCCGTTCGCCGGTCCCACTGGGTGTTGCGGACCAGCACGACGGTTCCGTGGGACGCCGTACCGGTGGTGGTCGTGGTGATCGTGGGGTGGTAGGGACCAGCGAAGCGGTAGGGACCCGAGGAGACCGGCTTCGCGCCGTAGTCCTTGCCGGTGTCCAGCGCCGCCGGCACCGGGCTGGCGTCCGGCAGTGCGAGCACCCGGTCGAAGTCCGCGAACGGCTTGGTCAGCCGGAAGACCACGGTCCGCGCATCCGGGGTCGTGATCGCGGCGAGGCCACCCTTGTGCAGGTCCTTGTCCTGGTACGGCCCGGGGAACGGGTCCTTCGGGTTGTCGAGGAGCTGGACCAGCCAGCTCGGGCCGCCGGCGAGTGTCCCGGCGGCGAAGGCCCGCTCGATGCCGTACTTGACGTCCACGGCGGTGATCGGCTGCCCGTTCTCGAACCGGATGCCGGTCCGCAGGGTGTAGGTCCAGCTCCGCCCGCCGTTGCTGACCCGGCCGAGACTGGCCGCGAGGTCCGGCACCACCCCCGCCCCCGCGGGACCGGGGCGGGGGGCGAAGGTGACGAGCTGCCGGGTGTACAGGCGCATGAAGTTCCAGCTGCCGTACTGGTACGACCGGGTCGGGTCGAGGCTGGCGATCGGACCGGCAACCAGGCGCAGGGTGCCGCCGGCCGTCTCCGACGGTGCCCGGACGCCGGTCAGGCCGAGGTTGCCGCTGGTCGCGCCGGCTCCGCTCGCCGGGGAGTGCACCCCCACCCGGCAGCCGGAGACCACCAGCAGCAGCGTCACCGCCACCGCCCGGACCGCGGTCACGATGCGCTGACAACCTCGGCGGCGACACCGCAGATGGTCGCGAACTCCTCGCCGGACAGGCTCGCGCCACCGACCAGCGCACCGTCAACGTCCGGCTGGGCGAGGATGCCGGCGGTGCTGTCGGCCTTCACCGAGCCGCCGTAGAGGATCCGCATCGCGTCCGCGACCTCCCGGCCGTAGCTGTCGGCCAGCCGGCCCCGGATCGCCGCGCAGACCTCCTGGGCGTCCTGCGGGGTGGCGACCTTACCGGTGCCGATCGCCCAGACCGGCTCGTAGGCGACGACCAGGGTGCGGGCCTGCTCCGCCGACACCCTGGCCAGCGCCGCGGTGAGCTGACCCAGGCAGTGCTCGACCTGCCCGCCCGCCTCCCGGACGTCCAGCCGCTCGCCGACGCACAGGATCGGCGTGATCCCGTGCTGGTAGGCCGCCTTCACCTTGGCGTTGACCAGCCGGTCGTCCTCACCGTGGTGCTCCCGGCGCTCGGAGTGCCCGACCACCACGTAGGAGCAGCCGAGCTTGGCGAGCATCGACGCGCTGATCTCACCGGTGTACGCCCCCGACGCGTGCGCCGAGACGTCCTGCGCGCCGTACCCCATCGGGAGCCTGTCCCCGTCGATGAGCGTCTGCACGCTGCGCAGGTCCACGAACGGTGGCAGGACCACGACCTCGATCAGGTCGAAGACCGCTTCGCGGAGGCTGAACACGATCTTCTGGACGAGCGCGATCGCCTCCAGGTGGTTGAGGTTCATCTTCCAGTTGCCGGCGATCAGCGGCCGCCGGGCCGGCCCGCGGGAAGCGGCCTTGCCCACTCAATCCTCCAGTACCGAGATGCCCGGCAGGCTCTTGCCTTCCAGGAACTCCAGAGATGCCCCACCACCGGTGGAGATGTGGCCGAACGCCGCCTCGTCCACCCCGAGCTGGCGGACGGCCGCAGCGGAGTCGCCACCGCCGACCACCGTCATCCCGGGGCAGGCGGCCACCGCGTCGGCGACGCCCTTGGTGCCGGCCGCGAACGGGGCAACCTCGAACACCCCCATCGGACCGTTCCAGAACACCGTGCCGGCATGGGCGACCTCCGCCGCGAACCGGGCGACGGTCTGAGGGCCGATGTCCAGCCCCTTGTCCCCCTCCGGGATCGCGTCGGCGGGCACCGTCCGGGTCGTCGCGCCGGCACTGACCTCCGCGGCCACGACCACATCGGTGGGGAGCACCAGCCGGTCACCGGCCCGCTCCAGCAGGCCACGGCAGGTCGCCACCAGGTCGGACTCCAGCAGCGAACCGCCGACCGGATGCCCCTGCGCCGCCAGGAAGGTGAAGCACATCCCGCCGCCGACCAGCAACCGGTCCACCTTCGGCAGCAACGCCTCGATGACCCCGAGCTTGTCGGACACCTTCGAGCCGCCCAGGACCACGACGTACGGCGGCACCGGCCCGCTCGCCAGCCCGCGCAGCACCTCCACCTCGCGCAGCACGAGGTCGCCGGCGTAGTTCGGGAGCAGCCGGGCGACGTCGTAGACGGATGCGTGCCTGCGGTGCACCGCGCCGAAGGCGTCCTGGACGAAGGCATCCGCGAGCGCCGCGTACTGCCGGGCCAGCTCGCCGCGGACCGCGTCGTCCCGGCTGGTCTCGCCCGGCTCGAAACGGACGTTCTCGCACAGCGTCACGTCACCGTCGGCCATCTCGGCCACCGCGGCGCGGGCGGCCGCGCCGACCGTGTCGGTGGCGAACCGGACCGGCCGGTCGAGCAGCTCCTGGAGCCGGTCGGCGACCGGACGCAGCGAGTACCGCGGCTCCGGGGCCCCCTTCGGCCGACCCAGGTGGGCGCAGACGACCACCCGCGCGCCGGCGTCGGACAGCGCCCGCAGCACCGGAAGGCTGGCCCGGATCCGCCCGTCGTCGGTGATCCGCTCCCCGGCGAGCGGCACATTGAGGTCGGAGCGGACCAGCACCCGCCGGCCCGCCACGCCCTCCTTGATCAGCTCGGCGACGGTCCTCACAGCGCGCCGGCCACCAGCGCGGTGACGTCGACGAGCCGGTTGGAGTAGCCCCACTCGTTGTCGTACCAGCCGACGATCTTGACCTGGTCGCCGATCACCTTGGTCAGGCCGGAGTCGAAGACGCACGAGGACGGGTCGTTGACGATGTCGGTCGACACGATCGGGTCGGCGGTGTAGCGCAGGTACCCGGCGAGCCCGGCCCCGGCGGCGGCCAGGAACGCCTCGTTGACCTCCGCGGCGCTGGTGTCCCGACCCACCGTGACGGTCAGGTCGGTGGCCGACCCGGTCGGCACCGGGACCCGCAGCGCGTACCCGTCGAGCTTGCCGTTGAGCTCGGGGAGCACCAGCCCGATCGCCTTCGCCGCGCCGGTGGAGGTTGGCACGATGTTCAGCGCGGCGGCCCGCGCCCGGCGCAGGTCCTTGTGCGGGGCGTCCTGGAGGTTCTGGTCCTGGGTGTAGGCGTGGATGGTGGTCATCAGGCCGCGGACGATGCCGAACTCGTCGTTGAGCACCTTCGCCATCGGGGCCAGGCAGTTCGTCGTGCAGGAGGCGTTGGAGATGACCGTGTGCTGCTGCGCGTCGTACGCCGAGTCGTTGACCCCCATCACGACGGTGACGTCCTCGTTCTGGGCCGGTGCCGAGATGATGACCTTCTTGGCCCCACCCTCGATGTGCTTGCGGGCGGCGTTGCCGTCGGTGAAGAAGCCGGTCGACTCGATCACGACATCGACGCCGAGGTCCTTCCACGGCAGCTTCGCCGGGTCCCGCTCGGCCAGCGCCCGGATGGTCGCCCCGCCGACCTCGATCCCCTCGCCGGTCACCCGCACCTCATGCGGGAGGGTGCCGAGCACGCTGTCGTACTTCAGCAGATGCGCCATCGTCGCGACATCACCGAGGTCGTTGAACGCCACGATCTCGATGTCGCGGTTGCTCGCCCGAACGGCGCGCCAGTAGTTGCGGCCAATGCGACCGAATCCGTTGATGCCGACGCGAATGGTCACATGCACTCCTCAGCTAGTACGCCCGCCGGAGCCGAGCCGACGGAACTTGGGCAACCGTCCTGGCCTCATCGCCACGCGAGCACCCTAACTGGCCGGTGGCCGGACCTGGTGGACCGGGCCGCCCGCCTCACCAGGCCGAAGGACCCGGTGCGGTGGGCGGCCCGGTCACCCGACACCTCCGGAACTCACCCCACCAGGGTCTTCACCGCGGCGGTCAGGCCGGCCAGACCGGCCTTGGCGTCGGCGAAGAACATCCCGGTGTTCGGTGCGGTGTACAGCTCGTTGTCGATACCCGCGTACCCGTGCCCCATCGACCGCTTGATGACGATCACGCTCTTGGCGTGGTCCACGTCGAGGATCGGCATGCCGGAGATCGCCGTGCCGGAACGGCGGGCCGCCGGGTTGGTCACGTCGTTCGCGCCGACGACCAGGGCCACGTCGGTCCGGCCGAACTCCGGGTTGATCTCCTCCATCTCCTTCAGCAGCGGGTAGGGCACGTTCGCCTCGGCGAGCAGCACGTTCATGTGCCCGGGCATCCGCCCCGCCACCGGGTGGATGCCGTAGCTGACCTCGATGCCGCGCCGCTCCAACAGCTGCGCCAGCTCCGCGACCTCGTGCTGGGCCTGCGCGGCGGCGAGCCCGTAGCCGGGGACGATGATCACCTTGCTGGCGTAGGCGAGCTGGATCGCCACGTCATCGACGGCGACCTCGCGGACCTGCACACCGCCGGCGACCACGGTGGCCGGACCGCCATCGCCGGTGCCGAAGCCGCCCACGATGATGTTCATGATCGACCGGTTCATCGCGTCGGCCATCAGCTTGGTGAGGATGCCACCGGAGGCCCCGACCAGCGCCCCCGCGATGATCAGCACCGTGTTGCCGATGACGAACCCGGCCATCGCCACCGCGGTGCCGGTGAACGCGTTGAGCAGCGAGATGACCACCGGCATGTCGGCACCGCCGATCGGCAGCACCATGGTGACGCCGAAGGCCAGCGCGGCCAGCGCGAGCATCGCCAGCGCCAGCCGGTTGCTCTGGTCGGCGACGAGCAGCCCGGCGCCGGTCAGGAACGTCGCGACGAGCACCGCGTTGACCACCCGGGAGCCGGGGAAGACGATCGGCTTGCCGGGCACGATGCCCTGCAGTTTGCCGGCCGCGACCAGCGATCCGGTGAACGTGACCGACCCGATGATCACATCCAGCCCGACCGCCACCGCGATGCTCCTGCCCAGCCCATGAGATCCGGCATGGAGTGCGTCGTTGATCGCCAACAGGGCCGCCGCGCCACCACCGACGGCGTTGAACAGGCTGACCAGCTGCGGCATCGCGGTCATCTGCACCGACCGGGCCGCGTACAGGCCGCCCAACCCGCCGACGGCGAGCCCGGCGACGAGGACGACCGCACCAACGCCGGTGCCGGCGCCGTGGCGCACCACCGCGACCAGGGCGGCGAGCACGGCCGCGGCCATGCCACCGGCCGAGAGCAGGTTGCCCCGCCGGGCGCTCGCCGGCGAGTTCATCATGTGCAGCCCGAGTACGAAACAGGTCGCCGCGGCGAGGTACACCAGGTGCAACGCCGTCTCGAAGCTCCTCATCACGACCCCTGCCCGGCGCTGGTCCGCTCGGTCGCCGCCGCCGCCGCGGGCTCGGGCCGCCGGCGGGCGCGGAACATCTGCAACATCCGGTCGGTGACCACGTAACCGCCCACGACGTTCGCCGCCGCGAAGGCGGTGGCGACGAACCCGATCAGGTATCCGACCGGGCCGGTGGCCCCCGCCGTGATCAGGATGGCGCCGACCAGGACCACCCCGTGAATGGAGTTGGCACCCGACATCAGTGGGGTGTGCAGGGTGGCCGGAACCTTGCTGATCACCTCGAACCCGACCAGCACGCTGAGCACGAAGATGGTGAAGTCGAACAGCAGGCCGCCGCTCATGAGGCGCCTCCTTCGGCATCGGCGGGCGCGGAGACGAGGTCGCGGACCGTCGGGTGGACCACCGCACCGTTGTGCGTGATCACGACCCCCACCTGCACGTCGTCCGCCAGGTCGAGGACCAGCTTGCCGTCGCGGCTGAGGTGGGCGAGCAGTGCGGTGATGTTGCGGGCGTACGCGGTCGAGGCGGCCATCGGCACGGTCGCCGGCAGCGCGCCGGCACCGATGATCGTGATCCCACCGGGGCACACCTCGGTCTGGTCCGGCACCGACCCCTCGACGTTGCCGCCGAGCGGGCCGGCGGCCATGTCCACGACGACCGACCCCGAACGCAGCCGGCGTACCCCGTCGCTGGTGACCAGCAGCGGCGGACGCCGCCCCGGCACCTGCGCCGTGGTGATCAGGATGTCGAACTCGGTGAGCCGCGCCTCCAGCGCGGCCCGCTGGGCCTGCTGCTCCTCGGTGGTGAGCGCCCGGGCGTACCCGCCGGTGCCGCCACCGGCACCGGCGACGTCCCCGAGGTCGAGGTACCTGCCACCCACCGACTCGATCTCGGTCCGGGTCTCCGGTCGGATGTCGTACCCGGTGACCACCGCACCGAGCCGGCGCGCGGTCCCGATCGCCTGCAACCCGGCGACGCCGGCACCGAGCACCAGCACCCGGGCCGGCTGGCTGGTGCCGGCCGCCGTCATCAGCATCGGGAAGTACCGGCCGTACGCCGCCGCCGCGACCAGCACCGCCTTGTAGCCGGCGACGTTGGCCTGCGAGGACAGCGCGTCCATGGTCTGCGCCCGGCTGAGGGTGCGCGGCAGCATGTCCAGGCTGACCGCGGTGACCCCAGCCGCGGCCAGCCGGCCGACCAGCTCCGGCTGATGCAGCGGTTCGAGCATGCCGAGGACCGTCTGCCCCGGGCGCATCCGGTCCAGGGCCTCCGGCGACGGCGGACGGACCTGGAGCAACACCTCCGCCTCGCGGTAGAGCTCGCCGGCGGGGTGCACGCTCGCGCCGGCGTCCCGGTAGGCGTCGTCGTCCCACAACGCCCGGGCGCCGGCACCCTCCTCGACCAGGACCTCGTGCCCGGCTGACTGGACCCGACCGACCACCTCAGGAACCAGGGCGACCCGAGTCTCGCCCGGTGCCGCCTCTCTGACGACTCCGACTTTCATCGACGACGTGCCCTTCTCTCGATCGTCTCCGCCGGCCATGGCCCAGCGAGACGCCGAACAGGCGGGCCTGATGCGGATACAGCCGGCACCGCGCAATCTACTCGGCGTTGTCCTGGATCCGGCGTGCTGGTGCGCGGGACACGGTTGGTGTTCGGTTG
Organism: Actinomycetota bacterium; assembly: GCA_016201065.1. GTDB lineage: Bacteria > Actinomycetota > Actinomycetes > Mycobacteriales > JACQDL01 > JACQDL01. Next base: position 75,739 of record JACQDL010000057.1, read on the forward strand.
GCGTCAGGTTGCGATCCTGCCCGCGCCCACCGTGATCCACGGGTCGGCCCGGGTCCGCCTACGGGATCAGCATCTCCGGTGTGACGTACGCCTCGGTGTCCGGTATGCCGAGATCCGCGGCCCGCTTGTCGGCAAGGGCCAGCAGCCGCCGGATCCGCCCCGCGACGGCGTCCTTGGTCAGCGGTGGGTCGGCGAGCTGCCCCAGCTCCTCCAACGACGCCTGGGTGTGCGCCAGCCGGAGCTGCCCGGCCGCCAGCAGGTGCTGCGGTGCCCGCTCGCCCAGGATCTCCAGCGCCCGCCGTGCCCGCGCCCCCGCCGCGATGGCCGCCCGGGCGGACCGGCGGAGGTTGGCGTCGTCGAAGTTGGCCAGCCGGTTGGCGGTGGCCCGCACCTCTCGCCGCATCCGGCGCTCCTCCCAGGCCAGCACGCTCTCATGCGCGCCGAGTCTGGCAAGCAGCGCCCCGATCGCGTCACCGTCCCGGATGACCACCCGGTCGACCCCCCGGACCTCCCGGGCCTTGGCCGTGATCCCCATCCGGCGGGCCGCGCCGACCAGCGCCTGCGCGGCCTCCAGCCCCGGGCAGGTGATCTCCAGCGAGGACGACCGCCCCGGCTCGGTCAGCGAGCCGTGGGCGAGGAAGGCGCCCCGCCACGCGGCGACGGCGTCACAGATGCCGCCGGAGACCACCTGCGGCGGCAGGCCCCGCACCGGCCGGCCGCGCAGGTCCAGCAACCCGGCCTGCCGGGCCAGTCCCTCGCCGTCGCGGGCCACCCGGATGACGTACCGGTTACCCCTCCGGAGCCCACCGCCCGCGAGCACGTGTACGTCCGTGGTGTGGCCGAACACCTCACCGATGTCCCGTCGCAGCCGGCGGGCCACCGACCCGGTGTCCAGCTCGGCCTCCACCACAACCCGGCCGCCGACAATGTGCAGGCCGCCCGCGAACCGCAACAGCGCGGACACCTCGGACTTGCGGCAGCAGGTCTTGCTCACGCTGACCCGCGACAACTCGTCCTTGACCGTCGGCGTCATCGCCATCAGGTTCCCTCCCCGTGATGTACATCCCCGTTGAACACCCGCGCGAAGGCTGCGGCCAGCCGCGCGGGATCGTGGCGCGGCGTCCCGTCGCCGGCCGCCACCGGTTCGAGGACCGGCGCGGCGCCCAGCGCGGTCGCCGCTGATATCAGACCACGGGCGTCCACCACCGCACTGACGTCGGCGACGACGGCGGCCGGTCGGCTCACTCTCGGCCCAGGTCCCGGTGCACGACCTTGGTGCGCACGCCGTCGGCGTCCAGCCGGCGAGCCAGCTCGGTGGCGATCGCCACCGAGCGGTGCTTGCCACCCGTGCACCCCACGGCGAGCGTGAGGTACCGCTTGCCCTCCCGGAGGTAGCCCGCCCCAACCAGCCGCAGGAGCTCGTGGTAGCGGTCGAGGAACTCCGCGGCGCCGGCCTGGCTCAGCACGTAGTCGCGCACCTGCGGGTGCTCGCCCGTCTGCGGCCGCAACTCGGGAATCCAGTGCGGATTCGGGAGGAAGCGCATGTCGACCACGAGGTCGGCATCGAGCGGCACCCCGTACTTGTAGCCGAAGGACAGCACGGTCGCCCGCATCGGTGGCTGGGTCGCCTCCCCGAACGCTGCCTCGATCTTGGCCCGCAGCTCGTGCACGTTCAGGGTGGTGGTGTCGATGACCACGTCGGCCTCGCCGTGCAGGCCGGCCAGCAGGGCGCGTTCGGCGGCCAGCCCGTCGGCGATCCGGTCGGCCAGCGGATGCGCCCGACGCACGCTGGTGAACCGGCGGATCAGGACCTCATCGGAGGCATCCAGGAAGAGCACCTTCGGACCGTGGCCACGCCGGTCGAGGTCGATGATCACCTCCTGCAGGTCGGCGGAGAACGCCCGGCTGCGGACGTCCATCACCACGGCGATCTTCGTGACCGCGCCGTCCGAGCGGCTGCCCAGGTCCACCATGGTCGCGATCAGCTCAGGTGGCAGGTTGTCGACCACGAAGTAGCCCAGGTCCTCCAGGCACTTCGCCGCGGTGCTCCGGCCGGCGCCGGACAACCCGCTGACGATGACCACATCCAGCCCGGCCCCGCTCGCCGCCGTCACTGCGTCTCCCCGTTCACGTGCTCCCCGTTCACTCGTCCGACTCCACGATCTCGCCGGTGGTCGGGTCGACCGCCGGCTCCAGCTCCGCCGCCGGACCCCGCAGGGCGGCGTGCACCGCCTCGGCGGTACGGCGTCCGACCCCGGGCACCACCATGATCTCCTCGACCGTCGCCAGCCGGAGCCTGCGCACCGAGCCGAAGTGGCTGAGCAGGGCCCGGCGCCGGGCGTCGCCGAGACCGGCCACCGGGTCCAACGTCGAGATGGTCATCGCCCGGGACCGTTTTGCCCGGTGATAGGTGATGGCGAAACGGTGCGCCTCATCCCGGATCCGCCGCAGCAGGTAGAGCCCCTCGGACGCGCGGGGCAGGATCACCGGGTCGTCCTCGTCGGGGAGCCAGACCTCCTCCAGCCTCTTCGCCAGGCCGGCGAGGCCGACCTCGACGATGCCGAGCTCGGCGAGGGCCCGCGCGGCGGCCGCGACCTGCGGTGCGCCACCGTCGACGACGGCGAGGTTCGGTGGGTAGGCGAACCTTCGCCGTCGACCGTCACCGGCCTTCGCCGGCTCCTCCTCGTCCTCCCCGTCCTCCTCGCCCCGCTCGCTCCGGTGCCGGGCGAACCGGCGGCGGATGGTCTCCTCGATCCACGCCGTGTCATCGGCGCCGAGGTCACCGCGCACGGCGAACCGGCGGTACTCGCTCCGCCGGGCCAGGCCGTCCTCGAAGACCACCATGCTGGCGACCACGTTGGTGCCCTGCACGTGCGAGACGTCGAAGCACTCGATCCGCAACGGGGCGTCGGGCAGGCCGAGAGCGTCCTGGATCTCCTGCAACGCGCGCGACCGCGCGCCCAGGTCTGCTGCCCGGTGAAGCTTGTGCTGGGTGAACGCCTGGTCCGCGTTGCGCTGCACCGTCTCGTACAGCGCCCGCTTGTCACCCCGCAGCGGCACCCGCAGCGACACCTGGGCACCGCGCCGCGCCACCAGCCACTCGCTGAGCGGCTCCACGTCGGCCGGCAGCTGCGGGACCAGCACCTCGCGGGGCACGTCCTCGGCGTACTCGCCGCCGTAGAACTGGACCAGGAAATGCTCGACGAGGTCCGCGGTGGTGACCTCCTCCACCTTGTCGACCACCCAGCCGCGCTGCCCCCGCACCCGGCCACCGCGGACGTGGAAGACCTGCACGGCGGCCTCCAGCCCGTCCTCGGCGAAGGCCACCACGTCGGCGTCGGTGCCGTCGCCGAGGACCACCGCGTTCCGCTCCGTCGCCCGGCGCAACGCGGCGATGTCGTCCCGGATCCGGGCCGCCCGCTCGAACTCCAGCTCGGCGGCCGCGGCGGCCATGTCCTTCTCCAGCCGGCGGACGAACTGCTCCGTGCGCCCCGACATGAAGGCGCAGAAGTCCTCGACGATCCGGCGGTGCTGCTCGACGCTGACCCGGCCCACGCAGGGCGCGGAGCACTTCCCGATGTCCCCGAGCAGGCAGGGCCGACCGATCTGGTGAGCCCGCCGGAACACCCCGGCGGAGCACGTCCGGGCCGGGAAGACCCGGAGCATCAGGTCGAGGGTCTCACGAATCGCCCACGCGTGCGAGTACGGGCCGAAATACCGCACACCGGGGCGTTTCGGGCCTCTCATGACCTGGAGCCGCGGATACTCCTCGTGCAGGGTGACCGCCAGGCTCGGGTAGCTCTTGTCATCGCGGTACTTGACGTTGAACCGCGGGTCGAACTCCTTGATCCAGGTGTACTCCAGCTGCAGCGCCTCGACCTCGGTGGACACCACGGTCCACTCGACGCTGGCCGCCGTCGTGACCATCTGCCGGGTCCGGGGGTGCAGGTTGCCCAGGTCCTGGAAGTAGGACGACAACCGGCTGCGCAGGCTCTTGGCCTTCCCGACGTAGATCACCCGCCGGTGCTCGTCCCGGAACCGGTACACGCCGGGTCCGTCCGGCACGGTGCCTGCCGGGGGGCGGTACGTCGACGGGTCGGCCACCGGTCGAGCCTACGACGGGCCGCCGACGGCAGCCCGGGCAGCAGGCGGCCCTGTCAGCAGCAGTTCCCGGGCCGCCTCGTTCCGATGATCGTCTCCGAGACGGTCTGGAAGACCCGGCCGATCACGGCCAGATCCTCCGCCGGCACGACGTCGATGAAGTACTGCCGGACCGACTGCACGTGCTCGTGCGAGGCGGCGTCGAGCTTCACGTAACCGGCCTCGGTGAGCACCGCGACGACGCCCCGCCCGTCGGCTTCCACCCCACGCCGGCAGACCAGCTCCGCCACCTCGAGCCTTGCGATGGTGTGCGACAGCCGGCTGCGGGACAGGCTCACCGCGTCGGCGAGCTCGGCCATCCGCAGCTGGCGGTCCGGCGCCTCGGACAGCCGGACCAGGATCTCGTACTCCGGCATGGACAGGCCGTGGCAGTCTCGCAGGACCCGCTCCAGCCGTTCGAGCAGCCGCGAGGAGCCATCGATGTACGCGCGCCAGTGCTGCTGCTGCTCGGCGTCCAGCCAGCGAGTGTGCTCCATGGCCGGTCAGGGTAGTAGCCCGCGCGGCTGCCCGGTCGGGAGCAACGTGCGGAGGAACGCGCCGGTGTGGCTGGCCTCGACCAGAACCACCTGTTCGGGGGAGCCCGCGACGACCACCGCGCCACCGCCCGAGCCGCCCTCGGGACCCATGTCGATGATCCAGTCCGCGGTCTTGATCACATCCAGGTTGTGCTCGATCACGATCACCGTGTTGCCCTTGTCGACCAGGCTGTGCAGCACGCCGAGCAGCTTGCGCACATCCTCGAAATGCAGCCCCGTGGTCGGCTCGTCCAGCACGTAGACGGTCCGGCCGGTCGACCGCTTCTGCAGCTCGCTGGCGAGCTTGACGCGCTGCGCCTCGCCACCGGAGAGGGTGGGCGCCGGCTGACCGAGCCGCACGTACCCGAGCCCCACGTCGACCAGGGTCGCCAGGTGCCTGCGGATCGCCGGGATCGCCTCGAAGAACTCCGACGCCTCCTCGATCGGCATGTCGAGGACCTCGGCGATCGTCCTGCCCTTGTAGTGCACCTCCAGGGTCTCCCGGTTGTACCGGGCGCTCTTGCACACCTCACACGGCACGTATACGTCCGGCAGGAAGTTCATCTCGATCTTGATCGTGCCGTCGCCCGCGCACGCCTCGCACCGGCCACCCTTGACATTGAACGAGAACCGGCCGGGCAGGTAGCCCCGAACCTTCGCCTCGGTGGTGCTGGCGAAGAGCCGCCGCACGTGATCGAACACCCCGGTGTAGGTGGCCGGGTTGGATCGCGGCGTCCGGCCGATCGGTGACTGGTCCACGCCGACGACCTTGTCGACGTCCTCCATTCCGCGCACCCTGCGGTGCCGGCCGGGCACCAGCTTCGCACCGTTGATCTGGTTGGCCAGCACCGCGTAGAGGATGTCGTTGACAAGGGTGGACTTGCCCGAACCGGACACCCCGGTCACCGCGACGAAGCACCCCAGCGGGAACGACACGTCCACGCCGCGCAGGTTGTGCTCCCGGGCCCCCTCCACGGTCAGCGCCCGGCCCTTGGTCGGGGTCCGGCGCTGCTCCGGCACGGCGATGCTCCGACGTCCGGACAGGTACGCCCCGGTCAGCGACTCCTCGCAGGTCAGCAGCTCCTCGACCGAGCCGGAGTGGACGATCCGGCCGCCGTGCTCACCAGCGCCCGGCCCGATGTCCACCACCCAGTCGGCGGTGCGGATGGTGTCCTCGTCGTGCTCGACGACGATCAGGGTGTTGCCCAGGCCACGCAGCCGCAGCAGGGTCTCGATCAGCCGATGGTTGTCCCGCTGGTGCAGGCCGATACTCGGCTCGTCCAGCACGTACAGCACGCCGACCAGCCCCGACCCGATCTGGGTGGCCAGCCGGATCCGCTGCGCCTCGCCGCCGGCCAGCGTGGCCGCCGGGCGGTCCAGCGACAGGTAGTCCAGGCCGACGGCGACCAGGAAACCCAGCCGGGCGTGCACCTCCTTGAGCACCCGCTCGGCGATCATCCGGTCGCGGTCGGTGAGCTCCAGGCCGGCGAGGTACTCGGCGGCCTCCCCGATGGACAGCGCGGCCAGCTCGGCGATCGACCGCTCGCCGTGCGCGGGGTGACTGAGGGTGACCGCGAGCACCTCGGGCTTGAGGCGTGCGCCGCCGCAGGTGGGGCACGGCACCTCCCGCATGTACCCCTCGTACTTGTCCCGGCTGTAGTCGCTGTCGGTCTCGGCGTGCCGGCGTTCGATCCACGGCACCACACCCTCGTAGCTGGCGTAGTAGGAGCGCTCCCGGCCGTACCGGTTGTGGTAGCGGACGTGCACCTGGGTGTCGTGGCCGTACATGATCGCCTTCTGGGCCCGGATCGGCAGCCGCTCCCAGGGGGTGTCCATCCGGAACCCGAGGGCGTCGCCCAGCGCAGCGAGCAGCCGGCCGAAGTACTCCGTGGTCTGGCCGGACGACCACGGTGCGATCGCACCCTCCTGCAGGCTGCGCTGCGGGTCAGCGACGACCAGCTCGGGGTCGACCTCCTTCCGGGTGCCCAGTCCGGTGCACTCGGGGCAGGCGCCATATGGTGCGTTGAACGAGAACGTCCGTGGCTCCATCGCCTCGAACGACAGGTCGTCGTACAGGCATGCCAGGTGCTCGGAGTAGGTCCGCTCGCGGTGCGGGTCGTCGTCGGCGAGGTCGATGAAGTCCAGCAGCACCAGGCCACCGGCGAGACCGAGCGCGGTCTCCACCGAGTCGGTGAGGCGGCGCTTCGCCGACTCCTTGACGGTGAGCCGGTCGACAACCACCTCGATCGTGTGCTTCTCCTGCTTCTTGAGCGTCGGCGGCTCGGTGAGCGGGTGCACCACACCGTCCACCCGGACCCGCGAGTACCCCTTGGCCTGGAGCTCGCCGAAGAGATCGGCGTACTCCCCCTTGCGGCCCCGGACCACGGGCGCCAGCACCTGGAACCGGGTGCCCTCCGCGAGCTCCAGCAGCCGGTCGACGATCTGCTGCGGTGTCTGCCGGGCGATCAGCCGGCCGCACTTCGGGCAATGCGGGCGACCGATCCGCGCGTACAGCAGGCGGAGGTAGTCGTACACCTCGGTGATCGTGCCGACGGTCGAACGCGGGTTGCGGCTGGTCGACTTCTGGTCGATCGACACCGCCGGGGACAACCCCTCGATGAAGTCGACGTCGGGCTTGTCCATCTGACCGAGGAACTGCCGGGCGTAGGCGGACAGCGACTCGACGTACCGCCGCTGCCCCTCGGCGAAGATGGTGTCGAAGGCGAGGCTCGACTTGCCCGACCCGGACAGCCCGGTGAAGACGATGAGGCTGTCCCGGGGCAGGTCAAGGTGGACATCTTGGAGGTTGTGTTCGCGCGCACCACGCACGATCAGGCGGTCGGCCACGGGCTTCTCTCGGTGGACAGGGGCACGGTTGGCTCCACTGTAGGCACGGCGCACGACAGAACCGAGCCCGGCCGCGAAGATGGGCGGATGAACTACACCGGACGGACCCGGGTCGGTGAGCCCGCGCAGCGGCGGGACCTTCCCGGACTGACCATCAGCAAGCTCGCGGTCGGGCCGATGGACAACAACGCGTTCCTGCTGCGCTGCACCCGCACCGGCGACGGGTTGCTGATCGACGCCGCGAACGAGGCGCCGCGGCTGCTCGCCCTGGTCGGCTCCGAGCTGCCGCTGGCCCGGGTGGTCACCACCCACCGGCACGCCGACCACTGGCAGGCGCTCGCCGAGGTGATCGCCGGCACCGGCGCCCGCACGGTGGCCCACCCGCGGGACGCCGAGGCGCTGCCGGTGCGGGTCGACGAACCGGTCGGGCACGGCGACGTGGTCGCCGTCGGTGCGGCCACCCTGACCGTGATCCATCTTCGCGGGCACACCCCCGGCTCGATCGCGCTGCGGTACGACGACCCGGCCGGCCACCCCCACCTGTTCACCGGCGACTCGCTCTTCCCGGGCGGCCCTGGCCGGACCACCGGTCCGGCGGACTTCACCTCGCTCATGGACGACCTGGAGGCACGGGTGTTCGGTGCGTTGCCGGACGACACCTGGATCTACCCCGGACACGGCAACGACAGCACGCTCGGCACCGAACGCCCGCACCTCGCCGGCTGGCGGGCCCGCGGCTGGTGACACTCCGGTCATCGCCGCTCGCGATCCGGAGCCATTCGCCCCGATCGGGGCACGATGGGAGGCGTCGGGAGGTGCGTCGACTACAGTGCGTTCCCATGGCCGCAGACGCACCAGACCAGATCGGCGACACCCAGATGTTCCGTGCCTTCGCCGACGGGCCCGACCCGGTCGTGGCGGGCAGCCGGAACACCGGCCTGCTGGTCGGACTGGCCCTGCTCACCGTGCTCGTGCTGAGCGTCGCGGGGTGGCTGCTACTGCGCTGACCGGCGCGGCGTTCATGGTGCGCCGAGTGCCAGGTCGGCCAACCGGCTGCGGGTGCAGGGGAACGGCTCACCGCAGAGCACGCACCGCCCCCCGGAGTTGAGGTGCCGGTCGATCTCGGCCCGTGCGGTGGCGAGCATGGTGACGATCTCCGGCGGGAAGTGATCCGGGGTGGTCGCGCCAGCAGGCGTGGCGGTCGATGACATCGTCGCGCTCCCTCCCGCGCTGCACGCATTCGGTAGTGTTCATGCAACCTCAGGTCACCGCTGGGAAACAGCGCACCACCGCCGCATCGTCGTCGCATGCGTGCCGCAGGCCCTGCGCCGGCCGACCCGATCGGGTAGGGGCCGGTTACAACCTCCGCGGTCCCGGGTACAGATACCGCCATGACGGCCCGGCGGCGCGGCCTCGCGCAACGACGCAGGGCGGTCGGCTTCAGCCAGGAACACATCGCCGAGCACCTGGGCGTCGACCGCTCGACCGTGGCCCGATGGGAGTGCGGCGAGACCCTCCCCCAGCCATACCTCCGACCGAAGCTGGCCGCCGCGCTCCGGCTCTCCTCCGAGGAGCTGGCAACCCTGCTCGCCGAGTCTGACCGGATCACGCCCGCGGCCTACCACCTCACCAGGCACCATTCCGCGCCGGTACGGCTACCGGCCACGCTGCTCCGACCGGTCCAGGCCGCTGCGGACGATCGGGCGGCGGATCTGGGACTACGCGCCTTCGAACGCCGCCTGCACCAGGCCTGGGAGCTCCGGCTGCGCCGCGGGAGCAGCAATCCCTGCCTGGTCCTGGTCGGCGGGTTCGCGGGCTCGGGAAAGAGCGAGTTCGGCAGGTTCCTCACCGGCATCACCGGATGGACACACCTCGACAAGGATGTGCTCACCCGCCCGCTCACCGAGAGCCTGTTGCTCGCGCTCGGCGCCGACCCCAACGACCGGCACACCACGACCTACACCACCGCGGTCCGCCCGCTGGAGTACCGCGCGCTGATGAACGCCGCGTTCGGCAACGTCACGACCGGCGTTTCCACCGTGGTGAGCGCGCCATTCCTGGATGAGATGCCGAACGCCCGCTGGCTGCGGCGCCTGGCCGCACGGTGCGCCGCAGCCGAGATCGACCTCGCCATGATCTGGGTGGACGCCGACGTGGACACCATGCACGCCTATCTCCAGGCCCGGGACGCGGCCCGCGACACCTGGAAGCTGAGCCACTGGGACGACTACCTGGCGTCGATCGACGTCATGACCCGGCCGCAACGGCCCTACTTCCTGGTGGACAACCAGCGCAACACCGCGATCAGCCTCGCCGACCAGGCCCGCCGGATCGTCGAGTCCCGCGATCACGGCTGCTGACACCGAGGCCGCCGCACGGCGGACCGCGGGTCGGCTCACCGGTGGCGCGCTGGTGCGCCCACCGGTTCCGGAACGGCCGACGGGTCGAGCCACACCTTGACCATGCTGGCCATGGTCGTCACGCACAGCAGCCCCGCCACGACAGCCAGCGAGGCGCCGATCCCGATCCGCGGCGCCCACATCACGCCGTCGCCGTACAGGGCCTCCGACACGAGCTTCGCGCCGATGAACCCGAGGACCAGCGCGAGACCTTGGTTGAGGTACACCAGCCTGCGGAGCAGCCCGCCGAGCAGGAAGAAGAGCTGCCGCAAACCCATCAGCGCGAACGCGTTGGCGGTGAAGACGAGGTACGGCTGCTTGGTCAAGCCGAATACGGCCGGGATCGAGTCCACGGCGAACATCAGGTCCGTGGTGCCGATCGCGACCATCACGATCAACATCGGGGTCAGGAACCGCCTGCGGTCCAGCTTCACCACCAGCTTGGTGCCGTGGTAACGGTCGGCGACCGGCACGACCCGCCGTACCGCCCGTAGCAGCGCGCTCTCGGCGTACTCCTGGTCGCCGCTGGTCTTGCCCACGGCGAGCCGGTACGCCGTCCAGATCAGGAAGGCGCCAAAGAGATAGAAGATCCACTCGAACCGCGAGATCGCCGCCGCGCCGAGCGCGATGAACACCCCGCGCAGTGTCAGCGCCAGGCCGATCCCCACCAGGAGCACCCGGTGCTGATGGATGCGCGGCACCCCGAGCGCCGACATGAGGACCGCGAAGACGAAAAGGTTGTCCACCGACAGGCTGTACTCGGTGATGTACCCGGCGAAGAACTCCCCGGCGTAGCGCCAGGACACCAGGCGGGCGACGCCGAACCCGAAGGTGACCGCCAGCACGATGTAGAAGAGCACCCACCGGGCGGACTCCCAGACGGTCACCTCGTGCGGGTGGCGATCCACGACGAGAAGATCCAGGACGAGCACCGCCACGAACCCGACGACGGTGACCACCCAGACCCAGACCGGTACGGACATGCTCCTCCTCCGGTAGGACTGCGCAGCAGCGACCACCGGAGGTCTCTCCCGCTCGACAGCGTCGAGCCGACGGGACCGGGTGCAATGCACCGTGATGACGACCCCGCCGCGAAGGGATACTCCCCTCCACGAACGCAAGTCATTATTGCTGACTGTTGTCTCGTTCGGAACCCGGGTGTCCGAACTCACCGCAACCGCAACCGCAACCGAACCACGGCGCACCCGTCAGGACAGGCCGGCAGCGTCCATCCCGCGCAGCTCCTTCTTCAGCTCGGCGACCTCGTCCCGGAGCCGGGCGGCGAGCTCGAACTGCAGCGCCCTGGCCGCCTCCAGCATCTGCTCCGACAGCTGCTGGATGAGATCGGCGAGCGCGGCGCGCGGCATGCCAGCGAGCTCCCGCGCGTGGGCTCCGACCGCGACGACCCCGGCCGAGCGCCCACCCGCCCTGCTGGCCCGCGACGAGGTCCCGGGCACCGGCGACCTGCCCCGGGGCTGCTGGCGGCCGGACCCGCCCACCAGCTCGGTGTCCTCGGCCTCGCGGTAGACGTCGTCGAGGATGTCGGCGATCCGCTTGCGCAGCGGCTGCGGGTCGAGGCCCCGCTCCCGGTTGTAGGCGACCTGCCGCTCCCGACGTCGTGTGGTCTCCTCGATCGCGGTGCGCATCGACGGGGTGACCCGGTCGGCGTACATGTGCACCTGACCGGACACGTTGCGGGCGGCCCGCCCGATGGTCTGGATCAGCGACGTACCCGACCGCAGGAAGCCCTCCTTGTCGGCGTCCAGGATCGCGACGAGCGAGACCTCCGGCAGGTCGAGGCCCTCGCGGAGCAGGTTGATCCCGACGAGCACGTCGAACTCGCCCTTGCGCAGCTCCCGCAGCAGCTCCACCCGACGCAGGGTGTCGACCTCGGAGTGCAGGTAACGCACCCGGATCCCGGTCTCCAGCAGGTAGTCGGTGAGGTCCTCGGCCATCTTCTTGGTCAGCGTCGTCACGAGCACCCGCTCGTTGCGCTCGGCACGGACCCGGATCTCATGGATCAGGTCGTCGATCTGCCCCTTGGTCGGCTTGACCACGACCTCCGGGTCGACCAGGCCGGTCGGCCGGATGATCTGCTCCACCACGCCGGCGGACCTGCCGAGCTCGTAGCCGCCCGGCGTGGCGGAGAGGTAGACGGTCTGGCCGGTGCGCTCGACGAACTCGTCCCAGCGCAGCGGCCGGTTGTCCGCCGCCGAGGGCAGCCGGAAGCCATGCTCGACCAGGGTGCGTTTGCGCGAGGCGTCGCCCTCGTACATCCCGCCGATCTGCGGCACCGTGCTGTGCGACTCGTCGATGACCAGCAGGAAGTCCTCGGGGAAGTAGTCGAGCAGGGTGTAGGACGGATCGCCCGGCTGCCGGCCGTCGATGTGCATGGAGTAGTTCTCGATCCCCGAGCAGGCCCCGATCTGCCGCATCATCTCGATGTCGTAGCTGGTCCGCATCCGCAGCCGCTGCGCCTCCAGCAGCTTGCCCTGCCGCTCGAACTCGGCCAGCCGGCTGCCGAGCTCGATCTCGATGCCGGAGATGGCGCGCTCCATCCGCTCCGGACCGGCCACGTAGTGGGTGGCCGGAAACACGTAGAGCTCCTCCACCTCCCGGATCACCTCGCCGGTCAACGGGTGCAGGTAGTAGAGCCGCTCCACCTCGTCACCGAACATCTCCACCCGGACGGCCAGCTCCTCGTAGACCGGGAAGATCTCGATGGTGTCGCCGCGGACCCGGAACGTACCGCGGGTGAAGGACAGGTCGTTGCGGCCGTACTGCTCGGTGACCAGGGCACGCAGCAGCTCGTCGCGGTCCTGCTCCTCCCCCACCCGCAGCCGCACCGCCCGCTCCACGTACTCCTGCGGCGTGCCGAGGCCGTAGATGCAGGACACCGTGCTCACCACCACGACATCGCGCCGGGTGAGCAGGCTCATCGTCGCGGAGTGGCGCAGCCGCTCGACCTCGTCGTTGATCGAGGAGTCCTTCTCGATGTAGGTGTCGGTCTGCGGGACGTAGGCCTCCGGCTGGTAGTAGTCGTAGTAGCTGACGAAGTACTCCACGGCGTTGCGCGGCAGCATCTCGCGCAGCTCGTTCGCGATCTGCGCGGCGAGGGTCTTGTTCGGCTCGATGAGCAGCGTCGGACGCTGCACCCGCTCGATCAGCCAGGCCGTGGTCGCCGACTTGCCGGTCCCGGTCGCGCCGAGCAGCACGACATGCTCCTCGCCGGTCCGGATCCGCCGCTCCAGCTCGTCGATCGCGGCGGGCTGGTCCCCGGACGGCTGGAACTCGCTGACCACCTCGAAGCGGCCGGCAGTGGGTGCGATCCGACGGTGATCGGGATGGCGGTTCACGGGCACGGCTCCACGGTAGGCGATCGGTCCGACAAACCCCGCGCCCATCCGGTCTCGACCGGACCCGACCGGCCTCGACTGGCCCGCTGCGACGCCCACCACGACACTGGGATGAACGGCGGCGGTCGGCCGCACCGCGTGCTGGTCTGCCACCGGGCGGCGGGGCCGGGCAGGACGCTGCAGTAGGTTCGTGGGACGGAGCGAGGAGAGGAGCCTGATGCAGGTCTGGCCCGGAACGGCCTACCCACTGGGCGCGACATTCGACGGAATGGGAACCAATTTTTCCCTTTTCTCGGAGGTGGCCAGCTCCGTCGAACTGTGTCTGTTTGACGCCGAGGGGCGGGAAACCCGGGTAACTCTCCCCGATGTCGACGGTTTTGTCTGGCACGGCTACCTGCCTGGAGTACAGCCCGGCCAGCGGTACGGGTTCCGGGTGCACGGTCCCTACGACCCGCGGGCAGGGCTGCGCTGCAACCCCCACAAGCTGCTCATCGACCCCTACAGCAAGGCGATCGAGGGCAACCTCGACTGGCACGAGTCGCTGTTCGGCTACCAGCTCGCCTTCCCGGATGACATGTCGGTCGAGGACTCCGCCGCGCACATGCCGAAAGCGGTCGTCACGAACCCGTACTTCGACTGGGGCGATGACCGCCCGCCGCGCCGGCCCTACAACGAGAGCCTCATCTACGAGGCACACGTGCGGGGCCTGACGATCCGCCACCCAGGGATCCCGGACGAGCTGCGCGGCACCTACGCCGGGATCGCGCACCCGGTGATGATCGAGTACCTGGCCAGCCTGGGTGTCACCGCGCTGGAGCTGCTCCCGGTTCACCACTTCGTGCATGACCACGCACTCGACCGCCGGGGCCAGCGCAACTACTGGGGCTACAACACGATCAGCTACTTCGCCCCGCACAACGACTACTCCGCGACGAGCGGCCTCGGCCAGCAGGTCGGCGAGTTCAAGGCCATGGTCAAGGCGCTGCACGAGGCGGGCATCGAGGTCATCCTCGACGTGGTGTACAACCACACCGCGGAGGGGAACCACCGCGGACCCACGCTGAGCCTGCGCGGCATCGACAACCACGCGTACTACCGGCTGGTGGATGCGCAGCCGGAGTACTACATGGACTACACCGGCACCGGCAACAGCCTCAACGTCCGGCACCCGCACGCGCTGCAAATGATCATGGACTCGCTGCGCTACTGGATCCTGGAGATGCACGTCGACGGGTTCCGGTTCGACCTCGCCGCCACGCTCGCCCGGGAGTTCTACGACGTGGAGCGGCTGTCGACGTTCTTCGACCTCGTCCAGCAGGACCCGTTCGTCAGCCAGGTCAAGCTCATCGCGGAGCCGTGGGATGTCGGCCCCGGCGGTTACCAGGTGGGCAACTTTCCGCCGTTGTGGACGGAGTGGAACGGCAAGTTCCGTGACACCGTGCGCGACTTCTGGCGCGGACAACCGGCCACCCTCGCCGAGTTCGGCTCCCGGATCACCGGCTCGGCAGACCTGTACGAGAACACCGGCCGCCGGCCGTTCGCCAGCATCAACTTCGTGACCTGCCACGACGGCTTCACCCTCACCGACCTGGTCTCGTACAACGACAAGCACAACGAGTCCAACGGCGAGGGGAACCGCGACGGGGAGTCGCACAACCGGTCGTGGAACTGCGGGGTGGAAGGACCCTCCGACGACCACGAGATCCGGCAGTTACGGGACCGGCAGCGGCGCAACTTCCTGGCCACCCTGCTGCTCTCCCAGGGCACCCCGATGCTTGGCCATGGCGACGAGCTGGGCCGCACCCAGCGCGGCAACAACAACGGCTACTGCCAGGACAACGAGGCGACCTGGGTGGACTGGGACAACCGTGACCCAGCGATGATCGAGTTCGTCCACCGGGTGGCTGCGCTGCGCCGCGACCACCCCGTGTTCCGGCGGAAGCGGTTCTTCGACGGCCGACCGGTGCGACGCGTCGCCGGGACACCGATGCGGGACATCGCGTGGTTCACCCCGGGCGGTCACGAGATGGTCGAGGACGACTGGGGGGTGGACTTCGGCAGGTGCGTCGCGGTGTTCCTCAACGGTGAGGGCATCGCGGATCGTGACGCACGCGGTGAACGGATCACCGACGACTCGTTCCTGCTGTGCTTCAACGCCCACCACGAGCCGCTGGAGTTCACCGCGCCACCACCGGAGTACGGCGAGAAGTGGCGGGCCGTCGTCGACACCGCGAGCGGCCAGGTGACGAGCGGGGCAGCCGAGGACGAGGGAGCGCCGATGACCCACGCGTCGGGCACCTTCACCGTCGACGGACGGTCGCTGCTCGTCCTGATCAGGGCGACCTGAGGTGCCGGTCCCAGCCTCGACCTACCGGGTCCAGGTCCGCCCCGGCTTCGACCTGACCGACGCCGCGGAGCTGGTCGGCTACCTCGCCGAGCTCGGCGTCACCCACCTGTACTCGGCGCCGCTGCTGCAGGCCGTGCCCGGCTCCGCGCACGGCTACGACGTCGCCGACCACGCCCGGGTCAACGCCGAGCTCGGCGGGAGCGCCGGGTTGGAGACCCTGGTCGCCGCGTTGCGCCGGCACGGGCTCGGGCTGGTGGTGGACATCGTGCCCAACCATGCCGGGGTCCGCGTGCCGGGCGCGAACCCGGCATGGTGGGATGTCCTGCGGCTGGGTCCGGACTCGTCGTACGCGCCGTGGTTCGACATCGACTGGAGCCAGGGCCCGCTCCGGCTGCCCATCCTTGCCGACGACGCCGCGCTGGCCGACCTTCGGCTGGACGGGGACGAGCTGCACTACTGGGAGCACCGCGTGCCGCTCGCCCCCGGCACGGCCGGGGGTACCGCCACCGAGGTGCATGCGCGGCAGCACTACCGGCTGGTGGCGGCTCACCGGGCCGACACAGAGCTCAACTACCGGCGGTTCTTCGCGATCAGCGAGCTGGCCGCGCTCCGGGTGGAGGACCCGGTCGTCTTCGCCGCCACCCACGCGGAGGTGCTGCGCTGGTACGCGGCGGGGTTCGTCGACGGCATCCGGATCGATCATCCCGATGGGTTGCGGGACCCGGCCGGGTACCTTGCCCGGCTGCGGGCGGCCGCCCCGGACGCCTGGTTGGTCGTCGAGAAGATCCTCGAACCGGGCGAGCGGCTACCGCCGTGGCCGGTCGCCGGGACCACCGGGTACGACGTGCTGCGTGACGTGGACGCCCTGTTCGTGGACCCGGCCGCCGAGTCCGCGTTCACCGCCCTGGACACCGACCTGACCGGAACGGTGACGGACTGGCACCAGCTGGTGCGCTCCTGCAAGCGTCAGGTCGTGCGGGGCATCCTCGGCTCCGAGCTGGCCCGCCTGGTGCGGCTGGCCGGCGGCACCCCCGGCGCCGAGGACGCGCTGGCCGAGCTGCTCACCGAGCTCGACGTGTACCGCACCTACCTGCCCGACGGAGCCGAGCGCCTCACCGCCGCCGCCGCGGCGACCCGCCGGCACCGGCCGGACCTCCACCCGGCGGTCGGCGCGCTGCTGCCCCGGCTGCTCGACCCGGACGACGAGCTGGCCATCCGGTTTCAGCAAACTTCGGGTGCGGTGATGGCCAAGGGCGTCGAGGACACCGCGCTGTACCGCTGGAGCCGCCTGACCTCCCTCAACGAGGTGGGCGGCGACCCCACCCGGTTCGGCCTGCGGCCCGCCGAGTTCCACGCGGCGTGCGCCTCCCGGCTGCGGGAGTGGCCGGCGTCGATGACCACCCTGTCCACCCATGACACCAAGCGCAGCGAGGACGTCCGCGCCCGCCTGGCGGTGCTCAGCGAGCTCCCCGCGAGCTGGGCCGCGACCGTACGCCGGTGGATGGTCGCCGCGCCGGTTCCGGACCCGGCCATGGCCCAGCTGGTCTGGCAGACCGTCGCCGGCACGTGGCCGATCGAGCGCGAACGGCTGCACGGCTACCTGCGCAAGGCCGCCCGCGAGGCGGGCACGGCGACCTGCTGGGCCGCGCCCGACGACGCCTTCGAGGCGGCGATGCACGAGGCGATCGATCGGGCGTACGACGATCCGGGACTCCGGCCGGACGTGGCCGAGTTCGCCGCGCTGATCACGCCCTACGGCTGGCAGAACTCCCTCGGCGAGAAGCTGGTCCAGCTGACGATGCCCGGGATACCGGACGTCTACCAGGGCACCGAGCTGTGGGACAACTCGCTCGTCGACCCGGACAACCGGCGACCCGTCGACTTCGCCCTCCGGCGGTCGCTGCTGGCGAGGTTGGCGGACGGTTGGCTGCCACCGGTCGACGCCACCGGGGCGGTGAAGCTGCTGCTCGTCTCCCGCGCGCTGCGGCTGCGCCACGATCATCCGGAGCGGTTCGCCGGCTACGCCCCGATCCTGGCCACCGGGCCGGCCGCCGATCACCTGGTGGCCTTCGACCGCGGTGCAGTGATCACGGTGGCGACCCGGCTGCCGGTGCGGCTGGCCCGCAGCGGGGGCTGGGGCCCGACGACGATGCCGCTGCCCCGGATGATGGTCGACGTGCTCACCGCCCGCCGGTTCCCGCCAGGCGAGACGGTGCTGGCCGACCTGCTCTCCCGCTACCCCGTGGCACTGCTCACCGGCGGCTGAGCGACGCACCCG
This sequence comes from Actinomycetota bacterium, assembly GCA_016201065.1. GTDB lineage: Bacteria > Actinomycetota > Actinomycetes > Mycobacteriales > JACQDL01 > JACQDL01. Next base: position 93,642 of record JACQDL010000057.1, read on the forward strand.
GCCCGCGCGCCGGGCTGGCCAACACCAGCCGTCCCGTGATACGGCAAGGGGATGGCGAGCGTGGCCGGACCACCGCACCGCGGTCCCGACCCGGACGGGCCAGCCCTCCTGGGCTCCCTGCGGTGTCGGGTCCTGCCGTGCGGCGAGGGTGCGGTGCTCGCGGAGCTCGACGACCTCGGCGCCGCCGTCGAGCTGCACCGGAGGCTCCGGCAGGCGGCGCTACCCGGTGTCCGCGAGCTCGTGCCGGCGGCCCGCACGGTGCTCGTCCTCTTCGACCCCGAGCGCACCGGTCCCGCCGCGCTGGTCGACCAGATCGGATCGGTCGCGGCCCAACCCGCATCGGCAGCCGCCCCAGGCTCCCCCGCCGACGTCACACCGGTCGACCTGACACCGGTCGAGATCCCGGTCCGCTACGACGGCGCGGACCTGGCCTGGGTCGCCATGGCCTGCGGGCTGAGCCAGGAGGAGGTGATCAGCCGGCACTCCGGGACCACCTATGTCGTCGCCTTCTGCGGGTTCGCGCCGGGCTTCGCCTACCTCCATGGACTCGACTCCCGGCTGGTCGTCCCCCGCCACGGCTCGCCCCGTCCCCGCGTGCCGGCCGGTTCGGTGGCGATCGCGGACCGGTGGAGCGCGATCTACCCGACCGCCTCGCCGGGTGGGTGGCGGATCCTGGGCCACACCAAGGCGCCAGTGTGGCGGCCCGACCTGGACCCGCCGACCCGGCTCCTGCCGGGGGCCCCGGTCCGCTTCCGGGACGTCCCGTGATCCGGGTGATCGCGGCTGGACCGCTGGCCACCATCCAGGATCTGGGTCGCCCTGGTCACGCGCAGCTCGGCGTCGGGGCGTCCGGCGCGGCCGACCGGCCGAGCTTCCGGTTGGCCAACCGGCTGGTCGGCAACCCTGAGGGTGCCCCGGCGATCGAGGTCACCTTCGGCGGCCTGGCGATCAGCTCGGACCGGGGGATGTGGGTGGCCCTGTGCGGCGCGCCGGTACCCGCGACCGCCGACGGGCACACCGTGCCGATGAACGCACCCGTGCACGTCCCGGCCGGGCAGCTGCTCCGGCTCGGTCACCCGACCACCGGCGTGCGCACCTACCTCGCGGTCCGCGGTGGCATCGACGTCCCTGCGGTGCTGGGATCCCGGTCCACCGACACGCTGGCCCAGCTCGGCCCGGCACCGTTGCGCGCCGGGCAGGAGCTGCCCGTCGGGCGGTGTCCGACGACGCACCCCAACGTCGAGGTCGCGCCAGTCGCCGGCCTTCCGGACGAGCCGGTGCTCCGGATGCGACGCGGCCCGCGGTGGGACTGGGTCGACGCCGGTGCTCGGGCCGCGCTGGCCCGCCAGCGGTGGCTGGTCGGTGCCGACAGCGACCGGATCGGCGTGCGCCTGGTCGGGCCGGCGCTGCACCGGGAGCGGCGGGACGAGCTGCCGCCGGAGGGGCTGGTCGCCGGTGCTGTCCAGCTCCCACCCGACGGGCAACCGATCATCTTCCTCGCTGACCATCCGGTCACCGGTGGCTACCCGGTGATCGCGGTGCTGCTCGCCGCCGATCTCGCGCTGCTCGCCCAGGTCCGGCCCGGCCAGCGGGTGCGCCTACGCTGGCGTGACCCGGACGAGCTCGCGGCGCGGCGGCTCAGTCGGCCTTGCGTACCGGTGCGGCCTCACTGAACACCGCGCGCAGCCCCGCCGCCTCGTCGAGGTCGGCCAGCACCACCACGTCGTCGCCCGCCCGCAGGACCGCGTCGGAGCGCAGCGGGACGAGCCGGCCGTCACGGGTCACGAAACTGATCCAGGCATCACTTCCGACCGGGACATCGCCGACCGGCACGCCGTCCGCCGGGGCACCCGGCACGACGGTGAACCGGTGCATGCCAGCGGGTTCGTGCTGGAACCGGACGCCCAGGCTCCACGGCTCGGGCTCGATCATCCGCATCGGCACCCGCCACCTCCGGGCGAGCGTGGGCACCAGACCGCCCTGGACGAACACCGAGAACGCGACGACAACGAAGATCACGTCATAGATCCGTCCCGCACCGGGCACGCCCGCCTGGAGGATGAAGGCGCCCAGCAAGATCGGTACCGCGCCCTTCAGCCCGGTCCACAAGACGAACAACCGCTCGCCGCCGGCCAACCGGACCGGCCAGAGCATGAGACCGACCAGGACCGGCCGGATCACGAACGACAGCAGCACCGCCAGGCCCAGGCCGATCCGGAGGGTGTCACCGGACCACACCTCGCGCAGCGGGATGGTGACCCCGAGCAGCACGAAGGAGACAACCTCGGCGAGGCTGGCGAAGGAGGAATGGAAACGCTCGATCTCCCTCTTGTACGGCGCCCGCTCATCACCGATCACGATGCCGGCGACGAAGACCGCGAGGAATCCCGACCCGTGCGCCACGGTGGCCAGCCCGTAGAGGGCCAGCGCGCTGGCGAGCACCCGGACGGCGTACAGCCCCTCACTCGGCAACGGAATCCGGCGCATGGTGGCCAGCAGTGCGAATCCGCCCGCGACACCGACCGCTCCGCCAACCACCATCTGCAGGCCGAACTCAACCACGACGTGGCCGACCTGCCCAGCCACCGAGCCGCTGGCGCCGAGCAGGCTGAGCAGCAGGGCGATGCCGACCGGGTCGTTGGCGCCGGACTCTCCTTGCAACAGCGCCCCGGTCCGTCCGGTTACCTCGCGCCGCCCCAGCACCGAGAACACCACCGCCGGGTCGGTCGGTGCCAAGGCCGTGCCGAGCAGCAGGGCGGCCGGCCACCCGAAGCCGAAGAGGGCGTGCGCCGCGAACGCGGTGGCTGCGGTGGTCACCAGCGTGCCAACCACCCCGAGCCAGGCGGTCGCCGCCGCGGCGGCCCGGAACCGGTGCCAGCCGATATGCATTCCCCCGTCGAAGAGGATCACGGCCAGCCCGATGGTCACGACCTGCTCGACGGCGACCACCGGCAGCCGGTACAGCCCTGGCCAGATGTCGGAGGCCATCGCCGCCGCCACGAGGAACAGGCCGGGCGCCGGGACCCGCAGCCGCTGGCTGAGCCGGTTGGAGAGCACGCCGACCAGCACCACCACGCTGGCCAGCAACACGGCCAGGCCGTAGGACTCGATCGGGTTCATGCCCGGGCCTCCCGTACCTGGCGCCGGCATGAGCGCGGGTCGGCCGGCGGCCCACTGTAGCTGGCGCACCCAGCGCCCGGGCCGGTGCCCGCCGGTCCGGGCGGCGCTGGTTCAATGCACCCGGTTGCTTCGCTGAGGAGGCGCGATGCTCGCCGAGCTGGTTGACGTCGTGCGACTGTCGCTGCACGTGCTCGCCGCGACCGTCTGGGTCGGTGGCCAGATCACCCTTGCCGCACTGGTTCCCGCGCTCCGGGCGGTGTCGGACGCGGCGCCCCGGGCGGCGGCGCGCCGCTTCACACCCGTGGCCTGGACCGCGTACGTCATCCTGGTGCTCACCGGTGCCTGGAACGTTGTCGTCGAGCAGCCGGACGCGACCAGCGCATGGAACACCGCGCTGGTGGTCAAGGTGGGAGTGGTCGCGGCCTCCGGGACCACCGCGTTCCTGCACGGCCGGGCGCGGAGCACGGCGGGACTGGCCATTTACGGCGCGCTGTCCGGGCTCACCGCGCTCGCGGCCGTCGTCGTCGGCGTGCTGCTCGCGGGCTGATCGACCGCGGGCACGGCGCTCAGAACGCCGGCGCCACCTCTCCCGGACCCGGAGCCAGCACCTGCCGGCGCGGCTGGCTGCGCATCGGTGGTACCACCACCACGGGGGCGATGGAGTGCCGCACGCAGTCGGCGCTCACCGAACCGAGGAGGGCGTCGAACATCCGACCGTGGCCGTGGCTGCCGACCACCAGGATGGCCGCGTCGGCCGCCGCCTCCACCAGCACCCGCGCAGCCGAGCCCTCGGTCACCACACGCTCGACGACGGGCTGGCCGGCCAGCTCCCCGACGGCCTCCCGAACCGCCCGCTCGCAGACCTCGCGTGCGTGCTCCTGTGCCGCGATCGGATCGCCGCTGGGTGACGTGGCGAACGGCTCGAAGAGCCAAGCCGTCACCGCGTGCACGACGGCACCACGCAGCCGCGCCTCCCCCAGCGCCCACTGGAGCGCGCGAAGTCCTGTTTCGGAGCCATCGACCCCGACGACGATCACGTTGGCTGTGTCCATGACGTGCCTCCTCGCCAACCATCCGTCGTCACCCGTCAGCGGGTTCCCCGATGCGGGTGCCCCGATGTCGACGGTAGGTCGGGTGCCGCACCGGCACGCAGGGTCCAACGGCCTCGGCCGTCAGGTCCGCTGCCCTTCCTGTCCGGCTGTCGGGAGCACGGCGTGAACGATCCGGCGCGGGGTCGGCCGTGGCGGTGCGCCGTCCGGATAGCCGAGCCGCAGCAGCATCTGGGGATGGCCGGGCAGGTCCATCGCGGTGGACAGCTCCTGGCGCAGCCGGGGCGACTCCAGCGGCTGGTTGAGGAACCCGGCAGCCAGACCGAACCTGGTCGCGGTGAGTAGCACGCGCTGCAGGGCGCACCCCGCCCCCGCCCAGTCCTCGGGCTCGTCGGTCGTGGTGACCAGCGCCATCAAGGTGTCCCGGTACGCCAGGCCGCGGACGGCCGGCTGCCATGGGGTCTCCCGCGACGACCCCGGGAGGTAGAGGCCGGGCACCGGGTAGACCGCATTGAGGATGTTGTCCAGCGGGATGCCGTCGGAGGCGGGCCCGACGCGGAGCCAGGCGTGCTGCTCGGCCGCGCGGGCCGGGTCGGCTATCTGCTCGGCCACCGCCGCGACGAGAAGATCGGCGAGCCGGTCCTGGTTGGCTCGCGCGGACAGCTCGACCAGCAGCGCACCCTCGCGGACCGCATGGTAGGACAGCTGCGGCGGCAGGACCTCCGCGAGCGGGGTCGGGCTGAACGGCCCGCGCCAGGTCCGTCGCTCACCCACGACCTCGAACAGCCGCCGCTCTTCCGGTGACGGTGGGGTCCCAGCCCCGACGGTGAGCACCGCGACGAGGCCAGGTTGCTCCGGCTCGGGGAACAGCCGTACGGCGGCCTGCCGGCCGAGGGAACGCACCGCGAGGCGCAGGTTGAAGAGCGCGGCACCGGCGGAGACGACCCGCTGCCGGCCGCTGGGATCGGCAACCGACGTGGCATGGGTCGTGTCGACGTGCACCTCGAGCCGTTCGCCGTGCACGGTCACCGACCACGGCTGGCTGTTGTGCAGGCTGGGGGCGGCCTGGGCGGCCGCGAGAAGCCCATCCACCTCGGCGGCGGTGAGCGACCGGACACAGTCATCGGTCGACGTGACGTGGGGCATGGCTGGCTCCGCTACGGGCAGGGGCAGGGTCCGGTCGTAGGGCAGATCCGGGTGCACCGACGGGCGTCGCGAGACGTCCCGAACGAGTCCCGATGATCTGCGGGCTCAGATCGGCCGGACCTGCCGGGAACTGAGACAACTCCGGTGAGCGGGCGTCGGGAAGGACCCTTCGCATCGGTCCTCCCTCCGGTCGGACCGCGGCTACGCCGGGTCCTTGTCCACCTGCACGATCTCGCTCAGTGCGCGGCGCGGCGAGCGCGGCAGCGGCTCCCCGTCCGGGTCCGGCCAGCCGAGCCGCAGCACGAGCTGAGCGTGTCCCAGTCCCGCCAGGAGGCGGGCCTCCAGGAGCACCCGCGCGCCGGGTACCTCGACCGCCTGCGACTGGGGGCAGCTGGCCACGCCAAGGTCGGTCGCGGTGAGCAGCAGCCGGGCCATCGCCTCACCGGCCCGCAGGTGATCCAGCCTGGTGTCGGAGTCGGTGAACAGCACGCACCACGCGGGCTCCTCGTCCACGGTGCCGGTCACCGGGAGCTGACCCGGCCGGCTGACCTCGAAGTCACGCACCGGGACGTCGGTGTGCCGCGGCGCCTCCAGATGCGGGACCAGCCCGGCGGGTATCCCGGCGGAGTCGGTGCGCTCGCCGCTCCACGTCACGAGCTCGGCGGTGTAGTCCTCGTCGGCGATCTGGATCCGGTTCGCCAGGTCGGTCAGTGCGGCGAGGTCGAGGCGGTCGTCCGGCTCGGTCACCAGGAGCAGGTGCGCGTGCTCCTGCTCGGCGGCCTGCTGCAAGGTCTGCAGGACGTCGGCCGGCAGGCGCCGGGCCGTGTACGGCCGGCGGTCGGTGTGCCGATGCGGAATCGCCTCGGCGAGGCGCGCCTCCTCCGCTGCCGGGGAGGCCGGCTCGACCAGCTCCAGCCGAGCGACCAGGTCGGGCTCGGTGGGATCCGGCAGCCGGGACACCGCCACCCGCCACCCCGCGGCGGCGAGCACCGAACGGGCATGCTGCAGGGTCGCTCCGCAACCGAGCAGCATCTCCCGCCCCCACGGGTCGGCGATCGGTACCGCGCGATCCGGATCGGAGTGGAGTTCGGCGACCGGCCCGGAAACCCGCCACCGCCACGGCTGGGTGTTGTGCAGCGACGGGGCGAGGCGAGCGAGGTTGATGGCCGCCAGCAGGGCCTGCTCGTGACCCGGGCCGACCGGTGCCGGCGACGCTGCCGGGCGAGGTGAGGCGGTCACGGCTCCTCCTCATCGATTACGTGACGCGAGCGAGAGCCACCGGGGAGTGGGGTCCGCAACCCCCGCCCGCGGCACGACCCTACCTTTCAGGAGTGCCGACACCCAGGTACAGGGTCAGCGGCCCCTGCCGGAGGGGACCTTCGGCCCCGAAGCGCGACGAAGCACCCATCGCGGGCACGAGCACAGGACGCGGGGCCCGCACCGGTCTCGGCGCGGACCCCGTTCTCCCCCATCTGCCGGCGAGCCCGAGGCTCGCCCGAACCGCCGGCACGCCGCCCGGATTGGCTGCCGGCTCGCCCAAGCCAACTCGGGGCCCCGGCGGCCCGGCAGGGCCGGATCACCCCACTTGTCGGGACCTTCGACACGGGACTGACGGCGCAGCGGGGGATGAACCGGACGACATGCGGCACCGGAGCAGTGCGAACCGGGGACCTTCGGCCCTCGCGAGGGGACTTCCGATTCCTTCCGCGGTACGACGGGTGACCTAACCTCTGCCGCAGAGACGACAATGGAGGCCGCCATGAAGGCTCGCGAGATCATGACGCGGCCGGTCGTCACCGTCTACCCGGACACCCTGGTGAAGGAGGCCGCGGCGCGGCTCGCGCAGCACGACGTCGGGTCGATGCCGGTGGTCGACGACGACGACCGGCTGATCGGGATCGTCAGCGAGAGCGACCTGCTGCGCGATCGCCTCCCGCACGACCCACGGGCCCAGCCGCGCCGCGACACGCCCGACGGCACACCCACCGAACCGCCGCACACCGTCGCCCAGGTGATGACCCGCAACGTGCTCGCCATGGCGGAGAATGCCGACACCGCGGACATCGCGGAGGCCATGCTGCTACGCAACGTCCGGGCGGTGCCGATCGTCGACGGTGCAGCCCTCGTCGGGATCGTCAGCCGGCAGGACCTGCTGCGCACCCTGATCCGGGACGACGACGTCATCGCCACCGAGGTCCGCGAACGCCTGGACGCCTACACGGGCAGCCACGGCCGCTGGAACGTCGCCGTCAACGATGGCGCCGTGGTGATCACCGGCTACTTCGAGGACGACGCCGAACGCCGGGTGATCACCGTGCTGGCCCGCACGGTACCGGGCGTGGGCATCGTGCACACGACCAACCGGCATCTGGTGACGTAGCCCCGGTCAGCTCTGCTGACGTAGCCCCCGGTCAGCTCCGCAACACCTGCTCCAGCGGCCGGCGGGTCGTCGCCGGCACGACGTCGACCGGGTGTCCGATGCGGAGCAGCGCCTGCGGCGGACCGGGCAGCCGCAGCGCGGTGACAAGCCGGTCCCTGCTGTCAGGCACCTCCAACGCCTGGGTCAGCAGCGAGGCACCGAGCCCGCGGATCACCGCGTTCAGCAGCACCTGCAGCAGCGCCTCACCCCCAACCAGCCAGTCCCGCGGGGTGTCCGTCGAGGTACCGACGATGAGCAGCACATCGCGGGCGAAGGACTCCTCGTCGACCGACGGGTCACCGAGGAGCGCCCACGGCACACCGTTGACCGGGTACGGGGCCTCGCCCAGGCTGGCAAGCAGCAGCCCGTCACCGCTGCGCCGATCCCGGCGTGTCCAGGCGGTGAGCTCGGCCCGGTACGCCGGATCGGCCAGGAGCCGGCCCGCCGAGCTCGCCGCGACGTCCGCGACCAGCCGGCGTTCCGGCTGCCCGCGCACCTCGTGGGCCCAGGAGCCATGGCCCCGCGCGGTCCGCATCAGCTCCGTGACCGCCTGGGGCCGGACCGGGCGGTCGGCGAAGGGTCGGCGATGCATCCGGCGGGTGAACAGCGCGGCGTACAGCCGCTCCTGCTCGGCGGTCGGTTTGCGCGGTGCTCCGCGCCGGACATCGGCGAGATGGTCGGCATCGCGAGGGTCCGGCTGCAACGTCACCCGGGGCTGGTAGCCGAGATGCGTCATCGCCAGCCTCAGGCCGGCCAGCGCCGCACCGCAGGAGAGGATCACCTCGCGGAGCGCCGGGTCGGCCGCCGGTAGCACCCGGTCACGGTCCAGATGTAGCTCGACGAGGTCGCCGGCCACCCCGAACTGCCATGGTTGGGCGTTGTGCACCGAGGGCGCGCTCGTCGCCGCACGCAGCAGGACCGCCACCTCGTCCGGCTCCAGCGGACCGGCCACGCTACCTCGGGTCATGACGGTCTCCTCCACTCGCGAACCCGACGCTAGGCAGCTCAGCGCGGGGCGGGCAGGGCCGAAGGTCCTGGCAGCGCCCGCGCACCGACGCGCGGGCCAGCGGATCAGTGTCCGCTGGGGCGCCGCGCCCGCTGGGTCGCGTAGACCGCGGCCTCGGTGCGCCGCTCCATGCCGAGCTTGCGGAGCATCCCGGACACGTAGTTCTTGACCGTCTTCTCGGCCAGGAACATCCGCTGCGCGATCTGCCGGTTCGTCAGACCTTCCGCGATCAGATCGAGGATTCGCCGCTCCTGCTCGGTCAGCGAGGCGTACCGCGGATCGTCCTGCTCCGGGCCGCGCCGCAACCGCTCCAGCACCGAGGCGGTCAACCGCGGGTCGAGCAGGGACTCGCCGGCCGCGAGCCGACGGACCGCACCAACCAGATCGGTGCCGGTGACCTGCTTGAGCAGGTACCCGGACGCCCCGGCCATGATCGCATCGAACAGCGCATCGTCGTCGGAGAACGAGGTGAGCATCAGGCAGGCTGGCGGCGGGTCCATCGCGGACCGGACATCCCGGCACACGCTCACGCCGTTGCCGTCCGGCAGCCGCACGTCGAGGATGGCCACGTCCGGCCGCAGGGCGGGGATGCGCGCCCGGGCCTGTGCGGCCGTGGCCGCCTCACCGACGACATCGATGTCCGACTCGCCGCCAAGCAGCTGGATGAGGCCACGCCGTACGACCTCATGATCGTCAAGCAGGAACACCCGAATCGTCACGCCTGTCCCACCCCTCTCGTCGGGCCCGTGGGGCCCGCGACCTGATCCCACGACGGTACCGACCTCGGGCCGGTTGTCGAGGAGACGGGACCTTCGCCCCTGCCTGACCCCAGGTTCGCGCGCGAGGGTGACGTGACGGCGTAAATGTGATGAGGATGACGATGACCCACGACACAGGCGACCTGGAGATCTTGACCCCCGCGGAGGCCCTGCGTCTGCTCGGCAGCGTTCCAGTGGGCCGGATCGTCTTCACCGACAAGGCACTGCCGGCGGTCCAGCCGGTGAACTTCGTCCTCGACGGCCGTGCGGTGATCATCCGGGCCGGCGAGGGTTCCAAGCTTGCCGCCGCGATCCGCAACGCCGTGGTGGCGTTCCAGGCCGACCAGTTCGAGAGCGACTACCGGCGGGGATGGAGCGTCACCGCGGTGGGTCATGCCCAGGAGGTGCTCGACCCGATCGAACGACGCCGGCTCGGAGCCCTCCCGCTCCGGCCGTGGGCACCGGGCGACCGCGACCATTTCATCCGGATCCCGGTCGAGCTCGTGCACGGACGCCGGATCGCCCTCCCGCTCGCGGAACCCGACGACCTGACCGCGTAGCGTGCGCGCGCTCGCCTGCCGGGCCGACCTCCGGGCGGCTAGCCTTGCAGCGAGCCACCGGGAGGACGAGCATGGTCGGATCGCGATGACCGAGGAGAGCGTTAGTCTCGCCGGCCGGGCGCCCGGGCCCGACGACCACCTGCTCCCGGACCTCCGGAGGCTCCGGCTCCAGACGTTGCTGGAGGAGCTGGTCGAGCGCGCCGACCATGTGATCGCTGCGGAGTCCAGGGTGCACCGGCTTCTCGACGCGGTGGTCTCGGTGGCCAGCGACCTGTCCCTGCCCGACGTGCTGCGCCGGATCGTCCAGTCCTCGTGCGACCTCGTCGGTGCCCGGTTCGGCGCGCTCGGTGTGGTCGGTCCCGATCGCCGGCTCGCCGAGTTCGTCGTCACCGGACTGGACGAGGACCAACGGCACCAGATCGGTGAGCTGCCGACCGGGAAGGGGATCCTGGGTCTGCTCATCGACCATCCCCGGCCGTTGCGGCTGCACGACCTGACCAGCCACCCGCAGTCGGCCGGGTTCCCCCCGCACCACCCGCCGATGACCAGCTTCCTCGGCGTACCGATCCGGGTGCGTGGCGAGATCTTCGGCAACCTCTACCTCACCGACAAGGCGGGGGGCGTCGACTTCAGCGAGGAGGACGAGGAGATCGTCGTGGCGCTTGCCGCGGCGGCCGGCGTGGCCATCGAGAACGCACGCCTCTTCGAGCAGACCCGCCGCCGGGAGAAGTGGCTGACGGCATCCATCGAGATGACCGCCAGCCTGCTCTCGGGCGGCAGCGCCCGGGATGCGCTGCAGCTGGTCCCCGCACAGGCGCGGCTGGTGGCCGAGGCGCGCACGGTGACGCTCGCGCTGCGACCGGACGGCTCGGACCACCTGGTCCACGAGGTCGTCGACGGGGCTTGGGCACAGGTCCTGACCGGGCTGGTGGTACCGATCGAGGGGACCGTGCTCGGCGCGGTGCTGGCCTCCGGCCAGCCGCGGGTCATCGCCGACCTCGCCAGCGAGCCGGTGCGGGAGCTGGACACCGCCGGCACGGAGCTCGCCTTTGCGGAGTCCGGCCCGACCATGCTGGTACCGCTGGCAGCCGGCGGGCACGTCCTCGGTGTCCTCGGGGTGATCCGGGCACAGTCCGCGCCGGCGTTTGACGAGGTCGACGTCCGCACGGTCACCGCCTTCGCCGCGCACGCCGCGCTGACCGTGGAGTTCGCGCGGGCGCAGGCGGACCGGGAGCGGCTGGTGATCTTCCAGGACCGTGACCGGATCGCCCGCGACCTCCATGATCTCGTCATCCAGCGGTTGTTCGGCGTGGGGCTCGGTCTCCAGGGCCTGTCCCGCCTCACCGCACACCCGGAGGTCGCCGACCGCGTCACCGGCTTCGTGCACGACCTCGACGAGACCATCGCCGAGGTACGGCGGACCATCTTCGCGCTGCAGCAGGACCCCACCACCCCGACCAGCAGCGCCCGCAGCCTGGTGCTCCGGACGGCATCGGAGGCAGCCGTCGCGCTGGGATTCGAACCGCACGTTCGGCTGGAGGGACCGATCGACTCGATGACCCCCGAGCCGGTCCGGCTCGACATGGTCGCCACGCTCCGGGAAGCTCTGGCCAACGTCGCCCGGCACGCCCGGGCCACCCGCGCCGAGGTCGGTGTCCGGGCGGACCCGGCAACCAGCTACCTGGAGCTCACCATCGTCGACAACGGCAGCGGCGTCGACCCGGCGGTGACCCGACGCAGCGGGCTGGCCAACATGTCCGAACGTGCCGAACGGCACGGCGGGGTGCTGTCGGTCCACTCCGGACCGGGGTCCGGCACGACACTGACCTGGCGGGTACCGACCGCGATCGGTGGCTGATCACTGACCGGGGACGAGCACCACCGGGCACCGGGCCCGGCGCGCGCACTCCTGCGCCACCCCGCCGAGCAGCAGACCACGGTGTGCACCGAAACCCTGTCCCCCCATCACCAACAGGTCGGCGTTGGCCGAGCGGGCCAGCAGCACCCCCGCCGGGTCACCCGTCGCGACCTGCGCCGTGACCGCCACCCCCTGGGATCTGATCCGTTCGGCGAGGTCCACCACCTGCTCCGCGGTGCGCTCGGCCGGAGGATGCCAGGGCGGCACCGAGGGCGGCTCGACGTGCAGCAGCACGAGCTCCGCCGACCATCGCCGCGCCTCCTCGGTGGCCCACCGCAACGCGGCACCGGACGTCAGCGAGCCATCCACGCCGACGATGATCCGTCGCCGTTCCCGGCCGTCTCGCACCGGTGCACCCATGATCGCGGCGCCTCCCCGTCCAGTCACGAGTCCCGCAGCAACTCGGCGGGAGGCCGGCGGGGGGTGGCCGGTGGCCACGGTCCCAGCGGCCGACCCAGCCGGAGCACCAGCTGCGCATGCCCCGAGAGGGCGAGTTCGGTCCGCACCTGGGCACGCAGGCCGCGGTGCTCCAATGGCTGGTTGAGATAGGACGCGGCCAGCCCGTGGCCGCTGGCAGCCAGCAGCAACCGCATCAGTGCCTCACCGGCCCGGAGCCAGTCGCGGGGGCCGTCCGAGCCGGTGGTGAGGACGGCCACGACCGGATGGTGCTCGGGGCGCTGCGCGCTCGCGCGAAGGCGGCGGCGTCCGCCGCCGAAGTCCCGCATCGGGAACTCCGCCGCGTGCCCCGCCTCCCCGGCCGGACCCAGCGCGTAACCGGGCACGCCGGCGCCGGCGGCCAGCGCCTCGGCACCGACCCAGTAGGCGAGCTCCTCCAGGAATCGGGGATCTCGCTGCTGCGTGCGTTCCGCGAGCATCGCCAGGGTGGCGAGCGCTCGCCGGTCGGCCACCGCGTCCAGCCAGCGAAGGCCGCACCCCTCGGCGTTCACGTGCGCGGTGAGCTCGTGCCGGACCGTGGCGGCAACCTCGGCCCGCATCCGATCGCGAACCGTCCGTCGACGAGGTAGCTGGGCCCACAGCCGGTGCAGCGCCGGGTCCGGCGACGCCGTGCCGCTCGCCGTCACGACGGCCACGAGGTCAGGCCGCTCGCGGTCCGGGAGCAGCTCGACGACAGGTTCCAGCCCCAGCTCGGCCAGCTCCAGCCGGATCGAGTAGAGGGCCGCACCGAGGCTGATGGTCATCTGCCGACCGTCGGGGTCCGCGACCGCGGCCCGCCGGCTGGGGTCGGCCCACAGCTGCACCGCCCCGACATCGACCCACAGCGCCCACGGTTGCGCATTGTGCAGCGACGGTGCAGCGCCCGCGCTGCCGGCGATCCGCAACGCATGCGGACGCAAGTCGATCTCTGCGATCGCCGTCATGGTCCCCACCCCCTCTGGCCTCCAGGCGGAAGCACACCGCATCCGACCGAGCCTTGCCGGTGACCGATCCCACCGAGCAGGGTCGATGGTCCCGCTCCGGACGCCGGGAGGCCCACCAGCAGCTGCCGACATCAGCCGATGATCGCGCACCCGCCCCCATTCGTCACTCGTGGAGCAGGCCGGCGAGCTCCCGGTCGAGGCTGTGCCGGCGCATCCGCCAGTGACCCAGCTCGCGGGCCAGCGGATGCGGCGGGACGACCAGCACCGGGCAGATCGCCGTGCGCAGGCAGTACCTGACCACTGGCGAGGTACGCCACCGCAGCAACCAGCGCGGATGTCCGGTGCCGAGCACCAGGAGATCATCGGGCCGCACCGCGCGGGTGGCCAGCGCCGCAGCGGGGCTCTCGGAGCCGGTCACGACCTGGGTGGTGTGCAGGTCGGCCGGCACCTCACCCAAGCCGTCCTGGAGGAAGCCGGCCAGCCGGTCCCGGGCGGCCTGTTCCAGGCTCCCCCGGCCCTCCGGGTAACCCAACGCCCACAGGGCGAGCGGGTAGACGTGCGCAACCTCCAGCGGGACACCCCGCATCCGGGCCTCGGCCACGGCCCGACGTAGCGCATTCAGACTTGTCGGCGATCCCGACACTCCGACGATCACGCGCGGTGTGCCGCTCATGATGGACCTCCCAAAGCGGCCGGACCAGGCACGCCCCAGCGGGTCCAGTACACACCCTGGGTGGGCAGGGCCGGAGAGTCGTGCAGCCCGGCGGCGGTGGACAAAGGTCCCCGACCGGCAGCCGGACCAGCAACGGGCCGACCGACGGGCAACCTCCGGACCTGTGGCCCTGCCTCATGGCCGGCGCGCCGGACGAGCGTGGAGGGGACCGCAGGGAGTCGCCATGTGGCAGGAGCAGTATCCAGTGGTAGTGGGCGTGGACGGCACCGAGGCCAGCGCGCTCGCGGTGCGGTGGGCCGTCCGGGAGGCGGTGGCCCGACACCGGCGGCTGAGGGTCGTGCACGCCTACTCCTGGCCGCCCGCGCTGGGGCCGGTACCGATGTACACCGAGCTCCCGGAGTACGACCCGAAGGAGGTCCGGCTCGCCGCGGAGCGGGTGGTCGACGATTCGGTCCGGCTGGCCCGGGAGCTGGCCGACGACCGGATCGAGGTGACCGGCGGCGCGGTGGAGGGGCACCGGGTCAGCGTCCTGCTCACCGAGTCGGCGCAGGCGGAGGTCGTCGTGGTCGGGTCACGTCGGCTGCACGCCGTCGGGTCGGCCATGCTCGGCTCGGTCGGGGCGGGACTCACCGCCCGCGCGGCCGGTCCGACCGTGGTGGTCCGCGGCCCGGCCGGCGAGGCCGCCGAGGGCACCTCCGTCATCGCCGGTGTCGACGGTGGTGAGCGCTCCGCGACGGTGCTCCGGTACGCCTTCGAGCACGCCAGCCGGCACCGGGTCGGCGTGCGCGCGGTGCTGTGCCGGCATCCGCGCATGGTGGGGCCGGCGCGGTGGACCGCCGCCGCCGCGGAGCAGGCCAGGGTGCGGGCCGCGAGCTGGCTGGCCGAGGTGCTGGCCGGCTGGGAGCAGAAGTACCCCGACGTACCCGTCTCCCGGGCACTCCTCGACGACCACCCGGTCTCGGGCCTGGTCGCCGAGTCCGCGGCGCAGCAGCTGCTGGTGGTCGGCGGCCACCGACGGCATGCGGTCGCCGGAAGCCTGCTCGGCTCGGTCAGCCAGGGCGTCCTGCACCACGCCGACTGCCCGGTCGCGGTGGTGCCCACCGGCGACTGACCCGGCTGTGCTGTTCAGCAAAGGATCGGCACGACCCGTCCGAACGTCCTGTCCGAGATGGTTGTCAGGGCCTTGGCGCCAGGCGTTCGGCGTGAGCAGGACCGGAGGTGACCCTTGACCCGTCCGGTGGTTGCGTCATGCTCACGACTACGGTCGGCGTATCGAAGGCACGCAACGGCGCGTGACGGAGGCACGGAACATGCTGCATGAGCTCGACGAGGCGAAGCGAGAGGCCAAGAAGGATCTCCTGGGCCGGGCCTGCCTGGTCGCCCGGCAGGGTCAGCGAACCGGCACCCTGGACGACGAGGCGCTGAGCGGGTTCCTGCAGCGCTTCTATCGGCGCGTTCCAGTGGATGAGCTGCTCGAACGGGACCCACTGGACCTCTACGGCGCCGCGGTCGCCCACTACTCGCTGGCGCTGAGCCGGCCGGCCGGCCGGCCGGCGGTACGGGTGTACACCCCCACCGTCGAGGAGCACGGCTGGTCCTCCGGGCACACCGTGATCGAGATCGTCACCGACGACATGCCGTTCCTCGTGGACTCGGTGACCTCCGAGCTGACCCGGCAGAACCGCCCGATCCACGTCGTCATCCACCCGCTGATCCCGGTCCGGCGGACCCTCACCGGCGATCTCGTCGAGATCTACCAGACCGACCGCGAGGGGGGCGCACCGCCGCCGCCCGACGCGCTCCTCGAGTCCTGGATGCACATCGAGATCGACCGGGAGAGCGACCGCGAGAACCTCGCCGGCATCCAGCAGCAACTCTTCCGGATCCTCGGGCACGTCCGCGACGTCGTCGAGGACTGGCAGAAGATGCGCGGCGCGGCCCTGTCCATCGCCGACGCCCTCGGCACCGAGCCGGTGCCGGACACCGCCCAGGTGGCCGAGGCCCAGGAGTTCCTGCGCTGGCTGGCCGACGACCACTTCACCTTCATCGGGTACCGGGAGTACGAGCTCGCCACCGTCACCGAGGCCGACGGGGCGGAGCGGATGGAGATGCGGGCCATGCCCGGCACCGGCCTTGGCGTCTCCCGCCCGGACAAGCTGATCTCGGCATCCTTCGCCCAGGCCTCACCCGAGGTGCAGGCCAAGATGCGGGATGGCCGGCTGCTCACCGTCAGCAAGGCCATGGACAAGTCGACGGTGCACCGGCCGAGCTACCTGGACTACGTCGGGGTCAAGCGGTACGACCCGGACGGGAAGGCCATCGGCGAGCGTCGGTTCCTCGGCCTGCTGACCTCCGACTCGTTCACCCAGAGCATCAACCAGATCCCGATCATCAAGCGGAAGGTGGCTGACGTCTTCCGGGTCGCCGGGCTGGACCGGGCCGGGCACGACGGTCGCGACCTGATGGAGGTGCTGGAGACGTACCCGAGGGAGGAGCTCTTCCAGATCTCCACCGAGGACCTGACCGCGATCAGCACGTCGGTGCTGCACCTGGCGGAACGCCGCCGGCTGCGCCTCTACCTGCGCCGGGACCGGTACGGGCGGTACCTGTCCGCGCTGGTCTACCTGCCCAGGGACCGGTACAACACCCACGTCCGGCTGGCCATGCAGAAGATCCTGCTGGACGAGCTCGGCGGCGCGACCATCGACTACACGCTGCGCAGCACCGAGTCCGCGCTGGCCCGGCTGCACTTCATGGTGCGGATGGCACCCGGTGCGGAGCTGCCCGCGGAGCTCGACGAGGAGCACATCGAGGCCCTGCTGAGCCAGGCCACCCGGCAGTGGGAGGACGACTTCGTCGACGCGCTGGTCGCGCAGTGCGGCGAGGAGCGCGCCAACCAGCTCCGGGAGCGGTACGCCGGCGCGGTTCCCGACGCCTACCGGGCCGACTTCCCCGCCCGGACCGCGGTCTTCGACCTCACCCAGATCGACGGGCTGGCCCCGTCCGACGGCTTCGCGATGAACCTCTACGAGCCGCTCGGCCTGGCCGAGCCCGGCCTTCGCCGTTTCAAGATCTACAAACTCGGCGAGCCGCTCTCGCTCTCGGCGTTGCTGCCGGTCCTGGCGCGGATGGGTGTCGAGGTCGTCGACGAGCGCCCGTACGAGTTCAGGCTGGGCGAGCACGGCACGGCCTGGGTGTACGACCTGGGGCTGCGCTTCGACCCCGCCCTGGAGGCTGACCTGGAGGTGCGCCGGCAATGCTTCCAGGATGCCTTCGCCGCGGTGTCCACCGGGCAGGCCGAGAGCGACGGTTTCAACCAGCTCGTGCTGACCGCAGGCCTGTCCTGGCGCCAGGCCATGGTCCTGCGTGGCTTCGCCAAGTACCTGCGGCAGGCCGGCAGCACGTTCAGCCAGAACTACATCGAGCAGTGCCTGGTGTCGAACTCCTCCACCGCCAGGCTGCTGACCGACCTGTTCGAGGCGCGCCTCGACCCGGCTCGCGAGCAGGACCGCGCGGCGACCGTCGACGCGCTGGTGGAACGGATCAATGCCGAGCTCGACGCGGTGGCCAGCCTCGACCAGGACCGGATCATGAGATCGCTGCTGCGGCTGATCGAGGCGACGCTGCGCACCAACTACTTCCAGCCGGACCTCGACGGATCGGTCAAACCGTACGTGTCCTTCAAGCTCGACCCGCTGTCGATCCCGGAGCTGCCGGCACCCCGGCCGGCGTACGAGATCTGGGTGTACTCCCCCCGGGTCGAGGGGGTGCACCTCCGGTTCGGCAAGGTCGCCCGCGGCGGGCTGCGCTGGTCCGACCGGCGGGAGGACTTCCGCACCGAGATCCTCGGCCTGGTGAAGGCGCAGATGGTCAAGAACGCCGTCATCGTCCCGGTCGGCGCCAAGGGCGGGTTCGTGCTGAAGAACCCGCCGGACCAGGCGGACCGGGAGGCCGTCCAGGCCGAGGCCGTCGCGTGCTACACCCTCTTCGTCCGGGGCATGCTCGACCTCACCGACAACCTGGTGGTGTGCGACGGCAGGCAGCAGGTGCAGCCGCCGCCCAACGTGGTCCGGCACGACGGCGAGGACAGCTACCTGGTGGTGGCCGCCGACAAGGGCACCGCGACGTTCTCCGACGTCGCCAACGGCATCGCCGCCGACTACGGCTACTGGCTGGGTGACGCGTTCGCCTCGGGCGGCTCCACCGGATACGACCACAAGGCGATCGGCATCACCGCGCGGGGCGCGTGGGAGTCCACCAAGCGGCACTTCCGGGAGCTCGGCGTCGACACCCAGTCCGAGGACTTCACCTGCGTCGGCATCGGTGACATGTCCGGTGACGTGTTCGGCAACGGGATGCTGCTCAGCGAGCACATCCGGCTGGTCGCCGCGTTCGACCACCGGCACATCTTCCTCGACCCAGATCCCGACCCGGCGGTGTCCCACGCCGAGCGCGGCCGGTTGTTCGCGCTGCCCAGGTCGAGCTGGGCCGACTACGACACCGGGCTGCTCTCGCCCGGCGGTGGGGTGTTCCCGCGCAGCATGAAGGCGATCCCGATCACCGCCGAGGTGCAGCGCCGCCTCGGTATCAGTGCCGCAGACGCGACGATGACGCCGACCGAGCTGCTGCGGGCGATCCTGTCCGCCCCGGTCGACCTGCTCTGGAACGGCGGGATCGGCACCTACGTCAAGGCCACCACCGAGAACAACAGCGAGGTCGGCGACAAGGCCAACGACGCGATCCGGATCAACGGCGACCAGCTCCGGACCCGGGTCGTGGTCGAGGGCGGCAACCTCGGCTGCACCCAGCTCGGCCGGATCGAGTACGCCCTCGCCGGTGGAAAGATCAACACCGATGCGATCGACAACTCGGCCGGTGTGGACACCTCCGACCACGAGGTCAACATCAAGGTCCTGCTCGACTCCGTGGTCGCCCGCGGTGACCTGACCACCAAGCAACGCAACCGGTTGCTGGAGCAGATGACCGGCGAGGTCGCCGAGCTCGTCCTGCGGGACAACTACGACCAGAACGTGGCGCTGGCCACGGCGCTGGTGCAGGCCGGCAGCCTGGTCGATGTGCACGGCCGGTTCATCCGCCAGATGGAGCGCGACGGCAAGCTCAACCGCGAGCTGGAGTACCTGCCCAGCGAGCAACGGATCACCGAACGCCGCCTGGCCGGGCTCGGCATGGCGCAACCCGAACTCGCGGTGCTGCTGGCCTACAACAAGATCACCATGACCGAGGATGTCATCGAGTCCGAGCTCCCCGAGGACGAGTTCCTCCGCGAGACCCTGCACAGCTACTTCCCCACACCGCTGCGGGAACGGTTCCGCGACCAGATCGAGCAGCACCCGCTGCGCCGCGAGATCATCACGACCCGGGTGGTCAACCAGTACGTCAACCGCACCGGCATCACCTCACTGTTCCGGCTGAAGGAGGAGACCGGGGCCACCGCCGCGGATGTCGCGCGGGCGCACACCGTGGCGTACGAGGTGTATGACGCCGAGGCGGTCCGGCATGCGGTGGAGGCGCTGGACAACCGGGTCGAGGCGGCTGCGCAGAGTCGGGTCCGGCTCGAAAGCCGGAAGCTGATCGAACGCACCACCCGGTGGCTGCTGCTGAACCGGCGACCACCGCTGGACATCCGGGTCCAGGTCAGCACCTACCGCAACGGCGTCGCCGACGTCGTGGCCCACCTGCCGAAGCTGCTCAAGGGCATCGACCTCCAGCGGATGGAACAGGCACGCGACCAGCTGGTCAGCGCCGGCGTCCCGGACGACCTGGCGGTCACCGCAGCCGGGATGCCCACCGCGTTCTCGGCGCTGGACATCTGCGAGGCATCCCGGTCCATCGGACAGGGTGTGATCGAGGTCGCCGAGGTGTACTTCGACCTGGCGGACCGGGTCGGGATCTCCGCGCTGCTGGACCGGATCGTCGCGCTGCCACGCACCGACCGCTGGACCTCGCTGGCCCGAACGGCGCTGCGCGACGACCTCTACCGGGCGCAGGCCGGACTCGCCAGCGACATCCTCCGCTGCGGGGGACCCGACGACACGCCGGAGCAGCGGTTCACCCTGTGGGTGGAGCGCAACTACCAGGTCCTGGAACGGACCGGCCAGACCATGGAGGACATCGAGGCCAGCGACACCTGGGACCTGGCGACGCTCTCCGTGGCGCTGCGGGTCATCAAGAACCTCTCCCGGCACAGCCGGCTGGCCTGACCCGGTGCCACCCGGGGCCGGGGCTGGGGCCGGCTGCGCGGTCAGCCGACCGACATCCGGACCTGGGCGCCACCGTCGACAACGAGGGTCTGACCGGTGATCCAACGGGACCCGTCACCGGCCAGGAACACCGCCGCCGCGGCGATGTCCGCCGGCTCGCCGATCCGGCCGAGCGGCATCAGCTCGTTCAGCCGGGGCTCGTCGTTCTCCCACAGGGCCCGGGCGAGCTGGGTCCGCACGATCCCCGGGGCGATCGCGTTGACCCGCACCGCCGGCGCCAGCTCGGCGGCGAGCTGGCGGGTCAGGTGGATGACGGCGGCCTTGGTGGCGTTGTAGTAGCCGATTCCGGGCTCGGTCAGCATCCCGCCGAGGGAGGCCATGTTCAGCACCACCCCGCCCCGGGTGGCCATCCCCAGCGCCCAGGCACGCTGCGTCCAGAGCACGACGCTGTAGAGGTTGACCTGCACGGTCTTCTCGGCGCGTGGCCCGTCGAGGTCGACCAGCGGCCCGTAGTAGGGGCTGGTCCCGGCGTTGTTGACCAGGATGTCGATCCCGCCGAACTCCGCGACCGTGGCGGCCAGGCACGCATCGGTCTGCTCCGGGTCGCCGACGTGCGCCGCGTGGGCGAGGACCCCGGCGCCCGGGTACGCCGACCGGAGCTCGCCGGCGACGACGTCCAGCGCCTCCTGCCGACGCGAGGAGAGCACCACGTTGGCGCCCTCGGCGGCGAAGGCCGTCGCGATCGCCCGGCCGATCCCTCGTGACGCGCCGGTGATGACCGCGGTCCGGCCGGCCAGCCCACTGTCCATGTCCACGCCCTCTCGCTGTTCGCCGGGCCGGGCCGCCGCTCACCCGCCGACCCGCACGTGTCCCTTCAGCAGGTTGCGGGCAATGGTCCGGCGCTGGATCTCGTCGGTGCCCTCGTAGATCCGCAGCAGCCGCAGCTCGCGGTACCACCGCTCGATCGGCAGCTCCTTGGTGTAGCCCATCCCGCCGTGGATCTGGAGCACCCGGTCGACGATCTCGTTCGCCTTGGTCCCGCCGTACAACTTCGCGATGCTCGCGGCGTGCCGGGCGTCCCGGCCGGTCTCGGCCTGCCACGCGGCGTTGAGGACCAGCCAGCGCAGCGCCTCGATCTCCACCGCCGAGTCGGCGATCATCCACTGGATGGCCTGCCGTTCGGCGAGCTTGGCACCGAAGGTCTCCCGGGTGTTGGCGTGGTCGATGCCGAGCTGGAGCAGCCGCTCGCAGGCGCCCAGGGCCCGCGCGGGGAGCAGGTACCGGCCTGCCTCGATCCACCGCATGGCCAGCGCGAACCCGGCACCGACCTCACCCAGCACGGTGCTGGCCGGGACCCGCACCCGGTCGAAGACCAGGGCCGCCGGGCCCCACTCGCCCATCGTGGCGATCGGTTCCGACCGCCACCCCAGCTCCCGGTCGACCAGGAAGCAGGTGACCCCGCGATCGGCGCGGTCCGCATGGTCGGTGACGGCGAACACGATCGCGAAGTCCGCGTCGGTCCCGTTGGTGATGAAGGTCTTCTCCCCGCTGAGGACGTAGTCGGTGCCGTCCCGCTCGGCCCGGGTCCGGATCGCCCGGGCGTCCGACCCGGCCCCCGGCTCGGTGATCGCGAAACAGGAGATCCGCTCGCCCGCGATGGTGGGCAGCAGGTAGCGCTGCTTCTGCTCCTCGGTGCCGGCGTAGAGGATGTTGTCGGCGCGGCCGCCGAACTCGAACGGCACGAACGACCGGCCGAGCTCGATCGACACGACCGCAAGCATCATCGGACCGAGCCCCATGCCGCCGTACTCGGTGGGGGTGTCGACCCCCCAGAACCCGGCCTTCCGCGCCACCCGTTGCAGCTCCGCGAGCTCGGCCCTGGTCAGACCGGGCTCGCCGCCCCGCTCCCGCCGCAGGATCTCGGGTTCCAGCGGGCGGATCTCCTTGCGCACGAAGGCACGGACCCAGTCCTGGATCTCGGACTGCTCCACGGTGAGATCGAAGTCCATCCGCTCAGCCCCTCGGTCCGCCGGCCACGTAGATCACCTGGCCGGAGACGAACTCCGCGTCGGCACTGGCCAGGAACGACGCGACACCGGCGACGTCCGCTGGCGTGCCGACCCGACCGACCGGGATCTGGCTGGCCGCGAGCTGCTGGAACTGCTCGAAGTCGGCGCCGACCCGGGCCGCGGTCGCCGCGGTCATCTCGGTGACGATGAACCCCGGGGCGATCGCGTTGGCGGTGATGCCGTACCGGCCGAGCTCGATGGCGAGGGTCTTGGTCAGCCCCTGCATCCCCGCCTTGGCGGCGGCGTAGTTCGCCTGGCCGCGGTTGCCCAGCGCGGAGGTGCTCGACAGGTTGATGATGCGACCCCAGCCGCCAGCGACCATGTGCCGCTGCGCCGCGTGGCTGCACAGGAAGGCGCCCCTGAGGTGCACCGCCAACACGGTGTCCCAGTCGTCGGCGGTCATCTTGTACAGCAGGTTGTCCCGCAGTACGCCGGCGTTGTTCACCAGGATGTCCAACCGGTCGAGGTCGACAACAGTCCGGGCGACGGCGGCCTCGACCTGGTCCTGGACGCTGACGTCGGCACCGATCGCCACCGCCCGGCCACCCTCGGCGGTGATGGCCGCCACCGTGCCGGCACAGGTGCCCTCGTCGAGATCGACGACCGCCACCGCGGCGCCGTCGGCGGCCAGCCTGGTCGCGATCGCCGCGCCGATCCCGCGTGCCGCCCCGGTGACCAAGGCGACCTTCCCGTCGAGTCCCGCCACGGCGGCCCGTCCTCTCCTCATCGAGAAAACTAGAATGCTGTTCGGAATCCTACCGACTCCGGTATCCGCTCGAACAGGGGCGGAACGGCCGTCGCCGACCCACCCGCTCAGCCGCCTTCGGCCCGGGGTAGCCCGGCCAGCAGGCCGATCACCGCGTCGATCAGCGCCGCCGCCTCGGCGTCGTCCCGGCAGGCAACGACCTCACGGCCGGCTCCAGCGAGCACCGTGGTGAGGATCGCGGCCATCGCCCGGTCCACCGCCCGCTCCTCCGCCCGCAGCAGGGTCACGTTGTGCCGGACCCACTGCTGGGTGCGCTGCCGGCGCAGCATGCCGAAACCCGGCGGACCGTCGCCATCGACGAACAACCGGGACACCACCCGGCGCTCCCAGCACCCCACCAGGAACGCCCGGGCGCCGGCGGCGAACTGGGCGACCGGATCGGCCTCGCCCGCCGCCCGGACCGCGGTGACCGCGCTGGCCGCCCGGGCGGCCAGCTCCCGGTCCCACGCGTCGTACAGCGCGAGGAACAGCTCGTTCTTGCCACCGAAGTGGTGGTAGAGGCTGCCGACGCTGGAGCCGGCCCGACGGACGATCTCCGCCACACTCGCCGCACTGAAGCCCCGCTCGCCGAAGACCACGCGCGCCGCCTCCAGCAATGCATGGCGGGTCCCCACCGACCTGCCCTGCGGACGCGCCGCCGGTGTCATCCGGCCGGCCCGCGGCCAGCGAGCACCGGCCGGATCGGGGCACGTAGGAAGTGCCGATCCGGGACCAACTCGACGACGTCCACGCGGTGACGGTAGGGCGTCCCTGCCGGGCGCGCCCAGATGTATCCGATCGGCGGATCGGCAACCAGAGAATGCAGTCGTCACCGTCGATGATGCGCAGACGGTGGCCGTGGTGCTTCGGCGCGCCCTGAGCACGAAAGATGAGCTCGTGATCACCGCGTCACTGATCCCCCCGACACGGGGACGATCTCCGCCACCTACGATCCAGGAGGACGATGTCTCACAGAACGGCTGCAGGCGTTGGTCACGGCGTGGCAGCGGTAATGATCATGGTGACAACGACACGATCATGGGTGGTGTCATGACCGAGTACCGCGCTATGACGTTGGCCGGCTTGGCGGGGCATCTGAGGCGGGCAGATGACGACAGGCTCCGCTGGCGGCTGGTGGCCGAGTTCCTTGAGGAGTATCGGCACGAGCCGCTGGGCGAACGGGTCGGACTTCTGGCTGACGAGCCACGGTCGACATCTGACCCGAGGTGGGATGTGCTCCTGGCGGCGCTGGCTGAGCATCTGGCTGCACGGGACGATCGGGGCGCGCCGGTGTGGGCGCAGTCACGCCATTTGCGCCAGTTCTGGTTCCCGTTCGACACCTGGGCGGCCCGCGCCGACGCCCTGGTGCACTCGCCAGCGGCGTTCCGCAAGCGGGGGATCTTCGTCGCGCCGCAGGAACTGGAGGTCGCGTGAACGACGACGCTGTGCTGCTTGACCGCGCGGCGATCGAGAGGATCTTCCGTCGGCTGGGTGAACGGTTGGCCCGGCGTGGTGTGGTCGCCACGGAGTTCGGGTTGCCCACATGGTGGCTGAACGAGCAAGCCAGCGTCTACGTCGCGCCGGGCGGAGACCCTGGCGCCCGGGTCGTCTTCGACCATCCGGGTCTGCGAGTCTCGGCCGCATCCCCGGAGCACCTGCTGGCGATGAAGGTCATCGCGGTGCGCCCGCAGCGGGCCTTGGCCGGCCCGTTCCTCGGCCTTTTCCAGCCGTCCGGCCGGCTCAGACGCCCAGGTCGCGGGCGATGAGCATCCGCTGGACCTCGGAGGTGCCCTCACCGATCTCCAGGATCTTCGCGTCCCGGTAGAACCGGCCGACGGCGACGTCGTTCATGAAGCCCGAGCCGCCGAAGATCTGGGTGGCGTCGCGGGCGTTGTCCATCGCCGCGTTCGCCGCGACCAGCTTCGCGATGGCGGCCTCCTTCTTGATCGGTTCGCCCCGCAGCAGCTTGCTCGCCGCGTGGTAGTACGCCAGCCGTGCGGTGTGCACCCGGGCCTCCATGTCGGCGATCTTGAACCGGATCGCCTGGTAGTGCCCGATCCGGTGACCGAACGCCTCCCGCTGCCGGGCGTAGGTCAGCGACTCGTCCACGCACCCCTGGGCCAGCCCCACCGACAGCGCGGCGATCGCGATCCGCCCCTCGTCGAGGATCTCCAGGAACTGCGCGTACCCGCGCCCCCGCTCACCGAGGAGGTTGGCCGCCGGGACCCGGCAGTCGGTGAACGACAGCTCGCGGGTGTCGGAGGCGCTCCAGCCGACCTTGGAGTACTTCTTCGCGGCCACGAAGCCCGGGGTGCCCGCCGGCACGATGATCGCCGAGATCTCCTTGGCCCCGGCCGGGCGGTGCGGCGCGGTGACCGCCGTGATCGTCACCAGTGCGGTGATGTCGGTGCCGGAGTTGGTGATGAACGCCTTCGACCCGTTGATCACCCACTCCCCGCCGGCCAGCTCACCGGTGGTCCGGGTCGCCCCGGCGTCCGAACCGCCGTCCGGCTCGGTCAGCCCGAAGGCGCCGAGCCGCTCACCCGCGCACAGCTGCGGCAGCCACCGCTCGCGCTGCCGCTGGTCCCCGAACCGGTAGATCGGCATCGCACCCAGCGACACCCCGGCCTCCAGGGTGATCGCCACCGAGGAGTCGACCCGGGCCAGCTCCTCCAGGGCCAGGCACAGCGCGAAGTAGTCCCCGCCCATGCCCCCGTACTCCTCCGGGAACGGCAACCCGAACAGCCCCATCTTCGCCATCCGGGCGACCAACGGGTAGGGGAACTCCGCCCGCTCGTAGTACCCGGCGATGACCGGCGCCACCTCCTCCCGGGCGAACTCCCGGACCGTCGCCCGCAGCGCCTCGTACTCCTCGCCGAGCCGGTGGTCGAGCATCGTCACTCCCCCTTCGCCAGCGCCCGCACGGTGCGCGACGGGCTGGGCCGGCCGAGCCGGTCGGCCAGCCACCCGCTCGTCTGCACCAATGCGGGCAGGTCAACGCCGGTCCACACGCCCAAGCCGTCGAGCATCCACACCAGGTCCTCGGTGGCCAGGTTCCCTGTCGCGCTGCCGGCGAACGGGCAGCCGCCCAACCCGCCCGCCGAGGCGTCGACGGTGGTCACGCCGGCCCCGAGCGCGGCGAGGGTGTTCGCCAGCGCCTGGCCGTAGGTGTCGTGGAAGTGCACCCCGATCTCCTGCACCGGGACACCGGCACCGGTCAGCTCGGCCAGCAGCGCGACGACATGCCCAGGAGTGCCCACGCCGATGGTGTCGCCCAGGGACAGCTCGGTGCACCCCAGCTCGCGCAGCCGGACCGCCACCGCGACGACCTGCCGGATGTCGACCGCGCCCTCCCACGGGTCGCCGAAGCACATCGACAGGTAGCCGCGCACGGCCAGCCCGGCCCCGCGGGCCCGGGCGATCACGGGCGCGAACATCTCCAGCGAGGCGGCGACACTCCGGTTGAGGTTGCTCCGGGCGAAGGACTCGGTGACGCTGGCGAACACCGCGATGTCGGTGACACCGTGGGCGAGCGCCCGGTCCAGGCCACGCTCGTTGGGCACCAGCACCGGGTACCGCACCCCGTCGCGCCGCCGCAGCGTCGTCATCAGCGCCTCGGCGTCGGCCAGCTGCGGCACCCACCGGGGATGCACGAACGCCGTCGTCTCGATGGTGGTCAGTCCGGCGTCGGCCAGCCGCGCCACGAACTCGGCCTTCACCGCGACGTCGACGGTGTGCGGCTCGTTCTGCAGGCCGTCGCGCGGCCCGACCTCCCAGATCCGTACCCGCTCCGGCAGGCCGGCCAACGGCACCCGCTGCGGCGCCCTCACGGCTGCTCCCCCGCGGTCACCATGGCCAGCAACTCGTCGACCCGCACCTGCTGGCCGGTGCGGGCGTGCAACGCGCTGACGGTCCCGGCGACCGGCGCGGTCACGGTGTGCTCCATCTTCATCGCCTCCACGATCAGCAGCGGCTGGCCGGCGCCGACCCGCTCACCCTCGGCGACGGACACGGCGAGCACCGTGCCCGGCATCGGGCTGCGCACCGCCCCGCCGGCACCCGAACCCGCGCCGGCACCGGTTCCGGCGCCGGTGAGCTGGTCGGCCTCGGTCAGCGCCCAGGCCCGCCCGGCGTGCCCCAGCCACAGCACCGCGCCGTCGCGGGCCACCACGTAGCGCGCGACCTGCCCGCCGTGCGAGACCTCCAGGGTCGCGCCGTCGAAGCGGGCGCTGGCCGGTGTGCTGGGACCGCCGCCCACCCGCGCTTCGGCGGCGGAGGACGGGCCGCGCAGCCCAACCGGGACCGGGTCGCTCCCCGGCGCCTGGAGCTGCCACGTCGTCCACACCGGCTCGCCGACCCGCCAGCCACCGGGGAGCTGCCACGGGTCGACGACCGGACCGGTCGGGGTGAGCGCGAGCAGCCGCTCCAGCGCCGCCGCGACGAGCACGTCGGCCGGCACCTCCGCGTCGGCCAGCCCCGCCCGCCCGGGCTCGGCGAGCCGCCGCTCGACCAGACCGGTGTCCAACCGGCCGGCCACCACGTCCGGGTCGGCGAGCAGGGCACGCAGGAACCCCAGGTTGGTGGTCACCCCGAGCACGGCCATCGCGGCCAGCGCGCGGTCCAGCCGGCGGCGTGCCGTCTCCCGGTCCGGTCCCCAGGCGGTCACCTTCGCGAGCATCGGGTCGTACGCCGACCCGACCGTGTCACCGACCCGCAGCCCGGAGTCGACCCGGACGTGCGGCAACGCCGGCTCGGCCAGCGCGAGCACCGACCCGCCGGTGGGCAGGAAGCCGCGGGCCGGGTCCTCGGCGTACACCCGGGCCTCGATCGCGTGGCCGGTCAGGGTGACCGGTGCGACCCCGACGCCGAGCCGCTCGCCCGCAGCCACCCGCAGCTGCCACTCCACCAGGTCCACCCCGGTGACCGCCTCGGTGACCGGGTGCTCGACCTGGAGCCGGGTGTTCATCTCCAGGAAGAAGAACTCCTCCGGGCGGTCGCCAGGGACGAGGAACTCCACCGTGCCGGCGCCGGTGTACCCCACCGAGCGGGCCACCCGCACGGCCGCCGCACCGATCCGGTCCCGGCCGGCGGTGTCCAGCAGCGGCGACGGCGCCTCCTCGATGATCTTCTGATGCCGGCGCTGCAGGCTGCACTCCCGCTCACCGAGGTGCACGACCGTGCCGTGGGTGTCGGCGAGGATCTGGACCTCGATATGCCGGGGCGCCTCGACGTACCGCTCCACCAGCAACGCGCCGTCCCCGAACGCGGCCACCGCCTCCCGCCTGGCCGCGGCGATCAGCTCGGCGAGCCCGCGCCCGTCCCGGACCAGCCGCATCCCCTTCCCCCCGCCGCCAGCAGACGGCTTCAGCAGCACCGGGACGCCGACCTCCCGGACCGCCTCGGCGATCTGCTCGTCGGACATCCCCAGCTCGGCCCGGCCGGGCAGCACCGGCACGCCGGCGGCGACGGCGGCCTTCTTCGCCCGGATCTTGTCGCCCATCACCTCGATCGCGGGCACCGGAGGGCCGACGAACACCACACCCGACCGGGCGCAGGCGGCCGCGAACCCGGCGTTCTCGGCGAGGAACCCGTACCCGGGATGGATCGCGTCCGCGCCAACCTGCGTCGCAGCCGCCAGCACCCGTTCGATGGACAGGTAGCTGGCGGTCGCCGGAGCCGGGCCGAGCCGGATGGCGACGTCGGCCTCGGCCACGTGCCGGGCGCGGGCGTCAACGTCGCTGTAGACGGCAACCGACCGGATGCCCAGGGCACGCAGGGTGCGCATGACCCGGACCGCGATCTCGCCGCGGTTGGCTACCAGCACGGTGTCGAACACCCGCAACCCTCCCATCGCTCGTCTCCCGCTGAGGCCACCGGCCCGGGTCACATCCGGAACACGCCGTACCGGACCGGCGCCAGGGGTGCGTTCGACGCCGTCGAAAGCGCCAGGCCGAGCACCATCCGGGTGTCCGCCGGGTCGATCACGCCGTCGTCCCACAACCGGGCGGTGGCGTAGTACGGGTTGCCCTGCGTCTCGTACTGCTCCCGGATCGGCCGCCGGAACTCCTCCTCCGCCTCCGCCGTCCACGAGCCGCCGCCGGTCTCGACCTGGTCACGGCGGACCGTGGCCAGCACGGCGGCGGCCTGCTCACCACCCATCACCGAGATCCGGGCGTTCGGCCACATCCACAGGAATCTGGGCGAGTACGCCCGGCCGCACATCGAGTAGTTGCCGGCGCCGAACGACCCACCGATGATCACGGTCAGCTTCGGCACCCGGGCGCACGCGACCGCGGTGACCATCTTCGCGCCGTGCTTGGCGATCCCGCCCGCCTCGTACTCGCGCCCCACCATGAAACCGCTGATGTTCTGCAGGAACACCAGCGGCACCGACCGCTGGTCGCACAGCTCGATGAAGTGCGCACCCTTCACGGCCGACTCGGAGAACAGGATGCCGTTGTTCGCGACGATCCCGACCGGGTGGCCGTGGATCCGGGCGAAGCCGGTGACCAGGGTCGCGCCGTACTCCCGCTTGAACTCCGCGAACCGCGATCCGTCGACCACCCGGGCGATGACCTCCCGCACGTCGTAGGGGGTGCGGGGATCGGTCGGCACCGCCGCGTACAGGTCGGCGGGGTCCACGGCGGGCTCCTGGGTGGCCACCACCTGCCACGGCCTGGGCGGCCGCGGTCCGAGCGTGGCGACGATCGTGCGCACGATCCGCAACGCGTGCGCGTCGTCGTCGGCGAGGTGGTCGGTGACGCCGGAGATCCGCGAGTGCAGCTCGCCACCGCCGAGCTCCTCGGCGGTGACCACCTCACCGGTTGCCGCCTGCACCAGTGGTGGGCCGCCAAGGAAGATGGTGCCCTGGCCGCGGACGATGACCGCCTCGTCGCTCATTGCCGGCACGTAGGCACCACCCGCCGTGCACGAGCCGAGGACGGCCGCGATCTGCGGGATGCCCGCCGCCGACATCGTCGCCTGGTTGTAGAAGATCCGACCGAAGTGGTCGCGGTCCGGGAACACCTCGTCCTGCCGGGGCAGGAAGGCCCCGCCGGAGTCGACCAGGTACAGGCAGGGCAGGTTGTTCGCCAGCGCGACCTCCTGGGCGCGCAGGTGCTTCTTGACCGTCAGCGGGTAGTAGGTGCCGCCCTTGACCGTGGGGTCGTTGGCCACGATCACGCACTCCCGGCCGGCCACCCGGCCGACTCCGGTGATGATCCCGGCGGCCGGCGCCTCATCGCCGTACAGCCCGGTCGCGGCCAGCGGGGACAGCTCCAGGAACGGCGAGCCCGGGTCGAGCAGGGCGTCCACCCGCTGCCGGGGCAGCAGCTTGCCGCGGGCGAGGTGCCGGGCCCGGGCGGTTTCCGAGCCGCCCAGCCGGGCTGCCGCCAGCCGGCTGCGCAGATCGGCCAGCAGCTCAGCGTGCTGGGCGGCCTGGTGACGGCTCACCGCGCTGGCCGGATCGAGGCGGCTGCGCAGGACCGGCGCGTCCGCCGCCGGTGCGTCCGCCGCCGGTGCGCCCGCTGCCGGTGCGCCCGCTGCCGCTGCCACGGTTGGGGGCGGCGCCACCTCGTTGTGAGCCATCGTGAACAACCCTCCTCGCCGTGATGTTAACGAACGCTAACCAGCGCGTCTAGCATGGTGCCATGCGCACCGCGCCCACCCCGTCCCGCCGCGACCAGATCGTCACGGCGGCGGCGGCACTGTTCGCCGAACGCGGCTTCCACGGAGTGAGCATCGACGACATCGGCGCTGCCGTCGGCGTTTCCGGACCCGCGCTGTACCGCCACTTCCGCAACAAGGACGCGATGCTCGGCCACCTGCTGATCAGCATCAGCGAGCAGCTGCTGTCCGGCGCCCGGTACCGGGCGGCCACCGCCGCCGACCCACCGGCAGCCCTGCGCGCGCTGGTCGGCTGGCAGGTCGACTTCGCGCTCGACAATCCCGCGCTCATCACGGTGCACGCACGGGACCTCGCGAACCTCAACGACACCGACCGCGGCACGGTCCGCCGGCTTCAACGACAGTACGTCGAGGTCTGGGTCGACACCGTCGAGCAGGTCCTGCCGGGGGCCGACCAGGCGAGCGTGCGGGCCGCCGCGCACGCCGTCTTCGGGCTGATCAACTCAACCCCGCACAGCGCGCTGCTGGACCGCACCGAGATGGCCGGCCTGCTGCGGCGGATGGCGCTGTCCGCGCTGCTCTCCCCCGGTGTGCTCAACCCGCCGGGGGAAGCGGCAGCACCGACCCGTCGGTGAGCACCGCGCCGATCCACACCGGGATCTCGGCGCCTTCCGGGTGCTGCGGTACGTCCGTCAGCCGGGTCGGCCAGCGCTGCTCGTGCGCCGTGTAGGTCGGCGCGGGCTGTCCGGGTGGCAGGCCCTGGCCGGGCCGGCTGCCAAGCACCGACGGGATCGGAACACCCTGGCCACCGCCGGCGCTCGCCGCGAGCCCGAGGCTCCCCGCTGGGGACCAGCTCACCTCCGCGACGTCCTGGGTGATCACGAACAACCGCCGGCCGTGCGACCCGACGGTCCTGCGCACGGCAGCCAGTTCCTCGGCCGAGATGTGATCGACCCCCTGCACCGGGATGCCGCAGGTGGCGCGCACGGTCTGCAGGTACGCCTCGGACATCGCGGACCCGACCACGAGGACCGCACCGAGCTCACCGCCGGTCCGGTCACAGATCTCCCGGACCTGCGCGAGCTGCGGCACATACTGCCGGACCGTCTCCATCGGGTGCGTGATCGCGGCCGGCACGAGGACAAGCAGGCCCGCCAGCCCCACGGCGACCGGCCGGGCCCCACGCCGCGGCCGAACCCAAATCTGCGAGATCGCGTACGCGGCACCGCCGAGCAGTCCGGGCAGCACCACGGGCAGGTACCGCCGCATCGCCCACACCTGGTCCGGCGTGATGGCCGGCCGGTACAGGTACAGGCCGGCCATCCCGAGCAGCATCAGCACCGGGCCGAGCAGCCGGAGGTCACCGTGCCGCACCGCGCGGTGGGCGAGCAGGGCAATGCCGGCCACACCCAGCACGACGGTGGGCCAGCCGACGTACCACGCCAGCCAGTGCACCGCGTACTCGCCATAGCTCCGGCACGGCTGGATCGGCGTCCCCAGCGAGGCCTGCACCTGTGGGATGAAGGTGTTGCAGGCGCCCTCGGCAGCACCAGGCTCGTAGACCGTCTGCCAGAACGGGCGGCTGACCAGCACGGCGAAGGAGCCGAGGATGCCCAGGACCGCAACCCTGGCCAGCGCGGCCCGGGGCCGCGCGCCGGCCAGCCGCCGGACCCGTTCCGAGCGCCACGCCAGCACCACAAGCACCGCGCCCAGCACGCAGGCGAGCACGCCGAACTCCAGCAGCGGCAGGATTCGCTGCCGCTCGTTGCGGTAGTAGTCACCGGCGAGGGTGGTCACGTCGATGAAGCCGAGCACCGCGGGGCCGGCCATCCCGGCCAGCAGCAGCCCGCTGCGCGCCGCGGCGGCATCCCGTTGGCCGACCGCCGCACGGGCGGCGTACCCGGCGGCGACACCGACGATCGCGACCAGCGACGCGTACCCGTCGATCCGGTCCAGCGCGACCGTGCCCGCGGTGAGACCGGCGAGGAGGAACTCCACCGCACGGCCGGAGGCGAGCGCCCGCCACAGCACGGACAGCCCCCCCAGGAGCAGCAGCAGCGCGAGCGGCTCGGTGTAGGCGTCGCGGCTGAAGGCGATCATCGGCATGGACACCGCGAGCGCCGCGGTGGCGGCGAAGGCGAGCGGCTCCCCGGTGACACGGCGGACGAGTCCGAACGCGCCGAGCAGCGCCACCGCGCCCACCAGCGCATTGGCCTTCAGCAGCACCGCTGTGCCACCCAGCCAGCCGGCGACCGCGAGCAGCGCCGGTAGCAGGTGGTTGCCCTGAGCGTCGACGTGTCCGGGGTCGGTCAGGCTCGCGGCGAATCCGGCCGATGTGCCGTGGATCGGTCCCCCGTCAGCGGCCGGCCCGAACAAGCCGGGTTGGGTGTCGATGGGAAGGCTGTGGTGACCCGCCAGCCACTGCCCGGCGAGCACGTAGGTGCCGGGGTCGCGCACCGCGTACAGGTCCTGGTTGGCCATCCGGGCGTTCGCGACGAAGGCCAGCCCGGCCAGCGCCACCGTGGCGAGCAACCACCGGCTGGCCGGTGGCGAGCCCGCCTCCGGACCGAGGACCCGAACCGCCACCGCCGCCGTGACCAGACCGATGCCGAGCACCCAGGGCAGCCGGAACTGGCCGAGCAGGAGCAGCACCATCGCCGGCAGACCGAAGCCCGCGACCGCGACGGCACACAGCTCAGGGATCGATCCGCCCCACCGACGCCACAGTGACCGCCCGGACGGCATCCGGCCGGGCGCGGCGGTGAACTGCGGCCCTGCCACTCCAGCGGCGGGCAGACTCTCGGTCAGCGACATCGGGGCTCCGGACATCGGGTGGGCGAGGCGACAGTAGCCGACGTCCCACCGGACCGCAGCGGGTCCGGTCCGGGCCGGCCCCGGGTAGGCTCACGGCCATGGCCGACCGTCCGATTTCCGCGTGGGTGGTCGTCGCCTCGAACCGCGCCTCGGCCGGAGTGTACGAGGACACCAGCGGGCCGCTCATCGTCGAGCGGCTGCGCGCGCTCGGCTGCCACGTCGACGATCCGCTCGTCGTCGCCGACGGCGAGCCGGTGGGCGCCGCGATCCGGCGGGCCGTGGCGGCGGGCGCGGACGTCGTGATCACCTCTGGCGGCACCGGCATCTCGCCGACCGACCGCACCCCCGAGGTCACCCGGGCACTGCTGGACTACGAGGTGCCCGGGGTGGCCGAGGCGATCCGGGCCGCCGGGATGGCCACGGTGCCCACCGCGATGCTCTCCCGTGGCCTTGCCGGTGTGGTCGGGCGCGCCCTGGTGGTGAACCTGCCCGGCTCGCGGGGCGGTGCCCGGGATGGCATGACGGTGCTCGCCGGCATCCTCGACCACGCGGTCAGCCAGCTCGGCGGCGGCGACCACGTGGGGTGACGCCTGTGCTGACCGGATCACCCGCCGATTGCTGACATCGGGCGGTCCGGCTGCAGGAAGGTCGGGTCGTTGATGCCGTGCCCGGGCAGCTTGCCGAGCATCGCCGCCCGCCACTGCTCGGCGAGCTCTACGTCGGTCGCTCCGGCTCGCAGGGCACCGCGCAGATCTGACTCCTCGCGGGCGAACAGGCAGTTCCGGACCTGCCCGTCGGCGGTCAGCCGGACCCGGTCGCAGGTGCCGCAGAACGGTCTGGTCACCGAGGCGATGACGCCGACCCGGGCCGGGCCGCCGTCCACCAGCCAGGTCTCGGCAGGCGCGGTACCCCGGGCAACCGGATCCCGGGACAGGGTGAACCGTTCGGCCAGGCGGCCCAGGATCTCCTCGGCGCTGACCATCCGGGAGCGGCTCCAGGCATGCTGGGCGTCCAATGGCATCTGCTCGATGAACCGCAGCTCGTAGCCGTGCTCGACGGCGTACTCCAGCAGCGGGACAGCCTCGTCATCGTTCACGCCGTGCAGCAACACCGAGTTGATCTTCACCGGGGCGAGCCCCGCGGCCCTGACCCCGGCCAGGCCAGCGAGCACCTCCGCCAACCGGTCCCGCCGGGTCAGCCTGACGAACCGTTCCGGGTCGAGGGTGTCGAGCGAGACGTTCACCCGGTCGAGGCCGGCCGACGCCAACGCCCCGGCGGACATCTCCAGCCCGATGCCGTTGGTGGTCAGGCCGAGCTGCGGCCGGGGACGTAAGGTGGCGGCCGTCCGGACCAGCTCGACCAGGGTCGGCCGGAGCAGCGGCTCCCCGCCGGTGAAGCGGATCTCGGTGATCCCGAGCCGCTCCACAGCCACCCGTAGCAAGCGGAGGATCTCCTGATCGTCGAGCAGCTGAGGGCCGGGCAGCCACGGTACCCCCTCGGCAGGCATGCAGTAGGAGCAGCGCAGATTGCACCGGTCGGTCAGCGAGACCCGAAGGTCGGTGGCGACCCTGCCGTGCCGATCCGCCAAGGGGAGCGCCGTACCAACGGCAGCCGGAGCGTGCATTGGGTGAGCCTACGCTGACCGACCAGGCACCGCCCGGTGATCCCCGCGGTGGCGCTCAGCCCACGAGGGCGACACCCGCCCAGTACCCGACGGCACCCGCGGCGAGACCGGCCGCCAGGTTGCCGGCGACGTTCAGCAGCGCGTACCCGGGAGCTGCGTCCTCGATCAACCGGACCGTCTCGAAACCGAAGGTGCTGTAGGTGGTCAGCGCGCCGCAGAAACCGACGCCCAGCAACGGCGCGACGTAGCCGGGCAGGCTCGTGCTACCACCGGCGAGCGTACCGAGGACGAGCGATCCGCCCGTGTTCACGGCAAAGGTCCCCCACGGCAGCAGCGATCCGGTCCGGGCCGCCAGCGCGCGGTCCACGAGGTAGCGCACCGGCGCACCGAACGCCCCGCCGAGCAGGACCAGCAGGGCGGTCACGGCTGCGGTGCCCGCCCCACGTACCGGACGACCTCGACCTCGTCGATGAGCACCATGCCCTCGCTGATGAGCTCCGCCAGCTGCGGCAGGAACGCGCGGACACGCTCGTCCGCGTCGACGATCACGATCAGCAGCGGCAGGTCCCCGGACAGGCTGAGCAGCCTGGTGGTGTGGATCCTGCTGGAGGCGCCGTACCCCTCGATTCCCCGCAGGACGGTCGCCCCGGCGAGACCGGCGGCGTGCGCCCGGTGCACGATCTCCCGGTACAGCGGCTTGTGATGCCAGGTGTCGTCCTCGCCGATGAAGATCGACAATCTGGTCGAGCGTCCGTTCAGTCTCACCGGCGGCGCCTCCTCAGCGTGATCATGCGGGTCGCGGTCACACCCAGCATGACCGAGGTGACCGCAGCCAGCGCCGTACCACCGAAGTACGCCGCGGCGAGCCCGCCCCGGCCATGCCGCCCGAGCGAGATCGTGTCCATGACGGTGGTCGAGAACGTGGTGAACCCACCGAGCACACCGATGCCGAGGAACGGCCGGACCAGCCGGTGGACGGCCCATACCTCGGTGACCGCCACCATCAGGGCACCGATCAGCACGCACCCGGCTGTGTTGACCAGGACGGTCGCCCAGTCGATCGCGTCGGCCCAGTCGATCGCGTCGGCCCAGTCGATCGCGTCGGCACGGTGCGGCAGCGCCACCGCGATGCCGTAGCGGGCCAGACTGCCCACCGCCCCGCCTGCCGCGACTGCCACCAGCACCGCACCGCGCACGCCGCCTCCACCCCGTCGTGATCGCACCGACCCACCGGTCCCGCAACACGATAGCCGCGGCCCACCCGGCACCGGCTCGGCCGTCGCGGTGGTCAGACCGTCCGGCTTGGGGATGGTCTACGATCCAGACGGAGAGGACATCCATGACCTCGGCAGCCGACGGCGCGGCGGGCCCGACCGGTGGACCACCACGCAACGGTCCAGCCGTGGCGGTCCGGGGGCTGGTGAAGCGGTACGGCGCGCTGGTCGCGGTTGACGGCGTCGACTTCGAGGTCCGCCCGGGCGAGACGTTTGGTTTCCTCGGTCCGAACGGCGCCGGCAAGTCGACCACCATCAACATTCTCTGCACGCTGACCCGCCCCACGTCGGGGGTGGCCACGGTCGCCGGACACGACGTCGTCCGGGACCGCGACGAGGTCCGGCGCAACATCGGCGTCGTCTTCCAGGACCCGACCCTGGACGGGTACCTGTCGGCCGAGCAGAACCTGCGCTTCCACGCGGAGCTCTACGGGGTGCCGCGCGCGGTCACCGCCGACCGCCTCCGGCAGGTGCTGGAGCTGGTCAACCTGTGGGACCGACGCGCCGACCTGGTCGGCAGGTTCTCCGGCGGCATGAAACGCCGGCTTGAGATCGCGCGGGGGCTGCTCCACTCGCCACGGGTACTCTTCCTCGACGAGCCGACGGTCGGCCTGGACCCCCAGACCCGCTCGGCGATCTGGCGTTACATCACGCAGCTGAAGCAGACCGAGGACATCACCATCTTCCTCACCACGCACTACATGGAGGAGGCCGAGTACTGCGACCGGATCGCGATCATCGACTCCGGGCGGATCGTCGTGCTCGACACCCCGCAGGCGTTGAAGGCGTCGGTGGGTGCGGACCGGGTCCAGATCGCGACCGCCGACGACCGGGCGGCGATGGCCGCGCTCGCTGACCGGTTCGGCATCGCCGCCGCCGTACACGATGGCGCGGTCACCCTCTCGGTGCCCTCCGGCCGGGAGTTCATCCCCCGGCTGTTCGCGGAGCTCGGCGTGCCGATCCGGTCGGTGAGCGTGTCCCGGCCGTCACTGGATGACGTGTTCATGTCCTACACCGGCTCCACGATCCGGGATGCCGACGAGGTGTCCGGATCGGAGTGGATACGCCGGATGGCACGGAGGTGATGGGCGTGGCGGCCGGCACGGTTGTCGGCGTGCGGGTCCCGGACCGGGGCCTGCGGCGCGACCTGCGGGCGGTCCGGGTGGTCCTGCACCGCGAGCTGATCCGCTACGGGCGGGACCGGACCCGGATGATCTCCGGGCTCTCGCAGCCGATCCTGTGGCTGCTGGTGCTCGGCACCGGCCTGTCCTCACTGGTGTCGCGCAGCGGACCGGGAGTGAACCTGCGGACCTTCATGTTCCCTGGCGTGCTGGTCATGTCGGTGATGTTCACGGCGCTGTTCTCGGCGGCCTCGATCGTGTGGGACCGGGAGTTCGGCTTCCTGCGGGAGATGATGGTGGCGCCGGTCGGCCGGACCGCGATCTTGCTCGGCAAGTGCCTCGGCGGTGCCGTGGTGGCGACCCTCCAGGGCGCGTTCATCCTGATCCTGGCCGGCCTCGCCGGGGTGCCCTACTCGCCGCCGCTGATGGCGACGTTGCTGGTGGAGATGTTCCTCACGGCGCTCATGCTCACCGCGTTCGGCCTCGCCATCGCCGCCCGGATCAAGAACATGCAGGCCTTCATGGGCGTGATGCAGATGGCCGCGATGCCGATGATGTTCCTCTCCGGTGCCCTGTTCCCGCTGGCAAACCTGCCGGGCTGGCTGACGGTGCTGACCCGGGTCAACCCGCTGACCTATGCGGTCGACCCCATGCGGCACGCCGTCTTCCAGCGCATCGCGGTCGCGCCACCCCTCCGTGCGACGCTGAGCCCGGGCGTCACGTGGGGCGGGTGGCGGGTACCGGTGCCGCTGGAACTCGGTGCGGTCATGGCACTCACGCTGGGCTTCCTCGCGCTGGCCATCCTGCAGTTCCGACGCGCCGACTGAGCGGCACCCGGACACCGAGGGATCCCTCACGACGGCACCGGCCGGCCCAAAGCCAGCGGGAACACCCGCGAGCCCGGACCGGCCGGCACCGTGATCGTGATCGTCAGACGGCGCGGACCCGGTCGGCCTGCGGACCCTTCTGGCCCTGCGTGATCTCGAACTGCACCTTCTGGCCTTCAGCCAGCTCCCGGAAGCCCTGAGCCTCAATCGCGGAGTAGTGGACGAACACGTCGGCTCCGCCACCATCCTGCTCGATGAATCCGAAGCCCTTCTCCGAGTTGAACCACTTCACCGTACCGGTCGCCACGCCTTACCCCTTTGTTGAGTTCCTCCGGCGCCGTGCGGCACCGGTCCAAACCGTTCATGGCTTGCCCGGCCTGGTAGGGACAGCGTAGGCCACAATCGCCCGGCACGGGGTATCGGCACGCGCGAAGGGTCCGGACGGCGAGCCCCGGCCCTCAGAGCTCCGGGTGTGACACGGTCCCGGCAGCCCCGCCGGCCGCCAGGTGGATCGCCCGTACCGCGTCGATGGTGTCCGCGTCCGCAGCCGACCTGTCTGGGCGATAGCGAACGATTCGGGCGAACCTCAGGGCGAGCCCGGCCGGGTATCGCGGTGAGCGCTGCACCCCGTCAAAGGCCACCTCGACCACCAGCTCGGGCCGGACCGTGACGACCCACTGCTCCAGCGGTGATGCGGCCAGCTCGCGCAGCCGCTCGGTCTGCCAGCGCAGGGTGTCGTCGGTCATCCCCTTGAACGTCTTGCCCAGCATCGCGAAGCCACCGGCGGGGTCGCGGGCGCCGAGGTGCAGGTTGGACAGCCAACCCTGGCGCCGCCCGTGCCCCCACTCCGCGGCGAGCACCACGAGGTCGAGGGTGTGCCGTGGCTTGACCTTCAACCAGCCGGTGCCACGCCGACCCGCCTCGTAGCCGGCGTCCAGCGCCTTGACCACGACACCCTCGTGTCCCCGGCGCAGCGTCTCGGCAAGGAACCGTCGGGCGTCCTCGATGTCGTCGGTGACCAGCCGGCGGACCCGCAGCCGTTCGGGTACCAGCTCGCTCAGCACGGCCATCCGCTCCACCGCCGGCCGGTCGAGCAGGTCCACCCCGTCGGCGTGCAGCACGTCGAAGAACGCCGGCTGCAGCGGCAGGCCGTCGCTGTCGCCGGTGCTACCGGTGCGGCTGCCGACCCGCCCCGCGGTGACCTGGAACGGCTGTGGTCGCCCGTCCGCACGCCAGGTGAGAGCCTCGCCGTCCAGGACGAGGTCACCACCGCGCAGCGCCAGCACAAGGGTCACCAGCTCGGGCACCCGGTCGGTGATGTCGTCCAGGCTGCGGGTGAACACGGCAACGGTGCCAGCCGAGCGATGCACCTGGATCCGCACGCCGTCCAGCTTCTCCTCCAGCCCCACCGGTCCGCTCCCGTCCACGGCGCTGTCCAGGTCGGGCACCGGTTGGGCCAGCATGGGCTGCAACGGACGGCCGATCTGAAGCCCGAGCGCGGCCAGCCCGACCGCGCCGTCCCGCAACGCGACCTCGGCAACCGCCCGCAGGTCGCCGCGGAGCAGCAGGGCGCGACGGATCGCCTGCGGTGGCACCGCCGCGGCCTGTGCGACCGCATCGGCCATCACACCCTCCAAGGCACCCTGCCGGAGCTCACCCGAGAGCAGTCCGACCAGGAACTGCCGCTCCGGCCCGGTGGCCCGATCGAGCAGGTCCGCCAGCAACCCACGCCGGACCCGCTGCGAGCCGGCCCCGGAGACCGCGCCAACCTGCGCGAACGTCGCATCCACCTCGGCCAGGGTCAGGGCAGCCGGCCTCGGTTGTGCGGTCGGCGCCGGGTGGGCGGCGACGTCGCGGAGGGTCGCCCAGCCAACACCGATCTGGCGCTGCCGCAGCTCGCCGGAGAGGAACGCCACCGCCGGCACCACCTCATCCGGACGGAGCCGGCGCAGGAGGTCGGCCAACGCTGCGGCCTTGGCCCGTCGCGAGCTGGACTCGGCGACGGTGCGCGAGGTGGTGACGAGATCGGTCAGCAGCACACCCCGATCATGCACGGCAGCACCGACCGGACCGCAAGCCCGGGCCGGTGGCGGCGCGGCGCTACCTGACGACGGCGCTACCGCCGGCCCCGGCCAGCCCCGCGGGTGGGCCCGGCTCCCCAGTGCGAGTAGCGGCAGTCGACGGTCTCCATGGCCGTGTGATCGGTCCCCGAGGCCGTCAGGCTGACCCGCGTCGGACGCTT
Source organism: Actinomycetota bacterium (assembly GCA_016201065.1). Taxonomy (GTDB): domain Bacteria; phylum Actinomycetota; class Actinomycetes; order Mycobacteriales; family JACQDL01; genus JACQDL01. The sequence goes on from JACQDL010000057.1 coordinate 134,233, forward strand.
CGCCTGGTCCAGCCAGATGTCGACCCCTACGGCTGCGAAGCCCGCCTGCCGCAGCTCGGCCATCGGCTCGGGAGCCGCCCGGTCGGAGAGGGAGCTGAGATCGACGTCCAGCCGGTACCGGACCGTCACCTGTCCGCCGACCCGGGCTGGTCCCAGCCGCCGCACCTCGGTCGCGACGGTGAACAAGGCGGCGGCAGCGCGCGGGTCCAGGCAGCTGGCGAGGCGCCGCACGGCGTCCGCCGGCTCACCCGCCACCGCGGCGGCACGGGTCGCCGGTCCGCCCGCGGTGACCGGCGGCACCGCGAACCACGATGAGGCGGTGGCCCGCTCCTCCCCCACCACCTCGGTGACGGTGGCCCGCCCGGAGCCCGCGGCCTCGACGGCCGCCAGGCTCTGCCGGCTCAGGTTCGCGGCGCGCGGCGGAATCCTGCGATTGGCGGGTGGCCGCTGGTGGCCGCCGGCCGCGCCGTGCGGCGCCGGGATCGCCGAGCCGCCACCGAGCGCAATGGCGAACAGCGTGGCCGCTGCGGCAAACCTCCGCATCATTCCCCCAGATCTCGCACAGTGGTGATTCTATCGAGGGCCGGTGGCGGCTCGCGGGCCGCAGGTCCGGTCTGGCAAGCTCAGCAGCGGCGGCCCGGGGAACCTCGGGGCCGCCATCTCGTGGCACCGGTCCCGGACCGGACCGTTCGGAACGATCCGGGAGGGAGTGCGATGGCCCGGTTCGTCGTGGAACTCCGGTATCTCGACCCCGACCGGCGGACCGAGGTGCGCCCGCAGCACCTGGTGTACGTCCGCGATCTCGCCGCCCGCGGCTCCGTGGTCTCCGCAGGACCGTGGGCGGACGGCACCGGATCATTGACGATCTACGACACAGCGACCGAGGACCACGTCCGGCGCCTTGTGGCCGACGATCCCTACACCGTGGCGGGCGTCGTGGAACTCGTCTCGCTGCGCGAGTGGACCCCGGTCGTGCACCGCGAACTTTGATCTCGACGCCGCCTCCCGGTCGCGGTCGGTCAGCCCAGCTCGGTCTGTCCCTCGGCGTCAGCGGCAGCCGACCGGGTCGCCACCTCGTCCGGCCTGCCGCCGTACCACTCGCTTGTGTCGATCTTCTCGCGGGGCTTGGCCGGTGTCGCCGGACCGCTGGCGGCCGCGGCCCTCAGCCAGGACGCCGAGACCTCGCCACCTTCTGCCCCGCGGCCTGACCCGCCGGCCAGGCCGGCCAGCCCCTCCAGGGCCTTGCCGAACTCGCTGGGAACGATCCATAGCTTGTTGGCATCGCCCTGGGCGATCTGGGGCAGCGTCTGCAGGTACTGGTAGGCCAGCAGCTTCGGGTCCGGATCCGCGTCGTGGATGGCGTTGAAGACGACCTCGATGGCCTTGGCCTGCCCCTGCGCGGCGAGGTAGCGGGCCGCGCGCTCACCCTCGGCCCGCAGGATCCGGCTCTGCCGGTCCGCCTCGGCGGCAAGGATCACCGCCCGTCGCTGCCCCTCGGCGGCAAGGATCGCGGCCTGCTTCTGCCCCTCGGCGGTCTTGATCGCGCTCTCCCGCTGCCCTTCGGCCTGGAGGATCATCGCCCGCTTGTCCCGGTCCGCCCGCATCTGCTTTTCCATCGAGTCCTGGATGGACGGCGGCGGGTCGATGGCCTTCAGCTCCACCCGGTTGACCCTGATCCCCCACCGCCCGGTCGCCTCGTCCAGCACGCCACGCAGCTGCCCGTTGATCTGGTCCCGGCTGGTCAGGGTCTCCTCCAGGTTCATCCCACCGACCACGTTGCGCAGGGTCGTGACGGTGAGCTGCTCGACCGCCTGGATGTAGTTGGAGATCTCGTATGTCGCCGACCGGGGATCGGTGACCTGGAAATAGATCACGGTGTCGATGCTCACCGTCAGGTTGTCCTCGGTGATGACCGGTTGCGGGGGAAAGGACACCACCTGCTCACGGAGGTCGATCCGGGCGCGCACCGCGTCGAAGAACGGCACGACGAAGTTCAGACCGGGGTCCAGCACGCTGTGGAACTTCCCGAGTCGCTCGATCACGTAGGCCTGTGCCTGCTGCACGCGGACGAGCGCCCGGGCCATGACGACGAGCACCAGCACCACGAGTACGGCCAGCGCGATGAGCACATCCACTACGGTTCACCCCACACGATCGCGGTCGCACCCCGGATTTCCATCACTGCCACATCCTGGCCGACCTCCAGCACCTGCAACGGATCATATGGCCGCGCCGACCATTCCTCGCCGCGCAGCTTCACCAACCCCCCATTCGCGTCAACCTTCCGCAAGACGGTTGCGTGCGCACCGATCAGGGCGCCGATCCCAATCTTGACCGGCTGGGCCCGCTCCAGATGCCGCCGCGCCGCGGGTCGGGCGAGCAGCAGCAACATCAACGCGCTGCCGGCGAAGACGGCGAGCTGCAGGGCGACCGGGCCGCCGAGCGCGGCGCTACCCGCCGCCACGACGGCGGCACCCGCACACATGATCAAGATAAGGTCGAGGGACAGAACCTCAGCGATGGCCAGGACACCGGCCGCAATCAGCCACAACAACCAGGTGGGCACATCGATTATCCTGCCAGAAATGGCGCCCCCCGGACGATCACCGATCGTTTCGACTTCGACACGTTCTGGGGTGGTCCCCCACCGGCACGCCGCGGTACGCCGCTGCGAACGAGCGGATCGCGACCGGGGTGCCGCCGCTAGCCCGCAGCACGGCCGACCGCCGCGCCGACCAGGTACCTGGCCACCACGGCAAAGCCGAGCCCCACCAGCACGAGCACGCCGCGTTCAGTCCAGTCCCGGCTGCGCATCGGATACGCCGCACCGTGGTACACGTGGGCGAGCATCCGGGTGCCCGGGTCCGCGCGACCGGCGAGCTCACCGTGCCCGGGTGTCTTCCCGCCCCAGGTTGCATAGCAGGTGGTCACCCCCTTGCTGGCGCCGCACCGGGTGACGGTGACCGTCGTCTGCTCACCCTGCGCCAGCGCCCGTACCGGCTTGACCAGGTAGGTCAGCCAGAAGAGCAACGCGATGCCGAACAGCGCGAGGCCGATCACCCCGAAGAGCAGCCGGCTGCCCGACCCGAGGCTACGGCGTGCCATCGGCGGTCACGAAGTCGATGAGCTCCTCCACGGCCCGCAACAGCGGCACCTCCACATCGCCGTAGCCGCGCACCCCACGCTGCACCCGACGCCACATCTCGGCAGTGCCGGGCACCCCGAGCGCGCGGCAGACCCCTTCCTTCCACGGCACGCCCCGGGGGATCTCCGGCCATCCGGCGATCCCCACCGCCGCGGGCTTGACCGCCTGCCAGACATCGACGTAGGGGTGACCGGTCACCAGGACATGTGGCCCCTCGACCTCGGCCACGATCCGGGTCTCCTTGCTGCCCGCCACGAGGTGGTCCACGAGCACGCCAAGCCGACGGCCCGGGCCGGGCCGGAAGCCCCGCACGATGCCCGGGAGATCGTCAATGCCGTCCAGCGGCTCGACGACCACTCCCTCGACCCGCAGGTCGTCGCCCCAGATCCGTTCCACGAGCGTGGCGTCGTGCACACCCTCGACATAGATCCGGCTGGCCCGTGCCACCCGGGCCGGCGCGCCCGGCACCGCGATCGAGCCGGACGCGGTGCGCTGCCGGGCCACCGGTCCGGCTCGACCCACCGGTGGCACCAGTGTGACGAGCGAGCCGTCGAGCAGGAACCCGGCCGCCACCATCGGGAAGACCCGCCGGCGGCCGTGCCGGTCCTCCAGCGTGACCGCGCCCTTGGCGCAGTCCACGACCGCGCCACAGAAACCGGAACCCGCATCCTCGACGACGAGGTCCCGGTCGGCCGCCACCTCGACCACCCTGGGCGCTCGCCGGGTGGTCAGCACATCGCGGGCGTACCGGTCGTCCGCACCCATCCTCCGCACGCCTGTCACGCTATCGGCCGGCCGCGGGTACGAGCCGTAAGCTGCACGGTATGTCCCACCTGCGTTCTGGTCTGGTGGCGGCCTGGGGCACCGCGTGGTTGGCCGGTCGGGTCGGGTACGACGAGGTGGCGGCGCGGGTCACCGGCACCGACGAGCCACACCGGGTGACCGGCCTGGACGAGATGGCGCCGGACGGCGTACCACTGCTGTGGGCCCTCTACGCCTGGCGTGAGCGGGGCACCGCCGCGCTGCGCTCGGTGCTTCCGGTCCCCGGTGACCCGCGTGGCCTGCCCGCACCCGGCGCGTTCAGCGCGGCCGCCATGTCGGCCGGCGAGGCGGTGTTCGGCGCTGATCTCGGCCTGGTGCCCGAGATCGGCCGGCACGGTCCGGCTCGGGACCAGCGGTCCGTCACGGTGCGGTGGCGTGCCTACGCCGGGGTGCCGCCGGTTCCCAGGGACGACCTGGTGAGCCTGCGTGAGGCCGAACGCGACCTCACCGTCGCGATCCGCGCGGCGACCGAGGCGCTGTCCGGTCCGGGCGCGGCATCGTGGCACCCACGCCCGATCGGTGGCGTGGCACGCCTGCCGCAGCGCCCGGTGGCGCCACCGCTGCCGTCCGGGCACGATCCGCGTGCGGTGCGGCTGCTCGCCCAGGCCGACCGGTTGGCCGCCATCCTCGAGCGGACCGGCGCGGCGGGCGCCGGCGACGGACTGTCGGCGTCCGCGACCGCCGCGCGCCAGTCCGCGCTGCGCCCGCTGTGGACGGCGGTGCGGCGCGCCCGGATCGCGGCGTACAACGCGTGAACCCGGCCGCATGGCGACCCCGGTCATCGGGTGGGCGGGGCGCTTCGCCCCGGCTGCGGGCAACAGCCGACCGGACATGCGTCGAGGCCGGCCGCCAGCCGCCCGAGCGCCAACCGGGGAGCCCGCGGGTCCTGCCGCTCGTCGACGAGCTCCCTGATCATCTCGACGAACCGGGGACGCACCCCCACCGTGGCGGCGCGGGCATAGGCCATGCCGAGCCGCTCGGCCGTCTGCCGCGCCTCCCGGTCCAGGTCCCACGCCACCTCGACGTGATCGCTGACGAAGCCGACGGGTGACACCACCACGGCCCGCGTCCCCCGTGCGGCGAGGGTCTCCAGCCAGTCGTTGACGTCCGGTTCCAGCCAGGGCACGTGCGGTGGACCGGACCGGGACTGCCACACGACGTCGTGGTCGGCGTCGGCGTCTGCGCCGTCGCGCACCATGGCCGCGATCAGCCGGGCCGCCTCCGCCACCTGCTCGGTGTACCGGCCATACCCGGCGACCCCTGATCCGGCGTCCATGGCAACCGGGATGCTGTGCGCGGTGAAGACCAGCCGAGCCTGGGCGCGGAGCTCCACCGGCAGCTCGGCCAGCGCCCGACGCACCGCCTCGGCGCTGGGTTCGATGAAGCCGGGGTGGTGGTAGAAGTGCCGGATCTTGTCGATCTCCGGAGCCCCGGGGCCGACCGCGGCCCGGGCCTGCTCGATGTCCGCCAGGTACTGCCGGCAGCTGGAGTAGGAGGCGTACGCGCTGGTGACGAACGCGAGTGCGTGGCGCACCCCGGCGCTGGCCATCCGGGCCACGGTGTCAGCGAGGAACGGGTGCCAGTTGCGGTTTCCCCAGTACACCGGCAGGTCGACCGCGGTCCGCAACGCATCCACCAGGGCGGTGTTCTGGACGTTGATCGGCGAGACACCGTCGAAGTGCCGGTAGTGCTCGGCGACCTCCAGCAGCCGCTCGTGGGGCACCCCACGACCACGGACGACGTTCTCCAGGAACGGCAGCACGTCCGCCGGGCCGTCCGGACCGCCGAAGGAGACCACGAGCAGGGCGTCGTAGGCCATCGGAGCCGCTCAGACTCCCACCGCGTGGAAGCCGCCGTCCACGTGCACGATCTCGCCCGTGGTGGCCGGGAACCAGTCCGACATCAACGCGAGGCTGGCACGGGCCGCCGGTTCGGTGTCCCGCACGTCCCACCCCAGCGGCGCCCGGCCCTCCCAGGCGTCCTCGAACTGCTCGAACCCCGGGATGCTCTTGGCCGCCATCGTGCGCAGCGGGCCGGCCGCGACCAGGTTCACCCGGATCCCGCGCGGGCCGAGCTCCCGGGCCAGGTACCGCGCCACGGACTCCAGGCCCGCCTTGGCCACCCCCATCCAGTCGTAGGCCGGCCAGGCCTGGGATGCGTCGAAGTCCATCCCCACCAGCGAGCTGCCCCGATCCATCAGTGGCAGGCAGGCCACCGCGAGCGACTTCAGCGAGTACGTGGAGATCTGCACGGCGGTGGCCACGTCCTCCCACGGCGCTGTCAGGAACTCCCCACCCAGGCAGGACTGCGGGGCGTACCCGATGGAGTGCAGCACCCCGTCCAGGCCGTCCACCCCGGCCTCCGCGCGCACCCGCCCGGCCAGCGAGCCGAGGTGCTCGGCGTTGGTCACGTCCAGCTCCACGATGGCTGCCGGCTTGGGGAGCTTCGCGGCCACCCGCTCCACCAGCGACATCCGGCCGAACCCGGTGAGGACGACCTCCGCGCCCTGCTCCTGGGCCAGCCTCGCCGTCCCGAACGCGATCGACGCATCCGTGATGACCCCGGTGATCAGCAGCCGCTTGCCTTCGACGATGCCCACGCCGTACCTCCGCCTTCGCCCGTGACCCGTGTGGTGACCTGTGTGGTGACCGCGTTCTGGCTAGTGCCCCATGCCCATCCCGCCGTCGACCGGAATCACCGCACCGGTGACGTAGCTGGCGGCGTCGCTGGCGAGGTAGGTGACCGTGCCGGCGATCTCCGCCGGGGTCGCGACCCGCCCCAGCGGCACCTGCCGGAGGATCTCGGCCTGCCGCGCCTCGCTGAGCACCGCGGTCATCGCGGTGTCCACGAACCCCGGTGCCACGACGTTCGCCGTGATCCCGCGGCTGCCCAGCTCCCGCGCGATCGACCGGGCGAACCCGACCAGCCCCGCCTTGCTCGCGGCGTAGTTCGCCTGCCCGGCCGAGCCGCTGAGCCCCACGACCGAGGAGATGAAGATGAGCCGGCCCGACCGCGCCCGCACCATCCGTCCGGCGGCCCGTTTGGTGACCCGGAAGACGCCGGCCAGGTTGGTCTCCAGCACCCGACCGAACTGCTCGTCGGTCATCCTCAGCAGCAGCGTGTCGTCGGTGATGCCGGCGTTCGCGACCAGCACCTGGACCGGACCGTGCGCGGCCTCGACGGCGGCGAACGCCCGGTCCACCGCGGCGGTATCGGTGACGTCGCACTCGACCCCGAACAAGCCATCCGGCGCACCCGTGCCCCGGTGGGTGATCGCGACGGCATCACCCTGCTCGGCGAACGCCCGCGCGATTGCCAGCCCGATCCCACGGTTGCCGCCGGTGACCAGGACGGAACGGCTCACGGCTACTCCTCTCGCGCGGGGCGGTGCGCAGCGACACTATCGGCTACCCAGTGGTAACCCTCGCCCGCCTCGTGGCGGAGGTCGGTTCACACCAACCGGTTGCTCCACCACAGCGCGAGACCAGCGGCGCTGAACGCGAACAGCAGGCCGGTCCCCACCAGCCAGGTCGTCACCTCGCGGCGGGCCGTCGTGTAGCCGATCTGGCTGCCGAGGTCCCGGTACACCGCGCGCAGCTCGTCCGCGCTGGCCGCCGAGTGGAAGCTGCCGCCGGTCTGCACGGCGATGCCGCGCAGGCTGGCCTTGTCCGCCGGGACCGACACCGACTCACCACCGATGTCCACCGTGCCGCTGTCGGTGCCGAAGGCGATCGTCGAGACCGGCACGCCGGCCGACCGCGCCGCCTGCACCGCGGAGTCGACCGGACGGCCGTCGGTCGTCGTCCCGTCCGACATCAGCACGATACGGGCGGGTACCGGCCTGGCCGCCTCCTGCCCACCGACCTGCTGCCGGAAGGTCTGGACCGCGCCGAGTGAGGAGTAGATCGCCTCGCCGATCGCGGTGCGCTCGGCGAGCTGCATCCCCTCGATCGACCGCAACACGGCATCCCGCTCGGTCGTCGGTGAGACCAGCACGCTGGCGGTCCCGGCGAAGCTGACCAGGCCGAGGTTGATCCGCGGCGGCAGCAGCCGGACGAACTCCTCGGCCGCCAGCTTCGCCGCCTCGATGCGGCTCGGCGCCACGTCGGTGGCCTGCATGGACAGCGACACGTCGATCGCCATGATCACCGTCGCCCGGTCACGCGCCACCCTGACCTGGGCGGTGGGGCGCGCCATCGCCACGGTCAGGGCGCTCAGCGCGAGCAGCAGCAGCGCGAACGCGACGTGCCGGCGCCAGCCCGGACGCCTCGGCACCAGGCTGGCCAGCAGCGCGGCGTTGCTGAACCGCACCGCGTACCTGGCCCGGCGCGCGTGCTGCAGGACGTACAGGCCGGCCAGGGCGGCGACCGCGAGCAGCAGCAGGAGCCAGACCGGGGCGAGGAAGAGGCTCATCGCGCGGCTCCCCCGCTGACCCCGCGGCGGCGCGCCGCGACGAACCGCACGATGTCAAGCAGCCAGTCCCCGTCGGTGGACAACCTCAGCTGTGCGGCCCCGGCGCGCCGCAGCGAGCCGGCGATCGCCGCCCGCTGCGCGGCCGCCGCGGCCGCGTAACGATCCCGCAGGCGCCGGTCCGAGGTCTGCACCTCGACCTCCTGGCCGGTCTCCGGATCCACCACGGTGAGCATGCCGACCGCCGGCAGGCTCAGCTCCCGCGGGTCGACGACCTCGACCGCGAGCACCTCGTGATGCGCCGCCAACGCCCTCGTCGGCCGCTCCCAGTCGTAGCCGTCGACGTACTCGCCGAGGAAGTCGGAGACCAGCACGACCAGGCCGCGCCGGCGCGGCGGGCGACGCATCAGCTCCGCCGCGGCGGCCAGGTCGCCCCGCTGCCCGGTGGCGGCCCGCGGTGTCCGCGCGACCCGTCGCAGCAGCCCCTGGGCGTGCGCCCGGCCGGGGAGCGCGGGCACCCGCACCGCCTCCCCGCCACCTATGATCAACGCGCCGATCCGGTTGCCACCCCGCTGGGTCAGGTACACCACGGCGGCGAGCGCGGCGACGGCGAGATCCCGCTTCTCGCAGCCCGCCGTGCCGAAGTCGAGGCTGGGCGAGAGGTCCATCACCACCCAGGTCTCCAGTTCCCGGTCGGCGATGGTCTGCCGCACATGCGGGACGGTGGTCCGGGCCGTCACCGGCCAGTCCATCCGGCGCACGTCATCGCCGGGGTCGTACTGCCGCGACTCCCCCGACTCGCTGCCGGGTCCGGGGAGCAGCCCCACGTAGTTGCCGTGCAGCAGGCCGTCCAACCTGACCCGCACGGTCAGCTCAAGGTGTGCCAGCGCCGCGTCGAACTCGCGGCCGGCGGGATCCCGCGGTAGCCGCGGTGGGGCACCCTGCCGGCTCACATCCTGCCGGCTCACGTCCCGTCGCCACCAGCGAACCCACCCGGCTCGAAGCCGGTCGGCGGGCCGGGAGGGAGCATCGGCACCGGCGGTCCGCCGGCCTGCTGCCGGGGGGTGACCTGCGGCAGCGGCACGGTTTGCAGCACCCGCCGGACCACATGCTCGGCCGGCACGCCGTCCGCGAGCGCGTCGTAGGACAGGACGAGCCGGTGCCGCAGGACGTCGGCGGCGATGTCGAGGACATCCTGCGGCAGCACATAGTCCCGGCCCCGGGTCAGCGCGACGGCACGGGCCGCCGCGATCATGCCGAGCGACGCGCGCGGGCTGGCCCCGTAGGCGACCCACCCGGCCACATCGACCATCCCGTGCTCGGCCGGCAGGCGGGTCGCCAGCACCACCCGCACCACGTAGTCGACCAGCGCGTGGTGCACGAACACCCGGCTGGCCGTGCGCTGCAATCGGATCAGGTCGCCTGTGCCGAGCACCTGCTCGGCCACCGGCGGATCGGCACCCATCCGGTAGACGATCTCCCGCTCCTCCTCGGCGGTCGGGTAGTCGACCACGATCTTCATGAGGAAACGGTCCCGCTGCGCCTCCGGCAGCGGGTAGACGCCCTCGTGCTCGATCGGGTTCTGGGTGGCGAGCACGAGGAACGGCGCCGGCATCGGGTAGGTCGCCCCGCCGATGGAGACCTGCTGCTCGGCCATCACCTCCAGCAACGCCGACTGGACCTTCGCCGGAGCCCGGTTGATCTCGTCCGCGAGCACGAAGTTCGCGAACACCGGTCCGAGCTCGGTGTCGAACTTCTCCGCGCCGGGCCGGTAGATCCGGGTACCGACGATGTCGCTGGGCACCAGGTCGGGGGTGAACTGCAGCCGCGCGAAGCTTCCGCCGACCACCGTGGCGAGGGTCTCCACGGCCAACGTCTTGGCCACCCCGGGCACACCTTCCAGCAGGCAGTGCCCCCTGGCCAGCAGCGAGACGAGCAGCCGCTCCACCATCCGGTCCTGCCCGACGATCACCCGCTTGATCTCGAACATCGTTCGTTCGAGCAGGCCGGCATCCTGCGCGGGCGTGCTCACCGGCACGCTACCAGCGGATCTCTCGTCCCACTCCGGCCCCGACGGGCTCTGCGTCACGCCGTCCCCCTCACGCTGTGGCTCGGTGGCCGGGTCCCTACCGGGACCGCACCGCGCCGCCGACCGCACCATCCCCACCGGGAACAGCATGACGGGTGAGCTCACCGGTGAGGTCGAGTGTGGTCGGCACCCGACCTCACCGGCATCGGAACGGAGCCGGCACCAGCCATTCGGGTGACATTTGGGGGCGACCGGTCGCCTTTGCGCGCGAACGTGGTGTAGCGTTCACCTCACGTCGGGCAGCTCCCCCCGTGGCTGCCCGACGCTTCGTGTTCCCGGTCACGGTGTCGCGGTTGACCTGGCCTTTTGTGCGAATCCGTCGCTGGCTCAGCTACCGGGTCGCACCGCGCCGAAGTAGCCCGAGTACCACATCGAGGAGATCTTCACGACGTCTCCGCTCTGTGGCGCCTGGATGATCTGTCCGCCGCCGAGATAGATGGCCACGTGGTGGATGCCGCCGGCGGTGCCGTCATACGACCAGAACACCAGGTCCCCGGGCATCAGGCCGCCGACCGACGGGTGGACGGAACCCTGGAAGTACTGGTACCCCGAGTAGTGCGGTAGCGGCGCCCCGGCCTGCGCCCAGGCCCACAGGGTCAGTCCCGAGCAGTCGAACCCGTACACCTGGGAGTCATTCCAGCCGCCATCCGGCCCGTTGACCCCGTAGGTCGGGCCCTGGGCGTTTCCACCGCCCCAGGCGTAGGGCTGGCCGAGCCACCGCAACGCCGCCCGCGCCACGAACTCGCCCTTGGCCGCGCTCCACCCGCCCCGGCCACCGGTCCAGGTGCCGCTGCCGCCGTGGCTCGCGCCCGCGCCCACCTTCCGGCGCAGTTCCGCCTGCCGGGCACGCTCCCGCGCGGCCGCGGCGGCCTGCTCCTGCCGCCATGCCTCGTACCGGCGGCGCTCGGCACGCAGGCCGTTGGCCCGCACCCGTGCCTGCTCCAGCTCGGCTTCCAGGGATGCCTTCTGCGCTCGCAGCGCGGTGAGCTGGGTACGGGAGTCCGCGACCCGGCGGGCCGCCACCACCTTCGCCCGATCGGCCTCCGCAGCGGCAAGCCGGCGCTCCACGACCGCGAGGCGGGCCGCCGAGTCGGCGTTCGCGTTGCGGACCTTCGCCCGGTCCACCTGACCGAGCAGATCGACCTGATGGCGGGAGGTGTACCCGACGTAGTCGGCCCGCAGCAGGAACTCCGTCGGGTTGGCCGCGGTGAACAGCGCTCCGTAGGAGCCGACGAGGCCGCCCGCGACGTAGGCGCTGCGGGCGAAGTCCTGCGCCGCCTGCCGGCTGCGCCGGACCTCGGCCTGGGCCGCGGTGGCGGCGACCTTGGTCCGCTGCTGGGCGGCGTCGGCCGCCTGCAGGTCGGCCTGGGCCTTGTTGTACTGCTCCATGGCGAGCTCGGCCAGGTCCTGGAGCCGCTGGATCTCGGCGTCCTTGCTCGCCACCTGGGCGGTGAGCCGGCCCACGGCCGCGGCACGCTGCGCGACCTGGGCGCCGGCGGAGCGGAGCTGCCCATCGCTGGGATTCGCGGGCGCCGCGCTGGCCACCGGGACCTGGACCAGCGTCGCCGTCACGATGGCAACCAGTCCGACCAGCACCAACCGGCCGAGACGGGCTCCGCCCGCCCGCAACCGCCTCCGGCCGCGAGCGCCCTGCGGGCGCCCCGGGCGCGTTGCGTGCGTTGCCCGCGTTGCGCGCGTTGCCTGCGTTGCTGCTGCCACCGACATCCCCCGGTTGAGAGCACCGATCTCCTCAGGGCGCGCCGGTGCACCCACCGCCGCGCGCGAGCACCCGGTCCCGACCCGGGTGCGGGTGCCGGTTCCGCCGGCACCAACGGCTCGCGCCAGCCACATCGGCAGCGCACGTCCGGCCGTAAGGTGAATCGCTCGACTGGTCGGACCGACACGCCTCACCCGACCGCCCGCCCCGGCCGGCCGGTGCGGGAGGATGGGCCGAGCCCAGAGAGGAGTTCGCCGTGACGCGCGCTGCGAGCAGGGACAGTTTCGGTGCCCGGGGAACGCTCGAGGCCGGAGACGTGAAGTACGAGATCTTCCGGCTGGCCGCCGTGGCCGGGGTGGAACGTCTGCCCTACAGCCTCAAGGTCCTGGCCGAGAATCTGCTCCGAGCCGAGGACGGCACGACCGTCACCGCCGCGGACATCCGGTCGCTGGCTGGCTGGGATCCCTCAGCGGCGCCGAGCACCGAGATCCAGTTCACGCCGGCCCGGGTGGTGATGCAGGACTTCACCGGCGTACCCGCCGTGGTCGACCTGGCCACCATGCGGGAGGCGGTCGGCGAGCTGGGCGGCGACCCGGCCAAGATCAACCCGCTGACCCCGGCCGAGCTGGTCATCGACCACTCGGTGGTGGCCGATGCCTTCGGTGGTCCGGCGGCCTTCGAGCACAACGTGCGGCTGGAGTACGCCCGCAACCAGGAGCGGTACCAGTTCCTCCGCTGGGGGCAGACCGCGTTCGGCCAGTTCAAGGTCGTCCCGCCGGGCACCGGCATCGTCCACCAGGTCAACCTCGAGTACCTGGCCCGGGTGGTCTTCGCCGGCACCGTTGACGGCGGGTCACCGATGGCCTACCCGGACACGGTCGTCGGCACCGACAGCCACACCACGATGATCAACGGGCTGGGCGTGCTGGGCTGGGGCGTCGGCGGCATCGAGGCCGAGGCCGCGATGCTCGGCCAGCCGGTGAGCATGCTCATTCCCCGGGTCGTCGGGGTGAAGCTGGACGGCGAGCTGCCCGAGGGGGCCACCGCGACCGACCTGGTGCTCACCATCACGGAGCGGCTGCGCCAGCACGGCGTGGTCGGTCAGTTCGTCGAGTTCTTCGGTCCCGGAGTCGGCAACGTGCCACTCGCCAACCGGGCCACCATCGGCAACATGAGTCCGGAGTACGGCTCCACCTGCGCGATCTTCCCGATCGACGCGGAAACCATCCGGTACCTCAGCTTCACCGGCAGGTCGGCGGAGCAGGTCGCGCTGGTCGAGGCGTACGCCAAGGAGCAGGGTCTGTGGCACGACCCGAACGCCACGCCGGCGTACTCCGAAACCCTGCACCTCGACCTGTCCACGGTCGAGCCGTCGCTGGCCGGGCCCACCCGCCCGCAGGACCGGGTCCCGCTGCGGACGGCGAAGGCGTCGTTCCGTACCGCCGTGGCCGGCTACGCCAGCACCCAGCCCGGCGCGGACCGGCCGAGCCGCCCGGTGCGCGCCACCCTGGAGGGCGGCGTCGAGGTGGAGCTCGACCACGGCTCGGTGGTCATCGCGGCGATCACGTCCTGCACGAACACGTCCAACCCGTCGGTCATGGTGGCCGCCGCGTTGCTGGCGAAGAATGCGGTCGAGCGGGGGCTGTCCCGCAAGCCGTGGGTGAAGACCACGCTGGCGCCCGGGTCGAAGGTCGTCATGGACTACTACGAGCGGGCCGGGCTGACGCCGTACCTCGACGCGCTTGGCTTCAGCCTGGTCGGCTACGGGTGTACCACCTGCATCGGCAACTCCGGCCCGCTGCCGGAAGGCGTGAGTGCCGCGGTGGACGCCGGTGACCTGGCGGTCGTCTCGGTGCTGTCGGGCAACCGCAACTTCGAGGGACGGATCAACCCTGATGTGAAGATGAACTACCTGGCCAGCCCACCACTGGTGGTGGCCTACGCCCTGGCCGGCACGATGGACATCGACCTGGCGGCGGAGCCGCTGGGGACCGGAGCGGACGGGCGACCGGTCTTCCTCGCCGATGTCTGGCCCTCCGACCACGACGTCGAGCGGGTCATCGAGCAGGCTCTGGCCAGCGAGATGTTCACCCGCGACTACGCCGAGGTGTTCGCCGGCGACGAGCGGTGGCGGAGCCTCCCGACCCCGGCCGGCCAGACCTTCGACTGGGACCCGGCGTCGACCTACGTGCGGAAGCCTCCGTACTTCGCCGGAATGGGGCGCACGCCGGAGCCGGTGACCGACATCCTCAACGCCCGGGTACTGGCGAAGCTGGGCGACTCGGTGACCACCGACCACATCTCGCCGGCCGGGGCGATCAAGGTCGGCTCGCCGGCCGGGACCTACCTCGCCGACCATGGCGTGCGGCGGGAGGACTTCAACTCCTACGGTTCCCGGCGCGGCAACCACGAGGTGATGATCCGCGGCACGTTCGCCAACATCCGGCTGCGCAACCAGATCGCGCCCGGCACCGAGGGTGGGTTCACCCGGGACTTCACCGCCGGCGGCGCGGTCACCACGATCTACGCCGCGGCGCGGTCGTACGCCGCGGCCGGCGTCCCGCTGGTGATCCTGGCCGGCACGGAGTACGGATCGGGCTCGTCCCGGGACTGGGCCGCGAAGGGGACCATGCTGCTCGGGGTCCGGGCCGTCATCGCCCAGTCATTCGAGCGGATCCACCGGTCCAACCTCATCGGGATGGGGGTGCTCCCGCTCCAGTTCCCAACTGGGCACTCCGCCGCCACGCTGGGACTGACCGGCGAGGAGACCTTCTCCATCACCGGGATCGACGCGCTCAACTACGGGGACACGCCCCGCGCGGTGCGGGTGCGCGCCGGCGGTGTGGAGTTCGACGCGCTGGTGCGGATCGACACACCGGGCGAGGCGGACTACTACCGGCACGGTGGGATCATGCAGTACGTCCTGAGATCGCTGCTGGCCACCTGAGCGGGTCAACCGCGCGTCGAACTGCCTCGGCCGGCGCCGGCGGCGGGCAGGATGTGGCCATGATCGTGTGGCTGAACGGGCCCGACACCGCGGGCCGGACCGGTGTGGTGCGGGAGCTGCTCAGTCGCTGGCCGGGCGCACTGCTGTTCGACCCGGACCGCATCGGCGAGCTGTGCCAGCGGCACCTGCTCCCGGCACCCGTCGCCGATGTGTGCCAGCTACCGGTGTGGCGGGAGCTGGTGGTCACCGCCGCGGACGGGTTGCTGCAGACGTACGGTCGCCCGCTGATCATGCCGCTGACGCTGCTGGATCGGGCCGTCGCCACCGGGGTCTACCGTGCCCTGGACGCGCTGAGCTGGCCGGTCCTCCAGGTCGTCGTCGACCTGCCCCAGGCTGAGGCCGGGTGGCTGGCCGACGAGGCGACATTCCTGACCGCGACCGGGCGCGACCCCGGCGAGGTGGCGGAGACGATCCTCGCGCTGGCCCAGGGGTAGACCTGGCCCCGCGGCGACTACGGGACGGCCGGCTCCTCGGTCGCCCGGCCGGCGAACTGGGTCCGGTACAGCTCGGCGTACAGCCCGCCGCGGGCGAGCAGCTCGTCGTGGTCGCCGGACTCCACGATCCGCCCGCCGTCGACCACCAGGATCCGGTCGGCGTCCCGGATCGTGGACAGCCGGTGCGCGATGACCAGCGAGGTGCGGCCGGCCAGGGCTGCCGCGAGGGCTCGCTGCACGGCCGCCTCGGACTCGCTGTCCAGGTGCGCGGTCGCCTCGTCCAGGATCACGATCGTGGGCTGCTTGAGCAGCAGCCGGGCAATCGCGAGCCGCTGCTTCTCGCCACCCGACAGCCGGTATCCGCGGTCACCGACCACCGTGTCCAGACCGTCCGGAAGGGACCGGACGAGGTCAGCCACCTGGGCCGCCTCCAGGGCCCGCCACAACTGCTGCTCGTCGGCGTCCGGGTGGGCATAGCGGAGGTTGTCCCCGATCGTCTCGTGGAACAGATGGGCGTCCTGGGTCACCACACCGATGACCCGCCGCAGCGATGCCACCGTGACCTCCCGCACGTCGCGCCCGCCCACCAGGACCTGCCCGGCGGAGGCGTCGTAGATCCGGGGCACCAGCATGCTGACTGTGCTCTTCCCGGCGCCCGACGGACCGACCAGGGCGACCAGCTCCCCCGGCCTGACCCGGAAGCTCACCCCGTGCAGCACCTCCTGGGCGGGCGCGCCGTCGAGCACCGCGACGTCCTCCAGCGAGGCCAGCGACACCTCCGCGGCGGTCGGGTAGCTGAACCGGACGTCCCGGAACTCGATGGTGCGCGCGTCCGGTGGGAGCTCGACCGCTCCCGGACCGTCGTCGATCATCGGCGGCAGGTCGAGCACCTCGAACACCCGCTCGAAGCTGACCAGCGCGCTCATCACGTCGACCCGGACGTTGGACAGCGCGGTGAGCGGGCCGTACAGCCGGCTCAGCAGCAGGGCCAAGGTGACGACAGTACCGGCGTCGAGCACCCCGTGCACGGCGTACCAGCCGCCCAGCCCGTAGGTCAGCGCCTGGGCGAGCGCCGCGACGAGGGTCAGCGCGACGAAGAACGCCCGCCCGTACATGGCCGAGGTCACGCCGATGTCGCGCACCCGCCCGGCCCGCGACCCGAACGACCTCGCCTCCACCGCCGGACGCCCGAACAGCGCCACCAGCAGCGCCCCCGCGACGTTGAAGCGCTCCGTCATCGTGGTGTTCATCGAGGCGTTGAGCTGGTAGCTCTCCCGGGTGATGGCCTGCAGCTTCCGGCCGACGAAGCGGGCCGGCAGCAGGAACAGCGGCACCAGGACCAGCGACAGGACGGTGACCTGCCAGGACAGGGTCAGCATCACCCCGGCGGTGAGCACCACCCCGATGGCGTTGGAGACCACCCCGGACAGCGTCGAGGTGAAGGCCTGCTGCGCCCCGATGACGTCGTGGTTCAGCCGGCTGATCAGCGCACCGGTCTGGGTCCGGGTGAAGAACGCGATCGGCATCCGCTGGACGTGCTCGAAGACCCGGGTGCGCAGGTCGTAGATGAGGCCCTCGCCGATCCGGGAGGAGTACCACCGCTGGACCAGCGACAGCCCGGCGTCGACAACGGCGAGCGTCGCGATGATCAGCGCGATCCGCACGATCGCCGCGCCGGAACGCTGCCCGCCCGAGATTTCGTTGATCACCCGCCCGGCGAGCACCGGAGTGGCCACTCCGATCAGCGCGTCGGCCGTCACCGCCACCAGGAAGACGGCCAGCTCCCGCCGGTACGGCGCGGCGAATGCCAGCACCCGCCGGAGCGTGCCGGCGGCGAGCTTCCGGTCGACCAGCGACGAGTCCTGGCGGAACGAGCGCATCATCCGCCACTGCTCCGGGCCCATCTGCGGTGCACCTCCTCAGTCCTCGGCAAGCCCGGCCAGGTCGGCCAGCCGGCGCCGCTGGGCCGCCCGCTCGGCGGCCTCCTGCTCCGACCGGCTGCGCCCGCCCGCGCCGGCCAGCAACGCCTTGATCTCGGCCACCGCGCCGCGCGGTGCGGCAAGAACGGTGGCCACCAGGTCACTGGTCGCGGCGGCGAGCTCGGCGGCCGGCACGACCAGGTTGGCCAGCCCGATCCGCTCGGCTTCGGCCGCCTCCACTCGCCGCCCGGACAGGCAGATCTCCAGGGCCCGAGCGTAGCCGACCGTGTCGACCAGCGGCTTGGTGCCGCCGAGGTCGGGCACCAGCCCGAGGCTGCCCTCGGCCATCTGCAGCCGGGCATCGTCGGCGAGTATCCGCAGGTCACATGCGAGGGCGAGCTGGAAGCCGGCACCGATCGCGTGCCCCTGGACGGCCGCGATCGACACCAGGTCGGTCCGGCGCAGCCAACCGAACCCCCGCTGGTAGCTCTCGATGACCGCCTCGGCCCGCTCGGCCGGCATCCGCGCCAGCTCGCCGGGCCCGACCGCGCCGGGCCCGACCGCGCCGGTGAGGTACGCCCGGTCCAGGCCGGCCGAGAAGGCCCGTCCGCTGCCGCGCACGACCACCACCCGCACGGTGCCCACCAGCGCCCGGCCGATCTCGGCGAGGAGCAGCCACATCCGCGGTGTCTGGGCGTTCAGCCGCTCGGGCCGGTCAAGCGTGATCGTCGCAACCTCCTCACCGAGGTCGAGTCGCAGCCCGGCCTCTGCCAGCTCGACCTCGGCGAGTTCCGTCACCCCTTCTTCCGGCGGGTGGCGCCACCCCGGCCACGCAGGGTCGCACCAGATTCGGTGAGGATGCGGTGCACGAACCCGTAGGAGCGGCCATGCGTCTCGGCCAGAGCTCGAATGCTCTCTCCCTGGTCGTACCTCTTCTTCAGCTCCGTGGCGAGCTTGTCACGTGCGGTGCCGGTAATCCGGGCACCCTTCTTGAGATCTGCCACCTAAACCCTCCGGACAGGACGGACGGACGTGAGTCACCGGATGTGTCCGGCTGAAGACATGATCACGCAGGAACGCCCGTTCGGCCACCTGACCGGCGATACCCGTAGGCTGACCGCCATGTCTTCGGGCCCCCGCCAGGCGCCACGCAGCGGATGGTGGGCCGACCGGACCGACCGGACCGACCTGCTGGGCTGGCTGGGGCTGGCAGGCGCCGGGCTCGCCGCGAGCTGGCTGGCCAGCCAGACGCAGCTGCGGGTCGGCACCGCGAGCCCGCCGTTCAGCGGCAGCTACCTCCTGCGGGTGGGTCCGCCGAGCCTGCTCGCCCCGGCTGTGGCCGCGGTCGTGCTGGTCGCCGCGGCACGCTCGGTCACCGACCGCTGGCCGTGGCGGATGGTGCTGCTCGGCTCGTACCTCGCGGCCACGGCGTGGGCCCTCGCGCTGGCGCTCGCGGACGGCCGGGCGGGCCTCGCCGCCCCGGTCAACGCCCCGGAGGAGTACCTCGCCGACCTTGACCGGGTCAACGGCGGGCCGCTCCGCTACCTGCAGGACTTCGTGGCCGACGGTGCCTCGCTGACCGTGGCGACCCGGTCGCACCCACCGCTTCCGCTGCTGCTGCTGTGGCTGCTGGAGCGGGTCGGCGTGCGTTCGCCGCTGGCCCTCGGTGTGGTCCTCACCATGGTGGCCTCGCTGACGGTGCCGGCCGTGCTCGTTGCGGTGCGCTCGCTGTGCGGCGGGGCGGCGGCTCGCCAGCTGGCGCCGGTGCTGGCGCTGGCGCCGTACGCGGTGTGGGTCGCGGTGAGCATGGATGGCGTGACCGCCGCGCTGGCGGCTGGCTCGGTCACGGCAGCGGTGATCGGCAGCGAGCACGGCCGGCGCTGGTGGGTGAGCCTGACCGGAGCGTCGGTCGCCGGCCTGCTGCTCGGGGTGGCCGCCCTGTTCTCCTACTCGGTCGCCTGGCTCGCGGTGAGCGTGATGTGCGTGTACTTCGTGCGGCGCCGACCGTTGCTCAACGTGGTCACCGCGGCCTTCGCGCTGCTCCCGCTGGCCCTTGCCGAGCTGGCCGGGTTCAGCTGGCCAGCCGGCCTCGCGGCCGCCCAGCGCGATGTGGTCACCCGGATCGCACCGCACCGCTCGGCCCTGCTGTGGGGTCTGCTCGGGCTCGCCGTACTCGTGCTGGCCTGCGGCCCGGCCCTGGTCCGCAGCGCACGGCGGGTCCGGGCCACGCCAGGCTGGCCGTTCCTGGTTGGCGCGGCCGCGGGTGTGGCGTTCGCCGTGCTGGCCGGGCTGGCCCGGTCCGACGTCGAGCGGAGCTGGCTGCCGTTCTTTCCGTGGCTGCTGGTGGCCTCGGTGGCGCCGGTGCGGCCCGCGGGTGAGCCGCCACCGGCGCCGATCTGGCTCATCGCAGCAGGTGCGCTGACCGGTGTGGTGATCCAGGCGGTGCTGGTCAGCCCCTGGTGACCCGGTCGGGGGCGCTTCCGGCAAGCCGCCGCCGCCACCACGCCACCGTCTCGGCCAGGGCCTGATCGAACGGCGTTGCGTGCTCACCGAACGTGGCCGTGTACGCGGTGGAGTCGAGCACGAACGGTCGATCGTGCTGGTACCGGACCTCCTCCAGCTCGCGCAGCAGGGGTGAGAACACGCCGAGGGTCCTGATCACGACCCAGGGCAGGCTTCGCACGGTCGGCTGGTCGACGCCGGCGGCACGGGCCAGCCGGGCGACCAGGTCCCGAGCCGACAGGGGTGGCTCGGTGGGGACGTGCCAGGCCCGTCCCCAGGCCCGCTCGTCGGTGCCGAGCCGCACCAATGCCCGCGCCACGTCCGGGATGTACGTCCAGCTGTGTGGCGCGTCGGCCCTGCCGAGCAGCTGGACCGGACGGCCGGCCAGCATCCGTGGCATCACCCGGTCGCCGAACTGGCCACCCGACAGCACCTCGGGGCCGAAGAAGTCCGAGGCGCGGGCCTCGGTGACCCGGACCCGGCCGGCCTCGTGCCGGGTCAGTGCCTCACGCCACATGCCGGCCCGGACCTTGCCCTTGGTGCCGGGGGCGGCCAGCGGGAGCGACTCGGTGAGCGGCCCGTCGACCGGGCCGTAGCCGTAGAGGTTGCTCATGGTCACCAGCACCGCGCCGGTCCGCTCTGCCGCTCCGAGCAGCGCGGTGGCGATGGGCGGCCAGTCGGTGGCCCAGCGGTGGTAGAGCGGGTTCGCGCAGTTGTAGAGGACCGCCGCGCCATCCGCGGCGGCGGTCAGCGCCCGCTCGTCGGCGGCGTCGACCGCCAGCTGCTCGATCGACGGGTGCGCGATCGGCGGTTGGGCCGTGGATCCGCCGGACCGGCTGAGGATGCGAACAGTGTGGCCACGGTCGGCGAGCTGGGTCGCGGTGGTCGACCCGACCGGGCCCTTGCCAACGATGACGTGGAGTGCCATGCGTGCCTCACAGTAGAGAGCGGCGATCTATGTCAAGAGCACTGTTCTCTGCCAACACCAAACTGTCAAGAGCGGTGCTCTCGATTGCGAACAGCGCTCTCCATAGTGGAGACTCCTCCCATGGAGGTGCTCCGTGCCCGCGACCTGGCCCGTGCCGAGCTCACCCGGCAGATCACCGACACCGCCCGCCGGCAGCTCGCCACGGCCGGCGCGCAGGGGTTGTCGCTGCGGGCGGTGGCCCGCGAGATGGGGCTGGCCTCCTCGGCGCTGTACCGGTACTTCAGCAGCCGCGACCACCTGCTCACCGCCCTGATCATCGATGCCTACAACGCGATCGGCGAGACCGCCGAGCGTGTCGACACCGCCGAACGCGGCGCGGGAGCGGGAGTCGGTAGCCGGTGGCTCGCGGTCTGCCGGGCCGTCCGCGGCTGGGCACTGGACCACCAGCACGAGTTCGCCCTCGTCTACGGGTCGCCCGTCGTCGGCTACCGGGCCCCGAGCGACACCGTCGGCCCGGCCACCCGGACCGCCCGTGTGCTCGCCGACATCCTTGCCACCGCCATCGCCGAGGGCGTCCTCCGGCCACCGGACCGGCCGATCCCCGAACCCCGGCTGGTCACCCGGGAGGTCCGCGCCCTCGCCGGTGAGGCACCCGAGGCGCCGTACGAGGACGTCCCCGAGCGGGCCATGGTGCTGTTGACCAACCTGGTCGGCGCGATCAACTTCGAGCTTTTCGGGCACCTGCACAACACGGTCACCGACTACGACCGCTACTTCGACGCCGTGATCATGATGACCGCCGCGATCGCCGGGCTCGACGTACCGCTGGAACCGGCGATGACTCAGGAGAGCGCGACCAGGTCCGCCAGGTCGGGGCTCCAGTAGTCCTCCACGCCGTCCGGCAGCAGCAGCACCTTCTCCGGGGCCAGCGCGGTGACGGCCCCCTCGTCGTGCGTGACCAGGACGATCGCGCCCCGGTAGCTGCGCAGCGCACCCAGCACCTGCTCCCGTGACGCCGGGTCGAGGTTGTTGGTCGGCTCATCCAGCAGCAGGACGTTGGCCGAGGAGCACACCAGGATCGCCATCGCCAGCCGGGTCTTCTCGCCGCCCGAGAGGGTCCCCGCCGGCTGGTCGGCCGTCTCCCCGGAGAACAGGAACGAGCCGAGGATCTTGCGCAGCTCGGAGTCCGTCCGGTCCGGAGCCGCGGCCCGCATGTTCTCCAGCACCGTCCGGTCGTGGTCCAGCGTCTCGTGCTCCTGCGCGTAGTACCCGATCCGCAGCCCGTGGCCTGCCCGGACCTCACCTGTGTCGGCGTCCTGGACGCCCGCCAGGATCCGCAGCAACGTGGTCTTGCCGGCACCGTTCAGACCGAGGATGACCACCCGGGCGCCCCGGTCGATGGCAAGCTCGACATCGGTGAAGACCTCCAGCGACCCGTAGGACTTCGACAGCCCGTCCGCGGTCAGCGGCACCTTGCCGCACGGCGCCGGGTCGGGGAAGCGGAGCTTGGCCACCCGGTCGGCGACCCGGACCTCCGCCATGCCAGCCGACAGGGCGGCGGCGCGGCGGTCCATCTGGTGCGCGGCCCGGGCCTTGGTGGCCTTGGCCCGCATCTTGTCCGCCTGCGACCTGAGTGCGTCGATCTTGCGTTCGGCGTTCGCCCGCTCCCGCTTGCGACGCCGCTCGTCGGCCTCCCGGGCGGCGAGGTACGCGGTCCACCCCATGTTGTAGACGTCCATCTCCGCGCGGTTGGCGTCCAGGTGCCACACCTTGTTGCAGACGTGCCCGATCAGGTCGACGTCGTGGCTGATCACGATCAGCCCGCCGTTGTGGGTCCGGAGGAAGTCGCGCAGCCAGCCGATGGAGTCGGCGTCGAGGTGGTTGGTGGGCTCGTCCAGCAGCAGCGTTCCGGCATCGGAGAAGAGGATCCGGGCCAGCTCCACCCGGCGCCGCTGACCACCGGAAAGGGTGCCCAGAGTCTGCGCGAGCACCCGGTCCGGCAACCCCAGGTTGGCACAGATCCGGGCCGCATCGCTCTCGGCGGCGTACCCGCCCAGCGCCGCGAACCGGTCCTCGCACCGGCCGTAGGCTCGCACCAGTCGGTTGCGCTCACCGTCGTCGGCGACCTCGGCGAGATCGACCTGGAGCTTCGCCATCTCGTGCAGCAGGGTGTCCAGGCCGCGGGCGGACAACACCCGGTCGTGTGCGGTGGTGTCCAGGTCGCCGGTGCGCGGGTCCTGGGGCAGGTAGCCGATCGTCCCGCTGCGCTGCACCGCACCGGCATGCGGGACGCCCTCACCGCCGAGCACCTTCAGGGTCGTCGTCTTGCCCGCACCGTTTCGGCCGACCAGACCGATCCGGTCACCGGCCTGAACGCGCAGCGTGAGGCCGGAAAGGAGGATGCGTGAGCCAGCCCGGAGCTCGAGGTCGGCGGTGGTGATCACGGAAGTGCACTCGTTTCGGCGGGTGGGCAACGGCGGCCACGGCGGTGTGCGGCCCGGTCAACGCGTCGGCGCGATCACCGCGTCAGTGTACGGGACGGGCCGGCCGAGGCTCCCCGGCATGGGCCCCCCTGGGGATGACCCCGCACGAGGAGCTGCCGCGCGGGTCAACCGCTGCGCAGATGACCGCCGCACAGGTCAACCGTTACGCAGATCGGCCGTTGCCTTCTCTCCGCATACCCGTCACCGTATGCGGATGGACCCTGACGATCGTCCTGAGGTGCGCGAGCTGCTCGCGGTCGCCGTGGCGGAGGCACGAGCCGGTCTCGCCGAGGGCGGCATCCCGATCGGCGCCGCGCTGTTCGGCCCCGGTGGCGAGCTGCTCGGCCGTGGTCACAACCGGCGGGTGCAGGACGGCGACCCGTCGATGCACGCCGAGACCGCGGCGTTCCGGGCCGCCGGACGGCAGCGCGGCTACCGCCGCACCACCATGGTCACCACGCTGTCGCCGTGCTGGTACTGCAGCGGCCTGGTCCGCCAGTTCGGGATCGGCCGGGTCGTCATCGGCGAGGCACAGACGTTTGCCGGCGGCCACGACTGGCTCGCCGAGCACGGGGTCGAGGTCATCCTGCTCGACGATCCGGAGTGCGTGGGACTGATGCGGGCGTTCCTCGCCGACCGCCCCGAGCTGTGGGCCGAGGACATCGGCGAGGAGTAGGCGTGCGCTCAGTTGTCGGGACGCGCTCGGTGGTCGGGACGATCGAAGGGCAGGCCAGCCATGTCAGTCACGAGTCAGGGCACCCCCGGGCCGGGTGCCGCGCTGGAGATACGACCGGGTGAGTACGGCGAGCGGGTGGCTGCCGTCGAGCCGGGTGGCGTGGAGTTCATCCCGACCGCCGAGCGGCACGGCCGACCCCGCCAGCTGCTGTGGACCTGGGCGTCGCCGAACCTGGAGTTCGCCACCATCTTCGTGGGCGTGATCTCCGTGGAGTTCTTCGGCCTGAGTTTCTGGCAGGCGCTGCTCGCGCTGTTCGTCGGCACCGTGCTCGGGTCGGTGACCCACGGCGTGCTCTCCGCCCGCGGCCCCGGGCACGGTGTCCCGCAGATGGTGCTCGGCCGGGTCGCCTTCGGTCACTGGGGCAACCTGCTGCCCGCCGGGCTGATGTCACTGATGGCCGGGATCGGCTGGTTCGCGGTGAACAGCGTGAGCGGGGCGTTCGCGCTGGCCGCCCTCACCCACCTACCCGACCTGGCCAGCCTGGCGCTCGTCGTCGCGGCACAGATCGCGGTGGCGTTCTTCGGGCACAACCTGGTCCACGTCTTCGAGCGGCTGATGTTTCCGTTCCTGGCCGTGGTCTTCGCCGTCGGCGCGGTGGTCATCTTCAGCAAGTCGCACCCGGGTGCCCCGGGCACCGGCGGTGGCACCGGCGGCATGCTGATCACCGCGGCGGCGGCGTTCGGCTACGCCGCGGGGTGGAACCCCTACGCCGCCGACTACACCCGCTACCTGCCGGCCGACGCCCGCCGCCGCCTCGTCGGCGGCTACGCCGGCCTGGGCATGTTCCTCTCCTGTTTCCTGCTGGAGGCCGTCGGTGCCGCCTCGGTGACCATCGGCGCCCCCGAAGGCAATCCGACGGCGGCGTTCACCGGCAACCTGCCGAGCATCCTCGCCCAGCTCACCCTGCTCGCGATCGCGGTGGGCGCGGTGTCGGCCAACGTTCTCAACATCTACTCCGGCGCGATGGCGTTCCTCACGATGGGGCTGCGGGTCTCCCTGGCCTTCCGCCGCGCCCTGGTGGGGTTGATCTTCGGTGTGCTCGGGTTCCTCGTGGCGTGGTCCGGGCTGAGCGACGCGGGCACGAAGTACGAGAACTTCCTGCTGGTCGTCGCCTACTGGGTCGGTCCGTGGCTCGGCGTCGTCTTCGCCGACCAGTGGCTGCGCCGCGGCCAGCGCATCGACGGCATGTTCTTCGACCGCGCATACCGGAACTTGGCCGGTCCGGCGTCGATGCTGGTGGGGATGGCGATCTCGATCCCGCTCTTCTCCAACCAACAGCTGTACGTCGGGGTGGTGGCCAGGCACGTGCCCGCAGTCGGTGACATCACCTTCCTGGTCGGGTTCGTGCTGTCCCTGCTCAGCTACCTGCTGCTGACCCGCCGGGTGCGGCAACCCGCGGCGCAGCGACTGGAACCCTCGCCGGACCGCACGGTGTGACCCATCCGGCGGCGCGGCACCACCTCCGCGCCGCCACCAGCCACCAATACCCCTAGGGGTATCTGTTAGGCTGAGCCCAGCCGCCCATGCGCGGACCGTGGCCGCAGGCCGTCGACGTCGTGGCGCGGTTCTGTCTTGTCGCCGCCCTACCCAGGATGACCCCGAGGAGATCACATGTGCCAGCCCGCCACCTGCCGGACCTGCGGCAAGGCCTCCTACACCGGCTGTGGTCAGCACGTCGAGCAGGTCCTGCGCGGTGTCGCCAGGAACCAGCGGTGCTCCTGCCCACCGAGCGCGCGGCGCGCCAGCGGTGGCTCACTGCTGTCCCGGCTTCTGGGCCGCTGACCCCACACCCACGCCAGGCTCATCGACCGGGCCGTGCGCGGTGCCGGTGGTGAGGGTGGCCCGGACCTCCCGGGCGATCTCCAGATCCTCCCGGGCGGCCACCACGACGGTCGCCGCGTGGGCGCCGGCCGCGCTGATGTCCGCGTCCGCACCCGACCGCACCGCCTCGTTGCGGTCGGGTGCGACCCGGACCCCGAGGAAGGCCAACCCCCCGGCCGCCTCGGCCCGGGTCCACGGGTCGTGCTCGCCCACCCCGCCGGTGAACACCAGCACGTCCAGCCCGTTCATGGCCGCGGCCATGGCCGCGATCTCGCGGCGCAGCCGGTGCTGGTAGACCTCCACCGCGAGCCGGGCCCCGCTGTCGCCGGCCGCAGCGGCACGCCGGACGTCGCGCAGGTCACCGCTGCCAGCCAGCCCGGTCAGCCCGGACTCGTGCTCCAACGCCTCCGACACCTCCGACACGGTGAGCCCACCGCGCTGCAGCAGCCACAGCAGCAGGCCCGGGTCGACGCTGCCGGAGCGGGTCGCCATCACCAGCCCCTCCAGTGGGGTGAATCCCATCGTGGTGTCCACCGACCGCCCACCGGCCACCGCCGCCAGCGACGCGCCGGCGCCGAGGTGGCAGCTCACGATGCGCAGCCCCGCCAGGTCCCTCCCGAGCAGCTCGGCCGCCCGCCGGGTGGCGTGGGCGTGGGAGAGGCCGTGGAAGCCGTACCGTCGCAGCGGCCACCGCTGCCGCCACCGCGCGGGCAGCGCGTACGTCGTCGCTGCGGCGGGCAGGTCGGCGTGGAACGCGGTGTCGAAGCAGGCCACCGCCGGCGCGTCGGGCAACGCCGCCCGCACCGCGTCGATGCCGGCGAGGGCCTGCGGCTGGTGCAGCGGTGCCAGGTCGGTGAGCGCGGCGATCCGCTCCCGGACGACGGGGTCCAGCACCGCCGGGCCACGGAAGTCGGCACCGCCGTGCACCACGCGGTGCCCCACCGCGTCGATCCGGTCCGTCTGCCGCACGAACCGGGCGACCTCGTCGGCCGCGCCGTCACCGGACCACCGCGACACCGTGTGCGCGGCCAGCACCGTGCCGGCCGGGTCCAGCACGCTCAGCTTGAGGCTGGACGAGCCGGCGTTCACCACGAGCACCCGCATGTCGGCGGGGCCGATGGTGGTCAGAACGGCCACCGCCAGTCGCGGATCTCCGGCAGGTCCTCCCCGTAGGTCCGGGTCCACTGATGGTGCTGGATGCGCTTGTCCCGCATGAGCTGCTGGACCCGGGCACCCCGGGAGCCGAGGCCGGGGATGCGGTCGAGCACGTCGACGACCAGCTGAAACCGGTCCATGTCGTTGATCACCAACATGTCGAACGGCGTGGTCGTGGTGCCCTCCTCCTTGTACCCGCGCACGTGCAGGTTGGCGTGGTTGGTACGCCGGTAGGTCAGCCGGTGGATCAGCCAGGGGTAGCCGTGGAAGGCGAAGATCACCGGCCGGTCGGTGGTGAACAGCGCGTCGAACTCGCTGTCGGTCAGGCCGTGCGGGTGCTCGGTGTCGGGTTGCAACCGCATCAGGTCGACCACGTTGACGACCCGGATCTTCAGCTCCGGCAGCTGCTCGCGGAGCAGCGCCGCAGCCGCCAGCACCTCCAGCGTCGGCGCGTCCCCGGCGCAGCCGAGCACCGCATCCGGCTCCCCATCGTCCTCGGTACCGGCCCACTGCCAGACGCCAACGCCACGGGTGCAGTGCAGCACCGCCTCCTCGACGCTCAGCCAGTCCGGTGTCAGGTTCTTGCCGGCCACGATGACGTTGACGTAGTTGCGGCTGCGCAGGCAGTGGTCGGCAACCGACAGCAACGTGTTGGTGTCCGGCGGCAGGTAGACCCGGACCACCTCGGCCTTCTTGTTCACCACATGGTCGAGGAACCCGGGGTCCTGGTGCGAGAACCCGTTGTGGTCCTGCCGCCATACGTGCGAGGTGAGCAGGTAGTTCAGGGAGGCGACCGAACGCCGCCAGTCCAGCCGCTGGTGCGTCTTGAGCCACTTCGCGTGCTGGTTGAACATCGAGTCGACGATGTGGATGAATGCCTCGTAGCAGGAGAAGAGGCCGTGCCGGCCGGTGAGCAGGTACCCCTCCAGCCAGCCCTGGCACAGATGCTCCGACAGCACCTCCAGCACCCGGCCGTCGCGGGCCAGGTGCTCATCGACGTCCAGCGTCGGCAGCTGCCACTGCTTGCCGGTGACCTCGTACACCGCGTCGAGCCGGTTGGAGGCGGTCTCGTCGGGTCCGAACAGCCGGAAGTTGCGCGCCTCGGCGTTGGCCGACATCACCTCCCGCAGCATCGCCCCGAGCACCCGGGTCGGCTCGGAGACGCTCTCGCCGTGCCCGGTCACCTTGACGCCGTAGTCGCGGAAGTCCGGCAGGATCAGGTCCCGCAGCAGCAGGCCACCGTTGGCGTGCGGGTTGGCACCCATCCGCCGCGCCCCGTCCGGGACGAGGTCCAGCAGCTCCGGAACCGGCCGGCCGCGGTCGTCGAACAGTTCCTCCGGGCGGTAGCTACGCAGCCACGCCTCCAGCATCCGCAGGTGGTCGGGGTTCTCCCGGACCGCCGCCAGCGGCACCTGGTGCGCCCGCCAGGTCCCCTCCACCGGCACCCCGTCCACGACGGCCGGGCCGGTCCAGCCCTTCGGCGAACGCAACACGACCATCGGCCAGCGGGGACGGTCCGCCGACTCCCCGGACCGCGCGCGGCGTTGGATGTCGTGGATGTCGGCCACGACCCGGTCCAGCGTGCTCGCCATCTGCTGGTGCATCGACTCCGGCTCGCTTCCCTGCACGCTGTACGGCTGGTAGCCGTAGCCGCGCAGCAGTGACTCCAGCTCCTCCTGCGGGAGCCGGGCCAGCACCGTCGGGTTGGCGATCTTGTATCCGTTGAGGTGCAGGATCGGCAGGACCGCGCCGTCGTGGATCGGGTCGAGGAACTTGTTCGCGTGCCAGCTCGCCGCCAGCGGACCGGTCTCCGCCTCGCCGTCGCCGACGACGCAGGCGACCGTGAGGTCGGGGTTGTCGAACGCCGCCCCGAAGGCGTGCGCCAGGGAGTACCCCAGCTCACCGCCCTCATGGATCGAACCCGGGATCTCGGGGGCGACGTGGCTGGGCACCCCGCCCGGGAAGGAGAACTGCCGGAACAGCTCCCGCATCCCCCGGGCGTCCCGGGCGATGTTCGGGTACGCCTCGCTGTAGCTCCCCTCCAGCCAGGTGTTGGCGAGGATGGCCGGTCCGCCGTGCCCCGGCCCGATCACGTACATCATGTTCAGGTCCCGAGCCTTGATCACCCGGTTGAGGTGGGCGTAGATGAAGTTCAGGCCGGGCGTGGTGCCCCAGTGACCGAGCAACCGGGCCTTGAGGTGCTCACGGGCCAGCGGCTCGGTCAGCAGCGGGTTGTCCAGCAGGTAGATCTGCCCCACCGACAGGTAGTTCGCCGCGCGCCAGTAGGCGTCGGTCAGGTGCAGCTCCTCGGCACCCAGCGGCGTGTCCAGCTGTACGGGCATGACGCGCTGTCCCCCAGTCCTGGTCATGGGTCATCCCTGGCGTCGGATCACGGTGTGCGACCGACCTCGGCCAGCCAGGTTGCACCCCGAACCTATCCCTGACCGACGTGCTGCCCCACCCGACGCACCGAGCCAGGAGCGAGCATTCGATGCCACACCGCGGTCATCCGAGTCTGGCAGGGTGTGTGACATGACCGACCACCCGCTCGAGCGGCACAGCAGTGCCGGCGCCTGACCCGGGAGATCCGAACACAGTGTCCAAGGGCCGCGAGCCTGCGGGACCGGTACCCGACCAGGGTCGACCCACCCTGCGGGCTGACTGCGAGAGCTGTTTCGCGCTGTGCTGTGTCGCGCCAGCCTTCCTGGCCTCGGCGGACTTCGCGATCAGCAAGGACGCCGGACACCCCTGTCCCCAGCTCCAACCGGACTTCCGCTGCACCATCCACCCCCGCCTCAGGCAGCAGGGATTTCCGGGTTGCACCGTCTACGACTGCTTCGGAGCGGGTCAGAAGGTCTCCCAGGTCACCTTCGGTGGACAGGACTGGCGGAGCGTCCCGCACACCGCGGACCAGATGTTCGACGTATTCCCGATCATGCGACAGCTGCATGAGCTGCTCTGGTACCTGACCGAGGCGCTGACCCGACCGGCGGCTCACCCGGTTCACGGCGAGCTCCGCAGCACGCTCGACGACATTGAGGCATTCCGCGTAACTGGTGCTCACGGTGTGTGATTGCCGGTGTGGGTCAGGTGGTGCGGTGGTGCTCGTGGTGAAGCAGGACCAGGGCTGCGGCGACGATATCGCCGATGCGTTGCGGGCAGCCACGCCAG
>JACQDL010000059.1 GCA_016201065.1 Actinomycetota bacterium
CATGGAATGGTTCGACCCGGGGCAGCAGTTCGAGGACATCACGCTGATCCGGCTTCCCCCGTACGCACCGGACCACAACCCGACCGAGCACGTGTGGAATCAGGCGAAGGGAGCGATCGCGAACATCCAGCGAGAGACCGCAGACCAAACCTTCAGCGCCTTCGAATTGTTCATCAAGAATGGGACGTTCAGATACGACTTCGAGCACCTCTCAATCCCGATGGGCGAGGCCGATTTTGTTTAATTGCGGCCACAGCGCGCCGACTCGACGAGTCGGCCGGACTGGCTGCACTACTTCGATGACGGGTACCTTGCGGCCCGTTTCGCGCACTGCTTCCGTGACCTGAAGCAGTGGCGCCACGCCCGAGACTACGGGCGGCAAGCCGTCAAGATGAGCGACAACCTGACCCGCGCGCGGATGTTCAACACCGCAGTGTTGGCGACGGCATATATCGACACCGACTTGGATCAGGCACTCACCATCGGCCTGGAAGCGGTGGATCTTGCGAAAACAATCCAGTCCGCGCGGGCGCTGAACTACGTTCGCGATATTCGGCATCGCCTCTACGAGAGGTACGGCGATCATTCGCGGGTGCAGCAGTTCACCGAGCGAATCTCTGAGTTGCTAGGAGCATATTGAATGGGACTCATATACCATATTTCGAACGCTACCGACTGGCAGCAGGCGCGGGTGGACGGTGCGTATCGCATATCCACGCGCGGCCGGAGCCTTGAACAGCAAGGATTCATTCACGCCAGCACGGCCGAGCAGGTGGCACCCGTCGCCAACGCAGTATACGTCGGGGATCAGGGATTGCTGGTTCTGGTAATCGACGAGACGCGAGTGAATCCGGAGATCGTCTACGAGTCGGTGCCTGGTTGGGAGAAGCCGTTTCCGCATATCTACGGCCCGCTCAACCTTGATGCGGTCGTCAAAACACTTCCCTTGCCGAAGGACGAGAATGGGCTATTCACGTTCGAGGTTGAGGTCGAGGGCGATACGGGCGCTGGCTGACTCCGCGCTGTCACCGGCGTAGTCGTCGGGATGGGCGGCCGACCGGGTGGGTGGCCGGCCGCCCCGGACTCACAGGGACAGATCCTCCAGCATCTCGGTGACCAGCGCGGCGATCGGCGACCGCTCCGAGCGGGTCAGCGTGACGTGGGCGAACAGCGGATGCCCCTTCAACGTCTCGATCACCGCGGCCACACCGTCGTGCCGACCGACCCGCAGGTTGTCCCGCTGCGCCACGTCGTGGGTGAGCACCACCCGCGACCCGGAGCCCAACCGGGACAGCACCGTCAGCAGCACCTGCCGCTCCAGCGACTGCGCCTCGTCGACGATGACGAACGAGTCGTGCAACGACCGTCCCCGGATGTGGGTCAGCGGCAGCACCTCCAGCATGCCGCGGGCGAGCACCTCCTCGATCACATCACGGGAGACCAGCGCGCCGAGGGTGTCGAAGACGGCCTGCGCCCACGGCGCCATCTTCTCCCCCTCGCTTCCCGGCAGGTAGCCGAGCTCCTGGCCGCCGACGGCGTACAGCGGACGGAAGACCACGACCTTCTGGTACTGCCGGCGTTCCAGCACCGACTCCAGCCCGGCGCACAGCGCCAGCGCGCTCTTGCCAGTGCCGGCCCGACCGCCGAGGGAGACGATGCCGACCTCCGGGTCGAGCAGCAGGTCCAGCGCGACCCGCTGCTCCGCGGACCGACCGTGCAGACCGAACGCCTCGCGGTCTCCGCGCACCAGCCGCACCTGCTTGTCGGCGGTGACCCGCCCCAGCGCCGACCCGCGTGGGGAGGAGAGCACCAGCCCGGTGTGGCAGGGCAGCTCGGCGGCGGCGCCCACGTCGATCCGGTCACCGTCGTAGAGCTGGCTGATCTCCTCCGCCCCGATCGCCAGCTCGACGATCCCGGTCCAGCCGGACTCGATCACGGCCAGCGCCCGGTACTCGTCCGCGGCAAGACCGACCGCCGCCGCCTTCACCCGCAGCGGCAGGTCCTTGGTGACCAGGACGACATCGGGTTTCTCGGCGGCGAGGTTCAGCGCGACGGCGAGGATCCGCGCGTCGTTGGTGTCCGCCCGGAACCCGGGGGGCAACGCATCCGCGTCGGCGTGGTTGAGCTCCACGTGCAGGGTCCCGCCGACGTCACCGATCGGAACCGGTACGTCCAGACGACCATGCTTGACCCGCAGATCGTCCAGCAGGCGGAGCGCCTGCCGGGCGAACCAGCCGAGCTCCGGGTGCTGGCGCTTGCCCTCCAGCTCGATGATGACCACCAGCGGCAGCACCACGTCGTGCTCGGCAAAGCGGAGCAGCGCCCCCGGGTCGGCGAGCAGCACACTGGTGTCCAGCACATAGGTCCGCCGGGTGACGCCGGCGCGCGGGCCCCGCTGGCGGGCCGGGCGGGCGGCCCGCGCCCGACCGGATGGCGGGCGGGCGGCGTCCGGCGACACCGGAGCATCGGACGGGGGACCTGTCTGGGTACGGCGAGCAGCCATGGGCTCTCCCCGCGGGCGTGCACCGCGCCCGCGCGTCGTGGGACCGGTCCGGCCCCGAGCGTGGATCACGCTGGGGGCGGGTGCCGGCCCCCTCGGGTTTGCGCCGATACGACACCAACACCGCCTGGGACCTCCCGGGCAGCTCGTTGGGTGCGGGCCGCCGGTACCGACGGTACGGGTCGCACCGACGACCCGCGAGCGAATACGGTCATCCGAGGTGTCCGGGCCCGGCAACGAAGAAACTCACGCACTCCGGCCCGCAAGATCAAGGACCTTGGTCAGGTCTGCGCTCCGCTCGCCGACGCTACCTTGAGCGACATCACCCAAGGAGGTGGAGCACGATGAGTCTCACCGACCGGGAGACCTGGGGGCTCATACACGGCATGGTGCTCGGCGCGGCGTTCCTGCTGGCGTTCGGGGGCGGCGTCGCGGGCTTCTGGAGCCTGAAACCAGAACTGGTGACGGCGGCAGGGGTCGTCGAGCGGATACGTCGCCTGAAGGTCGGCGTGGTGGCCATGGCCGTCGCGGCGTGGGGCACCGTGCTGACCGGGACCTGGGTGGTCTACCCCTGGTACCGGTCCCCGGCCAAGACCAGCCCGAAGTCGATCCTGGTCGCCGACGAGTCCACCGCGCAGTGGCACGAGTTCGGGATGGAGTGGAAGGAACACATCGCCTGGCTCAGCCCGATCCTGGCCACCGTGGTGGCCTTCGTCGTGGTGTACCTGGGCACCCAGCTCATCCGCCATGACAACGTTCGCCGGATGCTGCTCACGCTGTTCGTCATCGCGTTCGGTATCGCAGCGGTCGCCGGCCTGTTCGGCGCACTGATCACCAAGGTCGCACCGGTCCTGTAGGAGACGTCATGACCCAGCACACCGAAGCCGTGACGCCGGTCGGTGCCGACCCGCACCCCGGCGAACCGGACAAGCCGTTCGGCCCGATCAACGCCGCGCTGATCGCGGGCGGGATCGGTTCTCTCGCGATGGGGGTGTTCACCACCTTGGTCGAGGCCAGCACCTCGGTGAAGAGCGCCCTCACCCTCACCAAGGCGGTCGGCCCGCTGTCCGGCAAGACCGTCTTCGCGGTCGTCGTCTGGCTGGTCGCCTGGGCGGTCCTGCATGCGACGATGCGCAGGTCCACGATGGCGGTCGGCCGTGCGTTCGCCCTCACGCTCACCCTGGTCGGTCTGGGGCTCCTGCTCACCTTCCCGCTGATCTTCCAGGCATTCGCTCCGTAGCCCGGCCATGGGCGGGTCGCCGCGTCCGGATCGCGGCGGCCCGCCCGTACCGCGCCGACCGCACCGAAAACGCCCCGCCCCATCATTGAGCCATGGCTCACCCATCAGATCGCGCCGGACCGCGGCACGCCGACGGCCCCGTGTTCACCTTCACGGGCGTCGGGGTGCGCCGCGCCCAGCGGTGGACGCTTCGTGCGGTGACCGCCGAGGTGCCCGGGACCGGGGTGACGGCCGTGGTCGGGCCGTCCGGTGCGGGCAAGACCACCCTGCTGCGGTTGTGCAACCGCCTCGACGTACCCGACGCCGGCGTGGTGTCCTTCCGGGGACACGACGTCGCCGCCCTCGACCCGCTGCGGCTGCGTCGCCAGGTCGGGATGGTGTTCCAGCGCCCGACCGTCTTCGGCGGGACGGTCCGCGACAACCTGCTGGTGGCCCGCCCCGGTGCCGCCGAGGAGGACCTCGTCGGCGCCCTGCGCGGTGTCGCCGTCGGCCCCGAGCTCCTGGACCAGCCGGCCGGGCAGCTCTCCGGCGGAGAGGCGCAGCGCGTCTGCCTGGCGCGCACGCTCATCACCGAGCCCGAGGTCCTGCTCCTGGATGAACCGACGTCCGCCCTGGACGCGGGGGCACGGATGGCCTTCGAACGCCTCGTCGCCGAGCTGGTCCGCCGTGGCCTGCCCGCCCTGTGGGTCACCCATGACCTGGATCAGCTGCACCGCGTCGCCGACCACGTGCTCGTGGTCGCGGCCGGCCAGCTGCTCCACGCCGGGCCGGCCGCGGCGCTCTCCGACCAGCCCGACGTGCTGGCGCTGCTGCGCAGCGGCACCGGGGACCATGAGGTGCGCACCGACGGTGCCACCGCGAGGGAGCAGGGCAGGAAGCAGCCATGAGCGGTGATGTGACGTGGGTGGGGTTGCTCGCCTCGCTCCTGCTCGTCTCGGTGGCCGTCGTCGTCTCCTGGCGCATCGGGTTGCGCCTGGAGACGACGATCGTGTGGGCGACGGTGCGCGCGGTCGCCCAGCTCCTGCTGGCCGGCTGGGCCCTCACCGTGATCATCGACCCCGGCCGGCCGCTCGCCTGGTCCTGGCTGTGGGTCGTCACCATGACCGGGTACGCCGGTGTGGTCGTCCGGCGCCGCGCACCCGAGATCCCGCAGGTGATGCTCCTCGCCGTGACCGCCTTCGCCGTCTCGGCCGTGGTCACCCTCGGTGTCCTGTTCGGGCTGCGGGTCTTCCCCCTCGAAGGACGCACCCTGGTGCCGCTCGCCGGCCTCATGATCGGAAACGCGATGAACGCCACCGTGCTCGCCGGGCGCCGCATCGTCGAGCAGCTGCGCGACCAGCGCGAGGAGGTCGAGGCCCGGCTGGCCCTCGGGCAGACCTCGCAGCAGGCGGCCCGCCCCTACCTGGTCATGGCCGTCCGCACCGCCCTGGTGCCGCAGATCGAGACCACCCGCGCGGTCGGGCTCGTCATCCTCCCCGGCGCGATGACCGGGCTCATCCTCGCTGGTGTGAAACCGCTCGACGCGGTCCTCGTCCAGGCCGTGGTCATGTTCGTCGTGCTCGGCTCGGTGGCCACCACCGCCGCCGTCATCGGCGTCGGGCTCACCCACCGGTTGTTCACCCGCGACCACCGCCTGCGCGCGATCCCCCGCCCCGCACAGCGGTGACCGCCGACCGGCTCAGCCGGTGATCGGCCCACCCGGATCGCCATACGTCGCGTGCGCGGCCGCGGTCGCGGCCCGCAGCACCTCCTTGGCCGGCTCGCCCAGCGCCTCGGCGGCGGCCCGGACGTCATCGAACTCCACGCTGAGGTTGACCAGCCGGCCCTCCAGCCGGGCCAGCTTCACACCGACCCGATGGCCGCCGACCTCGACCGCGCCGTACTCGCGGTCCAGGGCGTACTTGCCGACGGTGAGCTGGCGCACCCCGATGGTGCTCGTCCGGTCGAAGATCTCCCGGCGCAGCGCCGGCCCGCGCTGCTCGGCGCAGAGCACGTGCAGGGTGTGCGCGGGACGTCCCTTCTTCATCAGGATCGGGGTCAGCCAGGCGTCCGAGGCGCCCGCCGTGAGCAGGCCGGCGAGCACGTCCGGCCACAGCCGGGGATCGAGATCATCGACGTTGCACTCCAGCAGCACCGCGATCGCGCCGGTTGCGGTCTCCGTGGCCCCGACCGTCGTGGCCCCGATCGTGCCGACCACCGGTGTGCCGAGCACCAGCCGGAGCACGTTCGGCACCTCGGCGAGGTCGCGCGAGCCGGCGCCGGTCCCGACCCGGCGCACGGTCATCACCGGCATCGGACCCCAGTCCCGCACCGTCGCGGCGAGCAGCGCGGCACCCGTGGGCGTGCACATCTCGCGCACCGATGGGCCGGCCCAGACCGGCGCGCCGGCCTCCCGCAGCAGCTCCAGCACGGCCGGCGCCGGCACCGGTACCAGACCGTGTTCGCCCCTGACCATGCCGTTGCCGAGGGTCACCGTCGAGGCACCCAATGCCTCGACACCGAGGGCGTGTAACCCGGCCGCGGCACCGACCACGTCCGCGATCGCGTCCAGCGCACCGACCTCGTGGAAGTGCACGTGCTCCGGCTCGGTCCGGTGCACCACCGCCTCGGCCCGGGCGAGCCGCTCGAAGGCCGCCAGCGCGACTCGCCGGACCGGCTCGGCCAGCGCGGCCTCCTGGAGCTGACCGCGCAGGTGCGCCCAGGTGCGGGTGAGGTTGGTCCGGGGGGCGTGCACGTCGACCTTGGTCGCGCCGATCCCCTGCCGTTGCACCACCCGGGCCTCGAGCCGGATCGGCTCGGTGCCCAGCGCGTCGATGGCCGCCTGGATGGCCGCCATGGGCGCACCCGCGTCCACCAGCGCGCCGAGGAACATGTCACCGGAAGCACCCGCCGCGCAGTCCAGCCAGCCGATCACGACCCGCTCCCCTTCCGCGTCGCCGCCTGCGGCGCTGCCGCCCGCGGTACGGCCGCCCGCGGTACGGCCGCCCGCCGGGCCACCCGGGCCGCGAACATCCCCGCCCCGAACCCGTTGTCGATGTTCGACACCACGACCCCCGGGGCGCAGGAGTTAAGCATGGTCAGCAACGCGGCGACCCCGCCGAACGACGCGCCGTAGCCAACGCTGGTCGGAACCGCGACCAGCGGCACGCCCACCAGCCCGCCGACGACGCTGGGCAGTGCGCCGTCCATCCCGGCCACGACCACCAGGCAGTCCGCGGCGTCGAGCAGGTCCCGGACCGCGAGCAACCGGTGGACCCCGGCCACCCCGACATCGCTGACCCGCTCGACCCGGGCACCGAGCACCCGCGCGGTGAACGCCGCCTCCGCCGCCACCGGTCCGTCCGACGTGCCGGCGGAGAGCACACAGACGACACCCGCCGGCTCGGGCAGCGCACCGACCGCGACCGCCCGTGCCTGCCCGTCCACGGTGGCCGCCGCGCCGTAGGCGGCCTCCAGGGCGGCGCGCATCGGGGCTGGTGCGCGGGTCACCAGCGCGGGGCGGTCCGGGTGTGCTGCCCGCAGCGCCGCGACGATCTCCAGCACCTGGGACACCGACTTCCCGGCGCCGAAGACCACCTCCGGGTCGCCGGTGCGGGCCTCCCGGTCAAGATCCAGCCGGGCGAAGCCGAGATCGGCGATGCCGGTCCCGGCGTCGCCGGACTCGTCCGTACCACAGTCGTGATCGTTCGCCACAAGCGCAGGGTAACCAGGTGGGCGGGGCCCGGTTCGACGGCAACCCACGCACGGTGATGAGCAGGTCCTACGCTGTGAAGGTGTTGGTGAAACCAGAGATCGTCCAGAATGTCGCATTCGGCGCGCTGTTGGTCGGCGCGCTGTCGCTCGTGGCCAGCATGCTCGCGCTTCGGTCGGCGGCCCGCGCGCGGCGGGCATTGCAGGCGCTGGCGGCGCCAGGCGGCGGCACTGCCCTGCTGGACGCCGCGGTCCGGCACGAGCTGCGCCATGGACTGCGCCGGGTCAGCCTGGTCCGCTACGACGCGCTGGCCGACATGGGCGGTCGGATGTCGTTCTCGGTCGCGCTGCTCGACGACGACGCGAACGGCGTGGTGATCAGCGCGATCAATGGGCGCACCGAGTCCCGGTGCTACGGCAAGCTGGTCTCGGCCGGCGCGACCGCACAGGAGCTCTCGCCGGAGGAGAAGGACGCCATCACCCGCGCACTCGCACCGCGCTGACCAGCGCCGGATACGCTGCCGGTCATGCCGCCCGTCGAACCCAGCACCGCAACCGAACCCGGCACCGCAACCGAACCCGGCACGGCAACCGGACCCGGCACGGCCACGGGACCCGGCACGGCAACCGGCCCGGGCACCGGTTCGGCAGCCCGTCTCGCCTTTCTCGGGCCGGAAGGGACGTTCGCCGAGGCGGCACTGCGCACCTTGCCGGAGTCAGCCGGCGCCGTGCTCCTTCCCCAGCCGACCGTGTCGGTCGCGCTGGACGCGGTCCGGTCCGGTGATGCCGACGCCGCCGTCGTACCGCTGGAGAACTCCGTCGAGGGCTCGGTAGCGGCCACGCTGGACGAGCTGGCCGGCAACGGCCCGCTCGTGATCCGGCGGGAGGTCTACCTGCCGGTGAGCTTCGCGTTGCTGGCCCGGCCCGGCACGACGTCGTACGCCGAGATCAGGACCGTCGCCACCCATCCACACGCGGAGGCGCAGTGCCGGCGCTGGCTTCGGGCGAAGCTACCGCACGCCCAGGTGACGGCCAGCGGATCGACCGCTGCCGCTGCCGCTGCCGTCGCGGCGGGCGAGATCGACGCCGCGGTGAGCGCACCCATCGCGGCCGCCCGCTACGGGCTGTGTGCGCTCGCGACCGACCTGGCCGACAACCCCGGAGCGGTCACCCGGTTCGTGGTGGTCACCCGGCCGGGGCCACCGCCGCCGCCGACCGGTGACGACCGCACCTCCGTGGTCGCCTACATCCGCGCCAACCACACCGGCGCGCTGCTGGAGGTGCTCACCGAGTTCGCGGTGCGCGGGATCAACCTGACCCGGATCGAGTCCCGGCCCACCCGGGAGCGGATCGGCCAGTACAGCTTCTCGCTGGACTGCGAGGGACACGTGACCGATGCCCGGGTCGGTGACGCGCTGGCCGCACTGCACCGGGTCTGCGCCGACGTGCGCTACCTCGGCTCCTACCCCCGCGCCGGCGGTGGACAACCTGAGCCGCTCCGGCCCGACGCATCGGACGCCGCGTTCGCTGGCGCGGCCGGGTGGCTGGCCACCGTCCGCGACTCCGGCCGGTCCTGATCCGCGCTACCGCCAGCCTCCGGGCCTCGGAGACCGCGGTGATCGCGCTCAGAGGTAGAGGCCGGTGGCGGGCTCGATCCGCCGGGAGGCCATCGCGTGGATGTCCCGCTCCCGCAGGATCACATACTGCCTGCCCTGCACCTCCACGTCGTGCTGGTCCTCCGGGCTGAACAGGACCTGGTCGCCGGCCTCGACGCTGCGCACATGCTGCCCCACGGCGAGCACCTCGGCCCACTGCAACCTCGTGCCGACCTGGGCGGTTGCCGGGAGCACGATGCCCGCGGCGGAACGCCGCTCACCATCCTCGCCGGGCACCTTGGCCAGCACCCGATCGTGCAGCATCTTGATGGGCAGGCGATCGGTGTCCACGTGGTCGGACCGGCTCTCTGTCTCGGTTGACCGGCCAGTGTCGGTGGGCCGGCGGATCACGACTCGGCCACCTTAGATCAGCCCCACCCCAAGGCGTGCAACCGCTCGTCGTCGATGCCGAAATGATGGGCGACCTCGTGCACGACCGTCGTGGCGACCTCCGCCACGACCTGGTCCTCGGTCGCGCAGATCTCGAGGATGGCGCGCCGGTAGATCAGGATCCGGTCCGGCAGGCTCCCGGCGTAGTCGCTGCCGCGGGCCGTCAGCGCGACGCCGACGTAGAGCCCGAGCAGGCTCGGGTCGTCCGCATCCGCGTCCTCGACCAGCACCACGACGTTGTCCATCATCGCGGTGAGGCGCTCGGGCAGCTCGTCGAGGGCATCCGAGACGAGCTCCTCGAACCGGGCCCGCGGCATGTCGATCACGGCACTATTGTGCGTCACCCGGCCGGATCGGAGCGGGCAGGTCGGGTCACAGGTACTGGCCGGTGTTACCGCCCGACTGCTCGTTGGGGTGCCCCCGGTGCCCGGACAGCAGGCCTGGTGTGCCCGGCAACGCCCGGCGGCGCATCTCCTCAAGCTGCACCCGCGCCGCCATCTGCTGGGCGAACAGGGCGGTCTGGATGCCGTGGAACAACCCTTCCAGCCATCCGACAAGCTGGGCCTGGGCGATCCGCAGCTCGGCTTCGGTCGGTATGCCCTCATCGCGGAACGGCAGCGAGAGGCGGTGCAGCTCCTCGCGCAGCTCGGGTGCCAAGCCCTGCTCAAGCTCGCCGATGGAGCGCTCGTGGATCTCCTTCAGCCGGACCCGGCTGGCCTCGTCCAGCGGCGCGGAGCGGACCTCCTCCAGCAGTTGCTTGATCATGGTGCCGATGCGCATCACCTTCGCCGGCTGTTCCACCATGTCGGCCACGCTCGGACCCTGCTCCTCATCATCGGAGCCGTCCAGCTGAGCGCTGACCGAGGCCAGCCCGACGGGACGGCCGTCGGGCCCGACCACGATCACCTGGTGATCCTCCGGTTCGGTCATGACCTCATCCTCGCCCATGAACGGCCCCGCGCGCACATCACCCCCACCCGGTGCACCGGCCGTGGCACGCACGGGCGGTGGCACGCCTCCGTCGCGCCGTGGCCCGGAGAATGGCCATCCGCCACGTAGGGTCTCCGCATGCCCCTTGACGTGGCCCGGGTGCGGGGACTGTTTCCCACGCTCAGCGGCGGGTACCTGCATCTGCAGGGGGCGGACGGCGCGCTGGTCCCGGAGACCGTGGCCCGGGCGGTCAGCGCGGCTCTGCGGGTGCCCCTGTCCGACCGTGGGGGCGCCTTTCCCTCCTCGGCCCGGGCCGACGCGCTCGTCGACGCGGCCCGCCGCGCGGTCGCTGACCTCGTCGGCGGTCACCCGTCGCGGGTGGTGCTGGGGCCGAACACCACGACGCTGACCCGCGCGCTGTCCCGGGCGCTGTCCCGCCGCTGGCAGATGGGTGACGAGATCGTGGTCAGCCGCCTGGACCGCACCGCGAACGTCCGACCGTGGCTGACCGCGGCCCGCGCGGCCGGCGTGGCGGTGCGGTGGGCGGAGGTCGACATCGAGACGTGCGAGCTGCCGGCCTGGCAGTTCGATCACCTGCTCTCGGAGCGCACCGTGCTGGTCGCGGTCACCGCGGCCAGCGGTGCGGTCGGGACCCGGCCGGACATCGCCGCCGTCGCCGAGCGGGCACATCAGGTCGGTGCGCTGGTGTACGTCGACGGCGCCCACGCGACGCCGCACGCGCCGATCGACGTCGACGACCTCGGCGCCGACCTGTACGTCACCAGCACCGCGAAGTGGGGTGGACCACACCTGGCCGCGGTGGTGGCGACCGCCGAGGTGCTGGAGTGGCTGGGCGTCGGGCGGCCGTCGTCGACCCGCTTGCACTCCGACCCGA
Source organism: Actinomycetota bacterium (assembly GCA_016201065.1). Taxonomy (GTDB): domain Bacteria; phylum Actinomycetota; class Actinomycetes; order Mycobacteriales; family JACQDL01; genus JACQDL01. Next base: position 11,301 of record JACQDL010000059.1, read on the forward strand.
TCGACGTGGACCGGCTGGAGCGGGACACCCTGGAGCTTGGTGGCCTGCCGCTGGAGTTGCTGGCCGGCCTGGTGGCCTCGGTCGAACATCTGGCCGGGCTGGACGAGTCGGCGACCGGCGGCCGGCGGGACCGGGTGCTGGCCTCGATGTCGGCGGTGCAACGGTACGAGGCGGCCGTCCACTCGCACCTGGTGGGTGGCCTGCGTTCGATGCGCGGGGTCGCCGTGATCGGGGCGCCGGTGCATCCGGCGCCCTCCCTGTCGTTCACCGTGTACGGACACACACCGCGCGCGGTGGCCGAGGAGCTGGCCCACCGAGGCATCTGCGCCTGGAACGGGTCGGCGGGGGCACCGGGACTCATGGACGCCCTCGGCGTCGCCGAGCTGGGTGGTGCGATCCAGGTCGGGCTGATGCACTACAACACCTTCCAGGAGGTCGACCGCTTCCTCGACGCCGTGGCCGACCTGCGCTGAGGGCAGGCGATCCAGACCGGTACAGACCCGCCCAGGTTGCGCTAGCGTCCGGACATGGCGCACTACGGTGACTTCCAGTTCGAGATCTACCTGCAGACGTCCGGCCGTGCGCTGCCTCGCCTGCCGGTCTCGGCCGCGGATCTGGAGCGGGCCGCGCACGCCGTGATGACCCCGGAGGCCCGGGCGTACGTCGCCGGTGGCGCCGGCTCGGAGTCGACCGTACGGGCGAACGCCGGGGCCTTCGAACGGTGGCGGATCGTGCCCCGGATGCTTCGTGGCACGGCGGAGCGGGACTGGTCCAGCTCCGTGCTGGGCACCAGCCTGCCCGCTCCGGTGCTGCTCGCCCCGGTCGGGGTGCTCGGCGTCGTACACCCGGACGGCGAGCTGGCCGCGGCTCGGGCGGCCGGAGCGCTCGGCGTACCGATGGTGCTGTCCACCCTCGGCTCGGTGACCCTGGAGGAGGTGGCCGCCGAGCTCGGCGGCAACCCGGCCTGGTTCCAGCTCTACTGGCCCACCGACCGGGAGGTGACGGCGAGCCTGGTCGGCCGGGCCGAGCGGGCCGGCTACCGGGCGATCGTGGTGACCGTGGACACCCTGATCCTGGCCTGGCGCCCCCGTGACCTGGCCCAGGGCTACCTGCCGTTCCTGGCCGGGGAGGGGTTGGCCAACTACTTCGCCGACCCGGCGTTCCTCGCCGGTCTGGACCGCAGCCCGGAGCAGGACCTGCAGGCGGCCGTGCTGCGCTGGGCCGGCATGTTCGCCAACCCGGCGCTGACCTGGGACGACCTCCGCTGGCTGCGCTCGATCACCGACCTGCCGATCCTGGTGAAGGGGATCAGCCATGCCGACGACGCCCGGCGGGCGATCGACGCCGGCGTCAACGGCGTGGTCGTCTCCAACCACGGCGGCCGCCAGGTGGATGGCGCCGTTGCCGCGCTGGACTGCCTGCCGGACGTCGTCGCGGCGGCCGGCGACGTGCCGGTGCTCTTCGACTCCGGGGTCCGCACCGGCGCCGACGTGCTCAAGGCGATGGCGCTGGGGGCACGGGCGGTGCTGGTGGGGCGCCCCTACGTCTACGGGCTGGCACTCTCCGGTGAGGACGGCGTGCGGCACGCGCTGCGCTGCCTGCTCGCCGACTTCGACCTCACCGGCACCCTCGCCGGAGTACGCACCCTCGCCGACCTCACCCCCGACGTGCTGCGGCCCACCCCGTAGCCGGACGACCGTCCGACCACCCGGCCGCGAGCTTGGGCGGCTGGCCGGCCCACGCCGTCAGAGTTGGAGGCCGGTCTCCAGATGTTCGAGCCCAGCCTCGAAGAGGGCCACGAACGCCGCAAGATCCTCTCCAGCGGTGCGCCATGCGGCGATCGCCACGCCGATCACCGCGCCGACGAGAGTGCGCACCTCATACTCCTCCGGATCCCGATCCACCCGCTCAGCCACAATGGTGGCGAACAGGTCGAGGGTCCGGACCAACTCGTCCAGCATCTTGGAGCGCAGCTCAGGAGTGGCGAGGATGAGCGCCTGACGATCCCGCTCCGGCGCCAGCCGCTCGGCTGGCATGCTGGCGACCACGGCGCGAACCGCGGCCCGTAGCGCCGCGATCGGGCCCAGCTCAGCCGGCTGGGTCCGGTAGGCGTCAATGATCAGTGGATCGAAGGGGTCGTAGAGCACGACATCCTCTTTTGCCGGGAAGTACCGGAAAAATGTGCTTGGCGATACTTCGGCGGCTTCGGCGATCTGATCGATCGTGGTGGCGGCGTAACCCTGCTCACGAAACAACCGGACGGCGTGCTGCTGGATCGCCAGCCGGGTCTTTGCCTTCTTGCGCTCCCGCAGTCCGCCGGCTTGGCGCGGTCGGTCGTCAGCCTGGGACGTCAAGCCCGGACCCCGCGCTTTCCACCAGCACCCGGCGTCCAACTCGGCCGGGCAGGAAGGCCGATGCAAGGACGACACCGATCGCGGCCAGCGGGAGATCGCCGCGATAGGTGCCGTTGAGCACGCTCCCGAGAATCGCGGCACTCAGTGGGACGCCAACCTTCTGGACCGACCGCATCAGGGCGGAGCCTACACCGGCCCGCTCGGCCGACAGCTCACCGAGCGCGGCCGAGGATGCCGCCGCCATCACGGGGCCCAACCCGATTCCGCACCCGGCTGTCCAGGATGCGGTGAAGGCGCCACCGCTGGAAAGGGTCATCGTGGCGCCGGCCGCCAACCCGCTGGCGAGGATCGCGAAACCGGTCGCGACGGTGGGCTTCGCCCCGATCAGGCGTACGAGTCGGTCAGCCAGTGCCACACCGACCGCGAACCCCGCGAGGATCGTGCCCCAGGTGAAGCTGCGCGAACGGAACAGCGCCAGATCGACCAGAGACCGCCCGGGTCGCCGCGCGGACAGCCGACGCTCCCACAGTGCGAACACCGCGAGCAGAGCCACGCCGACGACGATCGTGAGCAGCGCGCCGGCGCTGCTCCAGCCGTTCTGGCCGGCCTGGACAAGGCCGTAGGTCATGGCGCCGAGGCCGACGCTGGAGGTCAGCATTCCGAGTGGATCCAGAGCGGGGGTCTCGCTGGCGCGCGACTCGGGCATCAGCCACCCGACCGCCGCGATCCCCATCACGACCACCCGCGCAAGCGGCTGCGCGCCGTCCCAGGTATCGATCGTGGTCAGCACCTGCACGTGACCATCCGTGGCACACCTCCCGTGATCAGTGGCAGCCGGACCACGGCGGCTAGGCCACCGGCGTCACTCTCGGTCAGGGTGACATCGCCGCCGTGGGAGCGGGCCAGCGCCCGCGCGATCGGCAACCCGAGCCCCGCACCGCCACCGTCGCGGTCCCGAGCATCGTCCCGGCGAGCGAACCGATCGAAGACCCGCTCGCGGTCCACCTCCGGCACCCCCGCCCCGTCGTCGCTGACCGTGAGCACCGCCGTACCGCCGTCGCCGCGCACCTCGACCCGGACCTCGGTCCGGGCGTGCCGGACCGCGTTGTCCACCAGGTTCGTCAGCAGCCGCCGCACCCCGTCCGGATCGGCCAGCACCGGTACCGATGGCGCCTCGACGACGCCGCGCACCGGCACCCGCGCACCGGCGTACCGCTCCACCACCGCGACCACCTCGGCGGCAAGGTCGATCACCTGCCGTGGGCGACCCGACGGCTGCCCCTCGTCCAACCGGGCCAGCGCGAGCAGGTCGTCGACGAGCCGGGACAGCCGCTCCACGTCGAGCAGCACCTCGTCCACCACGTGGTCACTGCCGGCACCGAGGTCGCCGACCCGCCGGGCCACCTCCAGCTGGGTGCGGATGCTCGCGAGCGGGCTGCGCAGCTCATGCGCCGCATCGGAGACGAACACGCGCTGCTGCCGCCGGCTGTCCGCGATCCGGGCGAGCATCCCGTTGAGCGTCTCAGCCAGCCGGCGGATCTCGTCCCGGGCGCCGGGCAGCGGCAGCCGCCGTCCGCCGTCACCCCCGGTGATCTCCTCGGCGCCCCGGCGCAACGCCGCCACCGGTCGCAGCGTCGACCCGATCACATGCCAGGCCACCAGGGTGACGACGGCCAGCAGCAACGGGCCACCCACCGCCAACCCGATGGTCACCAGCCGGATCGCCCGACGGAGCTGCTCCACGCTGACCGCGACGATCACGGTCCGGGGCTGCTGGTCCGTGTCGGCCGGCACGCCGACCACCCGCACCGGGCCAACCAGGCCGGCCTGGTCACCGGCGAGGAAGAGCCGGGCGCCGGCCCGCACCGCCCGGGTCTGCGCCGGGTCCAGCAGCGGCACCAGATGGTCCGCGACCGGTGACGCGGCCCGGACGAACCCGTCCCCGTCGACGACCTGCACGGACGCCGTCGCCGAGCCGGCCACCGGCAGCGGGTTGGGCAGCCGGCCGGCGGTGACCAGGTCGGCGACCTCCTGCCCCGTCCGCAGCGCCGAGCTGTCCACGGTGGCGAGCATGGCCCGGGCGGTCACCATGACCAGCAGCACCGCGCCGGCCAGCAGTCCGACCGCCAGCGTCGTGGCGGCGAGCACGGTCAGGCGGAGCTGGAGCGAGAGCCGACGCCACGCCGTGCGCACGGCTCAGCCACCGTCCGGGTCGAGCCGGTAGCCGGCGCCCCGGACGGTCTGCACGGCTCGCCGCCCGTACGGCGCGTCGATCTTGCGGCGCAGGTAGCCGACGTAGACCTCGACGACGTTCGGGTCGCCGTCGGCGTGTCCGTCCCAGACGTGCCGCAACAGGTCCGTCTTGGACACCACCTCGCCCGCCCGCCGCAGCAGGCACTCCAGCACGGCGTACTCGCGGGCCGTCAGCGCCACCGGGTCACCCGAGCGGGTCACCTGGTGGCTGGCCGGGTCCAGGACCAGGTCACCGGCGGTGAGCGTGGCGGGGCGGGCCGGCGTACCGCGGCGCAGCAGCGCCCGCAGCCGCGCGACCAGCACCACCCAGGAGAACGGCTTGATCAGGTAGTCGTCGGCGCCCACATCCAACCCGTCGGCCTGGTCGTACTCCCCGTCCTTCGCCGAGAGCATGAGCACCGGCACCCAGTTTCCCTCGGCCCGCAGCGCCTCGCACACCCGGTAGCCGGACAGGCCGGGGAGCATGACGTCGAGCACGACCGCGGCGTACCCGCTCTCCCGCGCCATCCGCAACCCGGCCACCCCGTCCCGGGCGACATCGACCGCGAACCCCTCGGCCCGCAGGCCACGCTGGAGCGCGCTCGCCAGCCGCGTCTCGTCCTCCACCACCAGCACGCGCACCGGCCGACCCTCCCGAGCTGTTGCTGAGAGCCCGCTGTGACTCTCAGCGTGGTCTCAGCATCCCCCAGGCACCATGGTCGTGTCGGGGTTCGGGTGGAGTGAGTCGATGAGGGGCTGAGGGCATGTCGATCCTGTCGGGACGGGCACGCTGGGCGGTGCCGGCTGTGGTGACGGCCACCGTCGCCGCGGTCATCGGGACGGCGGTGCTGTCCGCCGAGGCCGCGCCGCCGCTGCCGGTCAGGTCGGCCGGTGAGCTTCTGGTCGGCCTGCAGCAGGCCGCCGGAACGCCGCTGTCGGGCACCGTGGTGGAGACCGCCGCGCTCGGCCTGCCGGCGCTGCCGAACGTCGGCGGCCACGGCACGACCGACCTCACCAGCCTGGTCAGCGGGTCGCACACGCTGCGGGTCTGGGTCGACGGGCCGGAGCGGGCCCGGCTGGCGTTGCTCGGCACGCTCGGCGAGTCGGACGTCATCCACAACGGCCGGGACCTGTGGATGTGGAACAGCGACAAGAACGTGGCGTCGCACTACGCGCTGCCGGCCGGCCGGCAGGATGCCGGATCGGGTCCGCCCACGGCCGTCCTGCCGAGCAGCCTGCCGAGTGCACTGCCGACTGCGCTGCCGAGCACCCCGCAGCAGGCCGCCGACGCCGTGCTGAAGCTCATCGGACCGTCCACGACCGTGACCACCAGCGGCACCGCGACGATCGCCGGCCGGCCGGCGTACGAGCTGGTGCTCGCCCCGAAGGACCACCGGTCGCTGGTCGGCGAGGTGCGGCTGGCCGTGGACGCCGAGAAGTCCGTGCCGCTTCGGGTCCAGGTCATTCCGCGGGGCAGCACGGCACCGGCGTTCGAGGTCGGCTTCACCCAGATCAGCTTCGCCCGACCGAGCGCGGCACAGTTCCGCTTCACGCCACCACCGGGCGCCACGGTCACCCAGGAGCAACTCGGCGGGACGGCTGGAACGCCGGGTGCCACCCGGCACGCCGCGCCCGACTCCAGCGCCGCGACCGACCCCACCGCCAGGACCGTCGGCTCCGGGTGGACCGCCGTGGTGATCGGCACCCTGCCGACCGGCACGGAGTCCGGCAACGGCGGCGACACCCTGACCGCGCTGCTGCGCGACCTGCCCACCGTGCCCGGCCACCCCGGCACCCGGATGCTCGCCGGCACCCTGTTCACCGCTGTGATCGACGGCGACACCATTGCGGTCGGCGCCGTCCCCGCTGACCTGGCGCTCGCCGCGATGAGTCGGCGGTGACCGTCAGGACGAGCGTGCCGGTGGCGGCCCCCCCGCAACCGGCACGCTCAGCCGGTACGCCGGCACCGGTCGGGACCGCGATCTCCACGACCGGACTGACCAAGCGGTTCCGTGGCGGCCAGGTCGCCGTTGACGGGCTGGACCTGGCCGTGCCGTGGGGCGGGGTCTATGGCTTCCTCGGCCCCAACGGCTCCGGCAAGACGACGACGATCCGGATGCTGCTCGGGCTGATCGGCGCCACCCGTGGCGAGATCAGGCTGCTCGGCGAGGCGATGCCGGCGCAGGCCACCCGGGTGCTGTCCCGGGTCGGCGCGCTGATCGAGGGTCCGGCGTTCCACACCCATCTCAGCGGTCAGGCGAACCTGGCCCGCCTCGACGCCGCCGACCGCACCGCGGACCCGGCCACCGCGCGGGACCGGATCGGCGCCGCGCTGGAGCGGGTCGGGTTGGTGGCTGCCGCCGGAAAGCGGTACCGGGCGTACTCCCTCGGGATGCGGCAGCGGCTCGCGCTCGCCGCGGCCCTGCTGCAACCGCGCGACCTGCTGATCCTGGACGAGCCGACCAACGGCCTGGACCCGCAGGGCACCCGCGAGGTCCGCGCCCTGATCGAGGAGCTGGCCCGGGACGGGACGACGGTGCTGCTCTCCTCCCACCTGCTGTCGGAGATCGAGCAGGTGTGCACCCACGTCGGGGTGATGCACGTGGGGCGCATGGTCGCGCAGGGCTCGATCGCCGAGCTGCGGTCGCTGGCCGCCCCCACGGTGCGGGTGACCACGGCCGAGGTGGAACGGGCGGCCGCGACGTGTCGCCAACTCGGGCTCGCCGACGTCACCGGCCAGGGTGACCACGTGACCGCGGCGCTCGGCGACGCCGTACCGGAGGATGTCTGCGCGGCACTGGTCCGGGCCGGCGTGCCGGTGCGGGGTTTCGCGGTCGCCAGCGCCCAGCTGGAGGACGTGTTCGTGCAGCTCACCGGGGAGGGTTTCGATGTCAGCGGCTGACCTTGTGGCAGACGGGGTGGCCGGGGTGGCCGGGCACGCGGCACGGGTCGCGGTGACCGGTCGACCGCGGCGCCGGGTCAGCACCCGGCTGCTCCGCTCCGAGCTCGGCCTCGTCTTCGGCCGGCGCCGCAACCAGCTCGCGCTTGTCGTGCTGGCCGGCGTGCCGATCCTGATCGGGACCGCGCTGAAGCTGTCCGGGCCCTCGACGGAGGGGCCGGCGTTCTTCGCCCGGATCACCCACAACGGCGCGTTCCTCGCGTTCGCCTCGCTCGTCGCGGTACTGCCGCTGTTCCTCCCGCTGGCCGTGTCGGTCGTCGCCGGTGACGCGGTGTCCGGGGAGGCTCAGTCGGGCACGCTGCGGTACCTGCTGGCGGTGCCGGTCGGGCGGACCCGGCTGCTGGTGGTGAAGTACACCGCGATCGTCACGTTCTGCCTGGCCAGCACGGTGCTGGTGGCGGCGGTCGGCGCAGCCGTCGGGCTGCTGCTCTTCCCGGCCGGGTCGACCACGCTGCTGTCAGCCACGCCGGTGTCCACCGCCGCGGTGCTCGGCCGGCTGCTGCTGGTCGCCCTCTACGTCGGCGCGGGCATGGCCGCGGTGGGGGCGATCGGGCTGCTGGTGTCCGTGCTCACCGAGACCCCGGTGGCGGCGATGGCCACCACCGCGGGCGTGGCTGTGCTCAGCGAGGTGCTCGACGCGATCCCGCAGCTGCACGCGATCCAGCCGTACCTGGTCAGCCACTACTGGCTACAGTTCGGTGACCTGCTGCGCGACCCGATCGCCACCACCGGCCTGATGCAGGGACTGGCGGCCGCCGCGGCGTACGCGGCGATCTTCGGCTCGCTGGCGTGGGCGCGGTTCGGCGGCAAGGACGTGTCCGGCTGACCCGGCCCGCGCCCCGGTGAACCGGCGCGGCGCACCCGACGTACACCCGTGCGGGACGCGCCGGTGACGCTGGAGGTGGGTGCGGGTGTCCGCGGAAGAGTCGTTGATGGTCCGGCTGCACGACGACCACGCCGCGGTGCTGTACGCCTTCGTCCAGCGGTACGTTCCGGACCAGCAGCGAGCGCAGGACGTCGTGCAGGAGACGCTGCTGCGCGCCTGGCGCAACCTCGACGGCATCGACCTGGCGGGTGGCAGCCCGCGCTCGTACCTGTTCACGATTGCCCGCAACGTCCTCACCGACACCTGGCGGGCCGAGCAGCGCCGGCCGCGCCTCGTCCGCGACGACGAGGCGCTGGCCCGCGTCCCGGCACCTGATGAGGTGGAGGCGGCGATCGAGGGGTGGCTGGTGACCGAGGCGCTGGACCGGCTGTCTCCGGAGCACCGCGGCGTCATCCATGCGCTGTACTACGACGGGCGCACGGTCGCTGAGGTCGCCGAGGCCATGGAGATCCCCGCCGGCACGGTGAAGTCGCGCAGCTACTACGCCGTGCGGGCGTTGCGGGTCATCCTGGAAGAGATGGGAGTCATGCGGTGAACGCCGACCACGACGAGGTGCGCCTGATGCTCGGCGCGTACCTCCTCGGTGGCCTCGCCGGCTCGGACCGGGCCACCGTGGAGGAGCATCTGACCGGGTGCCCGGCCTGCCGGGCGGAGATGTCGAGCCTGGCCGCAATCCCCGGCCTGCTCCGGCGGCGCCCGGCCGACCCAGCACCGGCCGCGGACCCGGCCACCGGTCCCGGCCCGGAGCTGCTCCCCCGGCTGCTGTCCGCCGTCCGCGACGAGCGCCGGCAGCGCCGCCGCCGGGTGATCACCCGCTCCGTGGCCGCCGCGGCGGTGACCCTCGTCGCGGCCACCGGAACGGTCGCGGTCACCCGCACGACCGCCGACCGTGGGGACGCTCGGCTCGTGGTCGTCGCCTCCTCCGGGTACGCCACCCACGGGGGCGCGCGGCTGGACGCCCGGGCGTGGGGCACGTCGGTCTCGCTGTCCCTCACCGGGATGCCCGCCGCCGACTCGTTCGTGCTCCAGGTCAGCGACGACTCCGGTGAAGCTGAGCAGGCCGGGTCGTGGGGCTCGACCCCGTCCGGCAAGGCGGAGGTCACCGGGGCGACCTCGATGCCTCTCGATCACATCGTCGCGCTGCGGGTACTCGATGCCGCCGGTCGGGTCGTGGCCACCGCCGACCGGTCCCGGTGAACCGCTCCGTCACCGGCGACGTACACCGGGGCGTACGAAGTCTTCCTACCGTCAGGAGCGGACATGAGATTCCCCCAGGTCCCGGCGCGGCCCGGCTGGCTGCACGGCGCCCGAGGCCCGATCGCCGTGGCGGCGGCCGTCGCGGCCACCGCGCTGCTCGCCACCGCCCTCCCCGCAGCGGGTGCGGCCAATGCCAGCGGTGAGGACACCAGCGACACCGCCGACCTCCACGCCCCGCGTCACCCGGTGAGCGTCGAGGTGTTCGCGCCCGGCAACCGGGACAACGCTGGCGACGAGGGTGCGGGCTGGTTCGTGGACCTCGCGGTCAGCTACCCCGGCAGCCCGGCCGCCGCCGGTTTCACCGCACGGCAGCTCACCGGACCCGCCGGGCACAACAACATCCCACCGTCCCCCGGCACCTTCTCCCCGGGCAAGGATGACCGGCTGCCCGGGCTCGTGGTGCTGACCTCAACGACGACGGCCGCGCGGACCGGCTTCTCCGGGCCGGGCACCAACCTCGCGAACCTGTTCAACGTCACCGGCATCACCGACCGCTCCGCCACCAGCACCGAGATCTGGGACACCTGGATCGTCGGCGCCGACATCGCCGGCCGCGACGTGGACACCGTCCTGACCGTCGCCGTTGTCGACGACCTCAACCACGACGGCATCTACAACGACGCCCCATCGGTCGTCGCCGACCTGAACGGCGACGGTGTGGTCGACGCCAAGGACCTGCGGGCACTCGGCGTCGCGAGCACGATCGAGACGGTCCACTTCCACATCAACGGCGCACCGATCGCCTGAGCCAGCCACTTCCGGTGACCAACCGGTCCGGGTCCCGCGCGGGGAGGGTCGCGCGGGACCCGGACCGCTGGGCAGTGCCACGGCGGGGGCGGAGGGTGTGGGATTCGAACCCACGAACGGTCACCCGTCGTGCGCTTTCAAGGCGCATGCACTCGGCCACTATGCGAACCCTCCCCACCCCGGACCCCCGCCTCATCGGCGGCCCCCGGGGTGGCACCAGTGTTCCATCCCGGCGGTGCCTCGGGTACTGGAGGTTCCGCCCGGCTCGCCGCCACGAGATCCGGCGACTCCTGACCGACCCGGGCCGCTTTGCCCCAGAATGAAGAATCGACGGGTAACGGTCGGCGACGACCCGGCGGCGACCCGGCGGCGACCCGATGGTGACTGCGAATGCGCGGGCGGGGGGCACCTGGTGGATGATCAACGCAAGGCCGGGACGACGGAGCCGCCGATGCCATCAGCACCATCGACGCCAGCCGATGCCCCCCGGCTGCCGGACACCGGCGTACCCGGACGGCGCCCGGTGGACTCGGTCAGCTGGGGGGTCAGGGTAGCCGCCGAGTGGTCCGCCCGGCTGGCGCTGATCGCGCTGGCCGGGTACCTGGTGTTGCGGGCACTCATCCAGGTCCGCCTGGTCGCCTTCGCGTTCCTCGTCGCGATGCTGCTCACCGCGCTGCTCTACCCGCTGATGGCCTCGCTGCGGGCGCGCGGCGTACACCGCAGCCTCTCGGCGCTGCTCGTGCTGCTGCTCGCGGTCACCGCGCTCGGGCTGGTCGGCTGGTTCGTCACCGCGCAGGTCACCTCCAACGCCGAGTCGCTCACCGGCCAGCTCACCACCGCCGGCAACCACATCCGGGGCTGGCTGACGTCGGGGCCGCTACACATCAGGGACGACCAGTTCGCCAACCTGACCAAGAACGTCACCGACGCGATAGGCCGTAACCAGGGCACCCTCGCCTCCGGGTTGTTCGCCACCGCGAGCACCGCCGTGGAGGCGGTTGGTGGCATCCTGCTGACCACCTTCAGCACGTTCTTCCTGCTCCGCGACGGACCGTTGATCTGGTCCTGGCTGGTGGGGCTGTTCCCGGCCCCGGCCCGGGGCGACGTGCGGGCCGCTGGCGGACTTGGCTGGCAGACCCTCTCCGGGTACGTGCGCGGCATCGTCGTGGTCGCCCTCGCCGACGCGGTGTCGGTCACCGTGGTGCTGCTGGTCGTCCGGGTGCCGCTGGCGATCCCGCTGGGTGTGCTGGTCTTCCTCGCCGCGTTCATCCCGCTGGTCGGGCTCACGGTGATCGGCGCGCTGTGTGTGCTGCTCGCCCTGATCTCACACGGCCCGGGCGCCGCACTGGTCGTGCTGGTCTCCATAGTCCTGCTGGTACAGGCCGAAGGACACCTGCTGCACCCGCTGGTGATGAGCCGGGCGGTACGGATCCACCCGCTGGCGGTGGTACTCGCGGTCACCGCCGGCACCCTGGTCGGTGGCATCCAGGGCGCGCTGATCGCGGTGCCGGTGGTGGCCGTGCTGCACACGCTCGGCAGGTACCTCCGCGCGCCCCGGAGTCACGCCGCGGTGTGACAGGTCGAGACGCCGCCGGTGGTTCAGAAGAAGACCGACCGGCGCCGCTGGAGCAATCGGTACAGGGTCTGCTGGATCGTCTCCCGCACCCGGTCGGTCAGGTCGAAGATCAGCATCGGGTCCTCGGCCAGTCCCGCGGTCTCGATCGGCTCACCGAACTCGATCAACCACTTGCTGGGCAGCGGGACGAGGCCGAGCGGGCCCAGCCACGGGAAGGTCGGCGTCACCGGGAAGTAGGGCAGACCCAGCGCCCGGGCCAGGGTCGAGGCGTTGGCGAGGTTCGGGTAGATCTCCTCCGACCCGATCACCGAACACGGGATGATCGGCGTCCCCGTCCGCAGCGCCGCGCCGACGAACCCGCCCCGGCCGAAACGCTGGAGCTTGTACCGCTCGGAGAACGGCTTGCCGATGCCCTTGAACCCTTCCGGCCAGACCCCCACCAGCTCGCCCCTGCGCAGCAGCCGTTCGGCATCGGGGTTGCACGCGAGCGTGTTGCCGACCTTGCGGGCGAGCTCGCCCAGCACCGGGGTCTGGAAGACGAGATCCGCGCCGAGCCCACGCAGGTACCGTCGGGCCGGATGCTGATCGTGCACCGCGAGCTGCACCATCAGCGCGTCCATGGCGGCCAGCGTGCCGGCGTGGTTGGACACCACGAGCGCTCCACCGGTGCTCGGCACGTGTTCCATCCCGATGACCTCGACCCGCCACCACCACCGGTACAGGGGCCGAAGCATGGGCAGGAACACCTGCTCGGTCAGCTCGGCGTCGAAGCCGAACTCATCGACCTCGTAGTCGCCGGTCAGCCGTCTGCGCAGGAACGCCAGCGCCTCGGCCACCCGATGCTGCCACTCGTCGTGGGTCTCCGCTCCGGCGACGTCGGGCTCATCCATCGGCACCCCCGGCCGGGCCGCAGCCGGCCCGGGCCAGCACACCCCGCGCCAGCTGCTCGGCCCGGGCCAGCAGCGCCGGATCCAGCACCGGCGGCAACGTCGCGGACCGCACGAAGTCGTCGAAGGCCTGCGCCGTCGTGTACGTCGGCAGGTAGCCGAACCGCGACTTCAGCCGGGCGTTGTCGACGACCCGGCCAAAGTGGAGGTAACGGATGTTCTGGGCAGAGAATGCGAAACCAGGGCCGAGTCGGGTCAACAGCGTCATCGCACCCATCCCGCGGCTGGGCACCGGCAGCATGATCCGCCCGGAACGCCGGATCACCTGCGACAGCATGAGGACCCCATCGGCACCGACGTTGAAGGTCCCCGGCCGGTCGGTGGTCGCCGCCAGCTGCAGCACATCCAGCCCGTCGTCCTCGTGCAGCAGCTGCACCCGCGGGTCGTAGCCGAACACGGTCGGCACCACCCGCCGGGACAGGTAGCGGGTGAGCGGGCTGGCCACGTGCGGCCCGATGAGGTTGGCGAACCGCAGTACGGTGAGGCAGACCTCCGGCCGGCGGCGGCCGAAGCCCCGCAGATACCCCTCGATGTCCACCGCGTCCTTGCCGTAGCCGGCACGCAGCGGTGAGCGCGGCTCGGTCTCCTCGGTGAACATCGCGGGGTCGCTCGGACTCGCGCCATACACCGCCGTGCTGGACTTGACCACGAGGCGGCGTACGGACGGGGCGTTCTGGCACGCCGCGAGCAGCTGCATCGTGCCAATGACGTTGATCTCTTTGGCGGAGGCCCGGGAACGCGACGGACCGGGCGCGGAGGTGATGCTCAGGTGCACCACCGTGTCCACCTCCGCCGCCGCGATCACCTTGGCGATCAGCGGGCTGCGGATGTCGACCCGCACGAACTCGGCACGCCCCAGCACCGGGGCCAGCTCCCGGGATGGGGGTACGGCGTCGACCCCGATCACCCGGTCGATGTCCGGGTCAGCCGCCAGCCGACCCGCCAGCCGACCGGCCAGCCGGCGGCCAACACCGGTGATCAGCACGACCTTGGGTGGCATCGGCACCCCCATCTCGGCTCCGGCACAACCGTCGAGGGCCCGGGCAGGAGGCTCCGCGTGGGCTACTTCTTGTTGCGCCGCTGAACGCGGGTCTTCTTCAGCAGCTTGCGGTGCTTCTTCTTGGCCATCCGCTTACGACGCTTCTTGATCACTGAGCCCATGGAGACGTCCCTCGAGAAGATCCGTGCACGACAGGCGCGCGCCGCGTCTGCGGCGCGCGCAGAACGCTCAGCCTACCCGCAGGCGGCGCCGAACCGCCGGGCGCCGGTCAGCTCGCCTCGATGAAGGCGCCACGAAGGTACGCGTGCACCGCTCGCTCCGGAACCCGGAACGACCGACCGACCCGTACCGCGGACAGATCACCGGAGTGCACCAACCGGTAGACGGTCATCTTGGAGACCCGCATCAGGGACGCGACCTCCGCGACGGTCAAGAACCTCACCTCGCTCAGGCTCGAGTCGGAGCGTCGCGGCAGGTCTACGTTCCCGCGCGTCGACCCTCCTGGTGTCCTGGGCGATTCGATGGTGGACATGCGTCACCGCACCTTCGGCACGTGTCGGGCCGTCGGCTTCCCCACCGACGGGCGATGACACGCACGTGCTGGAGTCGAGAGTAGCGGGACGGGTGTGACCACTGCGACAGCTCACCCGGTTGGTGCACGGTCGGATGAGACCGCGGTACCCGACCGACCGGCCGGCGCGGTCGATGCGGTAGGCGACGGGTGAGGGTCACTCGTGCCGCCGGCCGAGCTCCTGGCTGCGGTCCCGCGCGGCCTCGATCGCCGTGATCAGGGCCGCCCGTACCCGGTGGTTCTCCAGCTCCCGGATCGCGTTGATCGTCGTACCGGCCGGGGAGGTGACGGCCTCCCGCAGCAACACCGGATGCTGGCCGGAGTCCCGGAGCATCAGCGCCGCGCCGAGCGCGGTCTGCACGATCAGGTCATGCGCGACGGCCCGCGGCAGGCCGAGCAGGATGCCGGCGTCGGTCATCGCCTCGACCAGGTAGTAGAAGTACGCCGGGCCGCTGCCGGACAGCGCGGTCACCGCGTCCTGCTGCGACTCCGGCACCCGGACGACCTTGCCGACCTCGGCGAGCAGCCGCTCGGTGAGCGCCAGGTGGTGTTCGCCTGCATGCGGTCCCGGGCTGATCGCGCTCATGGCCGCGTCGACCAGCACCGGCGTGTTGGTCATCACCCGCACCACCGGCACGCCCTCGGTCAACCGCTTGCCGTAGTACGACGTCGGGATGCCGGCGACGAAGGACACCACGAGCGTGTCCGGACCCACGGCCGGGCCGAGATCGTCGAGCAACGCGTCGATGTCCTGCGGCTTGACCGTGATGAGCAGGACATCCGCCTCGGCGGCCGCCTGCCGGTTGCCGACCGCCCGCACCCCGTACCGCCGGGTGAGCTGCTCAGCCCGCTCGGCACGGCGGGCGGTGACCAGCAGCTCGGCGGGCGGTGTGCCGGCCCGCAGCACGCCGGCCAGCAGCGCCTCGCCGAGCTTGCCGGCACCGAGCATGGCCAGGATTGTCATCGGGTGTCCACCAGCGAGCGCAGGAAGAAAGCGACATTCGCCGGCCGCTCGGCCAGCCGCCGCATCAGGTAGCCGTACCACTCGTCGCCGTAGGGCAGGTACACCCGCACCGTGTCGCCGGAGCGAGCCAGCCGTCGCTGCTCGTCAGGGCGCACGCCGTAGAGCATCTGGAACTCATAGCTGCCCGGTTCCCGGCCGAGGCCACGCGCTCGCGCCCCCGCGATCTCGATCAGCCTCGGGTCGTGGGTGGCGATCATCGGGTAGCCGTCGCCGGCGAGGAGCACGTTCAGGCAGCGCACGTAGGAGCGATCCACCTCGGCCGGGTCGGTGAAGGCGACCCCCGCCGGCTCGTTGTAGGCGCCCTTGCACAGCCGGACCCGTGACCCGGCGTGCGCCAGCTCCCGGCAGTCGGACTCGGTGCGTCTGAGGTAGGACTGCAGCACCGCCCCGGTGTCCGGGTAGTCGACCCGCAGCGCCCGCAGGATGCGCAAGGTGGAGTCGGTGGTGGTGTGGTCCTCGGCGTCCAGGGTGACCGTGGTCCCGGCCGTCTTCGCGGCGGCGCAGACCTCCCGGGTGTGGTCCAGCGCGAGCCGTTCGTCGAGCGCCTGCCCGACCGCGGACAGCTTGACGCTGACCTCCGCGCCCGCGACGCCGCCGATCGGACGGGTCAGGCCCGCCTCGTGCAGCCGGCGCAGGAGTCCCCGGTACGCCGCCGCGTTCGCCTCGGCGTGCGCCGGCTCGGTGGTGTCCTCTCCCAGATGGTCCAGGGTCACGCACAGCCCCTGGCTGGTCAGCTCCTGGCTGACGCTGACGGCGTTGTCGGCTTCCTCGCCCGCGACGTACCGCCGCACCACGCTCCGGCTCACCGGGGCGGTGGTCACCACGCGCTTGAGATGCGCGCTGCGGGCAGCCGCGAGGATCACGGTACGCAACATGGCCCCAGCCTACGACCCGGACCGGCCCCTGGCTGGCGCTGGCTCCGCCCGGTTGGACGGGTGCCTGACACCAGCTTCCTCGTGCCTCAGAGACCAAGCAGGCGTTCGCGTTCCTCGCCGGCGATCTCGCCAAGGTTGTACAGCCGGTTTGCAAGAGCGGAAACGCTCACCCGGAACGTGCTGGCCAAGGAGGTGATCGCCGCGCCGTCGGCAACGGGGCGGTCGAGCGGAGCGATCGCACCACGCAACAGCCGTGACGGCATCAAGAACGCCGCGGCGAAGGCGTTGGCCCGACGCTCGATCGCGACCGGCGCCCATGGACCGCTCGCAACCGCGAGCTCGCCCCCGTGCTCCCGGTCAAGCAGCAGATGGCACAGCTCGTGCGCAAGCGTGAACCGTCGGGCGCCCTCACCGGGACCCCACACGGTGGTGCTGTTACAGAAGACGTGCGGTCGCTGGGTCGGTCCGAACACGGTCACGGCCCGAACGTTCCCGTCGGACAGATCCACCTCCGAGACCGCGATATCGTGCAGGTCCAACACGGCGCGCACATCCACCCACGGTTCCGAGCCCGCAGCAAACAGCTCGCAGGCGCGCTCCCCGAGCTGGCTCCCCTGTTCAGCTGGACTCAGCCTGCGGGTCGCCGCTGCCAGCTCGCGCAGCTCGCCGAGGTCGAGCACGTCGAGGCGCTGCGAACCCGCCGGGAGGTAGTTGTCGACAAGCAGCCTCGCGAGCGTGGTCACATCGCGCGCCGTCATGGACGGGCTGACCGCGCCGAAGAGCAGCCTCGCATAGGGCGTGCCGTAAGCGATCAGCTCCGAACCCGGCGCGGATCCGGCCAGCTGCTGCCGCACGTCGGCCGGCACGGGTGCTAGTACCGCGTCGAGCTCGGCGCCGAGCTGGCGGAATCTCTCGGGATCGTCACCCAGGCCAGCCGCCCACGCCAGTCGGATCGACCGCCGCTCCTCAGCGGCAAGGTCCCGCAACGTCGCCACCAGGCGAGCGATCCGATCCGAATGTGGGAGGCGGGCTTGGAGCTGCTGGGTCGCGGCCTCAAGGACGGTGAAGAGCGAACGCGTTGCGTCGACAGGATTGATCAGGTAGGTCCGATCGGGTGTCAGAAAGTAAACGTGTTCTGGCGCGTACTGAAGCGGCTCCCGGCCGGTGGATACCTCGACCCGGTCCTGGAAGCGCCTCAGGTAAAGATCTGGGAAGAGACCGCCATCGGCTCCGGCTCGAATGTTGTGCCGACGCCACCAGGCCGACCATCGGTCGAGCCAACGGAGCTCGTTGACCTCGTCCTGCGACGGTGGCGGCGTCTTGGTCCGCATCAAAGACCTCGCGGCTGACAGGTCTTCGTTTCGAAGTGGTGGCCACTCCTCGTGCAGCAACGGGTCCCAGTTGTCCGCGAACCACTCGATGAGCGGCAGCATGTACCAATGCACCGTCGGCAGGACCGCGCTCTGCTCGACATGGGCGCAAAGGTTCTCCCCACCCGCCCAGATCTCGAAGTACCCCCAAGATGCGCGCTCCTCGGCGGTGGCATGATCGGGGTCGTGTGGGTTGGCCGCGAAGCCGAGCGTCACCGAAAAGTCCAAGGGATCACCGGCCGTCAGCGCCCAGCGACCCATGCCTTGCACGCTCACCAGTTGCTCCTCACGGCACGCCGGCTGACTTGGCCGAAACAGCCGGCTTGCTGATCAGCGGACCGCGGACCTGGCGCAGGCCAGGTTGAGCCGGGCGAAGGCGAGCGCCTCGGCGAGGTCCGCGTGGCGCTCCTCCCGGCTCGACGCGTGTCGGGTGTTGACCTCGACCACCACCGAACCCGCGAAGCTCCGGCAGGCCAGCGTGTCCAGCACGTCGGCACAGGGCTGTGTGCCGCGGCCGGGGACCAGATGCTCGTCCCGGCCGGTCCCGGTGCCGTCGGCCAGGTGCAAGTGCGCGAGCCGATCACCCATCGCCGCAAGCATGCGCACCGCGTCCTGGCGGGCCACCGCGGTGTGCGAGAGGTCCAGCGTGAAATGTCGATGACCGTCCAGCGCCGGGTCCCATCCCGGGGAGTACGCCGAGACCTCCCGGCCCCGCACCCGCAGCGGGAACATGTTCTCCACCGCGAAGATCACATCGGTCTCGTCCGTCATCCGGTCGATGCCGGCGGCGAACCGCCGTGCGTAGTCCCGCTGCCAGCGAAAGGGTGGATGCACCACCACCGTTCGCGCACCGAGTGTCTCGGCGGCCTGCCGCGCCCGGACCAGCTTGGCCCACGGGTCGGTACCCCAGACCCGCTGGGTGATCAGCAAGCAGGGTGCGTGGATCGCCAGGATTGGCACCGCGTAGTGCTCGGACAGCCGGCGCAGCGCCTCGGGGTCCTGGCTGACCGGGTCGGTCCAGACCATGACCTCGACCCCGTCGTACCCGAGCCGGGCGGCGACCTCGAACGCGGCCGTGGTCGACTCTGGGTAGACCGACGCGGTGGACATACCAATCCGAGCGGCCGGCCGCGACACGGCCGGGATCCGTCCGGGAGTCACGGTCACTCACCCTACGCCCGGACCGGACAACCAGCCCCCGGGCGCCGATCGACCGCTTGGCGCGGTCAACCCGGTCGGATGGCGAACGCGGCCGGCAGCACGGTGATCGCAACTCCGACGGCGACGACCAGGGCCGAGCTGAGCATGTCCAGCTCAGCTCCGCTCTGCCTTCGCCGGAGCCACCCGGCTGCGGTGTGCAGGCCGACCAGCACGACTGCCGAACCCGCCACCGCGAGGTAGGGCTGGAACTGCCACAGCGCGTGGAACCCGAGCCAGAGCCCGAGCCCTGCCGCTGCGGCGAAGGCCGTCTCCACAGAGAACAAGGTCCAGGCGAGGACCAGCGACCGGTGCCCACGCCCAGCGGACCCGACACCGTCCGCGTCGTCCGGGTCATCGGTGGGCAGCCGGTCGTCGGCGGCCAGCGCAGCTGGGGGCTCCGGGCGGCGCGGCTGGACGGCGGGCGGCCAGCTCGGTCGATCCTCGACGTACGGCGGGACGGTCCGCTTCGGAGCCGGCGGCACCGGCATGGGGGGGCGCCGCACCCCGCTGACCGGAGGCGGGGGCAGCCGGCCCGGCGCCTCCCCGACGCGGCGCCCCTCCACGGGTCGCGGCGGCACGATGGGGGGGCGGCCCCGATCCGCAACCGGCCGTGGCGCAACCGGCTGAGGGGCCGGCCGCGCCGGGGGCCACTGGTCAACGCGACCTCCGCCCTGCGGGAGTATCCGGCCCTCGCCGGGCCATGATCGGTCGGCCGGTGGCCGGGGCCGGTCAACCGGTGGCCGGGGCCGGTCAACCGGTGGGCGGGGCCGCTCGGCTGGCGGGCGGGGCCGGTCAACCGGCGGGCGGTACGGAAACATCCTCGGCTCCGGTTGCGCGGGCGGCGGCGGTTGACGGGGATCACGACGCCGGCGCCCCTTTGCCGGCTCGGATCGCTCCGCGCCCCTCGCCTGGTCCGCCGTCCGCCAGGAACCGGAGGAGAAATCGTCATCGCTGTTGTCGGACCGCCCGTGCCTGGCCATCACACACCGTCCAACCAGTCGAGGCGGCGCAGGATGATTCCCTCGCGCAGCGCCCAGGGACAGATCTCCACCCGGTCCGCCCGGCAGAGCCGCATGGTGGATTCGGCGACGATCGCGCCGGCCAGCAGCTGGTGCGCCCGCGCCGTGCTCACCCCGTCCAGCTCGGCGAGGTCAGCGGAGGACATCCGGGAGATGAAACCGATCACCTGGCGGAGGCTCTCGATCGTCAAGGCCCGTGGAGCGCGCTGACCAGCGCTGGAGGGCGCGGCGCCGGTCAGTCGCGCCAGCGAGCGGAAGGTCTTCGAGGTGGCCGCGTACCGATCTGGTCGCGGCATCTCCCGCAGCCGGGAGGCGACCGTGGCCACCCGCCCGTCGACGTACTCCCGCAGCGCCACCAGCACCTTCTTGCCCGGCGGGTCTGCGTCCAGCCGCTCCCGGGTGAGCCGGCCCGCGCCCAGCGGCAGCGACTCGGCGAGATCCGGCTCCTCGTCGATCCCGCAGGCGATCTCCAGCGATCCCCCGCCGATGTCCATCACGAGGAGTTGGCCCGCGCTCCAGCCGAACCACCGGCGCACCGCGAGGAAGGTGAGACGCGCCTCGGCGTCGGCCGGCAACACGGTGAGGTCGACGCCGGTGTCCGCCTGGATCCGCTCCAGGACGGCCGCGGAGTTCCGTGCGTCGCGCACCGCCGAGGTGGCGAAGGCCAGCAGGTCGTCGCAGCCGAGCCGGCGGGCGGAGTCGCGGGCCAACGCCACGGTGGCGACGAGCGCGTCAGCCCCCTCGGCTTTCAGCAGACCGTCGGAGTCGACGTGCTCGGCCAGCCGGAGCACCGACTTCTCCGAACGCATCGGCGATGGATGGCCCCCACGGCGGGCGTCAACGACCAGCAGGTGCACCGTGTTCGAACCCACGTCGAGCACGCCGAGTCGCATGACGGCACGGTAGCGGACCCCGGGCCCGCAACGCGGATCGTGACCACATTGACCGGCGATATTGCCACCAAATCACCAGAAATCCTGGCCGATGCCCGGAATGGCGTCGCGGCGTGCGGCTTGGCGCCGCCGCCCGCGCACGTAGGGTGAGCGACGTGGTCTCCACCGAGGTCGGGCTGGACTTCGCCCGCGAATGGGTCGAGTTCCCGGATCCGGCCGACCCCGAACACCTCATCCGAGCAGATCTCACCTGGCTCTGCTCGTCGTGGTCGTGCGTGTTCGGTCGCGGCTGCCACGGCATCCTGCCGAACCGGCCGGATGACGGCTGTTGCAGCCATGGCGCGTTCTTCACCGACGCGGCCGACGAGCGGCGGGTGCTGTCGGCCGCCGCCGAGCTGAGCCCCTCGATCTGGCAGTACCACGGCTACGGCGAGCGGAAGAAGCTCGTCGTCAGGGACAGCGTCGGCGGCGACCATGACCGGCGACGCACCCGCATCGTGCGGGGTGCCTGCGTGTTCCTCAACCGGCCGGGCTTCGCGGGCGGCGCGGGCTGCGCCCTGCATCTGCTGGCACTGCGGGCCGAGCGGCTGCCACTGCAGACGAAACCGGACGTGTGCTGGCAGCTGCCGATCCGGCGCGAGCAGGACTGGGTCGACCGGCCGGATGGCAGCCGGGTGCTGGTCTCCACCCTGACCGAGTTCGACCGTCGTTCCTGGGGTGAGGGCGGACCGGACCTGCACTGGTGGTGCACGTCCGCGCCCGAGGCGCATCAGGCGCGGCGGCCACTGTTCCTGTCCTACGCCACCGAGCTGACCGCGCTGGTCGGCGCCAAGGCGTACAACGAGCTGGCGCGGATCGCCGCGGCCCGGATGGACCAGGGCGGGCTGGTGGCCCGGCACCCGGCCGACCCGCCCTGAGGCGCCAGAGCGGTGGGCCGGCCCGCCCGCCCAGTGCGGGGCTCAGCCGGCCTGCCCGGCGGCGATCGCCCGTTCCATGGCCCGGTGCAACACGACGAGGATCGCGTCCCGGACCGAGAGGCGGTCCCGTGCATCAAAGGCGAGCACCGGGACCGTCTCGGTCACCGCGAGGGCCCACCGCACCTCGGTGAGGTCATGGGCGAGCTGCCCGTCGAAGCTGTTGACCCCCACGACAAAGGGAAGCTGGGCACGTTCGAAGTAGTCCACCGCGGCAAAGCAGTCATCCAGCCTGCGGCTGTCCACGATCACCAGTGCTCCCAGCGCTCCGCGGGCGAGGTCGTCCCACATGAAGTTGAACCGCCCCTGCCCAGGGGTGCCGAAGATGTACAGCTTGAGGCTCTCGTCGATGGTGACCCGTCCGAAGTCCATCGCCACCGTGGTCAGGGTCTTCTGCGAACCGATACCGGGGTTGTCCACACCGATCGACACCTCGGTCATCTCCGCCTCGGTGGTCAGCGGCGGGATCTCGGAAATCGCACCAACCGTGGTGGTCTTGCCGACGCCGAAGCCGCCGGCGATCACGATCTTCACCGGCATCGGCGGCGGAGCGGGGAAGTTGTTCACGGCAGGCTCAGGAGATCGCGCTGACCGCACGAATGACTCGGGCGATGGTCTCGGTATCATGCTGGGCCACCTTCTCGGTCTGGTGCACGTCAATGATCTCGGCCGAGTGCAGGTCATCGACCAGAATCTTGGCGACGCCAAGGTGCAGGCCCAGTCGTGCGGAGATCTCTGCCACCGACACCGGCCGGCGGCAGAGCGCCACGATCGCCCGCAGCTCGGGCGAGAGCCCCGCCGTCCGCGCGTCGACGGCCTCCGGCCGGGCTGTGACCTGGGTCTCCAGCGCGATGTCGGGATGACCAGCCCGGACCCGCCCCGAAGTGATCACGAACGGCCGAAGACCCGCTGGCGTCTGCGCTGGCGCCTCCGGTGGAAGATCGTCCGGATCCGAAGCGAAGTGCCCCGCCCTGCCCGTTCCGGTCTCGCCAGCGCCACCCCGGCCGACCGAACCGGCCCCCCGCCCGCCGCGGCTGAGGTAGGGCGGCACTCGCCCCGCCGAGGATGGTGGCTCGGCGGCGCTCGACCAGTCGTGGCCGGACGGCGGCTGGCTCATTGCGGGACGGAGTTCCTCAGTTCGGCGATGAGCTGCGGCGTCAGCGCGGCGCCGGCACGCCCCGCGAACAACGTCATCTCGTAGGCGACGTTGCCGAGGTTGGCCGACCGGTTGGCGATCACCCCAAGTACCGAACCTGCGCTGATCGCGGTGATCAGCATGTAGCCCGAGGCCAGGTCAACGATGACCTTGTTCAACGGCCCGAGCGAATACCACCCGGAGGCACCCCCAGCCAGGCTGGTGATGCCCGAGATCACCGCCGCCAGCCGATCGGCGTTGGCCCGCTTCGCCGCCGCCGAGCGTGCCATCAGCAGACCATCGGAGGACACCGCGATCGCCTCGACCACACCGGCGGTGTTGCTGGCGAATGCCTCAAGCAGCCAGTTGAACGTGCGGACCTGGTCGCTGAGCACCATGCCCGAATGACCGTTGTGTCCGTACCGGAAATTGGCCTCAGATCCTGGCTGGCTCATCATCGGCCGGTCCCTCCTGGTTCCGCAGCGCCGTCATTCGACGGGGCCGTTCCTATCTCGCTCATGGCCTTTGCCACACCGAACTCGAACTGCTCGACCAGCGCACGGGCGGCGTCAGGGTCGACCGCGCGCTCGGCTGCCGCGGGGCTTGCAGGTGTGGGGGCCGGCGGCGCGTCGGTCCTGAGGGTCGCTCCCGGAACCCGCCGAACCAGGCCCGGCGTGCGAGCACCATTGCCCGGAGCCGCCTGCCCCGTGCCCGCCGGCGGCGCGGTGGGGGCTGACGGAGCGGCGGCGCGGGCCGCCGGGACAGCCGGCCGGGTCGGTGGGGCGGGGCTCGTACGGGCCGCCGGAGCAGCCGGCCGGGTCGGTGGGGCGGGGCTCGTACGGGCCGCCGGAGCAGCCGGCCGGGTCGGTGGGGCGGCGGCCGGGACCCTCGTCACCGGGGCCGCGGGGGGCAGCTGAGTCGCCGGGCGCGGTGCCGGCGGCATCTGCGGCCGGACCTCTCGGGCGGCCGGGGCACTCGGCGCGATCGGGGTGGCGGGCCTGACCGGTCGCTCCGGGGTCGCCACCACCGGAGCGGCTGCCCCGCCGGGCAGGGCGCGCACGTTCGCAGCGGGGCGGATCGGCTCGGGCTGGGATGACGGATGGTGCGCTGGCGTGACCCGCTGGGAGGCCGCCTGCTGCATCGGCAGCTTGTGCCGCATCGAGAAGCCGTCCCACGTCTCCGCTGACTCCAACGCCTTGCTGGCCCGGGCCAGCGCCAGTACGTCGAGCAGCGGGGCGCTGGCCGGCTGCCCGGCGGAGAAGCCGCCCGGACCCAGCAACGTGGGCGGCCGCATCGGGCTGGACCCGGTCACCAGCAACTGCTCGGCGGGCAGCGACAGCTCCGCGGTGATCCCAGCACCGTGCGTCGCGGACAGCATGACCCCCAAGCCGTGCCGACGGGTCAGCCGGCCGACGACGAACAGGCCCAGCACATCGCTGGGCGCGAGGTCGAGACGTTCCCGTCGGGTCAGCCGCGCGTTCTCCTCGGCGAGCCGCTCCGGCGACATACCGATCCCGTGGTCGACCACGGCGATCACGCATCCGGCGGCGTGCACCGTCGAGGTGACCATCACCCTCGTGTCCGGCGGCGAGAACGTCGTCGCGTTCTCCATCAGCTCCGCGAGGACGAGCACCACGTCGCCGACGAGGTGCGGGACGAGCTTGAGATCGTCGGCCACCGCGATGTCGACCCGCAGGTAGTCCTCGATCTCGGCCAGCGCCAGCCGGACCACGTCCTCCAACGACACCGGCTCGTGATGATCGCCGGCACCCGCACTGCCGGACAGCACGACAAGGCTGCCCGCGTTACGACGGAGCCGGCTGGAGACGTGGTCGAGCTGGTAGAGCGTCTCGAGCCGGGACGGGTCGGTCTCCTCCCGCTCCAGGCGGTCGATGACGCCAAGCTGGCGGCCAACCAGGTTCTGGGTCCGCCGCCCGACGTTGCCGAACATATGGGCGATGTTGCGCTGGCTGAACACCTGCCGCTCGACGAGCCGGGCGGCGGTGACCTGCACCCGGTCGAAGGCCCGGGACAGGTCGGAGATCTCGTCCCGACCAGGGATGGAGACCGGCTCCAATGCCATCGGCTGGAAGTGGTCGACGTCCTCGTCCGCGATCCGGACCAGCTCCGCCTCCGCCGCGCGGGCGACCCGGTCCGCGGAGGCGGTGAGCAACACGAGCGGGCGGGCCACCGCACGGGCAACGGCGGCGCTCAGCAGCAGGACCAGCAGCAGCACCAGAATCCCCAACGCACCGCCGGTGTAGGCGCTGGCCAGGTTGGTGGTCTCCAGGTCGTCCGCGACCTGGAACACCTCGGTGGCGATCCGTTTCTCGACCAGCGCGCCAAGGCCGCTGATCGCATCACCGAGCTGGAGCCGCTCCGCCGCGCTGACCGCCCGGAACGAGGCTGCGTCCTGGGCGAGGATCGCGTTGATCAACCGGTTGATCCCCCGGGCGTCCAGCGCGGACTGGATCAACCCGTACAGCCTGGCCTGGTCGGCGGTCGCGAACTGGTGGAAGCGATCCTGCTCCAGGTTGTACTCGACCCGGGAGTTGATTGCCTGGACCCAGCTCGGCGCGCCCTCCCGACCCGGGATGGCGACCCCCATCGCGGCCGATCGGGCCTGCGCCTCGTCGGACCTGATCAACGCATCCAGACCGACGATCTGGCGGCCTTCCTCCTTGGTGAGGTCCGCGACATCGGTCAGGCCGATCGCGTTGATGACCCGCGCGATCGCCCCGCTGAAGTCGTCGACCACCTGCTTGAGCGAGGTGTGGCCGGCGAGCACCTGAGCACGGAGCGGCGCGAGGCCGTTCACGACGCCGAGAGCCTCGAGGAACGGGCGGGGCAGGATGCCCGAGACCGCCAGGGTCGTCACCTGGTCGCCCACGACCGCGGTCTGCTGGACCAGCTCGGAACGCTCGACCGCGCCCACCAGGAAGCCGGCCGAGATGAGTCGCTCACGTTGCAGCGCCTGCAGGAGGACGCTCGACCGGCTCGCGAGCTGCACCGCCTGAGCCGTCCTGCGCGCCTTGTCCGCCACCGCGAACCGGTCGCCGATGAACGGTGCGGCGAAGTACGCCAGCACGAGCATGGGCACCATCACGAGGATGGTCAGCTTGGACCGGATCCGCAGCCTACCGAGCACCGGACCACTCCTCGGCGGCCGGAATTGCGGCCCGCTGCGGTTCCGGTGGTCCGGCCAGGTCCGACGGGCCGTACCGGTAGGAACCACCACCCGGCTGCCGCGGGCCGCCGCCGGAGTCGTCGCGGTGTGACCGACCCTGTACGGGGCTGCGGCTCCAGAGGAACCACCCCATCGCGGCGAGCGCGACAATGGTCAGCGTGACGCCGAGCACCAGCGCGATCAGGAAGACCGTGCGGTTGCCGTCGAACCCGTCAGCCCGGCCCGAGAGCAGCCCGTCGAGCTCGG
Organism: Actinomycetota bacterium; assembly: GCA_016201065.1. Lineage (GTDB taxonomy): Bacteria > Actinomycetota > Actinomycetes > Mycobacteriales > JACQDL01 > JACQDL01. The sequence continues at coordinate 37,753 of JACQDL010000059.1, forward strand.
TCAGGGCGACCCGCGCCAACCGGACCGACGTCGTCATGAGCGTGTCCCGCTGGGGGACGACGTTGGCGACGGTGTCGACGAAATGCGGCATCCCGACCAGCATGGTGGACGGCGCGATGGATTCCAGTGCCCGGTGGAACTCGTCGAGCTGGCCGAGCAACGCCGTACCGAGGTCCGACCGGGTGGTGCGGTCGATTGCCGTGGTGAGGCCCTGCTGCAGGTCGGCCGCGTCAGTGGCGACGAATGTCCGCGCCGTGGCAATCGAGGAGGCCATCTCAACCCGTGCTCTGCCATTCACCGACGGCAGGATGCTGACCAGGTCGGCGAGCCTGCTCGCGTTGACCATCACCGGCGGCAGCCGCAGCATCGCGGCGTTCATGAGGTAGTAGGTGTCCAGCTCCGGGTCGAGGATCAGGTTGGACTCGTCACCGATCTTGCGGTAGAGGCCCAGCATGAGGTCCACGACTTCGGTATATGCAACATATGCACCGATTTGATCGGTAAACCGCTGAGTAGACAGGGTCTGGATGCGGGCGCGCAGCGTGGACCACCGCTGGGTGGTGAGCAGGATGCCCCCCAACCTCGCGTCAGCCGCGTCCACGGCGTCGAAGGCTCGCTGCTGGGCCACCTTGTCCAGCGGCGCGCCGCGCACGGCAGCGGCCTCCGCGTCGAGCAGGGCGCTCAACGCGGTGGGAAGGGCGGTCAGATAGGCGACACCCGCGCGCTCCTTGACGGTGAAGGTGCGCTGGTCGGACAGCGACCGCCACGCCGGGAGGAACACCGCTACCGACAGCAACGTGACCACCACGACGAGGGCCGGGACGAACACCAGCACTCCGCGGCGCGCAGCGCGCGCCCCGCTCTGCGATACCGTAGCCATGCACTCCCCTGAGCCGCCCGAGCGAACCGGCGCGGGCGCCGAGATGAGCAGAACAGCGCGTGCCGGCTCCCGCCAACGCGACGGTATCGAAGCCAGACCGGTTTGTGTCCTGCTAGCGGGAAATTAGCCCGAACAAATCTGAACTAGCCGTTCGCGGTCATAGGAAATTGTAGTCGAGCGTTTACTGAAAGTAATCGGAATGATTCTCACGGTCAGGTCTCGTACTTGTAGCCGAGCCCCCGGACGGTGACGACGTGACGCGGCGAGGAGGGATCCGGCTCGATCTTCGTCCGCAGTCGTTTCACGTGAACGTCGAGCGTCTTGGTGTCACCGACGTAGTCGGCCCCCCAGACCCGGTCGATCAGCTGGGCGCGGGTCAGCACCCGACCGGCGTTCCGCAGCAGCAGCTCCAGCAGGTCGAACTCCTTCAGGGGAAGGGGCACGGTGTCGCCGCGGACCGTCACGACGTGCCGCTCGACATCCATCCGGACCGGCCCGACCTCCAGCACGGCCGACACCTGGTCCTCCGGCTCGGTACGGCGGCGGAGCACCGCGCGGATGCGGGCGACCAGCTCCCGGGAGGAGAACGGCTTGGTCACGTAGTCGTCGGCACCAAGCTCCAGCCCGACGACCTTGTCGATCTCGCTGTCCCGCGCCGTCAGCATGATCACCGGAACGTTGGAGCGTTGCCGCAGGGTGCGGCAGACCTCGGTGCCAGAAAGGCCGGGAAGCATGAGATCGAGCAACACAAGGTCGGCCCCGGACCGGTCGAACTCGCTCAGCGCCGCCGGCCCGGTCGGCGCGACCGACACCTCGAAACCCTCCCGACGAAGCATGTACGACAGGGCCTCCGAGAAGGACTCCTCGTCCTCCACCACCAGAACTCGGGTCACGTCATTCCCCTCGAATCGTCCGCCGGACGACGGTCCGCACCGCCGGCCGCCACGGAACGGATGGGTTTCCCGGGCTCGGTGACCCCCGGGGTCGGGCGCCGGTCGGCCGGCAGCCGGAGGGTGAACGTCGAGCCTGAACCCTCGACGCTCCACACGCTCACACCGCCGCCGTGGTTGGTCGCGATGTGCTTGACGATGGCCAGCCCCAGGCCGGTGCCGCCGGTGGCCCGCGATCGCGCCGGATCGGACCGGAAGAACCGTTCGAACACCCGCTCCAGGTCACTCTCGGCGATGCCGATGCCCTGGTCCGAGACGGAGATCTCGACCCAGTCACCGGGTTCCGCGGGGCTGCTGCGACGCAGCCGGGTACCGACCGCGACCCGGGTGCCCGCCGAGCTGTAGGCGATGGCGTTGTCCACCAGGTTGACCAGCGCGGTGATGAGCTGCCCCTCCTCGCCGCTGACCGTCAGGCCGCGCTCCCCGCCGGAGACCACGACCATCCCGGCCCGCTCGGCGGCGAGCCGGGTCCGGTCCACCGCCTCGGTGACCAACCGGTCGACGGTGACCACCCGGGCGCTGGGCAGTGGGTCGGCGCCCTGCAGGCGCGACAGCTCGATCAGCTCCGTGACCAGCCGGCCCAGCCGGGTCCCCTCATGCTGCATCCGCTCGGCGAACCGGCGGACGGCGACCGGGTCCTCGGCCGCCTCGGCGACCGCCTCGGCGAGCAGGGTCAGCGCTCCCACCGGCGTCTTCAACTCGTGGCTGACATTGGCGACGAAGTCCCGGCGGACGTCCTCCAGCCGGCGCGACTCGGTGACGTCCTCGATCAGGAAGGCGACGTGCCCCACCTCGTCCAGCGGCGCGACCCGGGCGACCACCGCCATCGGGTCCCGGCCGAGCCGCCCCCCGGGCAGGTCGACCACGGAGACCTGCTGCTCGCCATGCCGCCGCACCGCGTCGGCCAGCACCCGGAGGTCCTGCACCGCGAGCCTGCCGTCCCGGACCACGCCCATCTGCCGCGCCGCGGCGTTCGCCAGCACGACCGAGTTCGCTCGGTCGACGACGACCGCGCCGTGCCGGATCACCTCCAGCATCCGCCGGGCGAGGTCGGTGGCGACCGCCGGCGGCACGGCCTCCTGCGCCGGGAGACGCCGCCGTGCGCGCCACCACGCCGCGCCGCGGCGGCCCGGCACCGCCGCGGCGAGCACGCCGACGGTGCTGGCGGCCAGTGCCACCACGAGGTCCACGGGGGCGATGGTAGTCAGCGAAACGGCGGCATCCCCGCTGCCTGGAGCTGTCGCGAGCAAGGATCACACCGGAACGGCGAGGTGTTCATCCGTCGTACCATGGCCGTTTACCGCCTGCGAACCTGGGGCCGCCGGCCGGCGATACCCTCCGGTCACGGGCGGCTTCGACGGCTCACCGTACCTCCCGTGACCGACGGCCGCGGCGGTTCCGGTGACCGCCACCCGATGTGGTCAACCCGATCAGGAGCAGCGATGCGCGAATCCTTCCATGACGACCTCGCCCAGATCTCCGCGTCGGTGGTGGAGCTGACCACGCTGGTATCCGTCGCGTTGGAGCAGGCGACGACCGCGCTCCTCGAGGCCGACCTGACCCTCGCCGAGAAGGTGATCTCCGGGCAGACCGAGATCACGGCGGCGTACGTCGCGCTGGAGGACAAGGCGGTGGAGCTGCTGGCCCGGCAGGCGCCGGTCGCCGGTGACCTCCGGACCATCGTGGCCGGACTGCGCGGGGTCGCGGACCTGGAGCGGATGGGGGGGTTGGCCCGGCACATCGCCGCGATCGCGCGGATGCGGTACCCGCAGCACGCCGTGCCGGAGTCGCTGCGGGACACGATCCGCCAGATCTCGGCCAAGGCCCTGACGATCACAGCCAAGGCCGCCGAGGCGGTCCAGGCCAGGGATGCCCACCTCGCCCGCGAGATGGATGCCGACGACGACCGGGTGGACGCGCTGCGGCGGGCGTTGTTCACCACGATGCTCTCCGAGAGCTGGAGCTATGGCGTCGAGCCGGCGGTCGACATCGCCCTGATCGGTCGCTACTACGAGCGGTTTGCCGACCACGCGGTGGAGCTGGCCCGGCTGGTCGTGTACATGGTCACCGGTGAGCGGGCGCTGGCTGATGCGCCACCGCCGCGGCAGGCGTGATCCCGACCGCCGCCCGGCCCGGCCGATCGACCCGCCTAGCGCCCCTGGTTCCGCACGGCCTCGATCGCGGCCGTGGCGGCCGCCGGGTCGAGATAGTCCGAGGTGACCCGGCGCAGGTCGCCGTCCAGCTCGTAGCGCAGCGGGATGCCGGTCGGGATGTTCAGCCCGATGACCTCCTCCCGGGACAGCCCGTCCAGGTGCATCACCAGCGCGCGCAACGAGTTGCCGTGCGCCGCGACGAGCACCGTACGGCCGACCCGTAGCTCCGGCACGATCGCGTCGTACCAGTACGGCAGCATCCGGTCCACGACGTCGGCGAGGCATTCCGTCGCGGGCCGCAGCTCGGGCGGCAACGCGGCGTACCGCGGGTCGGCGTGCTGGGAGAACTCGCTGTCCGCGGCGAGTGGCGGCGGGGGAACGTCGTAGGACCGCCGCCACAGGGTGAACTGCTCCGCCCCGAACTCGGCCCGCACCTGAGCCTTGTCCTTGCCCTGGAGGGCACCGTAGTGCCGCTCGTTCAGCCGCCATGACCGGCGCACGTCGATCCAGTGCCGCTCGGCGACGTCCAGCGCGAGCTCCGCGGTCCGGATCGCCCGCCGCAGCAACGACGTGTGCACGACGTCGGGCAGCAGCCCATGCTCGGCGAGGAGATCGCCGCCCCGCCGCGCCTCCTCCTCACCACGCGGGCTGAGGTCGACATCGACCCAGCCGGTGAACAGGTTCGCCGAGTTCCAGGTGCTCTCGCCGTGCCGCAGCAGGACCAGGGTGCCAGCCATGCCGGCAGCCTAGCCAGCCAGAGCCGGCCGAGATCACCGGGGTGAGCGCCGATCGGTCCGCTCCGCACCGGGTGGACCCCGCTCGGGGTCGGCAAAGCTCGCGAACGCCGCGAGGTTGGCCAGCGACTCGCCCCGGGCCACCCGCCACTGCCACTCCCGGCGGATCGACGTGCCGAACCCGATCTCCAGCATCGCGACGAAGTTGTCGTCGGCGCAGCTCAACACGGCGCCAAGGAGCCGATCCAGCTCGTCGACACTGACCGCTGCCCGCGGCAGCCGGCCAACCAGGTACACGTCGCCGGCACCGTCGACGGCGAACGCCACACCCCGTGGAGTCGCGTTGCGGCGCAGGAGGAGGTGGTACAACCGCTCGCCGTTCTCCTCCGGCCGCCGCAGCACGAACGCCTCGGCGGTGACCGAGTGGGTGCCCAGCCGCAGCCGGCAGCTGGTGACCAACCGGTGGGTGCCCGGGAGGCGGACGGTGTAGTCACCGGTACCCCATCGCCGGTAGTCGGCCTCCAGCGTGTCCAGGGCGGCCCGGATCACCCCGTCGAGATGTGGGTCACCGAGATGAGGGTCATCGACGGCCGTCACAGGGCCGCCCTGCCGGCGTCGAGAAGGACGGCGTCGGCGAGCACATCGCGGTACGTCCCGAGCAGCCGTTGCGCGGTCGACCGCCAGCTGAACCGCTCGGCGTGCCCGCGGCACGCCGCGCCCAGCCACTCCCGTCGGGCCGGTTGGCGGAGCAGATCACCGAGCACCTTCGCATACTGGGCCGGATCATGGCCGTCGACAAGCACCCCGGTCGTGCCGTCCGCCACCGCGGTGGGCAGGCCACCCACGGCCGCGGCCACCACCGGCGTACCGCAGGCCTGCGACTCCAGGGCGACCAGCCCGAAGGACTCGCTGTAGGACGGAACCACGGTCACGTCGGCGGCCTGGTACATCTCCGCGAGCCGGTCGGCCGGCATGGGTGCAAAGAACCGGACCAGGTCACCGATGCCAAGGTGATCGGCGAGCGTCCGCAGCCCGCGAGGCCCCACGAAGCCGGTTCCACTCGGCGCACCCACGACGCACACCACCAGCCGCTCACGAAGCTCCGGATCGTCGGCGACAAGCTGCGCGGCGGCCCGGAGCAGCACGTCGGGCGCCTTCAGCGGCTGAATGCGCCCGACGAACAGCAGCACGGCGGCGTCCGGAGGGATGCCCAGCCGGGTCCGCGCGGCGGACGCCGAGCCGAGCCGGAACCGCTCCAGGTCAACCCCGGGCGGGACCACCGCAACGCGTTCCGGCTCCGCGTTGTAGAGATTGATCAGATCCCCCGCCTCGGCGTCGGTCGAGGCGATCAGCCGATCGGAGCTGCCGACGACCTGCTCCTCGCCGAGGATCCGCTGCTTCGGCTCCGGCCGGTCCCCGGCGGCGCGCTGGGCGTTCTTCACCTTCGCCAGGGTGTGCGCCGAGTGCACTAACGGCACGCTCCACCGCTCCCGCGTCAGCCGCCCAACCTGGCCGGACAACCAGTAGTGCGAGTGCACGACGTCATACCAGCCGGGCTCGCGCTGCGCCTCGGCCCGCAGCAGTCCCTCGGCGAACGCCCGCAGCTGGGCCGGCAGGTCGTCCTTGGCCAGCCCGCGGTACGGGCCTGCCGTGACATGCCGGACCAACACGCCGGGCGCCACCTCGACCTCCCGCGGCAGTTCCGCCGAGGTGCGCCGGGTGAAGATGTCCACCTCGACGCCGAGTTCGGCGAGGTGTTTGGCGACCTCCAGGACGTAGACGTTCATGCCGCCCGCGTCCCCGCCACCGGGTTGCTCCAGCGGTGAGGTGTGAACGGACAGGGTAGCGACGCGGTGCGGGCTGATCCGGGTCACGCGCGACACGAACTCACCTCCGGTTCGGGTTTCCGCGCTACACAACGCCCGAACGTCCCGGTTCCTGCCCGGCTAGGCTCCGACCCATGGTCAATGGCATCCGGCACGGGGACATCCGGCACGCCGTGGTCACCGGGGCCAGCAGCGGGATCGGCGAGGCCACCGCGCGGCGGCTGGCCGCCGCGGGCTTCCACGTGGTGGTCGCGGCCAGGCGGACCGATCGGGTCGAGCGGCTCGCGGAGGCCATCGGCGGCACGCCGGTGACCCTCGACGTCACCGATCAGGCTTCGGTGGACGCGCTCGCCGCCGCCGTGAACACCTGCCATGTGCTGGTGAACAACGCCGGCCTGGCGATCGGTACCGACCCCGTCGAGCGCGGCGACCCGACCGACTGGCAGCGGATGTACGAGGTCAACGTGCTCGGCGTGCTGCGGATGACCCGAGCCCTGCTTCCCACGCTGGAGGCGAGCGCGGCGGCATCCGGTGGCGTCGGCCACGTGGTGATCGTGGGCTCCACCGCTGGCCGGATCACGTACGAGGGTGGTGGCGGCTACGCAGCGGCCAAGCACGCCGTCGTGGCGCTGCGCGAGACGCTCCGGCTGGAGCTGGTCGGTCGACCGGTCCGCGTCACGGAGATCGCGCCGGGCATGGTCGCCACCGCCGAGTTCAGCCTGAACCGGTTCGGCGGCGACGCCGGGCGGGCCGCCGCCGTCTACGCCGGGGTGCCGGACCCGCTGACCGCCGACGACGTCGCGGACTGCATTGACTGGGTGGTGTCGCGGCCGCCGCATGTCAACGTCGACCTGCTGGAGGTCCGCCCGCTCGCCCAGGCGGCGCAACATCGGGTGCACCGGGTCTGACCGCCCGGCCATCCGGTCCATGGCGGTCGGTCCGCGGCGGCCGGTCACCAGTCGACGCCGACCAGCCGTGGTTCCGGCTGGAGGGTCACCCCGAAGCGGTCCCGCACGCCGTCCCGGACCTCACGGGCCAACGCGACCAGCTCCGCGGTGCTGGCCCGGCCGGTGTTCGTCAGGGCGAGGGTGTGCTTACCGGACACCGCGGCCCCCCCGCGCCGGTAGCCACGGGCGAAACCGGCGCGCTCGATCAGCCACGCCGCCGAAAGCTTCACCGCCCCGCCGCCGGCCGGCCAGTGCGGATACCGGGTCTCCGGTGGCAGACGGGTCTCGAAGCCAGCGACCGCTCCGGCCGACAGGACGGGGTTGGTGAAGAAGGAGCCCGCGCTCCACGTGTCGTGGTCGGTCGGGTCGAGCACCATCCCCTTGCCGCGCCGAAGCTCCAGCACGGCCTCCCGGACCGCACCGAGCGGCGCCCGGTCGCCCTGCGCGCAGCCAAGGCTCCGGGCCAGCTCGGCGTAGCGGATCGGTGCCGAGCGCGGGCTGGCCGCGAGCGTGAAGCGGACCGCCAGCACGACGTACCGATCGGTGTGCTTGAAGATGCTGCTGCGGTAGGCGAACCCGCACTCGGCCGCGGGGAGCTCGCGGCGGATGGCGCGCTGCCGGTCCCACACCACCACCGCGGCGATGACCTCGGCCACCTCCTGGCCGTACGCGCCCACGTTCTGCACCGGTGTCGCCCCGGTCAGCCCGGGAATGCCGGCCAGGCACTCCAGTCCCGACCACCCCTCGACGGCCGACCGGTCGACCAACGCGTCCCACGGTTCGCCGGCTCGCACGGTCACGGCCACCCGGTCGCCGTCCCGCTGGACCGACACCCCACGCCAGCGCAGCGCGACCACGACCCCGGGCCAGCCCGCGTCGGAGACCACCAGGTTGCTGCCGCCGCCGAGCAGCAGCACCGGCTCGCCGCCCGCATCGGCCGCGCGCACCGCGGTCACGACCTCCCCCTCGGTGCTCGCCTCGACGAAACGCGCCGCGGGACCACCAAGCCGGAGCGTGGTCAGAGTGGCGAGCCGGACGCCAGGAATCAGCTGCACGTCGGCACACCCTAGTGGGGGACCGGTTCGACCGGCGGTCGACTACTCTCGGTTGCTATGAGGAAGCCGGCGGCCGGGAAGGTGCTGGCTACCGGGCGAGCACTGGCTACCGGGCGAGCACTGGGACTGCCGACCCGCGGCACCACCCACCCCAACCGGCTGCGCCGCGTTGACCGGTGGATCGTCGGTACGCAGTCGTCCCGGCTGCGCGACGCGACCGACCCGCTGGTGGTGGACCTCGGGTACGGCCACAGCCCGATCACCACCCTGGAGCTGGCCGAGCGGCTTCGCGGGGTCCGGCCGGATCTCCGGGTCGTCGGGCTGGAGATCGACGCCGAGCGGGTCACCGCGGCCCAGCCGCTGGCCGAACCGCCCGCCGTGGAGTTCGCCTGCGGTGGGTTCGAGCTGGGTGGCCGGCGTCCCGTGCTGGTCCGTGCCCTGAACGTGCTGCGCCAGTATCCCGCCGACGCGGTTCCCGAGGCGTGGCGGACGGTGACGCAACGGCTGGCACCGGGTGGGTTGTTCGTGGAGGGAACCTGCGACGAGCTCGGACGGCGGGCCTGCTGGGTGGCACTGGACAGCACCGGACCGCTCACGTTGACGCTGTCGGCGCGGGTCGCCTCGCTCGACCGGCCGAGCGATCTGGCAGAGCGGCTGCCCAAGGTGCTGATCCATCGCAATCTCCCCGGCGAGCCGATCCACGCCCTCTTCGAGGCACTGGACCAGGCCTGGGCCGTGAGCTCACCGCTGGCGAGCTTCGGACCGCGGCAACGCTGGGTGGGTACCGTGCAAGGGCTGCTCGACGACGGCTGGCCGGTCGTCGGGGGGCGCCAGCGCTGGCGGCTCGGTGAGCTGACCGTCCGCTGGTCGGCGGTCGCCTGACCCGGTCGGCGGCTGGGCCGCTGGCTGCTCAGCCGAGCGCGGTCGCGAAGATCTCGTACGCCGCGGCGGTGTGCAGCACGAACCGCACCTCGCGCACGGCGGAGTCGGCTTGTCGGGCCGCGGCCACCGCGATCCGCGCGCCGTCACCCATCGGCCAGCCGTACACCCCGGTGGAGATCGCCGGGAAGGCCACCGTGCGGGCGCCCAGCCCGTCAGCGATCGCCAGCGAACTCAGGTAACACGACCGGAGCAGGTGCGAACGGTCCTCCGAACCCGTGTACACCGGACCAACGGTGTGGATCACCCATCGGGCCGGGAGCAGCCCCGCAGTGGTGGCGACCGCCTGACCGGTGGGGAGGCCCCGACCGTAGCTGGAGGCGCGCAGCGCCCGGCATTCGGCGAGGATCTCCGGTCCACCGCGCCGGTGGATCGCCCCGTCGACCCCACCACCACCGAGCAGTGCCGAGTTCGCCGCGTTGACGATCGCATCGACCTGCTGCTCGGTGATGTCACCGCGCACCAGGGTGATCTCGGGCACCGTCCCGTCCTTCCCCCGACCGGGCGCAGTCACCGCGCCGCCGGGTCTAGTCGACGATCCGAACGCGCAGCCGCCGGAACCCCCGGCCCTTGCTCTCCACCTTGACGACCTCGATCCGGCCGATCCACCTGGTGGAGGCCACGTGCGTGCCGCCGTCCGCCTGGGTGTCCAGCCCGACGATGTCGACGATGCGTACCTGATCGATGTCAGCGGGCAGGAGGTTGGTCGCGGTACGGATGATGTCGGGAATCGCCATCGCCTGCTCCCGCGGCAGTACCGAGACGTCGATCGGCCGGTCCACCTTGATCTCGGTGTTGCACGCCTCGGCGACCCGCTCCTTGAAGTCGGCCGGCACCTCGGGCAGGTTGAAGTCCATCCGGGCCACCCCGGGCTCCATGTTGCCGCCGGTCACCTGCGCCCCGAAGTCCCGGAACACCACACCGGAGAGCAGATGCAGGCCGGAGTGGGTGCGCATCAGCCAGCTCCGCCGCTCGTCCTCCACCGCACCGCGCACTGCCGTCCCAGCGGGCGGCACCGGATCTCCCTCGACGGGCACCAGGTAGAGGTCGTCACCCTTGCGGACCTCGACGATCCTGGTCCGTACCCCGCCCCACAGCAGCACGCCCTCGTCCGGTGGCTGCCCGCCGCCGCCCGGGTAGAACGCGGAGCGGTCCAGCACGATGCCCCGCTCCGGGTCGACGTGCAGGACCACAGCGTCCCACTCACGCAGCCGCTGGTCGGCGAGCTCCAACCGGTCGGTCCGGCCGTGGCGATCACCGCCAGGGACGCTCACCAGCCCCGCCCCCGCCCCTGCACCTCGCGCAACGCCGGCCGGACGTCGACGAGGTAGACGACGGAGGCCACGATCGCCGCCAGTCGCTGCACCGACAGGAGCTGGAAGACCAGCATCACGATCAGCGCGATACCGTTGATCGCCAACCAGCCCGGCTTGGTCAGCTTGCCCGCAGCGGCGAACGCCGGGGTGGGGCGGATCGCGGCGTCCACCATGGCCCAGCCAGCAAGCACCAGCGTGCCGTACCGGAGCGCGTTGACCACCATCACGCTGAGATAGTCCACCAGGCCAGCGTACCTGGCGGACCGCCCGGGCCCGGCACCTTCGCGCCCGCCGTCAGCTCCCGGCCGGCTTGCTGCTGGTGGCCTTCCGGGTGGTGGGCCTGGCCGGTCGGGCCTTCCCCGCGCTGCTGGTGGTGGTGGCCTTCGCCGCGGCCGGCCGGGGCTCGTCGCCGGCTCGCTCGAAGCGGCTCGGCTGCGTGCCGACCACGGTTTTCGCGGCGGGTCCATCGCCTGACGTGACGAGCTTCTCGCCACGCGCGGCCAACCCGTCGTAGGCCTGCCTGGCCCGGTCGAGGTAACCCTCGACGGTGGACCTCAGCTCGCCCGGAGTCAGCGGACTGACCCTGGCGGGCGCCCGGCCGACCCGATGCCTGGCCTCCGCCAGCGTGCTGGCGACATCGGAGCGCAGCTCGGTGAGCACCGCCTGGGCCTTCCTGACCCGGGCGTCGACGACCGACCGTGCGTCGGCCGGCAGCTCCCGGAGCGCGGCAACCGCCCAATCCCCCGCGCCGACTACGGCGTACAGCGGCTTGCGTGCCTCTTCGAGTACGACCTTGCCCTGCTCGGCTGCGGTTCCGGCGAACGTGCGCGCGCGTGTGGTCGTGGACATGGCAGTCCCCTCTTTCCCTCATCACTGTCGTGGTGTCGATATTCCTGGCGTCGCCGCCCGCACCGGGGCCGGCTGATCAGTCGCTGGACGGGCCGCGTTCTCGGCGCAGAACGACTTGTAGATCTCCAGCAGCACCTGCTTCTGTCGCTCCGTGAGGTAGGCCTCGCGGAGGACCGCGGCGACGACCTCCGAGTCGCCTGGCCGCTCCTCCAGAATGCCGGCCCGCACGTACAACGTCTCGGCAGAGATGCGCAGCGCCTTGGCGATCTGCTGCAGGATCTCGGCGCTCGGTTTGCGCAGCCCACGCTCGATCTGGGAGAGGTACGGGTTGCTGACTCCGGCCAGTCTGGCGAGCTGGCGAAGCGAGACCTGGGCCGTGTGACGCTGCTCGCGGATGAACTCCCCGAGCTCGGACACTCTCAGCGCCGGCATTGCTCCTCCTCGCGCTCCCAGGGCTCCGCGGCGTGCTCCCGGGCGCCACGATACCCGGAGGCGCTAGCTTTTGCTAGCAGAGAGCAAGCGGTACGTTCGCCCGGACCGCGGGTCACCGCGCCGCGGCGCCGACCGGTTGGTAGGCGCACGCCGGGTCCTCGCCGAGCGGGTCCCCGCTCGTCGCGTAGGCACGGGCCCGCGAGCCGCCGCACGCGTCGGCGAACTCGCACCGGCCACACCGGCCGGTGAAGCTCGCGGCCCGGATGTCGACCAGCCGCCGATCGGTGCGGTAGATGTCGGCCAGCCCCCGGTCCCGCACGTTGCCCAGGCCGAGTGGCAGGAAGCCGGCCGGGTACACCTCGCCGTCGTGCGCCACGAACACGATCCCCTTCCCGTCCCGGGTCGCCGCGGTGTGCGCGCTCGGCCGGCCGGACGGCGGGCCGAGCAGGGCGGACAGCCGGCCGGTCAGCTCCCGGTACAGCCACCCGCCGGGCGCCGGTCCGCCCGCCCGGCGCTCGGCGACGACCCGGCGGAAGAACGGCGCCTCGACGGTGCGCACGATGAAGCCGTGGTGCGCGGCGTCATAGAGGAAGTGGCAGACCTCCTCGTGCTCGCCCGGTGTCAACGAGCCGGTGGCGACCCCCCGGCCGACGTGGACCAGGAAGAACACCTCCCACATCTGCACGCCGGTCTCCGCCACCAGCGCGGCGATCTCCGGCAGCTCCTCGACGTTGGCCCGCATCACGGTGGTGTTCACCTGGACCGTCAGGCCGGCGCGCACCAGGTCACGGATCGCGGTGACGGTGGCCGGAAAGTGCCCGGCGATGCCGCGCACCCCCTCATGGGTCGCCGGCGTCGCCCCATCCAGGCTGATCGAGACGGCCTTCACCCCGGCGCTGACCATCCGCTGGATCGCCGCATCGGTCAGCGCCGGCGTGACCGACGGCGACAGGCATGTCGGGATGCCGAGGGACACCGCGCGGTCCACCAGGTCGAAGATGTCCGGCCGCAGCAGGCAGTCACCTCCGGTCAGCACCAGGATCGGGTACGGCCGGCCGAACCGGGCGACCTGATCGATGAGCGCCAACCCCTCCGCCCTGGTCAGCTCACCCGGCAGCGCGTGCGGGGTGGCGCTGGCCCGGCAGTGCCGGCAGGCGAGCTGGCAGGAGCGGGTCGTCTCCCAGAACACGAGCATCGGTCGCCGCGCGAAGTCCACGCCACCGGAACGGTGCCGCACCGCGTCAGTGATCGGTTCGGCGGACGCCCGCGCGATGTCCACGGTGACCCGTCTCCTCCCCGGCCGCCCCGGTCGGGCGCCCGCACCCATCGTGCTCGGCACGACGGCACCGGGCGTAGGGGCGAACGTCCCGGGGCCCGGCCACCGGGCGCCCGAACTCGCCGGTCACGGGCTCCTCGGTCACGGGCTCCTCGGTCACGGGAGTGAGCGCAGGACGGCACCGATCCGGACCGATCCGACCGGTCGGCCGCCGCCGAGCACCGGCGCCTCGGCGAACTCCGCCACCGCGCCGGCCGGAACGCCGAGCAGCCGGAGCGCCGCCGCCACCAGCGGTGGGCCGGCCCGGCTCGCACCGTCATCAACCTTCAGCGCGAACGCCGACCCGTCCGGCAGCGCGCCCGCGTGGACCCCCTCCGCGCCGTCCTTGAGGAGCAGGCCGGGCACGGCGCGCATCAGCACGGTGGTCTCGCGCCCGGTCCCACCGACCAGCTCGGGGTGGGCCCGCATCGCATCCGCGACCCGCCGCGGCGGCGTACCCGGTCCGGCGGTCACCAGCCGGGCGAACGCGCGGGCCAACCCGATCAGGCTGTACCCGAACACCGGCGCGCCGCAGCCGTCCACGCCGACCGCGGCCACCAGCTCGCCGGTCAGCTCCTCGGTCGCCACGCGCAGGGCCCGCTGCAGCGGATGGCCCGGGTCGGTGTACCCGGTCACCGGCCAACCGTTGGCCAGGCAGGTCAACAGCATCCCGGTGTGCTTGCCGGAACAGCTCATGATCACCCGCGCCGGAGTACCGCCGTCGGCGAGCAGCGCGTCCCGGGTCGGCTCGTGCAGCGGCAAGGCGGCCGGGCAGGCCAGGAACTGCTCGTCCAGACCGCGCGCGGCGAGCAGGGCACGGACCCGGTCCACGTGGATCGGTTCCCCGGAGTGGCTGGCCGCCACCAGTGCGAGGTCCGCCCCGGCGAGGTCGAGCCCCGCGCGCACCATGCCGACGGCCTGTATCGGCTTGTTCGCCGAGCGGGTGAAGCACGGCTCCTCGGGCACCCCGAGCGCGAGCCGGGTGCCGCCGTCCGGGTCGAGCAGCACCATCGAACCGCGGTGCACGCTCTCCACGACACCGGAACGCACGACGTCGACCAGCTCGACGCCGCGCGGCGCCCTCACCGGCCGCGCCGATCGAGCACACCGAGCAACGCCCGCGCGTCCGCAACCGGCATCGGCGGCCGCTGCGCGATCCGGGCCAACCCGGCCGCGCGGGCGACGAGCTGGGCGTTGTCCCGCACCGGCTCCCCGGCCGCGTAGCTGAGGGTGTCCTCCATGCCGACCCGCAGGTGCCCCCCGGCCGACAGCGCGGCGAGCGCCACCGGCAGGGTGCTGCGCCCCACCCCGGTCGCGGAGAAGGTCGCGCCGGGCGGCAGCGACTGCTGCGCGGCGACCAGGGCGTGGGTGGTGCCGGGCATCCCGCCCGGCACGCCCATGACCAGATCGCAGTGCACGTGACCGCCGTACGGCAGGCCGTGCTTGTCCAGCAACCGGGCCAGGCTGGTGAGCTGCCCCAGGTCGAAGATCTCGTACTCCGGCACGATCTGCCGATCCCGGAGCTGGGTGTGCAGCTCGACGATGAAGTCCCACCGGTTGGTGAAGACGTCCCGGCCGAAGTTCACCGTGCCCATCGAGCAGCTCGCGCCGTCCGGGTTGGACTCCAGCACCCGCAGCCGGTCCGCCTCGCTGTCGCTGACCGACCCGCCGGAGGAGACCTGCACGATCAGGTCGGTCCGCTCGCGCAGCGCGGCCACCGTGTCGGTGAGCCGGCCGACGTCGAGGGTCGGCCTCGCCTCGCCGTCCCGGATGTGCACGTGGATGATCGACGCGCCGAGCTGCGCGCAGTCGATCCCCGTGCGTACCAGCTCATCCAGGGTCACCGGCAGCGCGGGCACGTCGGACTTCGCGCTCTCCGCACCGGTGGGTGCGACCGTGATGATGGTCGCGGCACCGGCCGGGATGACCGGACCGGTGGCGGCCGCGACGGGCATGGGTGTCATGGTCGCATGCTGTCAGAGTCGCGTGCTGTCAGAGTCGCATGGTGTCAGACCTGGCGCGGGGCACGTCGGTGAGATCGCTGGACGGGTCGACCACGGCGGCGAACCCGCCTACGGTCAGCGGGTCCTGCGCGGACACCGATCGCTTCAGCAGTGCCAGCGCGAGCTGACCGAGCTCGTGGTGCCGCACCGCCGTGCCGACCCGACCGACGGTGCGCCCACCGGACTCCACCGGGTCGCCGGTCGCCGGCAGCTCCTCCGACTCGCCGGACAGGTGCAGCAGCACGAGCCGCCGCGGCGGCCGGCCGAGGTTGTGCACCCGGGCCACCGTCTCCTGGCCCCGGTAACACCCCTTGTCGAGGTGCACGGCCACCCCGATCCAGCCGACCTCGTGTGGGAGGGTCCGGTGGTCGGTGTCCACCCCGAGCCGGGGTCGCCGGGCAGCCACCCGGAGCGCGTCGTAGGCCCACAGCCCGGCCGGTACGGCGCCGGCATGGGTGAGCCGCTCGGCCGCCTCGCGCAGCAGGTCCCTCGGCACCACCAGGTCGACGATCGGGATCGGTTCACCGTCCGGCTGCTCGAACGCCGGCATCCGGCGGGCCCAGCCGCCACCGGCCAGGCTGACCACCTCGGATGGTTCCGCCGGTGGCGGCACCCCAGCCCGGGCCAGCACCTCGTCCGCGGTCGGGCCGAGCACCGAGAGAACTGCCCACTCGGCGGTGACATCGGCCGGGTCGACCCGGAGCAGGAACCGCATCGACTGCAGGTAGGCCAACAGCGCCGCGGTGCTGCCCGGCTCCAGGTCGAGCCAGGTCACCCCGCCGAGCTCGGCAAGCACGGCATGGTGCTCGACGTGGCCGTGCGGGGAGAGCACCAGCGCCTCGGTGCCGGTGCCCTCGCGCAGCTCGCGCAGGTGCTGGCTGGTGATGTCGTGCAGCCAGGACAGCCGGTCGGCGCCGGAAACCTCGACGACGCCCCGATGGCTGCGGTCCACCCAGCCGGCTCCGGAGACGATCAGGCGCTGCTCCCGGAGCGGGTCTCCGTAGTGCATGGCCACCGCGGCGTCCCGGCCGGCACCGGGGACCGCGCCAGCCCGGTCGAGCAGCGGGGAGCTCAGGTCTGTTGACATCGCGCACACGTCCCGAAGATGGTGAGGTGGCCGACGTCCACCGCGAAGCCCCGCTCCAGGGCAAGCCGGCGGACGACGTCATGGACCAGCTCGACGGGCGCCTCGCCAACCTCGGCGCAGTTGCGGCACACCACGTGGACGTGCTCGTCCTCGGCGGGGTGGTATGTCGGGGCGCCGTGGTCGAGGTGGGTATGCCGGACCAGGGCGAGCTGCTCCAGCAGTTCCAGGGTGCGGTAGACGGTGGTGATGTTGACCCCTGGCGCGGTGCGCCGTACCTCCTGCGCGATCACGTCCGGGGTCGCATGCTCCAGCCGGCGCACCGCGTCCAGCACCAGCTGGCGCTGCGGGGTCAACCGGTACCCACGGGCCCGGAGCGCACGATGGAGCTCAGCACGGGCCATGCGTCCGATGATAGGTGGTCGCTAGGCTCAGCAACCGTGGCGGATCGTGTGGTCGGGGTGCTGGGCGGCGGGCTGGTCGATCCCACGGCACCGCTGGTGCGGGCCGATGATCTCGGCGTGCTCCGTGGTGACGGCTGTTTCGAGTCGATGCTCGTCATCGACGGGGACATTGTGGCGTTACCGGCCCATCTCGCCCGGTTGGCCCGCTCGGCCGCCAGCCTAGAGCTCCCCGCGCCCGACCAGTCCGCCTGGCGGGAGCTCGCCAGGCGGGTCACCACGGCGTGGGGCCGGGACGGGGAGGCGGTGCTCCGCCTGATCCTCACCCGAGGTCCGGAGGGCGGCCCGACCGAGGGCGGCCCGACCGGGTTCGCCATCGTCGGCCCGCTGCCGCCGGACACGCTGCGGCAACGGGAGCACGGCGTGCACGTACTGGCCCTGTCCCGGGGGCTGCCGTCCGGCCTCGCCGGCTCGGCACCGTGGCTACTGGCCGGCGTCAAGACGCTCTCCTACGCGGTGAACATGGCGGCACTCCGGCACGCCCGATCCTGTGGCGCCGACGATGTGATCATGACCAGCGCCGAGGGACGGGTGCTGGAGGGGCCGACCTCGACCGTGCTGTGGGCGGTCGGGGACACCCTGCACACGATCCCGTCCGCCGAGCCGATCCTTGCCGGCACGACCATCGACGAGCTGTTCGGGGCCGCGCCCGGACTCGGGCTGCGGACCGCCCTGACCACCGCCACCGTCCCCGACCTGCTGGCGGCTGACGGGGCGTGGCTGATCTCCAGCATCCGCCGGGTTGCCGCCGTACGGAGCCTCGACGGCCGGCCGCTGCCGGACTGCCCGCTCGACGAGACGATCAGGGGCGTGCTCCTCAGAGGTACCTGAACGCCAGAATTTTCGTTGCCCGGACCGCGGGAGATCGCTACCGTGCGCGGTACACGAGAAGGGAGGTGGTCCGGCGTTGAATAGTTACTGGACTCGTGAGGTGGCTGTCCGCTAGCTGCTTTCGTCCTCGACTCGTCGCCCGGACGGCGGCGCGAATCCCAGACAGTCACCGGACCCCCAGGTGCCGACCAGTCCAGTCGGCCCACGCGGCGCGCAGCGCCAGGTGGAACAGCCTGGGGGTCTTCCACGTCCGGCGCCGGCCGCAACCGTGGCCCGCGGAACTAGAACGCCTCGATGGCGGCGAGCACCGCCGCCGAGCCAGCGGGGAGCACCAGCGGATCGAGCAGGCCATGGCCGCTGAACACGAACACGACCAGGGTGTCGCCCCGGCGCAGGACCGTGAGGTCGTGGCGCAGGAGACCGGTGTCCCCGGCCTTCCCGGTCAACGCGAGGGCGAGCGACTGGTCACCCAGCTCCGGATCCGGCAGGCGGGTCACCCCGAACCGCACCGAACCACCGTCGGCGTCGCGGGCGGTGAAGGTCCGACATCTCACGCTCGCCCGTGCCAACGCGTCCATCTCGTCGGCTGCTGTGGCAGGAAGCACCGCCACCCGCTCGGCGAGAAACGGCCCCAGCGGACCACCGAGGAAACCGCGGGCCGCCCTGACCTGCGCCTGCCCGAGGGCCAGCTCGAAGCGGTCCAACGCCGGGCACCCTGGCGGCAGGTCGGTCGGCGTGGACTGGTCGACCAGCGGGTCAAGCTGGAACACGCCGGGAAGACTCCCCGCCGCAACGAGCATCCCGTCCGCCTGCTCCACCGTGGCCCGAAACGGGCTCCCGCCCGGGGAGCGGCCGGGTGGCCCGCTGGGCGACCGGCCCGGTGTTGCGGTGCCGGCGCGGTCGGAACTGGGCGCTGCGGCCGACCCGGTCGTCGCGGCCGGGTCGGCCACGTACTCGGCGACCGGAACGCCGACGGGTGGCCGCGGACCGCAGCCGACCAGCGCGACCGCGGCGAACACGACCGCGACCGGCACGCCCGGCCGCACGAGACCTAGCCGGCGACCCGGGCCAGCCGCGCCGACAGGTGCGGCTGGAGCGGCTGACCCATCGCGGCCATGTCCATCGCGTACATCAGCTCGCCATCGACCACGCCGTAGAGCCGGTGGTTGGCGGTGACCTCCTTGGCGGTCGGCGTACGGGCCACCACGTCGGTCGACATCTCCCACTGGGTGGGGCCGCGGACCACGCCGAGGTAGACCTCGACGATCCCGGTCGGGTGGCTCAACAGCACCTCGAAGTCGGTGCCGGAGCCCGGGCGCCACCAGCCGACCTCGCGGGCCGAGGGACGGAGCACCTCGCCATCTGGGCCGATCAACCACGTGATCGACTGGTAGGAGAGGAAGGGCCGGCCATCGTGCCCGAAGCGGACCTCCTGCTCGTAGCTGAAGTCGGCATCGAGCGTGGGGTAGCCACCCCTGCCGGTCCCCCGCCACACCCCGACCAGGGGAAGGAATGGCAGGAGCGCCGGGTGCAGGTCGGGGCCGTCCCGAAGATCAACGGTGTCGGCGGGGACCGGCAGCCCGGACATCACCGCAGCTCCCCGACGGCCAGCCGGTAAGCCACCCGAGCTGCCGCCCCACCGATCACCGCGAAGGCCACGAGCAGGACCATGAGGAACGCCGTCGCAAGCACAGCGCCGAGCATAGCCACGCCCGAGCCGGCCTGTGTTCGGCGGTCACCACACTTGCCAGCCGCCGGCTCGTCGCGGCGCCACAGGCGGCGGCGCGCCGACGAAGCCAGAACCGTCGTGCGCGCCGCCGTGCCCACCCGGAGCAGCTCGGCCGGCAGCCAAGAGAGCGAAACACGGCCAGCAGGGTCAGGGTGCCGCACTCTCCCCCGGTTGACTACCGATTGCACACGATGAGCTACGTCCCGTGAGCGTCACCATTGTGCTCTCCCGGTCGCCGAATGTGAAACGGCGGCGAACCGGCTAGCGGCCGGCCGTGCCCCCACCGGAGCGGAGCACGACGTCCCGAGCCGTCGCGGTCACCTCAAGCCCGGTCGCGGTCGGGTGCACCGCCGTGATGCCCAGCCCGAACGGCAACGCCGGGACGCTCACCACGAACGACAGGCCACGTGCCACGATCGCGAGCACCGCCGCGGGCACCGCCGTGCCGAGCACCGTCGCCTGGTCGGCGGTCACCGCCACGGTTCCGGCGCGGACGGTGGCGAGCGCCCGAGCCCTTGCCGTGTAGCTGCGGCCCAGGACGGTGACCCGGCCGGTCACCAGCACCCGGTCATCGCGGTCGGACCGGGTGTCGACGGAGAGGGCGAGACCAGGGATCCCCGCCGCCGCTGCCACCTGCTGGTAGGGCAGCTCGATGGTGCCATCGACCGCATCGACCGGGAGCTCGGTCAGCGATCCCGAGACCACGCCGCCGAGCGGTGCGTGCACCCCCCGCAGGTGGGCACGCACGGTCAGGTCACGGAACCGGTGGGTGGACACACCGTTCGCGGTGACCTCGACGTCGCCGTAGCGGCCGGCGGCGAGCTGGGTGAGGAACGGGAACCCGTGGATGGTGACGGTCGGTCGGCCGGGCAGGCCAGCCCGCTGCTGCAGGCGGTCGGCGACCCCCTCCTGCGCGACCCGGAGCAGCACCCGGTCGGCCACGCCGAGCAGCACGAGCAAGACGAGCAACACGAGCAAGACGACCCGAACCCCGCGCGGCATCGTTACCCGATCACCACCAATCCGAGCAGGTAGGCCACCGGGGCGGCAGCCGACAACGGCAGCAGGACCCGCAGCACGGGGAGCGTCGCGGGCGCGAACGCCGTCCGCCGTGGCGTTGCGCTCCGCGCGACGTACCCCGCGCCGACCGCCACCAAACCGGCGCTGAGTCCCACGCCGCCACCCAGCAGCGCGGCCCACGCCGCCGGCACTGGCACCGACCGGAGCCGTAGCACGGCGACGGCCGCGCCGACGGCCGCCGCCGCGAGCACCCCGCCCAGCCCATGGAACACGCCCTCGGCGAAGGCCTGCACCCGATGCGCGGCGTCCACCAGGCTCGCCGCCAGCAGCCCGAGCACCGTGGCGAGCAGCGCGGCGGTGGCGACCGGTCCGGAGTACCTGGCCAGCTCCAGGTAGAGCGCCAGGGCGCTGGCCGCCACGCAGCCGGCCGCCACGCCGGACAACGACTCCGTCAGCCGGGTCCGGCCGGCCTGGCGGGCGAGCTGGTGGACCAGCAACAGCGGGAACGCCGCACCGAGCAGGACGACCAGCGGCGTCAGGCCGTGCCCACGCTGGGAGAGCAGGGCGGCATCGACCGCCGCGGCGGCACCCCCGCCGAGCAGCAGGCCGCCGGCCCGGCCCGGCAGGTCGGTCCCCATCACCCAGGCCCACACCAGAGCGACCTGCAAGGTGGCGACCACGAGCACCAGACCCGCCTGGGAGAGGAGCGACCCGGCGCCCACGCCGGCCGCGACCACCACCGCCACGCCCGCGACGGCGACATGCCCGGAACGGGCCCGCTGCTGAACCGGACGGGCGACGGCGTGACGGCTCACGCTGGCATCGTCCCAGATCCCGCCGCGCCCCGCCCCGCCCCGTGGCGAACGCCACCCGCAGCGTCTTCTGCGGGCTATCACGGCGGGTTATCCTGGGAGCTGTTTCGGGACCGGGCGGCGTCGCTCACACCGGTCCCGTTTTGTGTTCTCCGGGCCGACCCGGGTCGCGCCGACCGGTCCGGGTGGAGCGCCGAGCCGGGAGGATCGCGATGGACCTGATCTTGATGACATCGGCCCAGCAGCCTACCACCGAGGTCCTGCCGGCGCTCGGCCTGCTCTCGCACACGGTACGGGTCGTCTACCCGGAGGTGACCACTCTCCTTGAGGGGCCGACCGGCGACGTGGTGCTCGTGGACGGGCGGCACAGCCTGGTCGCGGCGCGGGCACTGACCCGACTGCTGGACACCGCTGGAGTCGCCGCGCCGGTCATCGCGGTGCTCACCGAGGGGGGGCTGATCGCGCTCAACGGCGACTGGCTGGTGGCGGACGTGCTCCTCGACACCGCCGGCCCGGCCGAGGTCGAGGCCCGGTTGCGACTCGCGGTGTCCCGCCGGGCGGCCGCGGGTGGCGCGGACCCCGGCGTGATCCGCGCCGGTGACCTCGCCATCGACGAGGCGATGTACACCGCCCGGCTGCGTGGCCGCGCGCTGGACCTGACCTACAAGGAGTTCGAGCTGCTGAAGTTCCTGGCCCAGCATGCGGGGCAGGTCTTCTCCCGCGCCCAGCTCCTGCAGGAGGTCTGGGGCTACGACTACTTCGGCGGCACCCGCACCGTGGACGTGCACGTGCGGCGGCTCCGGGCGAAGCTCGGCCCGGACCACGAGGTGCTGATCGGCACGGTCCGCAACGTCGGCTACCGCTTCGTCAAGCAGCCGCCGGCGCCGGAGCCGGCGCCGGATACTGTCGTGGTGTGAGCGCTGCGGAGATCACGGGTCACACCAGCCTCGACCCGGCCACCAGCTCCGCCGTTCGGTCCCTGGTCGGCGCGGCCGCCGAGGTGGACGGAACCATCCCGATCAGCGAGCACGTGCTGCTGCACCTCCGGCACGGCGGCGACAAGCACACCGCGCATCTGCTGGCCCGCACACCGGACGCCGCCGGTGGAGCGCCCGCCATCATCGGGTACGCCCACCTCGACCTCAGCGACCCGACCGAGGAACCCGACGCCGAGCTGGTCGTGCACCCCGACCACCGGCGACACGGGCTCGGCTCGGCGTTGCTGCACGCGCTGGAGTCGGCGAGCGCCGACACCGGCCGGGACGGACGGTTGCGGCTGTGGGCGCACGGGCAGCACCCGGACGCGACCCGGCTGGCCCACGCGCACGGATACGTCCAGGAACGGGTGCTCTGGCAGCTCCGCCGGTCGCTGCTGTCCCCGCTGCCGTCTGCCGCGCTGCCCGAGGGGGTGCGACTCCGGCCGTTCCGGCCGGGCGTGGACGAGCAGGCCTGGCTGGCGGTCAACCACCGCGCCTTCGCCGACCACCCCGAGCAAGGCGGGTGGACCCATCCGGACCTGGTGGCCCGGGAGCGGGAGCCGTGGTTCGACCCGAAGGGCTTCCTGCTCGCCGAGGCAACCACCGACGGACGCCTGCTCGGCTTCCACTGGACCAAGGTGCACGCCCAGGACCCGATCGGTGAGGTCTACGTACTCGGCGTCGACCCCTCGGCCCGCGGCCTCGGACTGGGGCCGGCGCTGACCATCGAGGGACTCCGGCACCTGCGTCAGCGCGGTCTCGCCCAGGTCATGCTGTACGTCGACGAGTCGAACGCGGTGGCGGTCCGGACCTACCAGCGACTCGGGTTCACCCACTGGGGCACCGACGTGCGGTACCGGAGATCGCGTGATCGCACGGTCATGTGACGTCGTTCACCTGGTCTTCGCCCGGCGTCCCGGTACCCGTCGGGGTCGCTGCATCCGGTGTTCATTCCTCGTTCACACCGGTACCGAAAGGCCGCAACCTCGCGTCCCTAGCGTTGCTCACTGTCACCGGCGTATGCCGGCACGGCGAGTCTGTTCCCGGGAAGGAACGAAGAGACGTGAGGCTACACCGTCAAGCGAGGCTGGCCAGCGTTGTCACGGTCGGCGCGCTCGCACTGGCCGCATGCGGCTCCGACAACGTGACCCCGCCGAGCGCGACCGGCGGCACCGGCACCACCGGTGCGAACGCCGCCAACTGCGCCTCGGGGAGCTTCACGGCCGCCGGGTCGAGCGCGCAGAAGCCGGCGTTCAACGCGTGGATCCAGGGCTACCAGGGCAACTGCGCGAACGCCTCGGTGAACTACGACGGTCAGGGTTCGGGCAACGGCCGGACGCAGTTCATCCAGAAGCAGGTACCGCTCGCCGGCTCCGACTCCTACCTGCCGGACACGCAGACCGCGCAGGCGGACGCGCGCTGCACCGGCGGCAAGGCCGTGAACATCCCGATGGTGCTGACCCCGGTCGCGATGATCTACAACCTCAAGGGCGTCACCAGCCTCACGCTGACCCCGTCAACGATCGCGAAGATCTTCTCCGGAAAGATCACCAGCTGGAACGACCCGGCCATCGCGGCGGCGAACAAGGGCGTGCCGCTGCCCGCGACCACCGTCACCCCGGTGCACCGCGCGACCGACTCGGGCACGACCGACAACTTCACGAAGTTCCTCGCCGCTCAGGCGCCGACGGACTGGACCTTCGGCTCCGGCCAGGCATGGAAGGCGCCCGGCGGCGTGGGTGGGAAGGACTCGGCGGCCGTCGTGCAGAACGTCAAGGGCACCGACGGGGCGATCGGCTATGTGGACGGTCCGGACGCCCGGAAGAACAACCTCACCCCGGCAGCCCTGGACACCGGCTCCGGACCGGTCGAAATCTCCGCCGACAGCGTTGGCAAGGCGGTGGAGGCGGCGACCACCACGACCAACGGGCAGGACATCTCAGTGAAGATCAACTATGGGCTGAAGGCGGCCGGCACCTACCCGGCGATCCTCGCCACCTACGAGATCACCTGCACCGCCGGGCTCCCCAGCGACCAGGCCGCGTTCGTCAGGACCTTCCTCACCTACACCTCCAGCAGCGCTGGGCAGGGACTGCTCGCCAACCTGGGGCACCTCCCGCTGCCGGCGTCGCTGCTGACCAAGGTGCAGGTGGCGGTGGCCGCACTGCCAGCGAGCTGATCGCCGGTGTCTGCCATCCCACCATCCGGCGATCGATAATCGAATGACCGCGACCCGGGTGCCTCGCCGCGACCATGCGGTGGCGACACGCAGATCGTCGTTCAGCGCGGGCGACCGGGTCTTCCGGGCGGTCAGCGTCACCGCCGCAACTGTGGTCCTGGTGGCGATGGCCGCCATCGCGGTGTTCCTCGTCATCCGGAGCGTTCCGGCGATCCGGCAGGACACCACGAACTTCCTCACGACGCGGGCATGGCTCCCCGAGGAGGCGCGGCCGATCTTCGGGATCGCCGCCCTGCTCTTCCATACCGTGGTGACCAGCGCGCTCGCCATGATCATTGCGGTGCCCGTCGCCGTCGGCGTCGCGCTGTTCACCACCTTCTATGCACCGCGCCGGCTCTCCGCCGGCCTTGGTTACCTGGTCGACCTGCTGGCCGCGGTCCCCTCGGTGATCTACGGGCTGTGGGGGTTCTTCTTCCTCGCCCCGAACATCACCGGCCTCACCCTCTGGCTGTCCCGGTGGTTGGGGTGGACCGGCATCGTCCACTACCGGCTGAACAACACCCCGAACAACCTCTCCGACCTCACCGCCGGGGTGGTGCTGGCGATCATGATCCTTCCGATCGTCTCCTCGATCACCCGCGAGGTCTTCCGGCAGGTGCCCCGCGACCAGGTCGAGGCCGCGCTCGCCATCGGCGCCACCCGGTGGGAGATGATCCGGACGGCGGTGCTGCCGTTCGGCCGGTCGGGTGTGGTCTCCGCCGCGATACTCGGGCTCGGCCGGGCGTTGGGTGAGACGTTGGCGGTCGCCATCATCCTGGCCCCGGCGTACACGATCAGCGTCCACCTGACCGAGGGTGGTGGCATCACCTTCGCCTCGAACATCGCCCTGAAGTACTCCGAGGCCAGCGAGCTGGGCATCGGCGCGCTGCTCGGCTCCGGGTTGTGCCTGTTCGCCATCACCCTCGGGGTCAACTTCGGGGCGCAGCTTCTGATCCGGCGCCGGAAGGAAGCCTGATGTCCGCGCTGCCGCCGATTCCGGCGCACCCGGTGACGCCGGCGCAACCGGGACTCGCCCTGCCGGCTGCCCTGACCGGCCGCCGGCTTCCGTCCTGGGCACCGCCCGCCGTGACCGCCGGCGCGGTGGCCGTCGCCGGGCTGCTGTTCGCGGCGACCCCGCTCCAGGGGCGCGCCGGCTTCGTGGTCGTCACCGCGCTGCTCTCGGTGGGCAGCCAGACCGCGCTGAGCTTTGCCGTCGAGGGCCGGCGCCGGGCCGTGGACCGGATGTTCTCGGCGTTCGTCTACGCCTCGTTCGCCGTGGCGGCGGTCCCGCTGGTCCTGATCCTCTGGTACACGGTGCTGCGCGGGATCGGCGCGATCAACCTGAGGTTCCTCACCGTGTCGATGTTCCGGGTGAACCCGGACAACCCCGGTGGGGGCATCTACCACGCCATCGTCGGCACCCTGGAGCAGGCAGCGCTGGCCACCCTGATGGCCGCTCCGATCGGCGTGCTCGCCGCCGTCTACCTGGTCGAGTACGGCCGGCGCCAGCCGTTCGCGCGCGCGGTCAGCTTCTTCGTCGACGTGATGACCGGCGTGCCGTCCATCGTCGCCGGCCTGTTCATCTACGCGTTGTGGATCCTGACGCTCGGCTTCCAGAAGTCCGGCTTCGCCGGATCGCTGGCGCTGTTCATTCTCATGCTCCCGGTCGTCATCCGGGCCACCGAGGAGATGCTCAAGCTGGTCCCCGCCGAACTCCGCGAGGCGGCCTACGCCCTCGGCGTGCCGAAGTGGCGGACGATCCTGCGGGTGGTGCTCCCCACCGCCCTGGCCGGCATCGTCACCGGCATCACCCTGGGGGTTGCCAGGATCATGGGAGAGACCGCACCGTTGCTGCTGCTGGTCGGTACCAACTCGCGGATCGAGACGAACCCGTTCGCCAGCACCGACGCGCAGCGGCTCCAGGAGGCGCTGCCGACGTTCATCTACGAGCAGTTCCGCGATGCGGTCGGCAACCCGGACACCCCTGCGGCCCAGCGGGCCTGGGGTGCCGCGCTGACCTTGATCGCCTTGATCATGCTACTGACCGGACTGGCCCGGCTGATCGCCCGGCTCGCCCGAGTCCGCGGCTAGCGGAGAGGGGGAATCGCGTCATGGCCATGAGCATCGACGTCTCTGGGCTGAACGCCTACTACGGCAAGTTCCTCGCGGTCCGGGACGTCTCCATCACCATCGAGCCACGCTCGGTGACCGCGTTCATCGGCCCGTCCGGATGCGGCAAGTCCACCGTGCTCCGTTCGCTGAACCGGATGCACGAGGTGATCCCCGGCGCCCGGGTCGAGGGCAAGGTGCTGCTGGACGGCGAGGACATCTACGGCCCGAACATCGACCCGGTGAACGTCCGCCGGACCATCGGCATGGTGTTCCAGCGACCCAACCCGTTCCCGACCATGTCGATCTTCCACAACGTCGCCGCTGGCCTCCGGCTGGCCGGCACCCACCGCAAGTCGGAGTTGCAGGACGTCGTCGAGCGGTCGTTGCGGGGGGCGAACCTGTGGAACGAGGTCAAGGATCGGCTGAGCAAGCCGGGCGGAGGTTTGTCCGGCGGGCAGCAGCAGCGGCTGTGCATCGCCCGGGCCATCGCCGTGCAACCGCAGGTGCTGCTGATGGACGAGCCGTGCTCGGCGCTGGATCCGATCTCCACCCTGGCCATCGAGGATCTGATCGATGAGCTGAAGTCGACCTACACGATCGTGATCGTCACGCACAACATGCAGCAGGCGGCTCGGGTCAGCGATCGGACGGCGTTCTTCAACATCGCGGGATTCGGTGAGCCCGGGGAGCTCATCGAGTACGACGACACCTCGACGATCTTCAGCCGCCCGAGCAACAAGCAGACCGAGGAGTACATCACCGGCCGGTTCGGCTGACCGGCCGGTCAGCCCGCGGGCGGCCGCTCAGACACAGGTATTCTGGTCCGCGCTCGTGGACGGCTGCGGGCTCGCGCCAGCCGTCGAAGCCGCCGCGGAGCTTCCGCTCGCCGCCGTCTTCGGCACCGAGACTGCCTGCCCCACCTGGACCACCTTGACCCCCTGGTAGTTGTCGCCGATCACGAGCAGCACGCTGGTACCCAGCGTGCTGTCCTGCTGCAGGATCGCCCCCGGCACCGCGGCAGCCACCGTCAGCGCGGCCGCCGCCTGGCCGGGCGAGTAGCGCACCACCGACCCGGTGACCCCGCTGCCACCATCGCCGTTTCCGGTCGAGGTGATGGTGAACCCCTGCGCGCTGAGCGAGTTGGCCACGGTCCCGGCCAGCCCGGCGGTGCCCACACCGTTGAGCACCCGGAGCGAGACCTGCTGCGGCGGCACCGTGACCGTGCGCGCCGGCGACGTGCTCGGCGCACCGCCGGGCGCGGCGGCAGTGGGCTTGGCGGCCGGCATGTCATCGATGATCGACTGCCACAGCACGCCGCCCTGCACGTCGTCGAGGAGCACCCGGTTGCCGTTGACGGTCGTGCCGCTCGGGTCGTAGGCCCGGTTCGCGATCGGCGCGGTGAGGAAGGCGACCCGCTTCGGGTCCAGCCCGCGCAGCTGGGTGGCCAGCGTCCGCAGATCCGACAACGACGTCTGCTTGTCCATGGTGGTCGCCTTGGACGCGGCCTCCAGGAACTTGGTCAACCTCGGCACGTTCAGCAGCACCCCGCTGCTGGTCGCCACCCGGACCATGGAGGCCAGGAACACCTGTTGGCGCTTGATCCGATCGAGGTCGCTGCCGTCTCCCAGGTTGTGCCGGGCGCGCACGAACGCCAGCGCCTGCTCACCACCGAGCTTCTGCACACCGGCGCTCAGCCGCAGCCCGCTGTCCCGGTCGTAGACCCGCTGCGTGGAGCAGACCGGTACGCCGCCGAGCGCGTCCACCATCGACTTGAAGCCAGCGAAGTCGACCTGGACGTAGTGGGTGATCTCGATGCCGGTCAGCCGCTGGAGCGTGAGGATCGTGCACTGCGGCCCACCTAGCTCGAACGCACTGTTGAAGGCGGCCTTCTGCTCGGTCGTCATCTCGCCGTTGGCCCGCCGGCAGGGCGGGATGGTGACCCACGCGTCCCGCGGGAAGCTGATCAACGTGGCACGCTGACGGTCCGGCGAGAGGTGGGCGAGGATCGTGGTGTCCGACCGCGCACCGGCGACCGTGTTGCCGCCGTACCTGCCGTCCGCGCCGGCCCGCGTGTCCGACCCGATCAGCAGGAAGTTCTCGGCGTTGAGCTGCTTCGCCTTGTCCCTGATCGACGGATCGTTGGTGGCGAGGGCGTCCACCCGCTTGATGTTGTTGCTGATCTTCCGGTACTCGTAGTAGCCAAACCCGGCTACCGACACGGCCAGCACGCCGACAAACGCGCCGGTCCAGCCGAACAACCGCATCCAGCCGCTCCGCCGCGAACCCGGGGGGCGTCGGCCGACCGGGTGGCCGGGACCGAGGGGGTCCGCCGGTCCGCTCCCGCCGTACCGGCCCCGGTCGTACCCTTGACCGGGCGGGCCGGGATCGGCCAGGTAGTCCCGACGTTCCTCGACCGGGTACCGGTCGGGAGACGCCTGCGGCCGATCGAACCCGGCACCCGAGATGGCGACCGTCGGACTCTCCAGCAGCGACCGCCGTGACCACGACGGCTCGTCCTCCGGCAGCAGTGGGCCGGTCACGGCGATCGACGGGCCGAAGTAGGTGGTCATCGCAGCCGGGTCGTCGACTGCCGGGTCGTCGACTGCCGGGCCGACCGCAGCTGGGCCGTCGAGGACCCCGGCCGGCTGCCAGACCTCGGTCCGGTCCCAGTCGTCGGCACGACCGGTGGGCTCCGAACCCCAACCCGGGGCGTCATCCGGCGCCAACCGGTCCTCCGCCGCCCAACCACCCTCGAACTCGTCGCCGCCGTGCGCCGTGTGCCGGCCCGACCCACCCGCGGGACCCATGCCGTACCCGGCGGGAGGTGGCGGAAGCGGCGGAAGCGGCGGAAGCGGCGGGAAGCTCACCGGGGCGGGGTACGGAGCCGGTGCCGAGAACTCCGGTGGTGCGGGCGGAATCGGCGGCCCCGACAGCGCCGGCGGGGCGGGGAAGGTCATCCCGGGCGACGACCGGTCGGGGTCGTACCGGACGGGAGTCGGCGGCCTCCCTGCCGCGGCTGCCGCGGCTGCCGCGGCGTCCGGCAGCGCGTGCCGCGCACTCCACGGAACCGGAAGGTCAGGTGGGGCCGGTGCGCCACGGGGCATGTCCCGCGGCCGCCCGCCCGGCGCCAGCTTCTGCTGCAGGTACGACTCGAACGGATCGCGCTCTACCGGAGCATCTGGCGCCTCGCGCCCGGCTCGCCGATACCCGCCGGCCGGTGGAGCGACCACCGGAAAGCTTCCCGCCGGCAGGTAGCTGCCGGCGGTCTGGTGATCGTCGGGCGGGTAGCGATCGGCGGCCGGATGGTGCCCACCCGGCGGTACGTCGCCCGCCCTCGGGAACTCCGCGACGGCCGGAAAGTCCGCGACCATGCCGGGCCCGCCGGTGGCCGGGCGGAAATCCGGACCCGGGCGGAAATCCGGCGCCGGCTGGAAATCCGGACCCGGGCGGAAATCCGGCGCCGGCTGGAGGTCGGCGGGCGGCCGGACCTCGGTGGGAGCCTCGGTGTACGCCGGCGGCGGCCCGCCGTCGCCGCGCGCGCCACGACGGGCGCCGCCGCCACCGCTCGGCAGTCCAGCGACGTCGCCGCCGCGCAGAAAGCGGAAGTAGTCATCGTCGCTGACCTGTTGACCGCGAGAAGGTCGGCTGTCGTGCTGCCTGCCAGTCACGACCTACAAACCCTCCTCCTCGGTGGAACCCGAACCCCGCGGGCCGACGTCATGGGTACGTCGCAGTTCCTCGATCGTACGGATCGATCCGCCGCCTGGCGACCGCTAGTTATCGCCCGTTCGCCCGGTAAGCGGCCGGATACCGACCGAATTGTGACCAGCGCCGCACTCGGGGCGGACCCGCTCGACCGCACAGGCCCCGAGCGGGCGGGCCGCCCGGGCCGCCGTCCCGGACCGCGGCTGCCGGCCCGGCCGACCTGCGCCACGCCACGCCGATCAACCGGACCAATGCGGCAACGCTTATATATACGGCGCAACTGACCTTGACACCGCCAATTAGCCTATTTGACATCTGGCATTTCCATCGCACCGGTCACTCCGTCCAGCCGCTTCCGCGGATAAGCCTGACGGTGCACCGTCAGGAAGGCTAGGTAGTCCAGGCATCGAGGTAGTCCCAGGCATCGAGCGAGGTCGATGGCACGCCATAGGAACGGGATCTGGTGGACGCGGTGGCCCTTCGTCACGTCCACCGTCGTCCTGCTCACAGCGACCACGACGTTCCTCCTGCTCCGGCTCGACGGAAGCGGGGAGACGACCGCCGGTGGCTGCCCGTCCGGAAGCCATCCGGTGATCATGGGTGTCGACCCGGTTGCCGGCGAGTGGGTGACGGACGTCGTCAGCGCCTACAACTCCGCGCACCGTCAGCTCGGTGGCGTGTGTGCGCTGATCAAGGTCTCGCCACTCACCCTCGACCAGGCCGAGGCCGCCCTCAAGGCGACCCCGCTGCCATCCGGTGGCACGCCGCCGGATATCTGGCTGCCGCAGTCGAGCAGCACGGTCGACCTACTGCGCGGCCGCCAGGCCAACACGTCGGTGCTGCCGGACGCCGCGCCCTCGATCGCCTCCTCACCGTTGGTGCTTGCCGCGCCCGAGGCGGCGATGTCGGCGATCGCGACCCGGACCGGAGGGGGCGCCCAGTTCACCGACTTCCTGAGCCTTACCACGGACAGCCACGGCTGGGCAGCGCTCGGCCACCCCGAGTGGGGGATGGTGCGGCTGTCGATGGCCGATCCCACCAGTGACATGACGGGCATCGGCATCCTCGAAGCGGTGGCGGCTTCGGCGGCATCGGTCCCGCTGGACAAGCTCACCGACCAGACCTTCCGATCCGGGTCCGCGCAGGCCGGGCTGCGCGGGTTGCCGCACGCGCTGACCCGGGTGACCGGTCAGGCCCGTGAGCTCTACGACGTGGCGCACGGGATGGCCAGCGGGACCGCCGTGATGCGATCACTCGGCATCATCGTCTCGACCGAGCAGCAGCTCCACCGGTACAACGACGAGGGTGACGGCGTCCCGCTGGTTGCCGCGTACCCGTTCGGCGGGAACTTCGCCGCCGACTTCCCGGTCGTGTCGATCAACGGCTCCTGGGTGGACGGCTTCGCGCACCGCGCGGCCCGGGACTTCGTCGCGTGGACCGCCGAGCCCGCCCAGTCCGGTCTGCTGGCCAAGTGGGGGTTGCGCCAGCCGGACGGCTCGGTGGGCGCGATGGCCGCCGCCTCGCACGGGCTGAGCCCGGCAACCCACCGGCCGGTCCACGGCCCGCGCGGCGTGGTGTCCAGCGCGTTCGACCTCTGGACGCTGCTGAGCAGGCCGAAGTCGATACTGGAGGTGTACGACACCTCCGCGCGGACCGCGATCCGCGACCCGCGGACCGGCCTGTCCCGGCTCGACACCGTCCGGCAGGCCGCGCTCAACGCGCTGAGCTACTTCCAGCCCAAGGATCAGGTGGGGCTGTGGGAGTTCTCCGCCAACCTGGACGGCACCAAGCCCTACCGGGAGATCGCGCCCCTGGCGCCGCTCTCGACGCAGCGTGACGGGAGGACCCATCTGGACGCCGTGCGCGCCGGCATCCAGGGACTGACCCCGCACGCGGGGACCGGCCTGTACGACACCATCCTCGCGGCGTACCTGAACGCCCAGCGGCTCTACGTGCCGGGGGCCGTCAACAGCGTTGGCCTGGTCACCACCAGCCCGGAAACGGACCCCAACGGCCTGACCCGGACCCAGCTCATCGACGAGCTGGTCAAGCACCGGGACCCGCAACGTGCGGTGCGGCTCGTCCTCATCGGTGTCGGTCCGGACATCAACGTGGAATCGTTGACGCAGATCGCGAATGCCGTCGACGGGGTGGCGTTGACCGCGGACAACGTCTCCGACGTCTCGCGGCTGTTCGAGGAGGGCTACCTGGCGATGGTCCGCGCGAACTGACGGCACGCCGATGACCCGGCCGCCGCGCTGGCTTCGGGAGGCCGCCCGCGACCACCGGGTTCAGGCGGGTGGGAGCTGCCGCGACGCCAGCGGCACCGTGAGCCGGAACAGTGCCCCGGAGCCCGGGGCGTTCTCGGCGGTCACCGTGCCACGATGCCGGGTGGCGATCTCGCTGACCAGCGCCAGACCAAGGCCGTAACGGCGGGCTCCCCGGGTCGGCCGCGCCGTCGACGCGAACCGGTCAAACAGCCGCGGCAGCATCTCCGGGTCGATGCCCGGACCGTCATCCAACACCTCGACCACGGCGTGCTCGCCGCGACTGCCCACCGTGACCACGACCCGGCCGGTCGCGTGCCGGACGGCGTTGTCCACCAGCGCGGTCAGCGCCCGCCGCAACCCACCCTCGGTGCCGAGCGCCCACACGGCCGGCTGGTCGTGCTCAGATCCGATCGCCACCGCTTGCTCGCCGGCCGTCGCGGCGGCAGCCTCGACGGCCTGACCGGCCAGCTCCACCAGGTTCACCGCGCTGGTCGGCGCCGCCGCACCAGGGTCGGCAGCGAGCAGCAGGTCCTCCAGGATCGCGGCGAGCCGGCTGGCGTCCACGACCAGGCCGTCCAGATCGGACCGGAGCGCTCCCGGATCGGCGCCCCTGAGCAACCGGCGGCGCAGCAGCTGGGCGCGGGTCGACAACAGGGTCAACGGCGTTCGGAGCTCATGGCTGGCGTCGCTGACGAACCGGCGCTGCACGGCCAGCGCGGTCGCCATCGGTTGCACCGCCCGGTGCCCCAGCCAGGCGCCGGCGCCGGTGGCGAGCAGCACGCCGAGCCCCCCGGCCAGCAACAGCGCCTCGACCAGCCGCGCCCGCTCGGCGTGGCTGTCCCGCAGATCGAGGGCGGCCTGCACCACGACCCGACCCCGCCGCTCCGTGCGGACCCGGTACTCCCGACCGGCCGCCCGGTACTCCGACGTACGGGCCGGGCCGCCCGCCGCGACCTCCGCGAGCGCCGTCCGGTCCGGCAGGCCGGCCGGCGTCCCCGGGGTGGCGCGCCGCCCCGTCGGCGTCTCCGCCACCAGCCAGATCCCGGCGGGCGGGTCGGCCACGTCGTCGGCGCGGGCGATCGTCGTACCCAGCAGGTTGTCCGCGGCCGCGTGCTGGCCGCGCAGCACGACCAGCACGGCGACGCCGGCGAGGCCGGCCGCGATGGCCGCGACCGAGAGCACCGTCTGCGCCACCATGCGCAGCGCGATGCGGCGCAGCGTCGCGCGGTCACCACCGCCGGCACGGGTCACGGTCGCCCGAGCTGGTACCCGCGCCCGCGCACCGTCGCCACGGTGTCCCGGCCGAGCTTGCGGCGAAGGTAGTGCACGTAGGTGTCGACGACGACCTCACTCTCGGCGTCCGGGAACACCTGGGCGAGCAGCTCGGCACGGCTGAACACCCGGCTCGGCCGGCCGGCCAGCGTCGCCAGCAGCGCGCACTCCCGCTCGGACAGCCGGACCGGATCGGCCGACGTTCCGCTCGCCGGCAGCACCTGGCGGCTGTCCAGGTCGAGCCGGCGGGCCCCGACCGGCAGCGACCGCGCGGTGTCCAGGTGGCGCCGGCGCAGCGCCCGCAGCCTGGCCAGCAGCTCGTCGATATCGAACGGCTTGACCAGGTAGTCCTCGGCGCCGGCATCCAGCCCCTCGACCCGGTCCGCGGGGGAACCCCGGGCGGAGAGGATCAGTACCGGGGTGGTCACCCCCCGGCTGCGCAGCCGGCCGAGCAGGTCAACCCCGTCCACGGCGGGAAGGCCCCGGTCGAGCAGCACGATGTCGTAGCTGTGCACGAGCCCCAGGTGCAGGCCGCGCTGACCGTCGGAAGCCGACTCGACCAGGTACCCCTCGTCGGAGAGCAGCCCGGTGAGCATCCTGACCAGCTCCGGGTCGTCCTCGACGAGCAGCACCCGGACCGCGTCGAGATCGGGAACGCTCACCCCGCAATGATCGCTGGCGGGACCCGCGCCGGCACCCACTACCGGGCCACGACCGGAACGTTCTCAGGAATTCCCAAGCTGAACGGCCGACACTGGCCGATGGAGACGACGGCCAGGAAGGGGCACATCGCCGTGAACCGCTCGCTGCCCGACCGCCACGCCCCAGGGGAGGTGTCCCGGTGAGCCAGCAGGTGCTGTGGTACATCAGCCGGGGCACGGGCATGGTGTCCCTGCTGCTGCTGTCGACGACGATGGTGCTCGGCGCGCTGACCGGTGGCCGGTTCGCCCATGCCAGCTGGCCCCGGTTCACGGTGTCGGGGCTGCACCGCAGCATGTCACTGGTCGGGCTCGGTTTCGTCGGCGCGCACGTCGCCACCGCCGTGATCGACAGCTACGCCGGCATCGGCTGGCTCGACGTCCTCGTCCCCTTCACGTCGGTGTACCGACCGCTGTGGCTCGGACTCGGTGCGATCGCGTTCGATCTGGTCGTGGCGTTGGTCGCCACCAGCCTGATGCGGCCCCGGATCGACCCGCGCGGCTGGCGGATCGTGCACTGGGCGGCGTACGCCTGCTGGCCGCTCGCGGTCGCGCACGGGCTCGGTGCCGGGCCCGCCGACGCCCGGCTGACCTGGGTGCTGGCCGTCAATGCCGGCTGCGTGCTGGCGGTCGTCGTCGCCGTGACCTGGCGGGCCACCGCCAGCCATCCGGACACGGTGGCCCGCGGTGGCGGGGGGTGGTGAGGGTGCCCCGGGCCACACCGCACCAGGTCATGGCGGCGGCCGGCCAGGCCCGCCCGGCCGACCCGGACAGCCCGTACCGGCTGCTCGCCGGATGGGTCGACACCGGCCGCCCGGCCGACCTCGCCGCGCACCAGCGCCGGCACGGACCGCTTCCGGTGCCGGCCTACCCGGGTCGGGCCGGGCCGCACCGCCTGATCGGCGTGGTCGACCGGTCAGGTCTACGCGGCCGCGGTGGCGCCGGCTTCCCGACCGGCCGGAAGCTGACCGCGGTCGCCGCAGGGCGACGCCGTCCGATCGTGCTCGCCAACGGGTGCGAGGGTGAACCGGCCAGCCGCAAGGACCATGTCCTGCTCTCGGTGGCGCCCCACCTGGTGCTCGACGGCGCGATCCTCGCCGCGTACGCGGTCGGTGCCGAGGAGGCCGTGGTCTGTCTGCACGCCCAGGACCCGCTCGCCGACACGCTGCGCGCGGCGATCGCCGCGCGCAGCGGTGACCCGGTGCCGCTGCGGGTGGCCGAGGTCCCGGACCGGTACGTGGCCAGCGAGGCGTCGGCCCTGGTCAACTTCCTGAACACCGGCGACCCGCGCCCCACCGCCAAGCCGCCGCGCCCGTTCGAGCGTGGGGTGCGCGGTCGCCCGACGCTGGTCGACAACGTCGAGACGCTCGCCCATCTCGCCATGGTCGCGCGGTACGGCCCGGAGTGGTTCCGGCGCCTGGGGGGCCCAGACTCACCGGGCACGACCCTGGTCACGGTCACCGGCGCGGTGCGGCTGCCGGGCGTGTACGAGGTGCCGCTGGGCACCTCGATCGGGCAGGTCCTGGAGCTTGCGGGCGGGGCGGCGGAGGAGCTTCAGGCCGTGTTGGTCGGGGGGTACGGCGGAAGCTGGCTGCCGCTGCCGAGCGGGGGCGGTATCCGGCTGACGCACGCCGACCTGCAGGCCGCCGGGGCCAGCCTCGGGGTGGCCGCGCTGGTGGTCCTGCCCGCTCGCGGGTGCGGGCTCGCGGAGACGGCCCGGGTGCTGCGGTACCTGGCCGGCGAGTCGGCCGCGCAGTGCGGCCCGTGCATGTTCGGGCTGCCGGCCATCGCGGCCGACCTGACCGCCGTGGTGGAGGGGGCGGCGGGGCGGCGGGGCGGCGCGGTGCTCGACCGGCTCGGTGGGCGGTTGGAGGTGATCCGCGGCCGGGGCGCGTGTGCCCATCCGGATGGCGCCGTCCGGCTGGCCTCCAGCGCGCTGCGGGTCTTCGGCACGGACGTGCGCCGGCACCTGTCCGGCCGGCCGTGCCCGTGGGCCGCGGGCGGGCCACGACTGCCGGTACCCGGCGACGCCGCTCCGGGAGCGCGGTGAGCCGCCCGGCGGCCGGCCGCCGGGGCGGTGACGCACGGCTCGGCGTCAACCCGATCACCTGCCGGGCGCACGGGCTGTGCGCGGAGCTGTTGCCCGAGCTGATCGGCCTGGATGAGTGGGGGTACCCGATCCTGGCCGCATCCCCGGTCCCACCGCAGCTGCTGGAGATGGCCCGGGATGCGGTGGCCGCCTGCCCCACGCTCGCCCTGCGGTTGAGCGGCGCCCGCTAGCCCCGCGGACCGGTGCCGGCCCCGCGGACCGGTACCCGGCTTCCCGCTACCCGGCTTCCCGATGGCCGGCGCAGAGCGCGGCCCACCTGGCGACCCGCTCGGCGTCGAGATACCCGACCGGAACGACGGCGGTGGCGAGCTCCGGAGCACGGGCGTAGCGAACCGCGAACGCCACCGCGTGGTCGAGCGGGACCGCTGCCGGTCCGGTGGGCTGGCACGGCTGGCTGGCCACCGCCTGCACCAGCGCGACCGGAAAGCCCCACAGCCCGAGCAGGTACCCGCCGGCCTGGCCGACGGTGCAGCCGAACTCGCGCCGCTCCAGCTGCTGCAGCTCCCCCGGGTCGGCGAGCGCCGCCCGCCGGATGGCCTCGTATCCGCCCGGGTTGCCGGACGCGAGCACCAGGAGCCCCAGCTCGTGCAACAGTCCGGCGAGGAACGCGTGGCCGGGAGCCCCGTGCTGCCATCCCTCGGCGACCGCGATCCGCTGCGCGAGGACGCCGGCATGCAGGCCGCGCTGGCGCAACTCCTCGACGTCGAGGGACTCCGGCAGCTGTGGTCCGGGGCGGAAGACGGCGCCCGACAGCGCGAGCGACCGGACCGTCTCCATGCCGAGCAGCGCGACCGCCCTGGTGATCGACTCGACCGGCTGCGGTATCACGAAGAACGCGGAGTTGACCAGCTTGAGTACCTCGGCCACGGTCGCGATGTCCCGCTCCACCACGGCCGCCACGTCAGCGATGGTGAAGTCGGGCGTGGACACCACGGCGACCATCTCGGTGTGGACCCGTGGCGGCTTCGGCAGGTTCTCGACCCCGCCAAGCGCCTTCCGGATCTGATCGCAGCTGAGCATGTCGCGAATTCGGAGGACGCCCTCGACGGCGGCCACCAACGTGTCCGTCTCGCACGGTTTGGCCAGATACTGCTGGGTCGGACCGATCGCGGCGATGATGGACTCGAGCCCGGCGTGACCGGACAGCACGATCCGGGCCGTTGCCGGGTACAGCCGCAGCACCTCGCCGAGCAGCTGGGCACCGTCCATGCCCGGCATCCGCATGTCGGTCACGACGACGTCGACGGGTTGCTGGGCCATCAGCGCCAACGCCTCCTCGCCACCGCTGGCGAAGGTCATCTCCCAGACGCTGCGCTGCCCGCTCAGCCGGCGACGCAGCCCGGCCAGCACATTCGGCTCGTCGTCGACGAACAGCACCCGGGCCAGCTCGGCTCCGGGGCCGGAAGTCTGGTCACTCACCGGGTGCTCCGCGGGGCGGGTCCGCGACGTCCAGCGGCAGGATGATGGTGAAGGTCGCTCCCTCGCCGGGCGCCGAGCGGACGCCGATCGTGCCGCCGTGCTTGCGCACCGAGTTCATCGCCATGCTCAGGCCCTGGCCGGTGCCCTTGCCCACCTCCTTGGTCGTGAAGAACGGATCGAAGATCCGCTCCTGGACCGCGCCGTCCATCCCGGGCCCGTCGTCGGCGATCTCGATCCGCACCGTGTCCCGCTCCCGTCTCGTCCGCAGCCGGATGTGTCCCATCGGGACGGAGCTGTCGCGTCCCCGTTGCTCGCCGATCGCGTGCGCCGCGTTGACGACGATGTTGAGCACGGTCTGCTTGAGTTCACCCTCGTAGCAGGACACGATGCCGACCGCGGGGTCGAAGTCGCACTCGACCTCGGCGACGTACTTCCATTCGCTACGGGAGACCTGCACGGTGCTGTCCATCGTGCGGTTGAGGTCCGTCTCCGAGCGGCCCTGCCCGGGATGGGAGAAGTCCTTCATGGCCCGCACGATCTGGGTGACGCGGTCCAGCCCCTCCGCCGACTGGGCGAGCGCGCCCGGCACCTCCACGCCCAGGAAGTCCAGATCGATGGCGCCGACCGTCTCCGTCATCCGGCCCACCAGCTCCACGTCTGCGGTCCCGCACTGCCCGGCCTGCCGGACGAGCGCGGAAAGCGCGACCACCGCCGCAAGCACCTCCGCGAAGGAGTCCGCGACGAACCGGTTGTTGTCGTTGACATACTGCACCGGAGTGTTGATCTCGTGGGCGATGCCGGCCGCGAGCTGGCCGATCGACTCCAGCCTGGTGGCCT
Source organism: Actinomycetota bacterium (assembly GCA_016201065.1). GTDB lineage: Bacteria > Actinomycetota > Actinomycetes > Mycobacteriales > JACQDL01 > JACQDL01. Next base: position 76,707 of record JACQDL010000059.1, read on the forward strand.
GGGCGAGCTGACGCTCCAGCGCCGTGACGTGGGTCACGTCAGCGGCGACGCCAATGACACCTTCCGCCTCTCCCCAGCTCGCGCACTGTGGCAGCACCGACAGCAGCAGGCTGTGGGCGACGCCCGACGCCCCGGACGCGGTGACCTTCACCCCGGAGACGGGCTGTGTCGTCTGCAGCACCTGCCGCTCCAGCTCCGCCAGCACCGGCGTGAGCTCATCGGTCACGTCCAGCTCCCGCTCCAGCCGGCCGATGACGCCGCCCTCGGTCAGGCCGCGGAACGCCAGGAAGGCGTTGTTGCAGCCGACGTACCGCAGGCTGGTGTTCTTCCAGAACACCAGGTGCGGGATCGTCCCCAGCACGTTCGCCAGCAGGGTTCGCTCGCGGGCAAGCTCGTCGGCCATCGCCCTGGTCCGGCGGACGGACTCCCGAACGTGGTCCTCGGCGCGCCGGCGGGAGGTGACGTCCCGCTCGACCCAGATCTGGCGCACCACCCGGCCGCCCTCGCTGATCGGCAGCGCCTCGATGCTCACCCAGTACGGCCGGCCACCCTTGGCCCGGAACGGGTACTCGCCGACAACCGAACGCCCGGCGTCGAGCGTGGCGAAGATCTCGTCGAACTCCGGCGTGCGGGTGAACGGGCCCTTGTACAGGTCGCGGTGTCGCCGGCCGACCACCTCCGCAGCGGCGTAGCCGGTGATCTGGGTGAACCCCTCGTTGACCCACTCGACCACGCCGTCGCCGTCAGCGATGCTCACCCCGCTGTTGGTGTGCCGGGCGACCAGGGCGAGCCGGGCCGCGTACTCGGCCTCCGCCGTGTCTTCCTGCTGTCGGCCGACCAGGCCGCCAACGTCACCCGACGCCGGGAGGGCACCGTCGACGGCGTCCAGCGGCGCGCCCTTCCTCGCCGCGAGACCGCTCATGATCGGCTCCTCTCCGGGTCGCTTCGCCCGGCTGCGGTGCAGCCGTCACGACGGCTACTGCGCCGTCGTGATCCGCCCGATCTCTCATCGACGGCCACGAGGTGTGCCTGAGCGAACGGCGGCGACATCCGCCGAACCGAGTGCCTACACCACCAAGAGTGATGGCGTCGCTACCATTTGCTCATGACAGGATGCGCCGGGACCGCTCCGGACCCGGGCGGACCGGCATGACGCAGCGCGTGCTCATGGTCGACGATGAACCGCGCCTCCTCGACGCGATGCGCCGATCGCTGCGCGGCCGCTACACGTTGGAGACCGGCTCCTCGGGCCCGGACGGTCTGGCGCTGATCGAGCAGGGCCTGGCAGCCGGGGAGCCGTTCGCGGTCGTGGTGTCCGACATGATGATGCCCGGCATGAACGGGGCGGAGTTCCTGGCGCGGGCCCGGCAGCTCGACGGCGACGCGGTCCAGATGATCCTGTCGGGCCAGGCCGACCTCACCTCGACGATCAGTGCCGTGAACAACGGAAACCTGTTCCGCTTCCTCACCAAGCCGTGCGACAACGTCAGCCTGACCCGGGCCCTGGACGATGCCCTGCGCCAGCACCAGCTGCTGCTGGCCGAGCGCGAGCTCATCGAGCGCACCCTCAGCGGTGCGGTCGAGGTGCTCACCGAGCTGCTGACCATCGCCAGCCCGGCCGCGGGTTCCCGTACCAACGCCGCCCGCACGCTGGTCGATGCGGTGGTCGCCACGGTGCCGGTCACCGACACGTGGGAGTTGCGGCTGGCGACCATGCTCGGGCAGATCGGCTGTGTCGCCCTACCGGGCGAGCTGCTCGAGCGGTACAACGCGGGCTGGAAGCTCTCCCCGGATGAGCAGGAGCTGTTCCGGGCGCACCCCGGGCTGGCCCGGGACCTGCTGCGCCGGATACCCCGGCTCGAACGGGTCGCCGAGTGGGTCGGCGGGCAACCCCTCTCGCCCGCCGACCTGCCGCCGGCCGGCTCCCGGAAGCCGGCCAACAAGGAGCCGGCCAACAAGGATGAGGACGCCGAGGAGACGGCTGCCCAGGACGGCCCGCCCGACCAGGAGCAGCCGATCAGCGGCGAGTTCGTCTACACCGCCGCGATGAACTTCCTCATCCTGCATGAGCAGGGCAAGGGTCCGGCGCCGGCCGCCCGGCGGCTTCGCGCGACGGGTCTCTACCCGGACAGCGTGATCGACGCGCTCTTCGACGCCGCCGACCGGCTGAAGGTGCCCGGCGAGGTGCACGTGGTCAGCGCCCAACAACTGCGGCCGGGAATGGTGCTCACCCAGGACATCCTCACCTCAACCGGGATGACCCTGGTCAAGAAGGGCGAGCAGATCACCAGCACGCTGGCGATCCGGGTGGAGAACTTCGCCCTGCAGGTCGGGGTCGTCGAACCCATCCTGGTGCGGGTGTCCGGCTCCTGACCGGGTCGGTGGGTGCCGGCTCCGGCGCGGTACCGTCTGGACGCTGACCGGGCTCGGCCGAAGGGAGGTCAGCGTGGCCGACCTCGTGGGAGCCCTCGACCAGGGCACGACGAGCACCCGGTTCATGGTCTTCGACCACGGGGGCAAGGTCGTCGCCAGACACCAGCTCGAGCACGACCAGGTGCTGCCCCGGCCCGGCTGGGTGGAGCACGATCCGGTGCAGATCTGGTCCCGCAGCCACACCGTCATCGAGCAGGCCATGCGCTCCGGCGGGCTGCGGGCCACCGATCTGGTGGCCATCGGGGTGACCAACCAGCGCGAGACCACGGTGGTCTGGGACCGGGTGACCGGACGGCCGTACCACAACGCCATCGTCTGGCAGGACACCCGGACCGACCGGATCTCCGCCGCGCTGGAGCAGGACGGCCACGGTGAGCTCATCCGGCGCAGGACCGGCCTGCCGCCGGCGACCTACTTCTCCGGCGCGAAGATCCAGTGGATCCTCGACAACGTCGACGGCGTGCGGGCCGCGGCCGACCGCGGTGACGCGATCTTCGGGACCATCGACAGCTGGCTGCTGTGGAACCTCACCGGTGGACCGGACGGCGGCCGGCACGTCACCGACGTCACCAACGCCAGCCGGACGATGCTGATGGCGCTGGAGACGCTGGATTGGGACGACGAGCTGCTCGCGCTGTTCACCATCCCGCGGCAGATGCTCCCCCAGATCCGGCCCTCGGCCGACCCGGCCGGCTACGGCGTGACCCGGCTCGACGGCCCGCTGGCTGGCGTGGTGCCGCTGACCGGCGCGCTCGGCGACCAGCAGGCGGCGACGGTGGGGCAGGTGTGCTTCGCCCCCGGGGAGGCGAAGAACACCTACGGGACCGGCAACTTCCTGCTGCTCAACACCGGCAGGCACGCCGTCCGGTCGGACAGCGGCCTGCTGACCACCGTCTGCTACCAGTTCGCCGACGAGCCCGCCGTATACGCGCTGGAGGGGTCGATCGCGGTCACCGGATCGGCCGTGCAGTGGCTGCGCGACCAGCTCGGCATCATCGACGACGCCGCGCAGAGCGAGGCGCTGGCCGGACAGGTGCCGGACAACGGTGGCATCTACTTCGTGCCGGCCTTCTCCGGGTTGTTCGCACCGCACTGGCGCGCCGACGCGCGGGGGGTCATCGTCGGGTTGTCCCGGTTCAACACCAAGGCCCACCTGGCCCGGGCCACCCTGGAGGCCATCTGCTACCAGACCCGCGACGTCGCCGACGCGATGGAGCAGGACTCTGGCGTGCACCTCGACGTGCTCAAGGTCGACGGCGGGATCACCGCCAACAACCTGTGCATGCAGCTCCAGGCGGACATCCTCGGCGTGCCGGTCAGCCTGCCGGCGGTCGCCGAGACGACCGCGCTCGGGGCGGCGTACGCGGCCGGGCTCGCGGCGGGTCTGTGGCACAGCACCGACGAACTGCGGGCACACTGGACCGAGCACAGGCGATGGACACCGCAATGGACCGAGCAGCAGCGGGCCGTGGGGCACGCCGGCTGGACCAGGGCCATCCAGCGCGCGCTCGGCTGGGTGGAGCTCGGCTGAGCTGGCCAGCACGTCCGACGATCAGGAGGTCCCCAGGTGGGTGCCGAGCCACTCTCGCCGCGTGCCCGCGCCCGCGCCATCGACCAGATGGCCAAGATCGGCGAGCTGGACGTTCTTGTCATCGGTGGCGGCGTGGTCGGCGCCGGCACCGCGCTGGACGCGGTGACCCGGGGCATGTCCACCGCCGTCGTGGAGGCCCGGGACTGGGCCAGCGGCACCTCGTCCCGGTCGAGCAAGCTCATCCACGGTGGCCTGCGCTACCTGGAGATGCTCGACTTCGGTCTGGTCCGGGAGGCGTTGCAGGAACGCAGCCTGCTGCTGCGCCACCTCGCCCCGCACCTGGTACGCCCGGTGCCGTTCCTGTACCCGCTGACCCACCGGGTCTGGGAGCGCCCCTACGTCGGCTCCGGCGTGCTGCTCTACGACGCGATGAGCATGTCCGCCGGGACCCAGCGGGGCGTGCCCCGGCATCGCCACCTGTCCCGGCGTGGCGCCCTGCGTGCGGCGCCATGTCTGAAACCGTCGGCTCTGGTCGGGGCGGTGCAGTACTGGGACGGCCAGGTCGACGACGCCCGGCACACGCTTGGCCTGGTCCGCACCGCGGTCCACTTCGGCGCGCTCGCTGCCAACCGGGTCCGGGTCACCGGCTTCCTCCGGCAGGGCGAACGGGTCACCGGCGCGACCATGGTCGACCAGGAGACGGGGCACCCGTTCGAGGTCCGGGCCCGGCAGGTGATCAATGCGACCGGCGTGTGGACCGACGAGACCCAGGCCCTGGCCAATGCCCGGGGGCAGTTCCACGTCCGCGCGTCGAAGGGGGTCCACCTGGTCGTCCCCCGGGACCGGATCCAGTCCAGCACCGGGCTGATCCTGCGCACCGCGCAGAGCGTGCTGTTCGTGATCCCGTGGGGCCGGCACTGGATCCTCGGCACGACCGACACCGAGTGGCGGCTGGACAAGGCCCATCCGGCGGCCAGCAGCCGGGACATCGACTACGTCCTCGACCACGTCAACCAGGCCCTCACCGCCCCGCTCACCCGGGAGGACGTCGAGGGCGTGTACGCCGGCCTGCGGCCGCTGCTGGCCGGCGAGTCCGACCAGACCAGCAAGCTGTCCCGGGAGCATCTGGTCGGCCACCCGGTGCCCGGCCTGGTGGTCATCGCGGGCGGGAAGTACACGACCTACCGGGTGATGGCCCGGGACGCGGTGGACGAGGCGGCCCGGGCCATGGACGAGTTCGTCCCGCCGTCGTGTACCGACCGGGTGCCCCTGGTGGGTGCCGACGGTTTCCACGCGCTGTGGAACCAGCGGTACGCGCTGGCGGAGCGGACCGGGCTGCACGTCGCCCGGATCGAGCACCTGCTCGGTCGCTACGGCACGTTGATCGACGAGGTCCTGGCGCTGCTCGTCGACGACCGGTCGCTGGCCGATCCGCTGCCGGGCGCGGACGACTACCTCGGCGCGGAGGTCGTCTACGCCTGCACCCACGAGGGCGCCCGGCACCTGGACGACGTGCTCGCCCGGCGGACCCGGATCTCGATCGAGACCTGGACCCGGGGGGTGGAGACGGCCCGCACCGCGGCCGAGCTGATGGCTGGCCCGCTGGGCTGGGAGGCCGACCAGGTCGAGCGCGAGGTCGAGCACTACCTGGTGCGGGTGCGCGCCGAGCGGGAGTCACAGCAACAGCCGGACGACGAGACCGCCGACGCGACCCGCCTCGGCGCCCCCGAGATCGTGCCACTGTCGTGATGTCCGGTCGACGCTCACCTCGCGATGACCCCGAATGGTGGTGAGATGGCCGCATGACGAGTCCCGACAGCCGTGCCGGTCCTGACAGCGGTGCCGGTCCTGACAGCGGTGCCGGCGCGCTGCTCCGCCGGATCCGCGAGTCGGTGATCGGCGACGACCAGGTGCTGCCCGGACCGTACGGGCCGCGCCGGGTCACCTATGCCGACTACACCGCGTCGGGGCGTGCCCTCACCTTCATCGAGGACTTCATCACCAAGGAGGTGCTGCCGCGGTACGCCAACACGCACACGGAGTCCAGCGGGACCGGACTGCAGACGACGCGGCTGCGCGAGGACGCCCGACGGATCATCCGGGACGCGGTCGGCGGTGACGAGGACACCGTGGTCGTCTTCTGCGGGTCGGGGTCGACCGCGGCGATCGACAAGCTCATCGGCGTGCTCAACCTGCGCCTGCCGGCCGACCTGGACGCCCGCTACGGGTTGTCCGCGCACATCCCGGCCGGCGAGCGCCCGGTGGTGTTCATCGGACCGTACGAGCACCACTCCAACGAGCTGCCGTGGCGGGAGTCGATCGCCGACCTGGTGGTCATCCCGGCCGACGCCGACGGGCACGTCGACCTGGCCCAGCTGGAGACCGAACTCCTCCGGTACGCCGACCGGCCGCTGCGGATCGGCTCGTTCTCGGCGGCCAGCAACGTCACCGGCATCGTCAGCGACACCAACCGGATCTCCGCTCTGCTGCACGAGCACGGCGCGCTGTCGTTCTGGGACTTCGCCGCCGCCGCGCCGTACGTGACGATCGAGATGTACGACCGGACCGACCCGCCGGCCTACAAGGACGCGGTGTTCATCAGCCCGCACAAGTTCATCGGCGGGCCCGGCACACCAGGCGTGCTGGTGGCGCGCCGTGAGCTGTTCCGCAACACCGTCCCGGTGGTGCCCGGTGGCGGGACGGTCGCCTACGTCAACCCGACGGAGCACTTCTACCTCACCGATCCAGCCGCCCGGGAGGAGGGTGGCACTCCGGCGATCATCGAGTCGATCCGGGCCGGCCTGGTCTTCGGCCTGAAGGACGCGGTCGGTGCCGACACCATCCGGGCCCGGGAGGAGTCGTTCCTGCGCCGGGCCGTCGAGGCCTGGACCGGCAACGAGGCCATTGACGTGCTCGGCAACCTCGCCGCCGAGCGGCTGTCGATCATCTCCTTCGTGGTACGCCGACCCGGCGGCCGGTACCTGCACCACAACTTCGTGGTAGCGCTGCTCAGCGACCTGTTCGGGATCCAGTCCCGGGGTGGCTGTTCGTGCGCCGGGCCGTACGGTCACCAGCTGCTGCACATCAACCTGGACCGGTCGCACGAGTTCCAGCACGAGATCGCGGAGGGGCACGAGGGGATCAAGCCCGGCTGGGTGCGGATCAACTTCAACTACTTCATCTCCGACACGGTCTTCGACTACATCGTCGCGGCGGTGGACCTGGTGGCCCGGGACGGCTGGCGGCTGCTCCCGGACTACCGGTTCGACCCGGGCACCGGGCTGTGGCGGCACCGCCGCGGTCCGGTGGAACCGCCGATGCGGCTGACCCAGCTCCGGTACGACGACAGCGGCGTGCTGCGCTACCCCCGCTACCACCACCGGGCGCCCGAGTCCGACCTGGCCGGCTACCTCGCCACCGCTCGTACGCTGATCGCCGACGCCGCGGCGAGGACCGACGCCGCCGGGCCTGGTGGTCCGTGCGAGGGAGTCTCCCCGAACTTCGAGCACCTGCGCTGGTTCGAGCTGCCGGCGGTCTGCCTGGAGCCGTCCTGACCAACAGGTCACGACGTTCGGCGGCCGTACCGGGGACCGGCGACATAGGCGACTGCGCTGAGCGTCCAGGCGAGCCCGGCCGCGATGAGGTGACCAAGAGTCGCGTGTCGCTCCATGATCAGCGCCCACCAGTAGTAACCCGGACGCGCGTTGGGGAAGCCGAAGACCATGCTGACAAGCATGTAGCCCAAGGTTGGAACCCACGCGAGGTGCGCGAGGCCAAGTCTGAGCAGGGCGATCGCGAGGCTTGCGTGCAGCGCGACATTGCGGCTGCTGGCCTGCCACTCGACTTCGGCTCCGGCGAGGCGACCAGCGTCTACGGCGACACAGGCAAGCACCGTCCAGGAAGTGATCCACGCAGCACGGGCGAACGCTGCCCGCGGTGGATCAGGAAGTGGCAGTTTTGCGGTGTTCTCGCAGGCGATGGCGACCACGGTGCCGGCGACGGCCGGTAGCAGGAGGAGGGCAGGGACAGGAGTCAAGAGCCGGACGACCCCGAGTTCGTGGACCTGGACCTGCGCGAGGAGCACAGATGAGAGTGAGATCAGAACGATCGCGATCGACGCCGTCCGGGTGGGGTGCACCGCCACCCACGAGCGGGTGGCCCATGGTCTGGTCACGGTCGACCGTCCAGATTGCACCGCGCAAATTCGTCGACGATCTGACGGACCTGCGCCGCGTCGAGCAGCCGATACGGCACCGGCGAATGCTCAAGTTTTTCTCCGGCCAGCGACATCCAGGTCGCGAGGAGTGAGAAGTATCGCGTGTCGAATTCCGCAGACGGCGGTTCCGGTGCTGTCAGCTGTGCGCAGTGGGATGGGGTCAACAACTCCGACGGGACCGCCTCTGGGGGCAACTGGCCGGTCTCGTACGCCTCTTGCCAGATTGTGATCGACGCTACGCCAGGACCTCCGGCGACGTACGTCCTGCTGCTCTCGACCACACGGTCCGGAACGAATCCGTCGCATCCCGCGCGCAATGCGAATCGAGATAGCTCCTGAATCCGCGTCTGCACGGGTCCGGCAAACCGCTTGTGCTCGGCGTACAGGCATACCTGGGGTTTGGAGCCGACGCAGTAGTCCGGGGGCCTGGGCTCGGCCAGCAGTCGCTGGCTGGGCAGAAGGACAGAGCTCAATATCACGGCTGCGGCGACAGCACCGCCTGCGGCGGTCCCGAGTGCTGACGGCACCCGCAATCCTGATCTGTTTCTGATCGGCAAGAGCGTCAGCAGCGCCGCCGTACTGCTGAGCACGACCGCCTGCCCGGCGAGATACCCAAGGTTATAGGTGTAGCCGATCCGGCTGATCGTCGCGGCGCCGACAGCCAACAGTTGGAACTCTTTGGTCGAGCCTCCGTCCCCGAGCATCAACCCGAGAACAAAGGAGACAGTGCCAGCGACGACTCCTGCGAGCAACGGCGGTGTGAACCGTCCGATCGCGGACCCCAGTGCGGTGAACCAGACAAGGGTGAGGCACTGCACCGTGACACCGGCGACAATCACCCACCAACTGACGCTCGGGCGGGCGACCTGCCCGATCACGATCCCAACAATGATCGCGGAAATATGGACCACAATGACCGGTCCGACACACCACATTGCCACTCGAAGGAAGACCCGCCCCTGCGCTGGGACTGACAGGACGAGGTGAATGTTTCCTGGCCGACACAGTCTGGCGGTATCAACGGCGGCGACACCGGAACACAGCGGCCCGAGAAGGAACAATGAGATAGCGAACCACTCAACAGTCCAGAGTCCCTCGCCTCGCCATGGGCTGCCCCGCTGCAGGCCGTTGGCCAGTTCAAGGCCGGCAGCCGCGAGGACAACCCACGGCCCCGCCAGGGTGCGGGACGCGAATCTCGGTCGGAGCCTCACCGTGAGGTTCCGATCAACGCGGCAATTGCCCGCTCCAAATCGGAATCACCCGGAGAATCCGGGTCCGCATGGGTTTCCAGGGATGCCACATCGCCGTCGAACACCACCGCACCCTCGTCGAGCACGACGACCCGATCTGCTAGTCCACGGACGTCCTCGACCAAGTGCGTGGCGACTAGGACGATCCGGCTCCGGCTCACCTCGGAGATGGTCTCCCGCACCTGGACTCGTTGACGGGGGTCGAGACCCCCACAGTGAGGCATTCCGCGTAACTGGTGCTCACGGTGTGTGATTGCCGGTGTGGGTCAGGTGGTGCGGTGGTGCTCGTGGTGAAGCAGGACCAGGGCTGCGGCGACGATATCGCCGATGCGTTGCGGGCAGCCAAGCCAGCGGCGCAGGACCTTGTAGGTGGTCTTGAGCAGGGAGTTCGCGCGTTCGCCGAGGCAGCGTAGGGCGCCGTGGACGGCGTTGTAGGTTTGCTGGTCGGTGGTGAGTTTCCCCCGTTTTGGTTTCTTGATCGGGATC
>JACQDL010000058.1 GCA_016201065.1 Actinomycetota bacterium
CCAACACAAAAGAATCAGACCGCTTCTTCCACCGCAGCAGCGAATCCCACTCGGCAGGCTCAACCTCGATGACCATATGACAATGCTACGCCAACCCGAGAATATTCGAGAATCCGGTTTTGTTTAATGTTCGCCATACCTTGCGGTTGGGGTGCTTTTTCTTCGGCATCTGCGGGGGCATGGTCAGATAACCGTACGGCTGATAGGCCATGATGTGCGCTCCTTTGACGGTCGGCAAGTATTCGCCTCGCCACGGTCCGTCGCGCTCGATCGCACAGGGTTCACCCAATCTAGCGATGCACCCGAAGCCTCGCCAAGTAGCGTCGATGTGCACAACCACGACGCATTCGGCGGATGACCCCGGCGGGGCGGATGGCGTGCCGGGCCCGGCCTCACAGCTGGAGCGACTTCACCTCGCAGAACTCCTCCAGCCCGTACCGCCCCAGCTCCCGCCCGTTGCCGGACTGCTTGTAGCCGCCGAACGGTGCCCGCGGGTTGTACCGGCCGCCGTTGATGTCCACCTGACCGGTGCGCAGCCGCCGGGCGACCGCCACCGCCCGCTCCTGGTCGGCCGAGAAGACCGCGCCAGCGAGACCGTACGGCGTGCCGTTCGCGATCCGCACGGCGTCGTCGACACCGTCATAGGGGATCACCGACAGCACCGGCCCGAAGATCTCCTCCTGCGCGACCGTCATCTCCGGCCGCACCTCGGCGAGGACCGTGGGGCGGACGTAGTAGCCGGGTTCGAGGGGTGCCCCGGGACCGCCGACGGCCAGCCGTGCGCCCTCGGCCACGCCCCGCTCGATGTAGCCGCGCACCCGGTCACGCTGCGCGGCGGACACCATCGGGCCGATCCGGGTCGCCTCGGCCATCGGGTCACCGACGGTGTACTTCGCGGCGCCGTCGACCGCGAGCCGGACCGCTTCGTCGTGCTGGTCGGCGGGGACGAGCAGCCGGGTCCACGCCGAGCAGGTCTGCCCGCCGTTGATGAAGCAGTTGGCGAGGGTGACCCTGACCGCCCGGGTCAGGTCGGCGTCGTCGAGCAGCACCGAGGCCGACTTGCCGCCCAGCTCCAGGGCCACCCGCTTCACCGTCCGGGCGGCCACCTCCCCGACCCGCCGGCCGGCCCGGGTCGAGCCGGTGAACGACACCATGTCGACCCCGTCGTGCCCCACCAGCGCCTCGCCCGCCACCGGTCCGGTGCCGTGCACGATGTTCAGCACGCCGGGCGGCAGCCCCGCCTCCATGGCGAGCTCGGCGAGCAGGTACGTCGACAGCGGGGCGACCTCGCTGGGCTTGAGCACCACCGTGCAGCCGGCCGCGAGCGCCGCGGCGACCTTCGCCACGACCTGGTGCAGCGGGTAGTTCCACGGCGTGATCGCGGCGACCACACCGACCGGCTCGCGGACCACCAGCGAGTTGCCGATCCGCTCCTCGAAGTCGTGGTCGCCGAGCAGCTCGGCGTACGAGCGGAGCACGGTCAGCGGCAGCCCGACCTGCACGCTGCGGGCGAAGCCGATCGGCGTACCCATCTCGGTGCTGATCCCGACGGCGGCCTCCTCGGCGCGGGCGGCCAGCCCGTCGGCGAGCGCGGTCAGGTATCCCGCCCGGCCGGCCGGGGCGAGGCCCGCCCACCCCGGGAACGCCGCAGCGGCCGCGGTGACCGCGGCGTCGACGTCGGCCGCGGTGCCCGCCGGGACGGTGGCCAGTGGGCGCTCGGTGGCCGGGTTGACCACCTCGATGGTCTCCGCCCCGGTCGGGGTGGACCAGGCGCCATTGATGAAGAAGGCGTTGGTGTATGTCCGCACCCGCTCACGCTAGCCCGCCACCGGCCGATCCGCCGAGGGAGTGTCGATCCGCAGGGGGAGTCAGGAGAAGTCCGGGTCCTCGGTCCGGGTCCGCTTCAGCTCGAAGAAGTGCGGGTACGACGCGAGCGCGAGCGCACCGTCCCACAGCCGGCCGGCCTGCTCACCGCGTGGGATCCTGGACAGCACCGGGCCGAAGAACGCCACCCCGTCGACGTGGATGGTCGGCGTACCGACGTCCATGCCCACCGGGTCCATCCCGGCGTGGTGAGAGTCACGGAGCGCCTCGTCGTGCTCGGTCGACCCGGCGACGTCGGCGAGCTCAGGCGGCAGTCCGGCCTCCGCCAGCGCCGCGATGATCATGTCCCGGCCGAGACCGGCCCCGTCCTGGTGCACCCTGCTCCCCATCGCGGTGTAGAGGTCGGTGAGGACCTCGCTGCCGAACTTCTGCTCGGCGGCGACGGCGACCCGCACCGGTCCCCAGGCGTCGACGAGCAGCCGCTCGTACGCCGCCGACACCTCACGGCCCTCGTTGAGCACCGAGAGGCTCATGACGTGGAACCTGACGTCGATGTCACGGACTGTGGCCACCTCCAGCACCCACCGGGAGGTGATCCATGCCCACGGACAGGCCGGGTCGAACCAGAGATCCACCCGCGCGCGCTCCTGCATGCTCGCTCCATCTCCACACCATCGAGGTACTTGAGCCGTCAATAATCGGTAACCACACCGGCCAGCCCGTACATTCCACGTCAAACCCGCCGTCCGGCCATGGCAGACTGCGGGGGCACCACACCTGTCCCCGACGACACCGTCCGACGAGGAGCGCCGCATCGTGTCCGTGCCCAACCTCACCCGGGAGCAGGCCAGCCGCCGCGCCGCACTGCTGCACGTGCTGTCCTACGACGTCGCGCTGGACCTGACCGACGGCATCGGTGGGCCCGGCGACCGGACGTTCCGCTCCCGGACCGTGGTGCGCTTCGACTGCCGCCACCCGGGCGAGAGCACGTTCATCGACCTGATCGCCGACCGGATCCACCGGGCGGAGCTCAACGGGGTGCCGGTGGACCTCAGCGGCTACACCACGGCGGGCGGGATCGTCCTGCGGTCGCCGGCCGCCCGCAACGAGCTCGTGGTCGACGCCGACCTGCTCTACATGAACACCGGCGAGGGGCTGCACCGCTTCGTGGACCCGGTGGACAAGCGGGTCTACCTGTACTCCCAGTTCGAGACCGCCGACGCGAAGCGGATGTACGCCTGCTTCGACCAGCCCGACCTCAAGGCCACGCTGACGTTGACCGTCACGGCGCCCGCGGACTGGGAGGTGGTCTCCAACGGGCCGGTGATCGGCGTCGAGGAGCGGCCGGAGGGCGGCAAGGTCGTGCGGTGCGCGACGACGCCCCGGATCTCGACGTACATCACGGCCCTGGTCGCCGGGCCGTACCACCGGGTCGACGACCATCACGACGGGATCGACCTCGGCGTGTTCTGCCGCCGGTCACTGGCCGAGCACCTGGACGCGGACGAGATCTTCACCGTTACCAAGCAGGGCTTCGACTGGTACCACGCCAACTTCGGCTACCGCTACCCGTTCGGCAAGTACGACCAGCTCTTCGTGCCGGAGTTCAACGCCGGGGCGATGGAGAACGCCGGCTGCGTGACGATCCTGGAGGACTACGTCTTCCGGTCGAAGACGACCGACTACGCCTACGAGCGGCGGGCCGAGACGCTGCTGCACGAGATGGCGCACATGTGGTTCGGCGACCTGGTCACCATGCGGTGGTGGGACGACCTGTGGCTGAACGAGTCCTTCGCCACCTTCATCAGCGTGCTGTGCCAGAGCGGGGCCACCCGCTGGCGGCAGGCGTGGACGACGTTCGTCAACGTGGAGAAGACCTGGGCCTACCGGCAGGACCAGCTCCCCTCGACGCACCCGATCTCCTGCGACATCCCGGACATGCAGGCGGTGGAGGTCAACTTCGACGGGATCACCTACGCCAAGGGCGCCTCGGTGCTCAAGCAGCTCGCCGCCTACGTCGGCACCGAGGAGTTCCTGGCCGGGCTGCGGACCTACTTCCGGCGGCACGAGTACGGCAACACCACCCTCGCCGACCTGCTGCGGGCCCTGGAGGAGTCCTCCGGGCGGGACCTGTCCGGCTGGTCCGGGCAGTGGCTGGAGACCGCCGGGCTGAACACGATCCGGCCGGAGCTCACCGTGGACGCCCGCGGGCGGATCGACTCCTTCGCCGTCGTGCAGACCGCGCCACGGGAGGTGGCCGACAGCAACGTGCTGCGCAGCCACCGGCTGGCCATCGGGCTGTATGCGGGCACCCCGCTGGCCCGGGTGCACCGGGTCGAGCTGGATGTCAGCGGCGCCCGCACCGAGGTGCCGGAGCTCATCGGCCAGCCCCGCCCGGACCTCGTACTCGTCAACGACGACGACCTCACCTACTGCAAGATGCGGCTGGACGAGGCGTCGCTGGCCTGCGTGCGGGACCGGATCGGCGAGCTCACCGAGTCGCTGCCGAGGGCGCTGTGCTGGGCCGCCGCCTGGGACATGACCCGGGACGGCGAGATGGCCGCCCGCGACTACCTCCAGCTCGTACTCTCCGGGATCGGTGCGGAGACCGACATCGGGGCGGTGCAGACGCTGCACCGGCAGGTCGGCGCCGCGCTGCACCGCTTCGCCGACCCCGAGTGGGCCCCGGCCGGCTGGCGGAGCTGGGCGGACGCGGCGCTCGCCGCGCTGCGTGGCGCCGAGCCGGGCAGCGACCACCAGCTCGCCTGGGCCCGGGCGTTCGCCGCCGCCGCGCGCAGCCCGGAGCACCTGCCGGTGCTGCGCGGCGTGCTCGACGGCACCAAGCTGATCGCCGGGCTGAGCGTGGACACCGACCTGCGGTGGAGCCTGCTGCACGGGCTGGTCGCGGCGGGCGGGGCCGGGGAGCAGGAGATCGACGCCGAGCTGGTCCGGGACAACACCGCCACCGGGCTGCGCAGGGCGGCCACCGCGCGGGCCCTGCGTCCGGACCCGGCCGCGAAGGAGGCGGCGTGGCGGGAGGCCACCGAGAACGACGAGCTGCCGAACGCCATCAACGACGCGATCATCCTGGGCTTCGCCCACCCCGCGCACGCCGAGCTGCAACGTCCCTACCTGGACCGCTACTTCGCGATGGTGCCGGAGGTCTGGAAGCGGCGTACCAGCGAGTCCGCGCAGCGGGTCGTGGTCGGTCTGTTCCCGGGCCTGGTGGAGCAGTCCGTGCTGGCCGCCGCCGACGCCTTCCTCGCCGGCCCGGACGTGCCCGCGGCGCTCCGCCGGCTGATCCTGGAGGGGCGGGCGGACGTGGTGCGCGCGCTGGCCGCCCGCGCCCGCGATCGGGCGGGGGCGGGCGGTCCGACCGGGCCGGCCGGCTGAGCGCCAAGCCGGGGACCTGCCAGGATCTGGGTATGGCTGACCACCGGGCGACGAGCATCGCCACTCTCGACGGTTTGCGGCTCGGGGCCACGCTGGCGATGCCGGAAGAGCCCAGGGACCGGGCCGTGGTGCTGGTGCATGGTGGTGGGGTCACCCTGCTGGGGGCGAGCTTCGGCGGCGGTATCTGCGCCTACTACGCGGCGAAAAGGCCGACGGAGATCGATCGGCTGGTGCTGCTGAACCCGCAGCTCAACTACAAGCGGCGGACGATCGACAACATGCCGTTCTGGGTGGACGACCACCTCCGGCCCGAGGCTGCCGCGACGCTGAGCGAGCAGGGGTTCTTGGCGATCTCCCCGAGCTTGCGGCATGGCCGGGCGATCTTCAACGAGGTGTTCTGGTTCGACCTGGAGGGTGCGCTCGGTGAGATCAGGGCACCAACGTTGCTGGTGCATGGCACGCGGGACACGCTCGTGCCGATCGAGTCGACGCGGGCGGTCCTCCCCCGGTTGCGGGCGGAGCACCGGCTGGTCGAGATCGAGGGGGCACAGCACGGCTTCGCGGTGCATGAGGACCCGCGGTACCTCAACCCACAGAGCCAGGCCTGGCAGGCCTTCGTCATTCAGGCGGTCGCCGAGTGGATCACGGCCGAGGCTGCCTCCTGACGCTACGCCCCGATGGCCCCGATGGCCCCGATGGCTTCGCGGAAGGCGCGGACGGCCGGCCGGTCGCTCCACGGTAGGAGGATGCCCACGACCTCGGCCAGCACGCGCACGGTGTCTCAAGTCTCTCCCCGGCGTCGACACGCTGGATCACCCGGCGCACAGTCTCGTGGCTCGTGCCGCGGGAAACACCGAGCCCCCGTTTCGCCCAGGAGACGAGACGGGGTGTCAGCGGACACGGCAAACTCCCCGTTGGTGGCCAGTTGGCTTCCCCGCTGGCGGACAGGAAAGCTCCCCACTGACGGACAGTGGATCTCCCCGCGGATGGGCCGGACCCATCACTCACAGTGGTTCCGGTGAAGAG